>JAEEYQ010000042.1 GCA_016288215.1 Lentisphaeria bacterium | reverse complement strand
TTGTGCAGGCGGGAGCCATGCTGCGGCGAAGCTCTTTGGCCGGCACATGGAAGTTCTCCGGCCTCGAGACGGCGAAGACGCCCTTCCCATCGGAGACGCCGGCAGAGGAACTGTGGCGAGCGGCGGTGGACACGGACGACCGTGGATGGGAGGACATCAAGGTCCCCACAAACTGGTGGACCACAGAGAGATGGGCCTATGCCAAGGTCTTCCGCTACATTGACAAGACCTCGGAGAAGGGCGGCGAGGTCCATCAGCGCATTGAAAATCCCTACTGCAAGGGATGGTATCGGACGACCCTCCGCCTGCCGGATGTCATTCAGGGCCGCGTCCAACTGGAGTTTCACGCCATTGGCTATGAGGCCAATCTCTATGTCAATGGCCAGTTCGTGGGGCATCACCATGGGGATTTTCATACCTATCAGCCTGACATCACGGCATTTGTATATCCGGGTGTCAATACGGTCGCTCTTCGCGTGTTGGCCGACCGGGAGCCCCACGACTCCATCGACCGTCATGTCTACGGCTGCGCCTGGTCGGACAACGCCATCAAGGGCGGAATTTGGGATCAGGTTTGGCTGCGACAGGACGCTCCTCCGCTTCAGGTGAAGGAGATGTTCGTGACCGCCCGCGCCAACGGCCAAGTCGTCGTGGAATACGACGTCATCAACGACGGGCCGCAGGAACTTACGGTCACGCCAAACCTTGCCCTCTCATTGGCTGAACAAGGGGAGCCGCCTGCACAAGGGATTGATTTCCAGAAAGTTACGTTGCAAAAGGGACACAATCGGGGGACGTTGACGCTGGTGCATCCGAACCCCAAATGTTGGGACACGGAGCATCCCAATCTGTATTTTTGCACCATGAGTTTCCGTCGCAAGGGGGAGATTCAGGCGCTGCGCATGGAGCGCATCGGCTTCCGTGACTTCACCATTGAAGGGCAGGAGTTTCGGCTGAACGGAAAGCCTGTCTACCTTCGGCTGGAGACAGCCCAATCCATCATCTTCAGTGGAGACCGCGGTGACCCCCAACAGCGCATTGCAGGATTTAAACGATTGGGATTCAATATCTTACGCACAGCCCATCAGCCGACGACCCCCCGCCTCTACGATTGGGCGGACGAATATGGCATGATGATCTACGATGAATGGGCCATGGCCTTCTCGCGGAAAATCGACCCCGCAGTGTTCATTCCCGCCTCTTTGTCCGAACTGGAGGATTTCATTCGGCGGGACCACAACCACCCCTGCGTCGTCATGTGGTTGCTGGGCAATGAGATCGTCCACCGAAACGACGAAAACATCCAACGACATCTGGACAACCAAACCGCGCTGGTCCGGCAGCTGGACCGCCAAAGACGTCCTGTGGTGACCTTTGCGGGCTGCGGCAACGTGGGCGCCTACGGACCGACTCGGCTGGATACCGATGTCGTTGATTTCCATATCTATACGGGAATCACCAAGCCGACCCTGCAATGGGATGCGGATTTCAATTATTTGTATCGTCTTGCCGCCCAAGTATTTGGAGAGAAAGGCACAATCACCAAACCCATCGTCATCTCCGAATCCATCGGCGGCGGATGGGGACTGGAGCCGGACGCCAATTATGTCCATGGCGATGTGGATGCCTACGTCTCCATTCTGAACCGTCGCTACAACTGGGGCGCCCCTGGTCCCCAAGGTTACTCCGGAGCCATTGGCGTCAAGGCGGCGCTGGACCCCCAACGTGGCATGGACTACATTCAGCGGCTCAATGGGACTCGTGTCATTGAAATGGCGAGGCACGACCGCCGCATCGCAGGCTTTGGCACGTGGATGGGCCGCACGGACATGGAGCAGGCTAAGCGGTGGTTTCAGGACTGCTATCCGGGCCTCCAGCTTCCGGAGGACAATCACACCGCGCCACTTCAGTTCCTCTGTCCGGGGCGCCGCGAGTTGCAGGCCTATCTGCTCAATCAGGGTCAAAAGGACCTAGAGGCGGCGGAAATCCGCATTGACCTTGTCAGCCAGGGACAGTCTATTCCTTTGGGGATGGTGAATTTGGGCACCGTCCCCGCCGGCCAGCGCCAATACGTCCCCTTCACATTGCAGCTGCCGGATGTGGCGGAGGGGGATGCGGAGCTGCGTCTCACCGTCTTTTCCAACGGACGGGAACAAAATTACCGCAACGGCTATGCGGTGAGACTCCATCGGGCGGAGACGGTGGCGACACCGCTGCAAGTCACGTCCCCTGTGTTGCTTATACCTTCCGAAGACCAGCGGGTCAAGACCCTTTTGGAGGCACTGCGCGTGCCGTGGCGGCCGCTGACGGAAGACACCTCGCTGGCCGACTACCGCTATGCCATCATTCCGCCGTGCCCTCAGTTCCCCGAAGGCATGGAAACGCTGTTGCGGGGCTGGGTCAGCGGCCATGGCGGACGGCTTCTTGTCCTTGAGCAGGAGGCGGGAACCATGCCCGTGTTCTCTGAATATGTCGTGGAAGCCCACGCCAACACGCTGGCGGAAATCATCGTCGAAAGGCATCCCATATTTAATGCATTGAGCCAGAGTGATTTGGATGTATGGGCGGAGAATCGGGACGGCAATGTGGTCGTCAATGTCATCACCCCGCTGGAGAGCACCGCGTTGGCCGCCAGAGGGCGTTTCCTGGATGACCGCTCCTTTGGCGCCGCCATTGCCGAAGGCAAGGAGGGGAACGGCCGTGTGCTGTTCTCCCAATTGGAGGCGCTTGCGCTGTGGGGCGTCAACGGCGCCGCCAGCCGCTATCTGCGGAATGTGCTGGCCTACATGTTGGAAGACCATGACCTCTATGTGGACGCACGGACGGTCACCGGTCAGCCTGTTGCTTCATATCCTATTGCATCAGAACGAGCTGCAAAAATAGATCTGCGCCATGCCGTCAACCGTGCCTTTGATGGCGAAAACGGATGGATGTCGTTGGGTGACAATGATTACCGTTGCATGCCCCTGGGCGATGTGGAGGCGGCGGGCATCCCCTTCACCATCATCGACCCAGCGCAGAACGGCGGCCGCGACTGCGCCATGCTGGCCGGTCGTGATGTGCCGTGGGGGGCGTCAGCCATCACGGACATACCTATCAACTTGAAATGCACGGCGTTATATATGTTGCACACCGCTATTCATGGGGATACCGTGGGCCCCATCGCCTGCTATCGCATCCACTATGAAGACGGTCAAACGGCACAGATTCCTGTGAGGGGGCAGCTTCATGTGGCGGACTGGCTCAATCCCATGCCCCTTTCCCATGCCCTGCCTGCGTTGGTTGGCGTGAACACGGCGGGCAAGCGGGTTGGCTGCTTCGTCATGCGATGGGAGAATCCCGCGCCCGAAAAGGCCATCACCGCCGTGGATTTCCTCCGCGATGGCGACAGCACCGCCGTGCCTGTGCTGATCGGGCTGACGGCCGAGCGTGTTCATCCCGCCCCCTTGCCGCTATGGCCCGCCTCCGACGGCTCCCTAACGGTGGGTTGCGCCTCCGACGAAGGCGGCGATGTGGGCACCGCCGCCATCGTTCCCCTTTCGGATGGCGGCCCTGGCCCCTTCGCCACCCGAATTGTCTTTCCCGCCACGCGGGGCAACGGCTACCCCGCCGCCATCCTCTTCTGCAAGCCGGACATGAAGCATCTCATGGACAATAACTACGACTATATGTCATTCTGGATCAGGAGTTTAGACTCAGGGATGGTGGACATCACCCTGCCGCAGGCGGAGCATCTTGCCAATCGCATGTTCAGCGTGGACTTGGGCCGCTCGCAAGGAAAATGGATCCATGTCCGCGCTAATCTCCACACGGATTTCATTCTCGTGGGGAAAGACTACGACATCAAGGACATCCGCCGCGAAATCATCCTCTACAACGGCCGCAATCGCGCCGCCGGCTTCCCGCGAAAGGCGGTGACCTTTGAAATCACGGACGTTGTTCTGGAATGAACCCCAAGGGGAAAGAAGCAACCTCGCGTGAGGTCATTTCACGGGTCGGGTTATGTTGACTCGGCTTGGTAAAACTCCGTTAAGATATTTGATGTCACTGATTTGCATGGTCACCGGCGTGGGCCATTGATGCATGAAGAAGCGAAGGCTCATGATCGCCGCCGTCTCTGGAGTCAGCCCGCCGGCGGCGTTTGGGAAACGCTGTCTTGGAATGCAGACGGTATGCCATTGGTCATCGGTTTCAAGGAAAAAGCCGATGTCGCCGAGTTCGTGGGCTATCGGCGAGTCCATGAGGTAGAAGTCCGGACGGAAGACGGCTTGGGGATTGCTGATTCGAATGTCAAAGGACACGCTTTCGAACTCCTGAGGATTCTTAAGCGGCAAATCCACAAGAGGCCGTGCGAGATATGATTCGCATGCGGCCATGGACATTTCCAGCACATTGCCCCGCTGGGTATCATGGGCAAGCTTGATTTTGAAATCCTTGGTGCCTGAGCCCGTTGCTTTTATGCCTTCTGGCAGCCCGTCTTGGAAGCCAACGGCAGTCTCCGCCTTAAATTCTGTGCGGTGGGGTGGCGGCGCAATCGACATCGGGCCGTCGGCGCCGACCGGCGGCTGGGCGGCGTCAGAGAGGGAGACGGCGAAGAGGGCAGGAGCAAAGAAGCTATCCGCATTGGATGTCAACACGATCTCGCGGATTTCCTCCTCCGGACGTGGATTGCGCCAGTCAATCGCATACAGGCTGAAGATTGCGCCATTGCGATCGTTGCCGCGCAGGACGACACGGCAGGAGTTTCCTGCCAAATAGCTGTTCCAGTCGTTGATGGTGCGCTGAGTGGTCAGCGGGATTTCCTCCGTCTGTCCATCGGCATAGACGATACGCAACGTCCCCACGTTGACGCGCTTGATTGCATAGACGCTGGTGGCCAGCAGGAATTTGTTGTACATGGCCGCCGTCATAAGGAAGCTCGCGCCAGTGGCTTTCGTGCCGACGGGAATCGTCGCTGGTTCCGTCGCAAAACCATCATATTCTGTTCCGGAAAGGACGACGGCCAGCGGCGCTCCGTTCTCGCCCATGCGGAGGTCGAAGTCCGCAGGGTCGGCGGCGGCCAGGCGCCGCATCTCGGCCGTGGTTTTGCCATCGAGTTTCGGAAATACGGAATCATTTGCGAATGCGCGATTTAGGACGCCGTCCAGCGGGACACGGCTCGCTTTTCCACGGAAGGCGCGTTCCGGCTTGCCGTCCAGAAGTTCCATAAACAGCTGTGCACTGTCAATGGGAATGCTGCTGAATTCGATGTCATTGGCATTCCAGCAGTAATTTGCGTTGGCGATGAAGGAGGGGTAAAATTCCGAAAAAGGCCAATCCGGAGCGGACATGGTGGCCGGCATCATGCTCCAATAGGCAACGATATTGCCAAGGGCACCCGTGCGAAGGGCGACTTTGGGGAGATTTTGGCAGTTGTCCGCAGAGATGGCGAAGGACATGTAGAGCAGCCTGTTGAAGCCCCTTGCGCGAATCTCCTTGGCCCGTGCGTCGGATGGGAAGTGCCAGTACTCCCATGAGTTGATGATAATGTCCTGGCCAAGCTTCTCTGGCAGATTTTTGATGGGAAGGCCACGCTGGAGGGTGGGCTCGCCGAAGCCGAAGAACTGGTCCTGAAAGATGATAGGGGTGACACCGCGTTCGGCGAACATCGCCAAAATCGGTCGTAAATGGTTGAGTATCAGCTCTTCAAGATTCCCTGACTTGCATTTTGGGCATGCCGGAAGGCCGCCCTGTTCATACTCATCTAGACCGATGTGGAAATAACGCGGCTGAAACACGTCAAGGACGTCGCGCACCAGCTGCTCAATAACTGGCTGCACATCTGGATTCGAGAGGCAGTAGCCATGGTCATTGTTCCCCTCACGCAGGTTTGCCCAGTCGCGATGGGATTTCATCCAAGCGGTATGGCTGACCAGCTGGACGCATGGAATCACCTCCATGTGGTTGCGCCGCGCCGCCGCGAGGATCGCATCAACGTCCTTACGGCTCAGCGGCGGTTTCTCACGTCCGGTGAACGGGAGGCCGGTAAAGGGGAAATTGCTGTCGAAGCTGATCAACAAAGTGTTGTATTTCAAAATGCTGAGGACATCGATGACATGGCAGATGCGCTCCACTTGAGAGGAAGTGATGGAATGCAATTGCAGATAGAGTCCACGCATCTTCAGATCTGGCCAGTCATCGATGGCGCAGTTCTGTAATTCATTCTGCTTCAGTCTGTTACGGATAAGCCAGCCAAGCGTTTGCATGCCGTTATGTAGGCCATGCACATCGCGCGCCGCCACTGACAGGCCCTTCTCTGTGATCTTCAGCCGATAGCCCTCTGGCGATTCGGGAACATCCGTCGTCGTCAGTTCGAAACGGCACAGTGCCTCCTCTGTAGCACGCTCCACCTTGCCATTCGGCACCATCTGCGCATAGACATTCACCAGTGGTGTCAAATCCAGTTCCTTTGGCGCTTCAACGGCAAGCGTTTCGGGAAGCGCAAAGGTCCCTTCCGACGGCGTCAGCTGACGCACTTGTGGCACCACTAACGGACGGCCATCGCGAACTGTTCCGACACTTGTCACGTCCGCCATGGCAACTCCTGCGCTCAAAATCATGAGGCACAAGATTGACGACTTCATCATAAATAACTCCAATGCAATATGTTATGCTTATTCTATGGTGCCGGCTGACCGAATTGGAGGGAATAGATGTCCGCGTCCTTCAGCACGAAATGCAGGATGACTTTGCGGCCGAGCAGGGGCTTGATGTCCGCGCCATTCTTCCATGACATGGCGAGATCCAACTCGTCGCCGAAGGCAGGGATGGCGTCCGCCAGCGTGTAGCCGGAGATGGGATTGTTCTGCTCATCGCGGATTTCGCAGCGGATGTCGCCGACGGCGGAGGTGGAGGCGTTGAGCAGCAGCATGAGCTCGCCCCATTGCTTTGACGCGAGAACGATTGGCTCCTGCTCCTGCGCAAGGCGGTTGACGAGACGGAAGGGACTCATGCCTGCCATGTCGTAGTGCACTCCTTTCTCTGTTGCGGCAATGACGGCCTTTAGGCCTTCGGCGGCCGCCTTCGCTACTTCTTCCGCTGAAAAGACGCGGGGGATGACGGCCATTTCATGGACTTCGCCCAAATAGGGCTCGTCGCTGAGGGCGGCGGGTGGATAGTCTTCGCCAAAATTGACGGGGCCGATGGGCGTGATCAGCTCGCCGTGGCCGACCTCGCCGCCTTCCGCGACCAGCTTGCCGTTCACGTAGAGCTTCATGACGCCGTCGTCGTAGGTGGCGATGATGGCCAGCTTGCCTTGTCTCTCAGTCTTCCATTCGGGACAGTCATCGAAAAAATAGCCGATTTCCATGCCGTCATACCACATGCGAATTAGGGGATATTCCTTCTTCATGCCACCGGTCTGCATGTCCAGCAGGAACTTGCGTTCGCCCGCCTTGTTGGGGCCGCCTGCGTAGGAGGAGAAGAGGCGGCGCATCAAGCCGCCCGTCTTCGTCTTGTCCACCGT
>JAEEYQ010000041.1 GCA_016288215.1 Lentisphaeria bacterium | reverse complement strand
TGTCGATGATCCATGAGCGGAGCTGACTGACGAATGCCTTGGCGTATTTTTCATCGCCGGTCGCCCAATAGGCCCTGCCAAGCTCCGTCCAGAATGGATGGCGTGAGAGCTGCCATGTCCATTCGTTGTATTTAAGCTCCGTCGGATTGATATCCCATTCGACCTTGTCGCCGAATTGATGCCAGATGCCGCAGGAGACGAGCAGATTGGACGCATATTTGTCTGCGTTGGTCAGATTATAGTTTGGGTCGCGGGAGGACGGATCGTTGAATTTCCGCCAATCGAAATACCAAAGCGGCTTTTCACGTGTCTTCAAGTGCTTGATAAAAGCGGCTTTAGCCGCTTTGAGGTCATTGTTCGCGACGGCGGCTTTGATGTCTTTCATGCCTGGATAGTCAAGATTCAGGCAATTGAAAAACTCTTGGTCTTTAATGCGCGGACCATGCGCCGGTGATATGTATACAAGACTGAACGGGCCGACATTGACGACGGATTTGGGATCAGGCGTGTTTCCCCAGCCTTCGGCGGTGAAATAAACGGCGGTGATTTGATTCCAGCCGAGCGGTTCACGCGCAATGCCCATGTTTTTCATCGGAATCGTGAATTTTCGCCAGCCGGAGAAATTCAAAGTAAGTTTCTGCTGATAGTAGTCCATGCCGTCCGTGTTGGGATTTTCGGAGGCGACGATGAACATGAAGGATGAGCGGGTTTCGCTTTGGGAATGGAGCCAGAATTCGATGGCGTTATGTGGTCCGGTCCAGTCCGTTGGAAATTCGGTGATGCGGAGGGCTGGAGCTTTGGCGTGCTCCCAGCGAATTGAGGCGGGAACGCCTTCGCGGACAACGGTCGTGTCCAGCGAGCCGCCGTTCCAGATGGTGGTGTCTTGTGTGTCAATTATCAGACGTGGAGGCACTTGCGGTTCTGTCGCCTCTTCTTGTGCGGAGGCGATGTTCAAAGCCAGCATACCGATGCAGGCTAGTGGAAAACAGTGTTTGAGAATCATAGTTACTCCTTGGGAGGTGGCGCGGTGCGTCCCGCCTGCGCCTAATAAGAAAATACATTAACGTAAATATAGCATGTCAAACGACAACAAAGCACTTTTATTAAAAAACGATGGTAACTATTCAAAACCCCCATCGTCCTGCAGTAATCCCAACCATGGCTTTGTGACTGAATACGCCTTGCAAAATCATATTGCGTCATTATTTTAACCTGAATCCGTGTTCACACGGATTCAGGAAATAGTTACCAAACAGCTTAAACTGAACCATTCATTTTAGGGTTCCATATCCATCATTTTGAACTCAAATAAGCGGAGATTAGGTCACCCTAATTAGGTTGTCCCATCAGTTGTGCGTAAACAAGCATGGAATAGGTCACCCTAAAATGAATGGTTCAGCTTAAAAAGGAACATTATGAACATCGTTCTTCCCGCAAAACAACATTTACAATGGGCAGATTGTGAAATTGGAGTCCTCATCCATTATGACATTCAGGTTTTTGCACCGAACTGGAAGTACGGCGATATGGATCATATGCCGTCTCCTGCGTGTTTCAACCCAGTCCAACTGAATACCGATCAGTGGGTGGAAACGGCGAAAAAACTTGGAGCGAAATATGCAATCCTTGTGGCAAAACACAGTACCGGATTTTCCCTGTGGCCGACCAAGGCACATGATTACAGCGTTGCAAGTTCCCCATGGAAAAACGGGAAAGGTGATATCGTGGCGGATTTTATCACGTCCTGCAAAAAATACGGATTGCTACCCGGCTTGTACTATTCCTGCCCTGCAAATTACAAATGGAAAGTCAATAACGGAGCCCCTGTGGAAGATAAATCTCCGGAATATCTGGAGAAATATATTGAGATGATGCTGACACAGATGAGAGAGCTCTGGAGCAACTACGGACCACTGTTCGAGATCTGGTTTGACGGAGGACTGCTTGCGGCGGCGGGGGACAGAATTGCGAAACTTGCTCTGGAACTTCAGCCGAATGCGGTTGCATTCCAGGGAGATCCAGACCGGATGATCTGTGTCCGCTGGATCGGCAATGAACGTGCCGTGGCACCGGTTCCCTGCTTTACACGCACCAACGGAAAATCCTCCTCGGACGGCATGAAGGAACGGGCGCATTCTCCGGAATTCTTCGGAGATTTCAACGGACGCTATTGGTGTCCGGGAGAGGCGGATATGCCGTGCCGCGATCAGATCCATGCCTATTTGAACGGCTGGTTCTGGCAGAAAGGCGAAGATGGTTTGGTCTATCCGCCGGAAGAACTGCTGGACCGTTATTACGTCAGCGTGGGCCGCGGCTGCAACCTTCTGCTCGGAATGGTCGTTGACAACAGGGGACTCATCCCCGATGCCGATGTCGCTCAATTGGAAGAAACCGGAAAATTGATCAAAGCACAGTTCCGCAACCTCATCGGAAAGACATCTGGAAAGAATCAGTTCGTCTTCAATATTGATGTTCCTGACAAGAGACCGGTCGATTTGATTTGTGTCAAGGAGGATATTTCCCTCGGAGAGAATGTCAAATTCTACGTGATCAGCGGATTCGACGGAAAAGATTATCATACTCTTGTCACTGGAACAAGTCTGGGACATAAGGCACTTCATCGGATTCGTCCGTTCCGGTATCAATCCTATCAGTTGAAAATCTATTCCCATGAGATTAGACCGAATACCGATTTTGCGATCTCAGAATTCAGCCTTTGGAAACGGTAAGGAGATTGATAAAAATGAATGATCTGTTGAAATCGCGCTTTTCCCCATAAGGGTAGGTTTTGAGACCACAGAATACACAGAATACACAGATGCGAACTGCCGTCAAAAACGGCAGTTCGCAAGGCTTTTATCTCACAAAAAAAGAATCCTACGTTCAGCCGCTCATGCGGCTGAACGTTTCTGTAATTTCTGTGTGGTTCAAGTGGACTCTAAATGAAAAGTATTGTTGCCTACCCTCTTGGGGAATATAGCGTTTGAAATAAACAGGCTCTGTTCCAGCAAAGTGTTGCTATTGACAGTTCGGCCTTGCTGGGGCCTTGCACGGAAGCGCGGAACTGCTTCGTCCGCAACACCGGCCAATGCAGACAGTGACACGGATTATGCAACCCTATACAGGCGCAGCCAGAAGACCGTCCGCGAGAAAGACGCCCTGATACTTCGCCTTCGCGGGCAACGCAACCATCGTCCTGCAGTAATCCCAACCATGGCTTTTTGACTGAATGCGACTAGCAAAATCATATTGCGCCATTATTTTAAGCCACAGTCAAGAGTCCACATGGAGTGGGGTTCTGAATAATTACCCCGAAAGTACATTTTCCCTCATCATTGCATCGGCAACGCCGCCCATGAACCGTCATGAGGCGAAGCCGGCGGCATCTTGGACAACAGGAGACACATGACGCACAAGACAAGACCTGTCATTTTGGAGACGGATTGGTACACGGACTGCGACGACGTGGTGGCCGCCCGACTCCTGGCCAATCTCCATCGGCTTGGGGTGTTCCGCCTGCTGGGCGTCTCCATCAACGCCAGCTTTCCGGACAGCGTCCGCTCTCTGGACGCCTTTCTCATGGCCTCCGGCCTTGACGTGCCCGTGGCCATCGTCCGCGACTGGCCCACGGAGCCCCGCGCCAAGGCGACCTATCAGCCCCTTTTGGCCAAATTGTCCTCAAAATACGGTAACAACGCGGATGCGGAGGAGCCTGTGGCGCTGTATCGGCGGCTGCTGGCGGCCGCCACGGAGGAGGTGGACATCATCTCCATTGGCTTTGCGGAAAATCTGGCACGGCTGCTTCAAAGCCCACCAGACGGGATTTCGCCCCTTGACGGGCTGGAGCTGGTCCGCCGCCACGTGGGCGAGCTGTGGATGATGGCCGGCCGTTGGGACAAAGAGGAAGGTTATGAATACAACCTGCGCGGCGACGACGGCACTAACCGCTTGGTGGTGGAGGCGGGCTCCCATGTGCTCGCTTCGTGGCCGACGCCCATCACCCTGCTGGGCTGGGAGGTCGGCGACCCCGTCATCAGCGGCGCCCTGCTGCCCGAAGAGGACATTCTGAAGCAGGCCATGGTCGCCCACGGCTCCGGCCAAGGGCGCTCCTCATGGGATCCCATGACCGTTCTGCTGGCCGCCGCCGGCTCTCCGAAACGGGCCGGATACGATGAAGTCCGCGGGGTCGCCTCCAGCGACAAACTCACGGGCGTCAACCGGTTTCGGAGGGACGAGAACGGCCCCCATCGGTTTGTGGTCAAAGCCTATCCCGACGCCTACTATCAGGGTGCCATCGACAATTTGGCTTTCCCGCGCTAATTCACTCTGCCTCAACATAGAAAGGAATAAAGATGCAAATACGCAATGTCTGCATGGGCTGTGCTCTGATGCTTTTGGCAGCTGGCGCGGCGAACGCCGACGAGCAAGGCGGCTACCTTTTCGCCCACATGATTCCAAGCAACTACGGCCATCTCTACTACTCCATCTCCAGAGATGGTTTGGCCTGGACCCCCTTGAACAATGGCAAGTCCGTTCTACCCAACTATTTAGGCCATCCGGACATTGCGAAGGGCGGCGATGGCCAGTGGCATTCCATCGGCGTGAAATTCGGTCAGGGCGTTCCCGTGCCATATCCCATCCACTGGCATTCCAAAGACCTGGTCACGTGGGAGATGGAGCCGCTTCCCGCCGACATCATGGAAGTCTCCCATCTAGGGCAGCGGAACGACGGCGGCTATTTCGGCGCACCGAAAATCTGCTATGACCCAGACACACAACAATATGTCATCACGTGGCATGCGTCGAAGAAGGGCCTTGTGGAAAACACGGCCCTGTGGGAGTCCATGCGCACAGTCTACATTCTCACAAAGGACTTCAAGAGCTTCTCCAAAGCCAAATTCCTTTTCGACTTCTCCGGCGACGCCAGCCAAACGGCCACCATCGACACCATTCTCCGAAAGCTCGATGGAACCTACTATGCAATCCTCAAAGATGAACGCTGGCCGGAACACGCGACCACGGGAAAGAGCATCCGCCTGGCCAAATCCAAAGGGGGCGTCTTGGGGCCTTACGAGAACCCGGGGCCCAGCGTCACCCCCACCTGGCGGGAGGCGCCGTCCATCGTGAAAGCTCCCAACGGCCATTGGCGGGTCTATGCAGAGGACTACGGCGCACGCCATTACGAAACCTTTGAGGCGGAAAGCCCTCAAGGACCATGGAAGAAAGTGGACACGCCTCCGCCCGCGTTCCGCCATGGCTGCGTCATTCAGATCGACGAGGCCACCTGGCAAGGGCTGGTCAATGCCTTCGGCAAAACGGCCCCTAATCCATGACTCATTATGCAAGGCGCCGCCCCATGGGAAGGCGGTTTACCGTCACCACAAGCCCTATAAAATTCACAAGTCATTGCATAAGAACATGTTATAAAGAGACAAACCATGTCGTCACATTACAAGCGTGAGACGCTGGGATCCCGTCTGGGCTTCCTGCTATTGTCAGCCGGCTGCGCTATCGGCCTGGGGAACATTTGGCGATTCCCCTATTTGTGCGGCGCTGGCGGAGGCGCCTATTTCATTCTTATGTATCTGCTTTTCCTTGTGATACTTGGCTATCCCGTCATGGTCTTTGAACTGGCCGTGGGGCGAGCTGGCCGCCAGTCATTGGGGGCCTCCATGAAGCGGCTTGAGCTTCCAGGGCACAAATGGCACATCCCCGGCTACATCGCCACGGTCGGCAACCTCATTCTGCTGATGTTCTACACCGTGGTGACGGGATGGCTGCTCTTCTATTCATGGAACTTTCTGCAGGCGCTCTGCCCAAGCCGGATCCTGACCGCATCGCAGCCCATCTCCCTCGACGGCGTGGCGCCTGTCTTCGGCGAACTTCTCAGCAACTGGCACGTCCAAACCTGCTTCATGCTCATCGCCGTGGTCGTGGCGATGGGCGTCTGCGCCACCGGACTGCAAAAAGGGGTCGAAAAAGTCACCAAGTCGTTGATGGGCGGGCTGTTCCTGCTAATGATCTGGCTCGTGGTCAAAGCCTGCATGCTGCCCAACGCGAAGGAAGGCCTCCTATTCATGTTCCAGCCAGACACGAACCGCCTCATGGAAATCGGCTTCTGGAAGACCATGCACCTCGCCATGACGCAGGCTTTCTTCACATTGAGCCTCGGCGTCGGCTCCCTCGCCATCTTCGGCAGCTACTGCGACCGCCAAAAGTCCCTGGCGGGGGAATCCGCCATCATCGTCGCCCTAGACACCTTCGTGGCCATCTGCGCCGGACTCATCATCTTCCCAAGCTGCTTCGCCTTTGGTGTGCAGCCCGATGCAGGCCCCTCCCTCATCTTCATCACCCTGCCCCGCGTCTTCCTCACCATGGGCAACGGCATGTTCTTCGGAACCGTCTTCTTCCTCTTCATCAGCATCGCCGCCATGACCACCCTCATCGCCGTCATGGAGAACATCATGGCCATCTGCATGGAGACATGGAACTGGAGCCGCCGCCACACCGCCTGGCTGGTGGGAGCCGCTTTGGCCGTCCTTTCCCTGCCCTGCGTCCTCGGCTTCAATCTGTGGCAACGGTTCCAGCCTTTTGACGAGGGTTCCAATGTCCTTGATTTGGAGGACTTTATCGTCAGCGACAATATTCTGCCTCTGGGCAGCGCCCTCATTGTGATCTTCTGCACATGGCGCAAGGGATGGGGACCGGAGAAGAGCTATCGGGAAGTCAACGCCGGCGGCGGCCTGCGCTTCCCCAAATGGAGTCAATGGTACTGCAAATGGATTCTGCCCCTAATCATCTTCGGCATCTGGCTCATTGGCATCCTCCGCAAATTCCATTGGCTGGAGTTTTGAAAACATGCCATCGTGCCCATGACTCCACAGCCCCCAAAGGGGCAGAATACTTAACTCGTGTCTATATACCTCTTTCAATAGCACAGATGGCGATTCTTCAGCAAAAAGCGGCAAAGGCATTATAGTATATGGGATGACATTCATAAGTCAATAAAGGGAGAGAAACGCCATGCCGGAAACGGTCAAGACCAATCCATACGGAATCAGCGATTTTGCGAATTTGCGCAACAGCAACGCCTATTTCGTGGACCGCACATTCCTCTTTCCCGCCCTCGAGCAACTGCACTATCAGCTCTTCCTGCGTCCTCGAAGATTTGGCAAGTCATTGCTAATCAGTATGATGCATTACTACTATGACATCAACTCGGCGGATCGCTTCGATGAGCTGTTCGGCGGCACCTGGCTCCATGAACACCCCACGGACAACAAGAACAAGTTCCTCATCATGCACTTCGACTTTTCGGAGGTGCGGGGAGAGAACCTTGCCGAGATCCAGCAGAAATTCGAGACGAATTGCCGACTGACTCTGGACGGCTTCGTCAACCGCTACCGGAAACACATCACGAATCAAGTGGCGGACCTCATCCAGAAGCAACCCACTTTCGATGAAGGATTTAAGATTCTAAAGGAGAATCTTCCGGTCAAGGCGCCACGCATCTTCATTCTTATTGACGAATACGACAACTTCTCCAACCGGCTGCTGGCCCAGGCCGGCGAGCAGGTCTACCGCGAGCTCTGCCACGGCACGGGCTCCTTCAAGGGGTTCTTCGCCATGCTGAAGGCGGCGAACGCGGCAATCACCAACATCTTCCTGACCGGCGTCTCGCCCATGACGTTGGACGACGTGACCAGCGGATTCAACATCGCCGAAAACATCTCGCAGGACTCCCGACTGTCCACCCTCTGCGGCTTCACCCACGACGACATTCGGACCTGCCTGGACTACTATGCCGCCGCCGGCCAGTTCCCCCTCGACCGCGAGACAGCCTTCTCTTTGGTCACGGACTGGTACGATCACTACCGCTTCTCAGAGGACAACGAGTTACAGGTCATCAATCCCGCGCTTTTCTTTGGCTTCCTGCGGCGAAGCAGCGTCGAAAGCCACTTCCCCCGCGAGATGGTGGACGAGAACCTCCGCACGGACTACTACAAGCTGCGCCATCTGGTCATCACCAACGGCAGGCTCAACGGCAAGTTCAACGCCCTGGAGACCGTGGTGGCCGAGGGCCGCGTCACCACGAAGCTCATCCGCTCCTTCCGCGAGGAGACCCTCACCAAGCCCGAGAGCTTCCTTTCGCTGCTCTACTACTATGGCATGGTCACCATCGGCGACACGAGCCTGTCGAACGTGGAGCTGGTCATCCCGAACCTGACCATGCGGCAGTTCATCTCGGACTTCCTGCGCCACGGCTATGCGGACGCCTGCCAGGTGAACCCCCGCGCCACCGAGCTGGCCAACGCGTTGGAAACCATGGCGATCCGCGGCACGTGGCGTCCCGCCGTCGAGCTGGCCGCCATGTCGCTTCGGGAGACCATCAGCGCACGGGACCTTCTCGACGGCGAGAAGACCGTGCAGGCCGCGCTGGCCGCCCTGCTCGCTGTTAGCAATGTCCTGATCCCCCACACGGAGCACAACGCCAACTGCGGCTTCGCGGACCTGGCCCTCGCCCCCATGCTGACTCTCTTCCCCGAAATCCGATACGGCGCCCTCATCGAGGTCAAGTACCTGAGCTCCAAAGAGAAGCTGAGCGCCGTCGCCAAAAGGAAACTGCTGGCGGAGGCGACCGCGCAGCTGGAGCAGTACGCCGCCGACCGCCATCTGGCGCGGGAATGGCGCCTCCGGCCCGACGGCCCCGTGACCCTCATCCGCCTCTGCCTCGTCTTCCGCGGCGGCGAACTTCTTCTCGCGCAGGAGATTTGACCGCCATAGAGTCGTTACAAAGACTGCTCTGGCCATGCGCAGCGACCGTCTATGCGCAGGTCGTGAAAGCCCAAAAGGCTGTTTTCGAACATAAATCCCGCCGCGCCGCACATGAGCTGGCCACAAGTGGCCTGAAGCAGCCGCTTCCCGTCCAACCAACCGCTGATGGCATCTCCAACGCATTCCAGCTTAAGGAGATGGGGCTCTCCCAGCGGCCAATTGCACGGAGCTTCCGCAAGGATGGTTTCGCCATAGTTCTCAAGAGCGAGAACGAGACGGTCACCGCGCCGTGTCAGGGAGACATAACGTTGAAGCCCCTGGAAGCGGGCAATGAGCCCGGCCAGGTCAGCCATATGGAAGCACAGCCTCGCCTCAATGGATTGATCCCCCCACAGCCGATTTCCCGTGTAGGCATAGCCCTTGCCTTGGTTCTTGCCCAAATAGACCATCACTTCCGTGTCTTCGCTGAAGGCGGTGCGCACAAATTCGTGGCTGGTGATCCAGCCGGCAAAGTCCAGCTCCTTTAGCCGTTCGGCGGTCACTCCATAATGGAACGCGGACGCCGCAAGGTCGACGTGGGCGATGGTCCCCGTCCCGTAGGCAGGCTCCTCGCTGCGAAGCTCCAAGCCCAAGTCCATGGGCGGAAGCCCGTCCATGTCCGGCACGGTCAGCTCAAGGACGGCGCCGGCCTTCAGCGGCGTGACAGCGGAGTAGAACCGGCTTCCCTCCTCCTTGGGGAGGTCGTATTTCAGGAACATGGCAGCAGACACGACGCCGGCGCCCGCTGTGCATTTTCCCAACGTCATCACCACTTTCATGCCTGGATAAAGCTTCCCAGTGCCCACAATGGCATAGCCGAAAGTCTGTCTACGAGGCAACAGGGGCGTGGAGATTCGTCCGCGACCGCCAATGGGAAGACTGTAGTGGAAGGGAAGTCCGCCGCCGGCTGACTCGTCCGAAGGGAGTTGGACGAGCTGGACGCCCCGCCCTGTCCACTCCGGCAGGAAGCCCTGACTGGCGCCTGGCGCGGCGAAATCAAACCAGTGGGGATAGGAACGCGGCTCCCATCCCATGATTTTCCGTCCCATGCGAGCCACATGGCGGGCTTCGGTCAGGCAGTCCGTGGCCGCCAACGTTCCGTCCGCCGTAGGCAAAATGATCCGGTCGCCAAAGGGCGTGCGGAAATCCATGGAACGGCAAATGCCCTCTAGCCCCACCACCAACGCCATCAGACAGCCCACATTGGCGGAATTGCAGTCCGTGTCCCAGCCACAGGTGTTGACAATGGCCAGTGCCTGGCGGAAATCCGCAGGGGCATAGGACCATGCCATCACCATAAGTGCATGATTTGGAATGACATGGCATCCGCCTCCATAACGGGCGTAGCTGTAGGTCGTGCAAATTCGCTCATAGGTTTTGCGCCAGTCACCATCCTCCCGACACCACTGGCGGACATCGCGGTGCACCTGAGCCAGCAAACAGTCTTTGGGGACAACGGAGACGCCGATGTCCAGCAGCGTCTCCATGTTTTTCTCCTCGAAGGCGGCGGCTTCCATGGCGGCCACGACCATGGCGGCATGCACCGCCTCGCCATCGTGGGAAACCCGCGCCGCGTTCTTCGCCAAAGCGGCGGCCAAAGCAGGCTGGCCAGGGCAGACCAATCCAAATCCGTCAATGAAGATTTGGGCGCCAATCTGCTCGGCGACGGTTTTGCCGTTGAGCTCCATGGAACCGGAGCGGGGCGAGGGGATTCCCGCCTTCAGGCGGAGGAAGGCGGTGTTCTCCGTGGAGCTTCCCATGCCGCCCCACCAGAGGATGGTCTTATTCTCCAAAAGGTAGTTCAGCCACGTCTTGCCATAGAAGTCCTCTGGCGTGTCCGCATATTGGCCGGAGTCCTCCAAAGCCCGCACAAAGGTCAGCGTGCCGGAGATGTCATCATCGGGCACCACAAGCGGAACTCCTTGATCCTCATGGACATAGTGATCCACAAGACCCCATTTCTCCTCTATGTCCTTTTTGTCCCATCCCTCGAAAGGACGGCCCAAATAAACACCAATCACCTTGCCCAAGACACCTGCGTAGACAAGGTTCTCATAGTTTTCACGCAATGATAGCATATAATATATCTTATTGATTATCAGTTAGTTATGAATTAAGTGCGATGTTCTATACCCGAGCCTCGGCGAACTCGATGTCCGTCTGGTCGGTGTTGAGTCCCGCATACCAAATGACATTGACAGTGCCATGGCCGGAAGCGACGGCGGCAGGCAGCCCCAGAGAGAAGGCGGTCATTTCCCGCCAGGCGCCGTTGCGGTCTTCCTGAACAGCGGTCTGCCGATCGACAACCGTGCCGCTCAGCTCAAGGACTTCATCCGTGAAAGAACGCCCCTGGTCCTCCGAAAGGCGAAGGACGATTTTGGGCTGCGCCGTGCGGTCCACCACGGGAACGGCCAGCCGTCCGTCCGAAAGCTCCACCCCTGGCCCCGCCTGGCCTGGAATGCCTGTGTCGTGGACAGGAGACCAACTGCGGCCGCCGTCATCGGATTCACTCATGGTGATGTTGTGATAGCAGCTGCTCACGTTATCCCACGTCCAGAAGAAGTCCACGATTTTGCCGCTTCTCAAGACAATGGGCCGTTGGTCCCAATAGAAGATGCGGTTGTCTTCCGCTTTGGCGGGAATGGCCACATGGTCAAAGGTCCGCCCCAAATCATGGGAGAATTTCAGCACGGGAAGATGCCGCCACACTTCCGTGGACTCATAGGGCAGGTTCAGCTCAAACTGGAGGGCGACCCGTCCGTCAGGCAGCGTCAGCATGGGGCCGGTGGTCGGCGTGGGCTGGTTGTGGTAGGGGGAGGTGTCCAGCAGCCGCGGCTCGCTCCAGGTAGCGCCATCGTCATCGGAGACGGAGAGGAAGATCTTGCAGTCCAGCAGGCCGGAGTTCTCTTCGCGGAAGAAGGGACGCTCCGGACGGCTCGTGTCCACCCAACAATAGGTGAGCAGCAGCCGATTGCCGATGGTGGAGAGGGAGCCCACGCGGAAAATGCCTTTGCGTCCCTCCAATTGAGGCGCAAGGCAGGGACGGAACGGGGTGCCCCAACTGCGGCCGCCGTCATCGGAGATGCTGAACAGCACATGGTTGTCGCAGATGCCCTCTTTGGTGGGGGAGCAACGCCATGAGGCGATGAGCCGCCCCGTCGGCGTGGCCACCAGGGAGGGGAAAGTCTGGCTTGGATGGCTCGAATGGTCCTGCCATCTGGAAATGGTCTGAAGAAAAAGTCGTTCCATGGTCACATGAAAAAAGGATTGATGGGTTGATTAAAACGATTCTCCTATACCATATACTATATATACGATATGATGAAACCGCCACATGCCGTCATGGTTCGAATGGATTTGGGGTGGTGTTGGCTGCGGTCTTCGGCACCTCGATGTCGCGGGTTGAGGCAATCCATTCGCGCAGAAAGTCTTCTGTCGGCAGACCGATGCCCATGACGGAATTGGCCTCGAAAACCAGTCCGTCGACGCGGCCGGCCTTCAGCATCTCCAGTCCGTAGTCGCACTGGAATCTCATCAGCTCCATGTCCACGGCCTCCCGCGTGGTGAAATCGTACATGTAGATGCCCAAGAACTTCCGATGGCGGGGGCAGGCCTTTTCCGCCGTCTCAAAGCGGGACGGCAGCAGCGGCAGCTCCTTCGACTGCCATGTCCAGAAGACCAAAACGTCCAGCAAGTCCAATACGGACGGCGCCACCTTGTCAAGATTATGCATGTAGGCGGTCACATAGATGGGCATGGGGCGGGCGGCCCCCGAAAGCTTCCGCCGTATGTCTTGAATGCACGCAAGTAGTTCATCCGTATGTTCTTCTGGATTCTCTCCGAAGCGCGAGAGGAAATCATCCAGATAGGCGCCGCACACGTTGTTGTACTTGTGCGACAGATCGCAGATGAAGGCCTCTTCATTGCCGTTGCGCCAGCCGCCGCTGCCGCAGGAGCTCCACACCACGCGCTTCAGCGGACGGAAGCTTTCGCAGTACTGATAGGCGTCCAACGTGAAGGGGACTGGCTCCGCATTGTCGCCTGTGACCATGATGAGGTTGGGCACGCCCAACATGAAGGCGCCCTCCGCCGGCGTGATCCGCGAGCCGCAGCGGCGTTTCGGATGGCCGTTGAGCGCATCGAGCAGGGTGTCGTCTTGATGGGGACGAATTCCGAAGAGCCAATACTTGTCAACCGCCTTTGCCATCCTCAGCTCCTGAGATTTTCAGCTTAGATAAATCATAACTATCTTAATACCAATATGTTAACGATTTTTCACATAAAAGATGAACGGTCGGATCTCCAGCCCGACATCAACCAGTTGACGGTCGGTGATCTGGAAGAGCTTGAACCGATCGGAGTTGCACCAAACGGGACTCTTGTCATAACCGTAGAAGGGGCCGAAGACATTGCGACGGCTGGAAAGGAGCACAAACTCGAAATTGTTCTTGCCTGGCCGAACCTCGTCTGTGATGTCCAGCCGATAGGGTGGCCAACCGAGCAGATGCAGCTTGCCGTTGTTCACTTTCACGCCCAAAGCCACCCCCTTCCACTCGAGGAAGGACATGATAATGCGTTCGCCTTTCTTCGGCTTGTTCAGATGGAGGCTGCCGTAATAGGTGATGTTTCCTGAATAGTTCGGCAGTCCCTGATCACACACATTTCCGCATTGCAGCGTGTCCGGAAGCGCCGTCATGGTGCGCGTGCCCTTCACGCCGAATTCTCCGAGAAGATAGATGGCCTCCAGGCCGGGCTGCAGTTCATGGTAGTCGCATTCCAAAACCAGCAGATTCAGTCCCTTGCGAAGATCGGCCACCTCAAGTGGCAGGATGCGAATGGCAGGATCCACCCAATACTCCTTCGCCTTGCCTTCAATCTTCTTGTCGTTTAGCGTGACGGTGTAGAGATCCGGTCGCTCCATGGCAAGGCTAAACGGCGAATCAGATGGCGGAAGTTCTTCCACTTCAAAGGAATACGTGAGCTTCAGAGGCACGGTTCCAGAGGGCTTCGCGTTCGCGGACGTCACCCACGGCTGCACCATGCGGCCGCCACGTGGACGCTGCCCCATCTGCGTGCGCACCGCATCGTCGATCTTGAGGATGTAGTGAACCTGTCCGTCGCCTTTTCCATCCACTTCATAGATGGCCTGGTCAAGGACCATGGCATTGGGTTCGTCCAACATGTATTTATCGAAGGGCGGCAGCAAGGTCGCATTGAAGACCACGCTGTTCTCCATGGGGTCATTTTCTTGAATCGCATCCGCTATCTTCTGATTGGTAATGAGATACAATCTGCTTTCCAAGACTGTGAAAGGCGTGGTGATGCGGACGGTCTTTCCATTTGCATGAACCTTCCCGTTCAGCTGCATCCAGTCCCCCGTCCTTTGGTCGAGCTCATAGACCATCGGGTTGGCAAATTGGCTCTTGAGCGTGACGACGGTTTTGTCGTAGGCGGCAGTGCGGTCGCGCAGCCTCGGACTGTCGTTGACATAGCCGGCTGAAGGCGGCATGGAAGTGTTGCAGACAAAGAGCGTCTCGAAGTCCTCTCCCTGCTTGAGCATGTAGAGAAGCGTTGGCAGCTCGCCTTCGCCTCTGGCGCGGATGGAAACGCGGCGGCCCAGCGGCTCGACCGTTTTCGCCAGCGTCTCCGCGGTGACCATCGTGAAGGCGGCATAGGCTTCAGCCGGCTTTGCGGACTCCACGGCGTCCAGATGCTTCGGCGCCGCCTCCATGTAGACGACTTGGCCGCCGGCTTTCACAAAGGACTCCAGCAGTTTCAGCGTGGTGGAGCGGATGGTGGTCATCTTCGGCAGCACCACCACCTTGTAGGACGCCACACCGACCTGCAGCCGTGCCTGACGTCCTTGCCCGACGACGCTTCCAAAGCGCGCCAGATGGTCCTCGCAGCCGTAGTCAAAATCCAAATGATTCTCCAGCAAGAGATTGCGCACATCGATCATGATGGCGTTCAGCGGCTTCTGGCCAGACTTGTTCATGAAGGCCTTCGCGCCCCATGCGGATTCAATGGGATGCACCACCAAAATGTCACGCACTTCCCTTCCCGGCCGCAACGCCGCCGCCTGATGGGCAAAGTAGTTTTCCACAAGCGGATAATAGGGATACCATGGCGACTGGAAGGAGATGCTGGCGGGATAGTCCCGCTTGGCTTCTCCCTCCATGGAGTACCATGCGAGATGGGGGCAGCGGAAATTGATGCCCAGTACGGCGAGCCAGTCCCCCAATGCCTTGTGCCCCGCGAAGGGGAAGTCCCATCCCGTCACACCGTAGCATTCGCAGAGCCGCACGGGCTTGTCAAGCTGATGGGCCACGCTGGAGCACTGCTTCGCCGTGTCCACGGGGCTCCAGGTCTCGCAGAGCAGATCGATGCCCGGCTGCTGCTGAAACTCGTAGAAGCGCATCGCGTCGCCGACGGAATGGCGCTGCGAATACAGATTGTCCTCCTCCAAAACATGTCCCGTGTATTTGAGGTGATGCTCGCCGCACCAGTCGCCGATGAGTTTGCCAAAGCTTTCCACGAAAAGGGTGGTGACTTCCTCGTAGAAATCATGCCGCGCCCGCGAAAAGTCCATGCCTTCGAAATCATAACCGAGTTCGGGAAGATGGTCGAGGAGGTCATAGCCAAAGCGTTTGCGGAAAAGCTCCGGAAGCCGATCGGTCCATGGCACCGCATGCGGCGTGGAACCGACGGCATGGCTGTAGTTGGGTTCATCAGTGAAGACGCCGGGGATCGCGCCGCCAAAATCCGCACCATTCTTTTTCCAGTACGCCTCATGGGTGACCTTCAGGAACTGCTTCACCGCATCCGGATTCAACGTGTCCACATAGGTTTGGTCATTGAACCAGCTGTTCGGCTCCATCACATGGACATGGAAGACCAGCAGCTCCTTCCCTGCAGGCGCCTTTGCGGGAAGCTCCGCAACTCGTTTTGCGGAAATGATTGTCTCGCCGTCCCTTGCGAATTTTGCCACAAAACATGCAAGTCGTTCTGCCGCAATAGTTTTCAAATCAGCGGCATTGACGGCGCGTTCGCTCCGCAGGCTGCGGCCGCGATAGGCGGGATTGGAGGTGACAAGGCCGCCCGCCGCACCGGAGGGCCAGCGGTCCTCGTCGTAGAGCCATGCCTGCATGCCAAGCTTTTTCGCCTCATCCACGCAGGCGTCGATGCATTTGAACCAATCCTTGCTCAGATAGGGGGTGTTCAATCCCACTCGCGAATGCATGAAGAAGCCGCCCATTCCCATCTCGTGGAAGACACGGATCTGCCGCCGCAGCTCCTCAGGCTCCAGCTTCGCGTTCCATGACCAAAAAGGGGCGGAGCGGAATTCAGATCCCGCCGTCTTCACCAATGTAAGCAAATCGTTGAGCATTGTCATATCCATTTAGAAGATTGAAAGGCAAGCACTTAACAAAAATGGACCAAGAAAGCCGTTGCAGATAAGTTCTGAATCGTATCTTGCGTAATTCGTAATTCCTAATTTCTAATTCCTAATTCCTAATTTCCAACTGCTTACGCCCCTTCCTCCCAACCGTCGATGCGGCCTTTGGTGGAGTCGAAGTTCACGCCAATCATGCGGACGGGGAGGCCGCCGCCCTGAAACTTCTCAACATAGTGGCGGTCAACAATTTGCGCAAGGGCCTCGTCGGCGTTTTTGTCCAATTTGAACTCGAAGACGTAGACGGCCCTCGCCGTGCGGACATAGGCGTCGATGCGGCCCTGGTTCGTGCAGGACTCCGCCTCGATCCAGATGCCAAGCAGCTTGAAGACGATGAAGAAGATGGTCTGATAGTACTTTTCGTCACGGATGTGCAACTTGTAGTCGATGTTCGCCAGCACGGACTGGAACAGGGTGAGAAACCCGTCCACATCGTCGTCGCGGACGGCGATGAAGAGAGACTCAATCAAAGGGGAGGTCCTCCCTTTGGCGATTTCGGCGTAGAACTCCAGCAGCCGGTTCATGAAGGTCCACTTCACCTCCCTGTCGGGGAAGTCCAGGCGGTACCGTGTTTCCATCATCTCCTGGCGGACCTCCCTGATGGTGAGGTAGCCCGTCTGCCAGAGCAGCCCCGTGATGTCCAGCTTGTCCAGCTCATAGGCGGCGAAGACGCCCTCGCCGTACCATCCCCTCAGCGCGGCCTCGTGGTCGTAGGCCCGCCGTCTCATCAGCTCCAGCAGGAAGCTGGGCGTTCCCGTGCTGTCCCAATAGTTGGAGAACTTGAAGTGGTTTTTGAAGAACGTGGTCACCGACACGGGGTTGCAGAGATGGAGATCGGCTTCGGAGAAGCGGTAGCCGTCGTACCAATTCAGGAGCTCCTTCATCAGCGCGTCCTCCGAAACGCCGTGGGCCATGGCCGCCTCGGGAAGCCAGTCCGCGAAATACGACCGCACCTCGTCGGCGGAGAAGCCCAGCATCCCCGCGTAGTCGGCGGAAAGGGTGATGTCCGTCAGGTTGTTCAGCTCCGAGAAGAGGGAGACATGGCTGAACTTGCTCACGCCCGTGATGAACAGCAGCCGCTCCCTGTCGTTGCGGTCCTTCAGCACGCTGTAGAAGCCCTTGAGGCACTGCAGGATTTCCTTCACGTTCGGGTCCGCGATGTTGTTGAGGATCGGCTTGTCGTACTCGTCCACAAGAATAACGACCGGCTTCGTCCGGGCAAGGGTGTCGATCAGCTCCGCGAAGCAAAGGCCGGGGGACGGCATTGTCAGCCTGACACCATGCTCTTCCGCCAGCGTCCGCATCTTGCTCATCAGATAGTCGGGAAGCTCCCTGGCGGGGTCCGAGACGACGCAGTAGTCCCCAAAGCTCAGATGGACAACGGGATACGTCTCCCAGTCGTAGGGCTTGTCATAGAGCGCAAGCCCCTTGAACAGCTCCCTCTTCCCTTGAAAGACCGCCTTCAGGGTCGATATGAGCAGCGACTTTCCGAAACGCCGCGGCCGCGACAGAAAATACCCCTCGTTGCTTACGCAAATCAGCTTCCAGACATACTCCGTCTTGTCCACATAGAGGAAGTCGCCCTTAATCATATTCTCAAAACTGAAAACGAATGTCGTCAGATTCTTCATGGTGTCCACCATATCTTCGTGGTGATGACTAGCGGTTCCGCATCTTGACCCATGGGCAGAGCCTCACAGAAACGCCTTTCTGTGGCGGACGGCTCACCCATGTCCAGCCGGAGACATCATTAATGTAACCTCCCATGGCGGTTTTTCCTCTCCTTCCCCTGAAATTTGATCCGCGTCTCCCATGTCCGCAGACCGCTCAACACAGCCAGTCAGTCCCCTAATCGAGAATCTCCTCCATGTAGGAGCCTGTGAGAGGCGTGGGGGATGCCTTTCCCATCAATTCAAGGTAATCCGCGACGCGGTAGGTGATGACGGCATGGGGGCGGCCATCGTCCAACGTGAGCAAGGCGGTTATCGGATGGTCCACCCACCAGGTGCTGCCCTCCATCGGCGGCGGAAATTCCACGCGGGGGTCTCGGACGACCACGGCGTCCAATGTCCGCGAGCGGTCATCGGAGAGGGGCCACATGACGATGGATTCCCGCATCCAGTCTGAATGGCCATCCTTTCCGATCTCGCGGCCCATGCGGTCTTTGGCGCAATAGGGGCCGCCAGCAACGAAGGGCCTTCCCCCCGCCGTCATCCCCATGCAGACCGTGGTGCAGACCCGTTTGCCTTTCTCGTTGATAATCAGGCTCCAAGAGGCCCCATTGTCCGTGGAGCGCCAAACGCGGATGTGGTTCATGTTGGCGGCCTCCGCCAAAGCCTCGGCGTTTCCAGGGGCGCTGTATTCATGGCAGCCTCGCACGGTCATCAGAAGGGAGCCATCCGTGTCTCTGACCACACTGGGCTCATAGGAGGCCAACGGCCCCACAGGCACGAACTCCACCGCGCGCCATGCTCCCTCCACGCGCTTCCAGCGGACCAGTCCCGCGCGGCCAAGGGCGTTGGGGTCATCAGCGGGGGCGGCGCAAATGCCTCCCAAGAGACCGTCGGCGCCTTCGGAGACAAATCCGCCCAACGGCATGCCCACAAAACGCCAGCCAGGAATCAAGTCATTGAAATCCAACAGGTTCCGTGAGTCAATGCGGAATTCGCAACCGTTATAGGACAGTTGAAGGAGCTCCACCATGCCCACGCCTTTCCCCTCAATGCGTGCCGTCAACCCCTGACCGATAAGTGAACCATCTGACGTGCAGGGGACCGCATTGACATGGGAGATGCCGAATCCCGTGCCCCCATGGGGATGGGGCGAACCGTCCGAAAGAGTCGCCCCAAAAGGAACAAAACCGACGGCCACCGGATATGACAATGCCATAAGCGTCTGTCCCGTAGCGGGATGCGTGATTATTCGCGAACGGGCAAGAGGAAGGAACTGTTTGGGATGGGCGGTGTCCAGTCCGTTGAGAATGGCCAAATCGGAGCCGATTTCAATGTCCAGCTGGTCTGCCATGACCCGCCGGATGTTCAGGGAGACGCCGACAATGCCCCTCACGTCCAGCTGAAAGGGATGGGCCAGCTGGTAGACACCCTTGTCGGTGTGGTTCGTCTGAAGCGATGAAAAAGCCTGAGCATGCGCGGTCGTCTTCATGGTGTCCTTTCAGATTCTGCCAACCTCGACGGATGACGGCCACCCCAAAACCGCGGCCTTCTCCCAAAATGACAGAATTCGCATTGATGATTTCATTTTATTGCCATAATTGCAATTCTTTTGAACTTGCCCCCAACGTCCTATACCATATATATATTATAGGAATGGAAAGGGAGGGAACTCTGGGCTCCCAACTTTGCAGAAGCCATGGACATGGTTTTACTGTATGGCATCTTTTTCCATAATCCAACATCGTCATGGGTTTTTCCGCCTTTTCGGCTCCGCGGCCTGACTCCAAAACGGAGAACCATGCGGCTTTTTCGGAATAATGGAACCCCTTTGGTTGAAAAGAAGATTTCGGGCTATATAATAATGTTCGTCTATTATCTTTTGCGCCTAGTTTCCATGAGGAGGTTTCCAAGCCGTTTTTCCTGTGGGTCATCCGACCATGCATTGTCCAATGCATCGCCGAAGGCATCCCATGGGCCCTTTCGGCGGTGGGGCTTCCCGTGGTTGCGTGGCCTTTGGAGATGGTATACGCGGACGGCGGCTGATTGCCGCTCCTTCCCCTTGATGATTCGGGACTTCCGAAACGTCATGGCGGCCGATGGAATAGCCGGTTTCGGCACCCTGCAGCCTTCAGATTCATATAGTGGTTTTGGTTTGGCGAAGGCGGCAGGCGGGTTTTATGGTCAAGGCGGCCTGACAGCATAAGGGGGATGTGGAGGGACGATTCGGCGGCCATGAGTTGACGTGATGACGTAATGACATCACATCTGGAAAATCGGAGGTGGTGGTGTCCACCATGGTTTCGAGGGCATGAGAAACGTCGATGCAAGGGGCTAGTCCAGACAAAATGGAATGGCGACGGCGGCTACGAAACACATTGCGCGAGCCGGCGGTTCAGGCCAATTGGGACAGCGTGTGCATTGTCGGCAGGCTTCGGGGGCTGCTGCAGGCCGCCGGAGTCATGGCGTTGGCCGCCTTCATGCCCTTTGGACATGAGCCGGACATCCGGCCCTTGCTTGAGGAATGGCTCTCTTCGGGAGCCCATCAGCTTCTTCTTCCTGTATATGATTCGAGCAGAGGAAGTTATGGACTTTCCAGCGTGACCGACCTTTCTCACGAGCTGGTTCCTGGCCGCCATGGCATTCCGGAACCGCTCCCTTCCCTTCCCAGATCTTTTCCTCCTTTCACGTTTGACGTCCCGCTGATTTGGCTGGTACCGGCGTTGGCCTTTGACCGCTGCGGCAACCGCCTTGGGCGGGGCGCAGGGTTTTACGACCGGCTTCTAGAAGGCGGGACAGGGCTGAAGATAGGCGTCGCCCACGATGTCCAGCTGGTGGAGGCCTTGCCCGTCTCATCCCACGACGTGAGAATGGATTATGTCATTACCGAGTCACAGTGCGTCTGTTGTGGATGACATGATGCCCATGATGGGGCGGGAAAGGAAGTTTGGTCATGAATGGTGGATTGTTCCAAGGGGCGATTCCCCTTGCGTTTGCGTCTCAGACGATTGTCATTGGGGTTTCCGTGCTGGTCAACGTGCTGCTGTTGGTGTGGCTGCTGGTTCGGCGGAAAGAGGAGGTGGAGAATCGCGAGACGGGCGAAGAGCTCATGAAGAAAACCCGCGACGAGGCGGAGCTGATCAAGCAGAAGGCGGATCTTGAGGCGGAGAACATCATCAAGGAGGCCCGCATCAAGGCGAAGGAGGAGGTCATCAGCTCCCGCGACGAATTTGAGGCGTCCACTCGTCAGCGCCGCAAGGAGCTCCAGAAACTGGAGGAGCGGCTGACGGCGAAAGAGGACAATGTGGACAAGAAGCAGGCTCAGCTGGACTCCCGCCTGGAGGCGTTGGAGGCGCGGGACCGGAAGCTGCATCAGGAGCAGGAGAACCTGAAGGAGAAGATGGAACAGCTGCAGGCCCGCTCCGAACAGCAGATCGCGGAGCTGGAGCGGGTGGCCTCCATGTCGCAGGACGAGGCGCGGGAGCTGCTTCTCTCTCGGCTGGAGGAATCCCTTGAGGCGGAGCGCGGCGCGCTGATTCACCGTTTTCAGGAGGAGAACAAGCAGCATCTAATGGAGGAGTCCCAGACCATCATGGTCAATGCCATGCAGCGCTACTCCGGCGACTGCGCCTACGAGCGGACCACCTCCACAATACCCCTGCCCAACGAGGACATGAAGGGACGCATCATTGGCCGCGAAGGCCGCAACATCCGCACCATCGAAAGCGCCACGGGAGTCAATGTGCTCATCGACGACACGCCGGAGGCGGTGGTGATCTCCTGCTTCGATCCTGTCCGTCGCGAGATTGCCCGCATCACCATGGAACGGCTGCTGGCGGATGGTCGCATCCATCCGGCCCGCGTGGAGGAGATTGTGGCCAAGGTCCGCAAGGAAGTGGAGGCGGAGATCCAGAAGGCGGGGCAGGAAGCGGCCTCCAAGCTGGGCATCACGCGACTTCGCCCCAACATCATCAGCCTCCTGGGCCGGCTGAAATTCCGTTACAGCTTCTCCCAGAACGTGTTAATGCATTCCATTGAGGTTGCCTCCATGATGGGGGCCATTGCGGCCTCCGTGGGACTGGATGAGCGGAAGGCGAAGCGGGCTGGCCTCCTCCATGACATCGGCAAGGCGGTGGACCACGAGGTGGAGGGCACTCATGCGGCCATCGGCGCGGATCTGCTGAAGCGGGCCGGAGAGGATGAAGACGTCATCAATGCGGTGGCCGCCCACCACGAAGAGGTGGAGAAGACCAGCCTCATGGCCATTCTTGTGCAGATTTGCGACACGCTGAGCGCCAGCCGCCCCGGAGCCCGCTCCGAAACCACGGAACTGTATTTGAAGCGCCTCGAACAGCTGGAGACCATCGGCAAGTCCTTCGATGGCGTGGACAACTGCTACGCCATCCAGGCCGGCCGTGAACTGCGGGTCATCGTGAAGCCCGAAGTCATCACGGAGGAACGGGCCCAGATCATGGCGCGGGAAATGGCGGAGCGCATCGAAAAGGAAATGCGCTATCCTGGCCAGATTCGCGTCTCCGTCATTCGGGAGACCCGCTCCATTGATTATGCTAAGTGATTGATAATCAATGAGATACAAAAATTAAACACAAGCGCGGGCCACTTCTTGACGGCAAAAGGCCCGAATGGCGAAAGGCATGGCGTCATGTTGAGGAGGGAACAATGAGACGAGTCTTCGTGACGATGGCCTGGCTCCTGATGTGGACGGCTCTGCTTGGGCAGCCCGCCGAGACGGAGGAGGAGACGGTGGCCCGCTGTCTGCGGGACTTGCGCAGCCCCGATGTGGAGCAACGTCGACGGGCTGTCCTGCTCATTGAGAAGTACAGAACGCCGGAAGTGGCGGAGGCATTGGCGGACTGTCTGACGGACACCGACGCAAGAGTCCGTCACAGTGCCTTGGTCTCCCTGCGGAACGACGAGTCACTTTTCCCTTCAGGAAAGCATATCCTGCTGTTTCGGTTGCTGAAGGATGACGACGTGCATATCCGACGGCAGGCCTCCGCCATGTTGGGACTGACCTTCGGAATCCTGAGGGACAGCCAGATCATGGTCTCCGGTCGCGTGCGCATTCAGGGCAGAAGCCGCCTTTCCGACTCGGAAATGATTGAAGCGCAAGCTCTTATGAATCATGCTCTGGGAGACGAAGACGCCGCCGTCCGCCGCAATGTGCTCTCCGCCGCCCGCTTCTTTCCCATGGCCCTGGACGGCAAACGGCTGGAGGCGTTCTTCACGGACGAATCGCCGGAAGTGCGGCTCATGGCGTTGGTCTCCTATGAGCGGTGGGATGGAAACGCACACGAAAAAGTCGCCGCCCTGAAGGCCCTTGTCACGGACCCCAGCCCGGAAGTCCGCAACGAGTTGGTCCTGGCCTGCCGCCAATTGGACATGGAGGGGCTTCCCATCGTGACTCAATTGATGAAGGATCCCGTGGACATGGTGCGGATCCATGCATTGGTCCAGCTCTTCAACTGGAAGCCGGACGACACCTGGCCCCTGCTGGAGAAGGAGCTTCTGGACAGCACCCGCCCTCCGGAGGTCCGTCAGCTCGCCATGACGGCCATGCAGTCAAAGCCTGACCGCCTGCTTCCCGTTTTGGAGCGGCTGCTGTCAGACCCCGACAAAACGCTGCGGAGCCATGCGCTGCGGACATTCTCTCGGCTGACCAACCGCCCAGCCAGCTTCTATCTGAAGCTGCTTGAAGACCACGAGGATATGGCTGAGGAGGTCTGCACTGTACTTCGTCAGCATGTCCGCGAACTTTCCCCTGAAAATTTCCAGTTTCTGATGCGGCAGCCGTCCATTCCCTGCAAGTTGTTCGCCATTCAATACATCCATATGGCGGGGCCGGAAGCGAACACATTGCTGATGGACGCCTGCATGGAGGATTCCACCGTCGTTCGCGTGGCCGCCCTGCGCACCTTGAGACGGCTGCAGGTGGAGGGATGGGAGGAGATTCTTGTGGCTAGTCTGGAGGATGCGGATGTGGAAATCCAGATGGCCGCGGCGGAAAGCCTCTGCGTCGGCGCTCTCTCCAAAGAGGCGAAACAGGCTCTGGAGGCCTATTTGCCCACATGCGCCAACGAAGAGCTGGCCGCCCGCATCTCCCGACGGCTGGAAACCGCCAAGTCCTTGCCCCAACGTCCTGCACGGCCCGCACCGCAAAAAAATCCGCAACCCATTCAACCGCAACGTCTTCCACAACGGAAGACGCAAATGCAGCGCCTTCAGCCACGGATGGTAGAACCCCAGATGGCTGAACCACCGCCAAAAGAACCATGATGCCCTCCCATGGGATAAAGGCCATCGTCATATCCGCAAACAGCTTGTTTGCATGGCCATTCGCGGTTCTTCTATGTCATTTTGGGGGTTTTGTGGATAACCACTTATGGGGAACGGAGCTTAGCGCAAAAGTTCTTTGACCTGCTCCGAGACCATCTTCTCAACTGTCGCCAACCGCCCTTCACTCCAATTGTGACGCGGATGTCGTCTGAATTTAAAATCCAACAGCTTCCGCAAAGCATTCCGCTGCTCAAGGGTGATGACGGCTCTCGCTTCCTCAATGAAATCATCATAAACACAGGGCAAGAGCGACTTACGATATTTTCGCATGGCGGAAACATTTTCAGCGGCATCCCTTGGTGCAAGATTGAACAGGGAATTTCCGTGGTCGAACAGAGGGGCGGGGGCAACGATCCGGTTGGAAAGGCTGTCTACCAGAAAACCGAAATTGTCGAAATGACGGTCGGTGTTGCAAATGACGGCGTCGAAGACAATCATCTCATTCAAGGCCGCCGCATATGTCTCTCCCAACGTCTCCATGGCTGTTCGGACCGCAGGGAAGCCTCCCTTTTCCACCAGTCTTCCAACCGAAATGAAAGAAAAGCTCTTGGACGTGAACAGCTCGCAGCAGGAGCACAGCCGCCCTTTCCATTGGGCCAGAGAATAAGCTATCGCATTGACGCCGAGGATGTTCGCAATTTGGGTGGCATAATATTCTGCAAAGGGCTCATTGCCCGTGTTGGACGCCCCTTCCGTGCCTCCCTTGTAGAGCCGAATGACCCCGTTCTGCCTGCGCCAACATTTTGGTAGCATGCCATTGGTGGTAAATTCCGGACTGGAGGAGACGCGGGATGCGCTGCCGCTGCCGTAACCCGTGAACGCAATCTCTCCAAGAACACGGCTGAACGGGTTGTCGTAGAGGTTGAATTGGTCAAACGTCCCCTCGAATCCGTCCTCCGTCACCCAATAGCAGTCATTTAGCGAAAGCCCTTTGGAAAGGCGGATGACATCCATGGGGCGGTTTGGACTCAGCCCTTGGGAGGCAAGGATGGTGCCCACATATGCACGGTTTTTGGGAATGGTTCTATGGCGCAGCCAGCTTTCCAGTCGCTCCGCATCCATCTGTTGATGGAAGTCCAACGGCAGCAATGCTTTATGATTTTCATCACACCAAAGGATCCGAATGGACGCCTGCGCACCATGCTCCGCTGAAAAGCGCACCAATGGCGCATCCCTATGCCTAAGTGTGTAAATCATTCCACCGCAAGCCTTTATAAAAACGGATGTTGCCCGCTCCTATTCGTCAAAGAACTTGCCCAGACGGAGAACGGCGGTGCCCTGACCGTCCTGATTTCGCAGGGCCTCCTCCAGAACGAAGCCCCGATGCAGGAGGAAGGGGAGGCAGTCCACCTGTTTCATGGAGAGGGTGCAGTCAATCTTCCGAACGGGGAAGCATTCCTTAAGACGTTGGGCCAGAGCATGTTCCAATGCCGTTCCAACCCCCTTGCCCCGACAGGCGGTGCCCACATGAATCATGGACAGCGACGCCAGATTGTAGCGGGCGATGCAGGAGCAAAACACCGCGCCCGCCACCGCGCCGTCCGCCTTGCATCGGGCCACGAGGGCATGGCGGGAGAGTAAATCATCCGGTGGCGTCAGCCAGGAGCGGACCCGTTCCGGCCCGCCGTCCATCCCTTCGGCGGCCAAGAAGGCGGCGACGGCGTCCACATCAGCCTCCTCCAACGGCCGCACATCCACCAACGGAGCGTCTAACTCCTTGCGTTTCGGATAGATGACCAAGCTGATCTCATCCACGTCGCTGAAGAAATGCCGTCTGCGGCGCCCCTCCTCCACAAAGCCCATTTTGGCGTAATAGCGTTGGGCGCGGGTGTTGATGGAGGAGGTGCAGGTGTAGATTTTCTCCATGCCCCGCTCCATCCAAAACCCGTAGGCGGCCTTGAAGAGAGCCGTTCCCGCCCCATGGGCCATGGAGTTGGGATCCACCCCGATGACGCCCAAGGTCCCCAGTTTCGTCTCCAGATCGGCGCTGACGTTGATGTAGCCGATGACCTTGCCATCCTCCAGAGCCGTGAACGCCTGGCCATGGTACCGTGGAGAGCGCACATGGCCGCCGTTGGCGTAATACTCCGGCGGCAGCGGCTTCTCGCCGTCCATCCGATGGCCGAGGAAGGTTCTGAAGCTATCCGCCATGATGCGGGAGACATCCACCGCGTCCTCTGGACGGAACTCTCTGATTTCCAACATGTTGCATCCTCCCGTCTAGAACAGTCCGTGGACTTTTCCCGTGGCCGTGTCCACATCGATGCGGCGGAAACCCGGGTCGGAGCCGGTTCCGGGCATCAGCTTGATGTCGCCCGCCACAGGCACCACGAAGCCGGCGCCACGATAGAGCAGGATGTCCCGCACAGGCAGAATCCAGCCTTTGGGGCGGCCTTTGCGATTGGGGTCGTGGGACAGGCTCAGATGGGTCTTCACCATGCAGGTGCCCATGTCCTTCACCTCCGGATCCGCCTCCAGCTGCTTCAGCTTCGCCGCCGCCTCCGGCAGATACTCCACGCCATCGGCCCCATAGACCTCCTTGGCGATCCGCTCCACGCGCTGCGCAAGAGGCGTCTCCTTCTCATAGAGGAAGCGGAAATGGCCCGGCTCTTTGGCGGCGGCTTCCACGGCCTCCGCCAGCTCGAGGGCGCCGTCACCGCCCTTCAGCCAATGCTCCGAACAGGCGGCATAGGCCCCTGCCTGTTCCGCAATCTTCTTGACCAGAGCGATTTCCGCCGGCGTGTCCGTGTAGAAACTGTTGATGCAGACCACGGGCTTCACGCCGCTCTTGTGGACGGTCTCGATGTGGGCCAGCAGGTTTTCGCAGCCCTTCTCCAACAGCCCCAGGTTCTCATGGGTGTAGGCGTCGTCCAGTTTCAGCCCCGGCTTGACCTCCGGTCCGCCGCCGTGCATCTTCAGGGCGCGGATGGTGGCCACGATGACCACCGCATCGGGCTTCAGGCCGGAGTAGCGGCATTTCAGGTTCCAGAACTTCTCATAGCCGATGTCGGCGCCGAAGCCGCTCTCCGTCACATGGTAATCGCAGAGGCGGGTGCCGATTTTGTCGGCGATGACGGAGCTTTGGCCGATGGCAATGTTGGCGAAGGGGCCGGCGTGAACCAGAACTGGCTGTCCCTCAATGGTTTGCATCAGCGTGGGATTCAAGGTGTCCACCATCCATGCGCACATGGCGCCGGCCACCTCCAAATCCGTGGTGGTCACGGGGCTGCCATTGCGGCTGTAGGCCATGACCATGCGGCCGATGCGCTCCCGCATGTCCGCCAGACTGTCCGCCACGGCCAAAATGGCCATCAACTCGCTGGAGACGGCGATGGCGAAGCCCGAATTCATGGGATAACCATCCATCTTGCCGCCGTTGCCGATGGTGATGTTGCGGAGGGCCTGGGCGCAGAAGTCCATGATCCACTTGCTCTGGACCCGCTCCGGATCGATGTCCAGCCGACGAAGCCCCCGCTTGGCCAGCGCCGCGTCATCGTAGTTGCGTTCATGCTGCATGCGGGCGGTGAGGGCCACCATGGAAAGGTTGTGGGCGTTGACGATTTTGTCGATGTCGCCCGTCAATCCCATGGAGAAGGGGGTCAGGGGGATGCATTGGGCCAGCCCGCCGCCGGCCGCCGAGCCCTTGATGTTGAAGGTGGGGCCGCCGCTGGGCTGCCGAATGGCGCCCGTGACCCGCTGTCCACGACGGCCAAGAGCCTGGATGAGCCCGATGGTCGTCGTCGTCTTCCCCTCTCCAAGAGGCGTGGGCGTGATGGCGGTGACGTCGATGTATTTCCCTTGGGGACGGCCCTCCAGACGGGAGCGAATCCGCGCCTGATCCACCTTGGCCAGCTGGCGGCCATAGGGGATGAGCTCGTCGGGCAGGATGCCCAGCTCCTCCGCCAGTTGGGACACGGGTTTCATGGTGGCTTCGGCCGCTTCGGCAACCTGCCAGTCAGCCAGTTTTGTCGGATCCAGTTTCATGGTCGTACCTTTCAAATATTCCTGTTATTTCTTCATAATCCAGATGTTACGGTAGCTGACGGCATCGCCGTGATCCTGCAGCAGGATCGGTCCGGCGGCGGCATGCTCCCGGCCGACGCCGCCATCGGTGACCTTCAGCTCGATGTTGTCGTGGATGACCACGCCGTTGTGCCGCAGGGTGAGGCGGGGGGCCGCCACCACCTTGCCTTCGTCGTCAAAGCGGGCGGCGGTGAATACGGCGTCGTAGGTCTGCCATTGCTCTGGCGGAAGACACATGTTCGCAAGGGGTTCGGCCACATGGTAGATGCCGCCGCATTCGTTGTCGAGGCCAGCCAGGCCATAGCTGTCCAGAACCTGAAGCTCATAGCGGCCCTGCAGATAGACACCGCTGTTTCCGCGCCCCTGCCCTCGGCTGTCCGGCATCAGCGGCGAGCGAAATTCCACATGGATGATGGCGTCTCCATGCTCCGCTTGGCTGATGAGCGTGCCGGAGCCGTTGCGGCGTTGAATGGTGCCTGGCTCTGGCATGTCCCATGACTCCACGCTGTTTTCGTCCAACACCACATCCTTCCAGGTCACTTCGCCATTTTCCTTTTCGGGGGCAAACGGCATGGCCGCAAGCTCCGCCAATCCCGCGCCTTCGTGCTTGAAAGGCCCGCAAATGCGCCAATTGCGGATGTGGCCCCGCTGGCCGCCCTTCTCGGTGGCGGACTTGCCATTCACGGCGGCGCAGGTGACGCCTTCAACCGGATTGCCCTTCTGGTCGCAGACTCTGGCGGAGAGCTGCCATTCGCCGCCACCCTGTACTACCTTGAACAGCAACACGTTATCCCCTTTCTTCAAATTCAGGGGAATGATGTCCTGATCGGCGGCCCACCCCCTCGGGACGGGCAAATCAAAGATGCGGTCGCCGTTGCAGAAGACCGTCAGCCCATCGTCCGACCCCGTGCGCAGGTAGACCAGCCGGTCCTTGTCCGCCACCAACACGCAGGCCGCGTAGCCAACGCAGTCCGTGGTCTTGCCCAACAGCCCGTTGAAGTCCACAAGGGTCTTGTTTTGGATGCCGTTTCGCCATGCATCAAGACGCATGTCTTTGCCCAGCAAGATGATAGCACCTTTCGGCGCCTTCCGGCCCAACGTGGGGGACTGGAGGCGATAGGGGACCAATTCCACCATGCCCTCCGCCGTCTTGCCCGTGAATTTGTCGTTCTCGATGACGGCGCCGTCGGCGAAGACCACGCGTCCGTCCGCCTCCGCCTTTCCGCGCAGCACCATGAAGGGCTCCTGTTTGGGCACGGCATAGACGGATTTGAGGAAATGGGCCTCAAAGCCATCCTTCCCCAAATCCAACACCTGCGCGAACACCTTCTCCGCCGCCTGGCCATCCCGTTTCAGGACGCCACGCCAGTCCCCCATGGCCCCGCCATGAACCGTCGCCGCCATGATGATTCCGGCCAGCAGAAGCAGACCGCTTTTCGACTTCATTCCAATCATCTTTTTTAACTCCTTGTATTGCAATTATTTAACGTAAAACACAAGCGGCCTTTCCACAACCGCAGTGCCCCCTCCATCCAATCGGAAGCCTGCGGCGCGGCAGAACGAGGGGTGCGTCTCCCCTGCCCTATACCATATATATTATATAGTGTACTGCCTACACCACATTTTTCAATGCCGCACCCTCCACAAAAATGGAAACAACGCGCTTTCGGGAAAAAGGCCGTTCGCTTGGCCGAGAAGCAGGATGATATTCGTGGCTCCAATTCAGTCATGGCAATGGCTTTATTGGACCATCAAGATTCAGAATCGTAGCAAAACACGAAAAATCACATAAAAAACGCGCTATCCTATTGTTTTTTCTCGAAAGTTTCGTATAATTATAGATGTGCGGTGAAGAATGAATGTCCCCTGTTTCGCCGAAAAATCGGGAGGGGTATTTTTGAAGCCGTATCATACTAATAGAAAGGAAGTTACAACAATGAAAAGGACATTTACCCTCATCGAATTGCTCGTCGTGATTGCAATCATTGCAATTCTTGCAGGCATGCTGCTGCCGGCGCTGGCGAAGGCGAAGCAGAAGGCTCTCGCCGTCAACTGCACATCCAACCTGAAGGGCAGCTGCGAGACCAGCCTGCTCTACATGGACGACTTCGGCGGACGCTTCCCCATCTATGACGAAATCACCTCCACCATCTACAACAACGAGCCCAAATTGGCCGTTTCGTGGGCCGACCACATGATGCGTCTGGGCTACATGGAATTCGGCTCCTCCATCATCCTGTGCCCCACCGTGGGAAACAAGCCGGATCAGGGCAGCTGGACTGGCCATAACCCCTCGGACGGCCTCCTGTTCGTCAACTGCTATGCCGCCGTCAACTATTCTCATTTCGTCAACCGTGTAATAGATGATAACCGGCCTCACTATTATGTCATGAGCAATATGCTCAAGAACCCCTCCGTCACCTTCATGATCGGCGACTCATGGGGCGATTATCCCAACGAGAAGGAGTGCCCCCGCTATTCCGCCTATGTCTGCACAAATCATTACTACCTCTTCAAGACCCAACACAACGAACGCTGCAACATGGCCTTCTTCGATGGCCACGTCGGTTCCAACAGCGGCGGCGACCTGAAGAAGTGCGTCTTGTCCATGCCCCTCATCAACACCAACTTGAATTTCTTCACGGAAGACAACGTCCGCGTTCAATACTAATCGCCTTCCATCATAGGGCATAGCAGACGGGCGGCTTCATGCATCGCGTGAGGCCGTCCGTTTTGCATTTGGCCCATACGCGGGACATGGGACGGGAGACATTTTGACCATTATGTGATTTTGCAAACCTGCTGTTTGCAATTGGTTCAGTGCACATTACATTAAAAGTAAGAAATTCTTACTTATTCGGCCCATGAATGCAAAAAGAGAACACCAATGACCTTGTTCACCACCATGTCATCTCGCGGACAAATCGTCCTGCCAAAGAAAATTCGGACTGAGCTCAAGCTGGACGAGGGAACACCGTTCATTGTATTCTCCGATGCGGACAACATCCTGCTCAAGCCAGTCAAAATGCCATGCCGCTCCGAGTTCTCGGGGCTGCTCCACAAAGCCCGCGAATGGGCTCGCGCCGCTGGAATGACCGAAGAGGATGTGGCAGACGCCATCAAGGCTGTCCGTAAGGCCAAGAAGTAAGATGCGCATCGTTATCGATACCAACATCATCGCTTCCGCCGTGTTCTTTGGAGGGAAACCCGGCGAGCTCCTCGAACGGGTTCTCCGTCACGATGTTGAGGCCGTGGCCACAGACAGAATTCTCACCGAATATCAGGCCACCATTGACTACCTTCTGCAACAATATAACGGAGAACATTTGCATCTTTCGATCATGCCGATATTTGCAGCAATCGAGGTCATCCCCCAGACAGACAACATCAAGGTCTGCCGCGACCCCGATGATGACAAGTTCATTTCCTGTGCGGTAGATGGCAAATGCGACATCATTGTCAGTGGTGACAAAGATTTGCTCTCCTTGAAGCAGTATGATCATGTAGAGATCATTACCGTTGGCCAGTTTCTGAAAGATTTTCCCCCATCAAGTCCATAACCGCTTATTCGCTTCTCCACGATGATTCTCACAAACTTGGCGACGGGGCTGTCAAATGCATGCAATTTCATGCGAAAAACGATTAAAATTATAACTCGTGGCTCTAAGCCATAATCCCGCGAGACGCGGGACATGGGACGCAGGACAAAAGACGCGGGATGAAAAAAATGCATGCAAGATATGCGATAAATGCATATTTCTGCATGCATTATTTGACTAACGGGACGCCTATTGTGAGGCGTGTTCTTTGCCCATGGCCATCCGATGATACTCCTGCAGGGAGCAGATGTCCATTCTTCCGCCGTCGATGGAGGAGTTCTCCAGTCCTTCGGCGGCCATCTGGAGGGCGGCGCAGGTGGTGGTCACCGGCAGGCCGAATTCAATGGCCAGAGAGCGCATTTTGGCGCCGTCGTCCCCTGGGTCGGGAATGTTGACGATCCAGCCGATTTTCCTTTCCACAATCAGATCCTTCAGGTTGGGCCGCCCTTCCGCCAGCCGGAAGACGGCGTTGCAGAGGATGCCGTGGGCATAGAGCATCCTGCCGGTTCCCGCCGTGGCGTAGAAGGTGAATCCCATGGTGGCCAGCTTCTTGAGATACGGCAGCGCGGGGTCCTTCGCCGAATCGCGAATGGACAGGAAGACGCCGCCGGAACGCGGAATCCGGTTTCCCGCCGCATCCTGTGACTTCAGATAGGCGGCCGCCGCGCTCACGTCTATTCCCATGACCTCGCCAGTGGATTTCATCTCGGGGGACAGGGTGATGTCCACGCCGGGGAACTTGACGAAGGGGAAGACCGCCTCCTTGAAGGCGGAATAGGGGATGTGGGGCATGTGGTCGAAGCCGATGTCCTTCAGGCGGGCCCCCGTCATGCAGAGGGCGGCGTATTTGGCCAGTGGCCGTCCCGTGGCCTTGCTGGCGAAAGGCACTGTGCGGGAAGCTCTTGGGTTGACCTCAATGACATACAGGACCCCATGGCGGACGGCAAACTGGATGTTCATCAGCCCGACGACGTGGAGCGCCTCCGCGAGACGTACGGCGGAGGCGCGGATCTCCGAAAGCACCTCCTCCGGAAGGTCTCTTGGCGGGATGGAACAGGCGGAGTCCCCCGAATGAATGCCCGCCTGCTCCACATGCTCCATGATGGCCCCCACGACGGTGTCCTTCCCATCCGAGACGCAGTCCACGTCCAGTTCCTGTGCATCCTCCAGAAACTTGTCCACGAGAACGGGATGGCCAGGGGAGACCTTGGCGGCCTCGGACATGTAGGAGCGCATGGCGCCCTCCTGGCTGACGATGGCCATGGCCCGTCCCCCAAGCACGAAGGAGGGTCGCACAAGCACGGGATAGCCAATGCGCTCCGCGATGGCGCAGGCGTCCTCCACGGTCTCCGCCATGCCGCTTAGGGGCTGACGGATTCCGGTCTTGGCGGCGATGCCCTTGAAGATGCCACGGTCGTCCGCCGCGTCGATGTCCGCCGGCGGGGTGCCCAAAATGACGGCTCCGGCCTGTTCCAGTTCGGTGGCCAAATTCAGGGGCGTCTGGCCGCCCAGCTGGACGATGATGCCGTCGCACTGCTCCCGCTCGTAGACGCCAAGCACGTCCTCCAAAGTCAGCGGCTCGAAATAGAGACGGTCGGCGGTGTCATAGTCCGTGGAGACGGTCTCCGGATTGGAGTTGACCATGATGGTCTCGAAGCCGGCGGCCTTCAGCGCGAACACGGCATGGACGCAGCAGCAGTCGAATTCGATGCCCTGGCCAATGCGGTTGGGGCCGCCGCCAAGAATCATGATCTTCCGCTTGCCGTCGGCGGGGCGGACCGGCTCGTCATAGTCCATATATGTAGAATAGTAGTAAGGGGTGATGGCCGCGAACTCGCCCGCGCAGGTGTCCACCGTTCCATAGGCGGGAACGACGCCCTCCTTCTTGCGCAGGGCGCGAAGAGCCCCTTCCTCCATCTTGAGCGCATAGGCCAGCTGGCGGTCCGAATAGCCCAGCTCCTTGGCCCGCCGAAGCCCCTTGGCCGTGCCGTCAATTTGTCCCTCGAAATCCACAAGTTCCTTGAGCTTACGGAGATAGAAAAGGTCAATGCCCGTCAGCGCATGGATTTTCTCCAAGGACCAGCCATGGGCCAAAGCGCCGTGAATCATGAAGACGCGGTCCGCGTTGGGGCGTTCCAGCTCCGCCTCCAGCTTCGCGTCGTCCAGCTGGTCGAAGGCCAGCTGTTTGGGCTCCAGTCCGAAGCCCCAATGGCCCGTCTCCAAAGAGCGGATGGCCTTCTGGAAGGCCTGGTTGAAGCTTCTGCCGATGGCCATCACCTCGCCCACCGCCTTCATCTGGGTGCCCAAGGTGGAGTTGGCGGCGGGGAACTTCTCAAAGGTGAAACGCGGCATTTTGACGACGGTGTAGTCCAGAACCGGCTCGAAACAGGCGGGAGTCGTCTCCGTGATGTCGTTGCGCAGTTCGTCCAACGTGTATCCCACGGCCAGCAGGGCGGCGATTTTGGCGATGGGGAAGCCCGTGGCCTTCGAGGCAAGGGCGGAGGAGCGGGAGACACGGGGGTTCATCTCAATGATGAGCCGCCGACCGTCCGCGGGATTGACAGCCCATTGGACGTTGGAGCCGCCGGTCTGGATGCCGATGGCCCGCATGACCCGCAGGGTGTCCTCCCGCATGGCCTGATACTCCTTGTCGGTCAAGGTCATGGTGGGGGCGACGGTGATGGAGTCCCCCGTATGCACGCCCATGGGGTCCACATTTTCGATGGAGCAGACGATGACGGCGGAGCCCTTCTTGTCGCACATGACCTCCATCTCATATTCCTTCCAGCCCAGAAGTGACTCTTCCACAAGGACTTCGTGGTTCAGACTGGCCTCCAGCCCCCTTCTGACGATTTGGGCGAACTCCTCCTCCGAGTGGGCGATGCCGCCTCCGGAGCCGCCCAATGTGAATCCTGGCCGAATGATCAGCGGCCATGTGCCGATGCCGCGGGCCACGACCCACGCCTCCTCCAGGCTGTGGGCGGAGTCGGAGCGGGCGCTGCCGATGCCGATGCCGTCCATGGTCGCCTTGAAGAGACGGCGGTCCTCCGCGCGGCTGATGGCGTCCGCGTCCGCGCCGATGAGCTCCACTTGATAGCGTTTGAGGACACCGCTGCGCCATGCCTCCATGGCCAGATTCAGGGCCGTCTGGCCGCCGAGAGTGGGCAGCAGCGCGTCCGGCCGCTCCCGCCGGATGATTTCATGGACGTATTCGGGCGTCATGGGCTCCAGATAGGTGCGGTCCGCGAATTCGGGGTCCGTCATGATGGTGGCCGGGTTGCTGTTGAGCAGGACGATTTCGTAGCCCTCCCGCTTCAGCGCTTTGCAGGCCTGGACGCCGGAGTAGTCGAATTCGCAGCCCTGTCCGATGACCACGGGGCCGGCTCCCAAAAGCATGATTTTATGCAAGTCAGTACGCTTTGGCATGTCACTTCTCCTGATGCCGCAATGCCGCCTCCACCAGTCCCATGAACAGCGGATGGGGCGAGAACGGACGGGACTTGAATTCGGGATGGAACTGGCAGCCCACGTAGAAGGGGGCGTCCGAAATCTCCACGATTTCCACAAGGGAGCGGTCGGGGCTCATGCCCGCGATTTTCATGCCGCCCTCCTCCAGCGCCTGTCGGTAGGCGTTGTTGAGCTCAAAGCGGTGGCGATGGCGCTCCGAGACCTCCGTCTTGCCGTAGAGGGCGGCGCTTCGGGTTCCCGCGACCAAAGCGCAGGGATAGGCGCCCAGCCGCATGGTGCCGCCCTTTTGGGAAACACCTAACTGACTGTCCATCAAATGGATAACGGGATATGGTGTCGTCTCGTCGAATTCGGTGGAATTGGCGTTCTTCAGATTCAGCACGTTCCGCGCGAACTCAATGACCATGCACTGCATGCCCAAACAGATGCCCAGACACGGAATGCCGCGGACGCGGGCCTCATGCAGCGCGGCGATCTTGCCCTCCACGCCGCGGGCGCCGAAACCGCCGGTGACCAGCACGCCGTCATATTCATCCAGACGGGAGCTGTCCCCCTCCAGCTCCTCCGCCTCCACCATGTCGCAGTCCACATTGGCGCTCAACGCCATGCCCACGTGAGTGAAGGACTCGAAGATGCTCTTGTAGGCGTCCCGCAGGCCCGTGTATTTGCCCACCAGCGCGATGCGGCAGCGCCGTGTGGCGGTCAATTGCCGCTTCACCAATGCGCACCAGTTCTCCAGATGGCTGACGCCAACGGGCAGCCCCAACAGCTGAAGCACCTTCTCGTCCAGCTTCCGGTCCGCCAGCTCCTGCGGCACCTCGTAGATGGAGTGCTTCACGTCCTGCTCCTCAATGACCAGTTCCCGCGGCACGTTGCAGAACAGCGACAATTTCCGCCGGTGCTCCTCCCCCATGTCCCGTTCTGTTCGGCAGATAAGCACGTCGGGAAACAGGCCGATGTTGTGCAGCAGGCTGACGGACTGCTGGCTGGGCTTCGTCTTCAGCTCCCCCGCCGACTTGATGTACGGCACAAGAGTCAGATGGATGACGATGGCGTTCCCCTCCCCCGCCTCGTTCTTGAACTGGCGCACCGCCTCCAAGAAGGGCAACGACTCGATGTCCCCCGCCGTGCCGCCGATTTCCGTCATGACGATGTCCACATCGTCTTTGGCGGCCTTCTGGATCGCGTGCTTGATTTCGTCGGTGATGTGGGGGATCATCTGGACGGTGGCGCCCAAATAGCCGCCTTCCCGCTCGCGGCTGATGACGGCGCTGTAGATTCGGCCGCTGGTGTAGTTGCTGTCGTGGTTGCAGGTGACGCCGGCGAAGCGCTCATAGTGGCCCAAGTCCAGGTCGGTTTCCGTTCCGTCGTCGGTCACGTACACTTCGCCGTGCTGATAGGGGGACATGGTCCCCGGGTCCACGTTCAGATAGGGGTCGAACTTCTGCATGGCGACGCGGTAGCCCCTGGCTTTCAGCAGGCAGGCAAGACTGGCGGAGGTGATGCCCTTGCCTAAACCGGAGATGACGCCGCCCGTGATGAAAATGTGTTTGGTCATGGAGTGGCTCCTAAGTGTCACTTGCCGCGGACAAGGCGGAGGAACTGCCCGAAAAGATGGTGCGCGTCCGTGGGGCCGGGGGCGGCCTCCGGATGGTATTGGACGGAAAAGGCGGGCAGGCTCCGATGACGGACGCCCTCGATGGTATTATCGTTCAGATTCAGATGGGTGACTTCCAGACAATCCGGCAGGCTGTCCTGCTGGATGGCGAAATTGTGGTTTTGGGACGTGATGTCCACCGTGCCGTCCAAGAGGTTCTTGACCGGATGATTGCAACCATGGTGGCCGAAGGGGAGTCGGCCGGTGGCGGCGCCGCAGGCAAGTCCTAAAATCTGGTGGCCCAGGCAGATGCCCATGAGGGGCACGCGGCCCAGAAGCCCTTTGACGCAGGCGATGACCGCCGGAACCCCCTCGGGGTCTCCAGGGCCGTTGGAAATCAAGACGCCGTCCGGCTTCATGGCCAGCACGTCCGCCGCCGTGGTGCCGGCGGGAACCACCATGACCTGGCAGCCCTCGGCGGCCAGCTGGCGGAGAATGTTCCATTTGACGCCGCAGTCCACCACCACAATCCGACAGTCTCCCTCCTGGCTCCAGCTGTAGGGGGCGGCCGCCGTGACGTGGGAAACGCAGTCCACGCCATCCAGCCCCGCCCATGCCTTCGCTTTCGCAACTGCCTGCGCCACAGGTAGTTCCGTTCCGTCAGCGTGAAGCCAGGCCCGTTGGGTTCCCGTCTCCCGAATGTGGAGGACGAGGCGGCGGGTGTCCACATCGCTAAGCAGGGGCTTTCCCGCCTGACGGAAGAGCTCGTCCAGACTTTGGCGGCTGCGCCATGAAGAAGGCGGATTCAGCTGCTGGACGACCATTCCGCTCAAATGGACGCCTAGGGACTCCATGTCCTCCGGATTGCAGCCATAACTTCCTATTTCCGAAGCAGTTAGGGTCACAATCTGCCCAAAGTAGGAAGGGTCGGAGGCGATTTCCTGATAGCCGGTCATGCCGGTGTTGAAGACCGCCTCTCCAGGCAGGTCGCAGGGGGCCCCCCGCGAAATGCCCTCGAAGACCGTTCCGTCCGCCAATGCGAGATATGCGTTTGCCATGGTGTGGAATTCCTAATAAGCGCGCTTGGATAGGTGGTTCGCGTAATCGGACAGGGCCTGGTTGACCACGCGGAAACCGCCCGGCGTGGGGTAGTCTCCCGTGAAGTACCAGTCCCCCGTGTGGTTGGGAATGCAGAGCCGCAGCTGGTCAAGGGGAAGGAAGACCAGTTTCAGCTCCGCGGGAAACGCCTCCGGAAGGAGACGCTGGCGGATGGCTTCTGTCAGCTCGTCCTCCCCAAACAGCCCGTAGAGGGCCGCCGCCTGATTGTGCATGGCCTCCACAGGGCCGGCCAGCTCCTGCCGCGCCGTCTGGACGGCATGGTCGAAGCACTCCGTCATGCCACGGGCGGCCAGCAGATCCATGCAGGCCTGAAAGGCCACCAGCTCTCCAAAGGAAGCCATGTCGATGCCATAGCAGTCCGGATAGCGAATCTGCGGCGCGGCGGACACAATGACGATCCGTTTGGGGCCCAGCCGGGCCAAAATGGGAAGGATGGCGCGGCGCATGGTGTTGCCGCGGACGATGGAGTCGTCGATGACCACCAGATTGTCCTCATGGGGCCGGACCAGTCCGTAGGTCACGTCGTAGACATGGGGGAACAGCTCCTCCCGATGGTTGCCGTCGGTGATGAAGGTGCGGAATTTGGCGTCCTTGACGGCCACCATGCCGAAGCGGAGGCGTCGGCCGTCGCGGTGTTCATCCAAGGCATCCAACATGCCATGGAAGCTGCATTGGGCAGTATTGGGGATGTAGGAGAAGACGGTGTGTTCGATGTCGTCGTCAATGGCCTTGAGCACCTGCGGCACCACCGCCCGTCCAAGGGCGCGGCGCTCCTGCTGAATGTCCGCGTCGTTGCCTCTGGAGAAATAGATGCGCTCGAAGACGCAATGGCGGGGCGGCGCAGGAGGAAGGCAGGGCCGCACGGTCACCTCCCCATGGGCGGGAATCTGCAGCAGATGGCCGCCAGGAAGCTCCGTAACCTCTTGGCTGGAAAGGTCGAAGGCGGTCTGCAGCGCCACCCGCTCGGAGGCCAGCGCGACCACCTCGTCATCCATGTAATAGAAGGCGGGACGGATGCCGTGGGCGTCTCGGAAGGCAAAGGCGTCGCCGTTGCCGACAACTCCTCCGATGACAAAGCCGCCGTCCCATTGACTGGCGGACTGACGGACCGCCTCTAGAAGGTCGCCGTGGCATTCGCCGAGGTAATGAGCCAGGCAGATGAGCAGGATGCGGCAGTCCTGCAGGCCCCGCGGATGATAGCCAAGCTTCACCAACGTGTTGAAGACGTCCGCCGTGTTGGTCAGATTGAAGTTGCCGGCGGCCAGCAATGTGTGGTCCCGCCGTGGGCTGTCGCAGACCATGGGATGGCAGGCGTCCAGGCTGCGGGTGCCAAAGGTGCCGTAGCGCACATGGCCCAGATAGACCTCTCCACAGAAGGGGCGTTCCAAATCGCATGTGCAAGTTGTTCTAGCAGAATGATTTACAGAATATGCATTGAGTTGGTTCGAGATGCGCTCCAGCAGATCCGCCAGCGGCATGGCGGAGCAGCTCTTCTCCATGCTGTAGAAGGGCCGCCCCGGCGGCACGTCAAGTCCCACGCAGGCCATGCCGGCGCCGTCCTGCCCCCGGTTGTGCTGCTTCTCCATGAGAAGGCTGGTTCGGGCGAAGCCATAGGCCGGCGTACCGTATTTGTCCTCATAATAGGCAAGGGGCTTGCGCAGCCGGAGCAGCGCGAGCCCACATTCATGCTTGATGCTGTCGGACATGAACGCCCTCCTGCGGAATCAGCAGATGAACAGCATCTCGCGGTATTTCGGCAGCGGCCAGCAGCCATCGTCCACCAGCAGCTCCAACGCGTCCACCGTGCGGCGAAGCTCCGCCATGGCGGGCTTGATGCCGCTTCCGCATCCGATGGCCGTCTCCAAGACGGCGATGGCGGCATTCATGGCCTCCAGCAGGGCCCCGATCTCCTCCGCGACGGCCATGATGGCCTTGCATCCGCTGCCGCCGCCAATGGCCAGATATTCCTTCATGACCACAGGACGGATCACGTTCTTCGCCAACTCCAGCGCGATCTTCCCTTCGATGTCCAGCCGGCGGTCATAGTCCTCGCGGAAGACCTCATAGCGGGATTTCAGCTCGGTCTGGGTCAGAACGCCATAGCGTTGGAAGAGCTCCTGATTGGCTTCCACGAGCAGGGGCATGATGGCCTCGGGGGTGGTGGCCAGGTTGGGAAGCCCCCGCTTCGCGGCCTCGGCGAGCCATTCGCTGGTATAGCCGTCGCCGTTGAAGATGACCCGACGATGGGCCGTGATCTCCTCCTTCAGCAACGCCTGCAGCTTTTCATGGAAATTCGCCGCCGTGAAGGTCTGGATTTGGTCGCTAAGCAGGTCCAACGCCTCCGCCACGATGGTATTGAGGACGATGTTGGCCTCGGCGCAGGATTGGGAGGAACCTGGCGCACGGAACTCGAACTTGTTGCCTGTGAACGCGAAAGGCGAGGTGCGGTTGCGGTCCGTGGCGTCCCGTTTCAGGGGCGGCAGCGCGTCAATGCCAATGCGCAGGGGGCTGCCACCCACGTGGGCGGAGACCGTGCCGCTGATCAGCTGGCTGATTACGTCCTCCAGCTGGGCCCCAAGGAAGATGGAGATGACGGCGGGCGGCGCCTCGTTGGCTCCCAGACGATGGTCGTTGCCCAGGCCGGAGACGGCGGAGCGCAGCATGTCGCTGTGGCAGTCCAACGCATGGATGACGGCGGTGAGCACCGTCAAAAAGACCGCGTTCTCCGCAGGGTCGCTGCCGGGGTCGAGCAGGTTGCGCTTGCCATAGGCGATGCCCCAGTTGTTGTGCTTGCCGGAGCCGTTGACGCCCGCGAAGGGCTTCTCGTGGAGCAGGCAGACCAGACCGTAGCGGTCCGCCGTCTGGCGGAGGACTTCCATGACCAGCATGTTGTGGTCCACGGCCAGATTGAGGTCCTCATAGATGGGAGCCAGCTCGAATTGGGCAGGAGCCACCTCGTTATGCCGTGTCTTCGCAGGAATGCCCAAATGCCACAGCTCCGTCTCCACGTCCGACATGAACGCCAGAATCCGCGGCGGAATGCTGCCGAAATAGTGGTCCTCCAGCTGCTGATGGCGGGCGGGCGGCGCGCCGTACAGGGTGCGGCCAGTCTGCAGCAGGTCCGGCCGCTGCAGATAGAACTTCTTGTCAATCAGAAAGTACTCCTGCTCCGGCCCCAACGTGACGGTCACGTCCTCCTCCGGCTGCCCAAAGGCCTTCATCAGGCGGACAATCGCCTTCTTCAGCACTTGGGTCGACCGCAGCAGCGGGGTCTTCTTGTCCAAAACCTCCCCCGTGTAGGAGCAGAAGACAGTGGGAATGCACAGGGTGGCGCCATTGGCGTGGCGTTTGATGAAGGCGGGGCTGGTGGGATCCCACGCCGTGTAGCCGCGGGCCTCGAAAGTGCTGCGCAGGCCGCCAGAGGGGAAGCTGGAGGCGTCCGGCTCCCCGATGCTCAGGTTCTTGCCACGGAACTCAAAGATGGCACGACCGCCGGAGAGGTTCAGAAAGGCGTCGTGCTTCTCCGCCGTGCCTCCGGTCAGGGGCTGGAACCAGTGGGTGTAGTGGGTGGCGCCGCGGGACACCGCCCACTCCTTCATGGCGGCGGCCACCTCGTCCGCGATGTCCGGATCCAACGGCTTCATGCCGCGAACCGTCGCCGCCAATTTCGTGTATGTGGTCTGAGACAGGTACTCGGCCATCTTCGCATTGTCGAAAACGTCATCCGCAAAATACTCCAGGACCTTGTTGCCCTGCGGCTCCGCTGTCGCGGTGCGGCGGTCAGACACTTTGCATACGGCGTCATATCTCTTTTGCATGGGTCATATCTCCTGAAAATTCATGGCTTGTTCCGGCTCCCTGGCCAGTATGCCACTATATTAGCAATTACTATGCCAAGTTGGAATTTGCATGGATGACATGGATGATTCCACAGCAAGGCCAACAGCCCATCACGGGCATAAGCTGTTATAATATACTGATGTTAAGTTTGTTATAATAATATAGCACAGGGACAGCAAAGAACAATCCAGAACGGGTCTTCTCATGCCCCGCCTGAAATATCGACACATGGCAACCGAATTCCGAATCGTCACAAGAGGACAAAAGGTGACAGCGATGGCAGGATATCGTCTCATGGCCCATTTTTCTTACATATAATGTAAAAAATGCCCAAAGGCGTTACATTCCATGTAATGGCCTTACAGGTTTTGTATTTGGAGTCATGGCCGGAAGGCCTGTCAAAATCATGGCCCAAAAGGCTTGCATTTAACGCACCTTTATGAATACATTTAATGAATGCCGTCTGCTTGATGCGACAAGCGGAAAAGTTGGCGAAAATCGGGTCCGGAGGAGTGAAAAATGGCCTTTCTTTTTGGGGAGGAAGCCCGCCAATGCCCCTAGAGGGCCCTCTATGGCATTCTATGCCCGACCCTGTATATTAATACCTCCCCTGCCCTATATGCCCTAAAATGGCCACTTTTTGAGCTTTGGCCTTTATTGCATTTTATTGCATTATATTGCAAATGAGCGACAGACAAGGAACTGCTTTTTATCCACAGAATACACAGAATAAACAGATGCGAACTTCTGCTCGGGCGGCTGAATGATTCTGTCTATTCTGGGTGTTCTGTGGCTAATAAAACCCCTTATGGAAAACAAAGCAAACGCGTTGTCTCATTCATCCCATGGGAAAGGCCGGTTTCATGCACATGGCTTCAATTTGGATTGGCTCGTCTGTCATTTCTCCTCTGCGATGTGCCTGAAAAACCGTTCTGGCTTTTCATTCATTGCGTTTGCCAGCTTGATTGCGGCACGCTGAGAGAGCGGCCGCTTTCCCGTCTCATACGCGCTGATGGTGGCATAGCTCATGCCCGTCATCTCCGCCAGCTGTTTTTGCGTCAGTTGGTGCTTCAGCCGGCAACCGGCCAATAAGTCGCCTGGTCTCAACGACTTCCACCAATCGGTCTCAAAGACGTTGACCCGTTCCTCGTCATTGTCCAGTGCTTCCTCCTGACAAGAATTGATGACGGTGATGATGACTCTCTTGAACTTTGAATGGAGAATATCGACCAGTTCGCCGATGACAGCAGAATCGCAATGTTCATAGGAAAGATTAATATGGGGCGTCTTCACGACTTCCGGCATAATACACCTCGACTTCAATGGATTCCTCTTCACACCGCCAGCATGCAACATGGCGGTAGCCCAAATGACAATGATGTGTGTTTTTGGACAGCTTGGAATAATGCGGCCATGTCGTCTGCACGGGGCCACTTTCCTCCAGGTCCTCAAGCAAATTGGCGAAGAGATGCTGCACGGTCAATGGCAGTTTCCCCACTGCTTTGGCGACTCTCTTCTTCACAATGACATTGTACACAATCGAACCTCTTGCATTTTGTATTAGACATTATTATAATTTAGTAGAATTTAGCAGAATATCAAGCGGACTTCCTGAGTTTTTGACTTGCCCATGAAAAACGAAAAACCGTGAAGACGTGGGAGTCCTCACGGTTTTTGCTTCAAACGGTTGTGATTTGCAACTACTTGTTAATCAAGCGGATGCCAATCTCAATCAGCTTCGGGGCCAGATTGTGGTCGGGAGCGGTCGGTGACGGCCGCGTCTCGTAGCCGCCGCCGCGCTCATAGTGCTCCGGCAGGCCAATGTAGCCGAAGGCGCCTTGGCCGAGGGCGGCAACCATGGTGAACGGGAAGGGAGACGCCTTCTTGACGGCGAGGCCAAGCTCGATGAAGGGCTCCGCCGGCATGGAGACGATTCCAAGCGCCTTGCCGAAGTGGATGGAGGTCATCCGCTCGATGCGCTTCTCGGTCATGGGTTTGTCGCGGTTGTCCACCACACGCTGCGCAAAGAACTTCTTCACGAAGAGATTGCCGGCGGCAATGCCCTCGCTGGTGTTGTCCTTCGCATCCTGCATGCTGACTTCGCCGATCTCATCCAAAATCTTCTTGGATTCGGCGTATTCGGCGTCGGTCACCTTGTAGGCTGGGGCCTCGAACTCTTCGCTGAAGATCTTGATTTCGTCCACGTCCACGGGTTTGGCCGTATAGAGCATGGAAAGCAGCGCCTCCGCATAGCCCTTGCCGATGCGGCAGGCTTCCGCGTAGTTGGTCTGGTCGAAATCGGTCTCCACATTGAAGTGGTTGATGTTGCCCTGCGGGGCGATGAGCGTCATGACCTGCACGTCGTAGCCCAAGCGGTTCTGCACCTCGCGCTCCATGCGGCCCGGCCAGTCGGCCGACACCATCTCGTCGCCAATGGTATCCGTGTGGTTGGAGATGTTGGCGATGATAAGGCGGACCAGTCCGTCCTGCTTGACTGCGGCAAAGGGAATCTCCGCATCGATGCCGCCTTCCGGCTTCACGATGTTGGGGTTCAGTTTGCCAGGGTTGGTCAGGACGCCGCCGTCCTTCATCCAGAAGCGGCGGTTGAAGGCCAAGGTCGTGCATTCGGAGCGGCCGACGAACAGTTCCGCATCGGCCAGGCTCATGTCCGCCTTTCCGACGGCCGAAACCACCTTCGCGGTCAACTCCGTCATGTAATTGTCGTCGACTGGATCGTCGCCGAACAGATTGCAGACGTAGGGGCCGGTGTGGGTGTGGGTGGCCGTGAACAGAATGTCGTCCGCATACGAGATGCCGACGGCCTTCAGGGCGGTGATGAAGCGGGTGAAGACGGTGCGGTCGACTTCGCAGAGGTCGAAGGAGACGATGCCGGTCTTGACGCCGTTGCATTCGAAGACGGCGGCCTTGACCTGAAGCGGGTCATGCATGCCGACGTTCGGGCGGGGCGTGAAATAGCCGCACAGCGGAATGCCGCGGCGCGGGGTGATGTCTTCCTTTGCGTATCCGAAGCGAATCATTCCGCCACCTCAATCAGGATGCCGCCGTTCTGAGCGGACTTGTGGGCCGCTTCGCAGAGCAGCAGGTTGTGGCAGCCATCGGCTCCCGCAATCGGCTTGCCTTCCAGAACGGACAGCGCATGGTTTTCAATCAGGCTCTGATAGATGTTGGGGAATGCGGCGGGAACGATGCTGACGGGCTTGCCGTCGAAGCGGTCCAATTCCAACCGCTGAACGATGGGTTCGCCCTTGTGGCCGGAGAGCTGGAACATCGTTCCGTAGGAGCGCAGGGCCGCCTTGTCGCCATAGACCTCAAAGCCCAGGTTGGACAGGGTGCCGCCCAGACCGCCGCGGTAGTCGCAGAAGGAGACCTTCGCGCTTCCCATGACGCCGTCCTCGAAGAAGAAGCGGATGAACGCGCCGTCTTCCGCCTTGATGCCCATCAGTTTGGGATAGTACACGGCGGCGATTTTCGTGATCTTCTTGCCGAAGACATATTCGGCCACATAGAAGCAGTGGCTGGCCACATCGCCGATGGGGCCGCCCACCTCTTCAATCTTGGAGCAGCGCCAGCTGGCGGCTTCCTCCGGAGCGTAGCCGTAGGCGAACTCCATGTGGAAGCAGCTGTCGTTCACCGCGCCAAGCTCGCCCTTCTGCACCAGCGCCGCCGCTTCCTTGTTCCATGCGTTGTAGACCATCATGTGGTCCACCGCATAGGAGAGCTTCAGCTCGCGGGCCATCTCAATGGCCTTCTTCGCGTCGGCCGAGCTGGTCGCCATGGGCTTTTCGGAGATGACGTGCTTGCCGGCTTTCATGGCCTGAATGGCCAGCGGGACATGGGTGGAGTTCGGCGTCGCGATGTAGACGGCGTCGATGCTTGCATCCGCCAGCATGTCCTCCAGTTTGCCGTACCACTTCAGGCCCAGCGCTTCCGCCGCGGCCTGACGGGCGGGGTTCACATCCGTCGCAGCCACGAGTTTCGCATGCTGCAACGGCGTGAAACGGGATGTGTCACATGCATAGCCTTCTTTGGCGACACGGTTTTCCGCAATGCCGCCAAAGCCGACCAGACCGTATTTGACGATGGTCATGGGTTCCGTCCCCTTATTTCATATAGGCATCGGCAACCTTGTTGAACGCATCGATGTCAGCCTGGATGTGCTTCTCCTCGTAGGTCGGATGCGTCCAGAAGCTGATGGTGCGGTCGGTGAGCCAATGGGCCATTTCGCAGTTGCACTTGGTGTAGTCGATGTTGCGGGAGCGCGGGTCGTTGAAGGGATAGCCGACCACGCCGAAGCCCTTGCGGGCCGTGAAGGCCTCTTCCTTGTACATTTCAGGCCACAGCACGCTGTAGGCGGCGGCGCCTTCCGCCTGGACGGCGGCGATGAACTGCTGGCAGGAGACCTTCAGCTTGTCGGTGTCCAGCACGAAGGGAACCAGCCAGAAGCAATTCTGACGATCCTTGGTGTCAACCGGAGCATACTTCACAAGCGGATGCTTGGCAAGACCCTTGATGAGCATCTTGCCCAGTTTCTTGCGCTGCGGCAGGTTCCAGCTGTCGAAGCGCTCCAGCTCGCCCAGACCGATGGCGCTCTGGATTTCCGTCATGCGGAAGTTGAAGCCGACGCGGCGATGGATGTAGAGCTGCTTGCCTTCCATGGTGAGCAGGTTGAGTTTGGCGCGCACATCATAGCCGTGGTCGCGGAAGGAGCGGCACTCCCAGGCGAGATCATCGTCGTTCGTGCAGACCATGCCGCCTTCGCCGCCGGTGGTGAAGTGCTTGCTCTGGCAGAAGCTGAAGCAGCCGACGTTGCCGATGGTGCCGGCCTTCTTGCCTTTGTAGACGCCGCCGAAGCACTGCGCGCAGTCTTCGACCACGTACAGGTTGTACTTCTTCGCAATGGCCATGATGGGATCCATGTCCGCAACCATGCCGTACAGGTGGACGACGACGATGGCCTTGGTCCGCTCGGTGATGGCCGCCTCAATCTTGGCGGGGTCGAGCAGATGGTCGGTGCTGACATCCACAAAGACGGGCAGCGCACCAGCCTGCAGGGCGCAGAAGCTGGAGGCAATGAAGCTGTAGGAGGTGCAGATGACCTCGTCGCCAGGGCCGACGCCCAAAGAGGAAAGGGCGACATGCAGGGCGGCCGTGCCGTTGGAGACGCTGATGGCGTTCTTGACGCCCAGCCACTTCGCCCACTCTCTCTCAAACTTCATGCCGATTGAAAAGTGGGGATCCTCGCCTGCCGCCTGGCCGGTCCAGTAGTTCACCTTGCCGGAGTGCAGGATGTCGAGCACGGCTTTGTCGGTTTTGGGGTTGAACTGCGGCCATGCCGGAAATGCTTCGTTGATGACCTTCTTGCCGCCGTCAATTGCAAGTTTCTGTTTCTTTGCTGCTGTTGCCATACCATGACTCCTTGCTTGTGATGCTTGGCGCAGGGCGCCGTTTGGGTGATGGGGACCGCGTCTGCCATGGAAAACAGACCAATCCCGTTTGAAAAAAAGAAAATTTATAATTAGAAAGAACTTAATACATAAATGCGGTTTTGCCAATCACAATGTCGGCTTTTTTTCGCATTCTCATGGAATGAGTGGAAACCGGCCGCCAATGGCAGAGCAAATCGCCTTGCGTCCCATGTCCCGCGTCCGGTCAGCCAGAAATTTCGTAACATATTGGCAATCAATATGTTATGAAATTTTCCTCATTCCGTCGCCAGTTGGGGGATGAGAAAATCGTCGGAAATGGACAGCACGCCGTCCGAAGAAAGGAAAGCCTCGCTGATGACCATGAATCGTGGGTGAACGGCCTGTTCGCTGGCGTGGGCATGGAAGACAATGCGAAGCCGTCCGTCGCGGTCTCGGAAGAAGGAGTGATGCCCCAATCCCACCAGCCCGTTGCGCCTCTGCAGCACCGGGTTCTTGTCATGTTTTTTCCAAAGCCCTCCAAGAGAATTACTTGTGGCGAATCCGACGCCGTACATCGGGGACTGGTAGTCATTGGCCGAATAGGTCAGAAGGTATTTGTCATTGCACCGCAACACAAAGGGCCCCTCCACCACCTTGGCCCTGACCCGTTCCCACGGCTTGTCCGCCCGCAGACAGTATCGCATGGTCTCCTCCTTGGCGGCAAGCAGGTCATCCGTCAGCTGGACGCTCCAGATGTTGTTGCCGTCGTTGGTGCGCACGTAGAACATATAGGGCGTGCCCTCCGCATCAAAGCAGAGTGTGTTGTCTAACGTGGTCTCGTCCAGGAAGTAAGGACGTTTCTCCTGTTGGACGAAGGGCCCCAGCGGGCTGTCCGACACCGCGATGCAGGCATGGACGTCTCCCGTGTAGAGCATATAGAATTTCCCTTTGTGACGATAGACTTCGGGGGCCCAGAACCATTTTTCACCATAGGCGTCGTTCATGTGAAGGGCCAGCCCCTCCGATGCGTTTCCCGCCATGCGCCACTGCATCAGGTCTGTGGAGACGGCGCAGGCGATTCCATGGTCCGCATGGGTTCCATAAGCATAATAGGTGCCTTCATGAAGCAAGATGAAGGGATCCGCGAAAGTGACCACCGGCCCCGCCGCCGCAGACAGCAGCAGGCAGGACAGCAGGGACAAAGGGGTGAAACAATTCATCAGGCGTCTCCTTTTGGGGTTCATGGTGTGACGGCGTCATTCCGCCGGATGTCATGAAGATTACTATAGAGCCATATGCCACGGAATCAAGCGAAAGGATTGACTGCTCAAACGCGGAACACGGTGGCGAAAGAACGGAAGGCACCGCGGGACCGGGTCGCCGCGGGACATGAAGAGTCTCCACCACACGAAAAAGGGCCGCCGTCACGATTGGTCTTCGCAACGACGGCCCTTTGAATGGATAACGCTATGAGGCGGAATGGATTACATCATGCCGCCCATGCCGCCGTCCATGCCGGCGCCGGGAGCGGGAGCATCCTTCTTCTCCTCAGGCAGATCGGTGATCATGCATTCGGTGGTCAGCAGCATGCCGGCCACGGAGGAGGCGTTCTGCAGAGCGCAGCGGACAACCTTGCTCGGGTCGATGATGCCGGACTTCAGCATGTCAACGTATTCGTTCTTGGCAGCATCGAATCCCATGCCGCCCTTCATCTCCTTGACCTTCATCACGACGATGGAGCCTTCCACGCCGGCGTTGGTCGCGATCTGACGCATGGGCTCTTCGATGGCGCGCATGATGATGGCGGCGCCCGTGGCCTCGTCGCCCGTGCAGTTCAGCTTCGCGGCGGCCTTTTCAGCGGCACGAACCAGAGCGACACCACCGCCAGGGACAATGCCCTCTTCCACAGCGGCGCGGGTGGCGTGCAGCGCATCGTCAACGCGGTCCTTCTTCTCCTTCATTTCCGTCTCGGTGGCGGCACCGACTTTGATGACGGCAACACCGCCGGCCAGCTTGGCCAGACGTTCCTGCAGCTTCTCGCGGTCGTAGTCGGAGGTGGTCTCCTCAATCTGATGGCGAATCAGGTTGACGCGGCCGGCGATCTTGCTGCTTTCGCCAGCGCCTTCCACGATTGTGGTCTTTTCCTTGTCAACGGTGATGCGCTTGGCGCGGCCCAGCTGATCGGCCTTCACGTTCTCCAGCTTGATGCCCAGGTCTTCCGTGATGCAGACGCCGCCAGTCAGGATGGCGATGTCTTCCAGCATGGCCTTGCGGCGGTCGCCGAAGCCAGGGGCCTTCACGGCGCAAACATTCAGCGTGCCCCGCAGCTTGTTGACAACCAACGTCGCAAGTGCTTCACCATCAACATCTTCTGCAATGATGAGCAAGGGCTTGCCCTGTTTGGCAACCAACTGCAGCACGGGCAGCAGATCCTGCATGCTGCTGATCTTCTTCTCGTGGATCAGCACATAGGCGTCCTCAAGAACGCATTCCATGTTCTCCGCGTTGGTGGAGAAGTAGGGGGACAGATAGCCCTTGTCGAACTGCATGCCTTCCACAACGTCCAACGTGGTCTCGATGGTCTTGGCCTCTTCGACGGTGATGGTGCCGTCTTTGCCCACCTTGTCCATGGCGTCGGCGATGATGCCGCCGATGGTGGCGTCCGCGTTGGCGGAGATGGTGGCGACCTGCTTGATCTGGGCGGTGCTGTCCACCTTGACGGACTGGGCGGCCAGCTCGTCGACGATGGCGTTGACGGCCAGGTCAATGCCGCGCTTCAGGCCCATGGGGTTGGCGCCGGCGGTCACATTGCGCAGACCTTCACGGAAAATCGCCTCGGCCAGAACGGTGGCGGTGGTGGTGCCGTCGCCGGCCTTGTCGTTGGTCTTGCTGGCGACTTCACGGACCATCTGGGCGCCCATGTTCTCAAAGGGGTTGGGCAGCTCGATTTCCTTCGCGACGGTCACGCCGTCCTTGGTGACCTGCGGGGAGCCGAACTTCTTGTCGATGATCACATTGCGGCCTTTGGGGCCCAGCGTGGTCTTCACGGCCTTGCTCAAAGCGGCAACGCCATTCAGCAGGGCCTGACGCCCCTTCGTATCGTATTGAATCTGTTTTGCAGCCATGGTAATCTCTCCTATCTTTCCTATTTTTCCTTTGGATTATTTCTCCACAATGGCCAGGATGTCGCTGGCATTCAGGATCTTGTATTCCTTGTCGTCGACTTTGATTTCCGTGCCGCCGTATTTGGAGGTCAGCACCACATCGCCCACCTTCACGTCCATGGCGATGCGCTTGCCGTCGTCGTCAAGCTTTCCAGGGCCAACGGCGATGACCACGGCTTCCTGGGGCTTCTCTTTGGCGCTGTCCGGAATATAGATACCGCCCTTGATCTGCTCCTCCTGCTCTCTGGCCTGAACCAACACACGGTCACCCAACGGTTTGATGTTCATTCTCAATCTCCTTGATGTTATGTTATTTACCTAAAACGGGACAGTTCCCGATACCTTCTTGTTCTCCAGACCACCCCTCAACAGGATGGCCTGGCGCCTTCATGGCTTATTTTTCAGTGAAATCGGCGTCGATCACATCATCGTCGCCGCCCTTCTTGCGACCGCCCTGCTGGCCCGCGTTGCCGGCGGCGTCCTGCGGATTGAAGCCGCCCGCGCCCGGGTTGCCAGCGGCGCCCTGCTGCTGGGCGTTGCGGTAGAGGTCTTCGGCGAAGGCGTGGAGCTTGCTCTCCAAGTCCTTCATCGCGTCGTTCATGCGGTCCGTGTTGTCGGAGGAAATCGCATCCTTCAGAGCGGAAACCTTGTCCTCAATCTCCTTCTTGATGTTCTCCGGCATCTTGTCCCCCATGTCCTTCAGCTGCTTTTCGGTCTGATAGACCATGGAGTCCGCGCGGTTCTTGGTGTCGACGGCCTCACGGCGCTTCTTGTCCTCCTCCGCATGGGCCTTCGCGTCGTTGACCATCTCCTTGATCTGGTCTTCGCTGAGGCCGGAATTGGCGGTGATGGTGATCTTCTGCTCCTTGCCGGTGCCCAGGTTCTTGGCGGAGACCTTGAGGATGCCGTTGGCATCAATGTCGAAGGTCACCTCAATCTGCGGCACGCCGCGGGGAGCCGGCGGAATCTCATCCAAGTTGAAGCGGCCGATGGTCTTGTTCTGGTTGGCGAACTCACGCTCACCCTGGAGGACGTGCAGGTCCACGGAGGGCTGGTTGTCGCTGGCCGTGCTGAAGATTTCGCTCTTCTTGGTCGGAATCGTCGTGTTGCGCTCGATCAGGCGGGTGAACACGCCGCCCATGGTCTCGATGCCCAAGGACAACGGCGTCACATCCAGCAGAAGGACGTCCTTCACTTCGCCGCCGAGCACGCCACCCTGGATGGCCGCGCCGATGGCGACCACTTCGTCGGGGTTCACGCCCTTGTTCGGGGTCTTGCCGAAGATCTCTTTGGCCAGTTCGGGAATGCGGGGCATCCGGGTCATGCCGCCGACCAAAATGACCTCATCGATGTCGGAGGCGCGCATGTCCGCGTCCCGCAGGCAGTTACGGCATGGTTCAGCGGAGCGGGCCGCCAAGTCGGCGGTCATGGCCTCCAGCTGCGCACGGCTCAAGGTCTTGGTCAGGTGCTTCGGGCCGGTCTGATCCGCCGTGATGAACGGCAGATTGATTTCCGTGGTCGTGCTGCTGGAAAGCTCGCATTTCGCCTTTTCGGCGGCTTCCTTCAGCCGCTGCAGGGCCACCTGGTCCTTGCGCAGGTCAATGCCGTTCTCCTTCTTGAAGTCCTCCACAAGCCAGTTGATGACGGCTTCGTCGAAGTCATCGCCGCCCAGGTGGGTGTCGCCGTTGGTGGCTTTCACTTCGAAGACGCCTTCGCCCAACTCCAGAATGGAGATGTCGAAGGTGCCGCCACCCAAGTCGTAGACGGCGATCTTCTCGTCCTTCTTCTTGTCCAGGCCATAGGCCAGAGAGGCGGCCGTCGGCTCATTGATGATACGCTTCACGTCCAAGCCGGCGATACGGCCCGCGTCTTTCGTGGCCTGCCGCTGGCTGTCGTTGAAATAGGCCGGAACCGTGATGACGGCTTCCGTCACGCTCTCGCCCAAATAGGCCTCCGCGTCCGTCTTCAGTTTCTGCAGAATAATGGCGGAGATTTCCGGCGGCGTGTAAATCTTGTCACCGATCTTGATGCAGGCGTCGCCATTCTTGCCTTCCACCACTTCATAAGGAACCAGGCTGATGTCCCGCTGGACTTCGCTGAACCGGCGTCCCATGAACCGCTTAATGGAGAAAATGGTCTGCTTCGGGTTGGTGACGGCCTGACGCTTGGCCACCGCGCCCACCAGACGCTCTCCGGATTTCGTGAATGCCACCACAGACGGCGTGGTACGGCTGCCTTCCGCATTCGGAATGACAGTGGGCTCCCCGCCTTCCAAAACTGCCATGCAGGAATTGGTCGTGCCCAAATCAATGCCTAGAATCTTTCCCATAATTCATTCTCCTTTTCTATTCCAATTTACTTTATTTGCTTTCGTGCTTCATCAACAGACGAAGACATCATTAGCAGAAAGCATGCCATCTTTTCAAGGCATCGAAGAAAAAGGAGATAAAATTTTATAACTTATTGAATATCAATATATTATAAATTTTGTCTCGAAGGGGGCCCTTGGCGCATTTTTGGCCCATGTGTGACACAAAACGGGAGCTTACCCGAAAGTCCTGTCACACATGGGACATTTTGTCACACCTGTCCAAGGCCCATGTCGCCGCTGTCGAGGCTCCCCATGTCGCCCCCTGCGGCGTTCAGAAGTCGTAGGAGCGCAACGTCCAGTCCTGCAGCCGCAGGCGGGAGGTGATGTAGGTGTCCTGAAAGTCCGGAGAGAAGATCCACGTTCCTTTCATGGCGAGGGTGCAGAGCTCCTGCAGGTGGCGGATGTCCACCCGCTGGGGCCGTGGCGTGACAGAAACGGCCGGCTGGTCGGAAAGCAGGGTCTGGAGCATGGCGTGGAGGAAGTCCGCAGGGCCCACGGCGGTGCCGCCGACCCAAAGAGTTTCGGGGATGTACTCCCCTGTGGTGATGGATTGGGCGGCCTGCACGATGTCCGCCCGAGTCAGCGTGACCTCCTCTCGGATACCATGAGGTTCGGCGAGGAACCCCTTGACCAGACCTGGTTTATAGACTTCGCCGCCGCGCAGGAATTCCGTCAGCGCGTAGAAGATGTCCGCGATGCAATAGGGACCGCGGCGGGTGGGGGCCAGGGCGGCGTTCAGCTCGTTGGCCAAAGGGGGAAGGTCCGCTTGGGTGATGGGCGGCGGCAGATGGTGGTTCCTCGCCTTCAGGATGGCATGGGCGTCCGTGAGAGTGAAGCGGCTGTCGGCCTTCAGGCGGCGGATGAAGCGGCGGAACTGCCCCCAGAAGGTGATCGTCTCCCCCAAGGTCCGGTCCTCCGTCTCGATCCAGTCGCCGAATTCGCGGATATTCCGCCCGTTGTAGTTCGCCATGTCCCAGAAGACCTTCTTGACGGACATGTTGGGGTGATGGTAGATGATGACGCGGCGGCAGCGGCTGAGCTTGTCCAAGACCTTGTCCAAGTCCTTGCGGGGTTCCCAAAGGAAGAGCTCCTCCATGCTGATGGTGTAGGGGATTTGGGTGAGGCCGCAGTAGTCCAGCAGGGTGTTGGTCTCATCGTGGATATAGCCGCCGAAATAGAAGGGGATGCCCTGCTCCGCATAGTAGTAGAGGGCGGGATAGGAAACGTCGTTGCCCGGCGGCACCGCAAACAGGATCTTCTTGTCGGGGAAGGCTTTATGAATGAGTTCCAGACCCAGCTCCTCTTGGCGGGTCGCCCGCTCCTCCGCGATTTTCACGTCCTCCACGTCGCACATTTCCGCCAGCACGGGATGGACGGAGTGGCTGTAGGTGTGGTAGCCGATGACATGGGGGGCCAGCGCCGCGATGACATCCTGCCGTTTCCACGCGAGCAGCTGTTGCGCCACCAGCCCCACGACGGCAAAATGCCCCGTGACCCCCTCCTCCATCAGCATATTGGCCAGACCGAGAATCGCATCGGCGTTACGTTGAGTCGTAAAATCTTCAGTGTCAAAGGCAAAGAGAACTTCTGTTGTCATGGTCGTCGGGGCTTTCCAATAGGGGGTTCGTTATTCGGTCACGGGAGGCAGCTCATCGAAGAGGGTGTGCTGTCCGGACAGCGGGGCGCGATAGGAGCCGAAGCCCTCCGCATAGGGGGCGCCGGCCTTCCAGCCGAAAAAGCGGGCTTCGCAGAGCTTGCGCTCCGCCATCTCTTCTCCGCTCTGGCACACATACTTGCGGCAGAGCTCGCATTTCAGGTCCATGATGCGCTTGCCGAAGCCCGCATAGTGCATGAACGGCATGGCGACCGTCTGATGGGTCTCATGATGGAAATAGACCTCCGGAGCCATGGCGGCGAAACGAAGGGCGTTCAGGGTCGTCGCGCCGCACATCACATGGTCGATGTGACGGTCCACCGGCCAGTGGGTGATCACCACGGACGGCGGATTCCGGCGGAACAGCTCCGCCAGCTCCTCGCAGGTTTCCCGTGGGGCACAGGCTTCGCCGTCTATTTCATTGAGGAAGATAGGTTCGACCCCAAGCATGCCGCAGGCGTTGTGTTCCTCCACCATCCGCATGGCGGCGCAGTCCTTCATGGAGACGCCCTGGCTGGCTAGCCCCCGTTCTCCACGCGTAAAGTCCACCACATGAAGGGCAAACTCAGGCCGCTTCATCAAAATGAAGGCCAGTCCCGCCGCGGCGATCAGATCGTCGGGGTGCGCATTGACGATGTACACATGCTTTTTCATGGTTGCTCCTCTCTCCAAAGGGAATCGACTCTCGGCAGCATTCCAAATTTCCTTTTTATAGTCATATCATATTAATAATCAACTTGTTACAAATATCATTGGCAATGATCGCAACGAAAGGCCATCACGCGGCCGAAATAGTCGTCCAGCCGCTCGATCTCGAATTGGCGGACCATTTCCGCCGCCGTTGTCTCCGCCGTTTCGGACGTGATGAGCACGCTGCCCAAATAGCCGGGGTCCGTGACGGTGACGGCCCTTCCATAGGCCTTCCGAAGGGTCTGCAGCTTATCGAAATTGCCGTCCAGATGGACGACCTCAAAATCGGTGTTGACATTGCAAGTCAGCCAGGGATAGTAGTTTGTGGATTCCGCAATGGTCGTTCCCACGGGATTGACCACGGCGCATTTCTTTCCGCCCCCCGACACGGCGGCGATGAAATAGCAGCGATTGCTGTATGCCCAATAGGCCTGCATCAGGCCGCCGTGGTACATGGAGCTGAACAGCATCAGGTCCACGTTCCGCTTGACATAGCGGAGGCGCAGCGCGTCAAAATTCAGGTCGAAGCAGATGGCGAAGCCCACCCGCCCGAATTCGGTCTCCACCACGGTCTCCTCCCGGCCAGGCAGGATGCCTTGCTCCAAAGTCTCCTCAATCATGGGGAAGTTCTTGTCGTAGAAGGAGATGACGTTTCCGTTCCGGTCGAAGAGCCGCGTGCTGTTGCGGAGCGTGCCGTCCGGCAGGGCACGGACGGCGGAGTAGGCGATGGCGCAATGGTTGTCCACCGCCTTTTGGCGAAAGATGTCCGCCATCTGTTCGCCGTGCTCGCGATAGCAGGCCAGCCGGTCGGCCAGCGGCATGGCGGGAAAGCGGTCGCAGCATTCATGGAGCACGATTAGGTCGGGAGCCGCGGGAAGAACTTGGTCAAGCCAGCGGTTCCAATGCCGTTTCATGGCGGCGGTCTCCTCGCCGACAGGCGGCCGTTCCGTCGGGGGCTCCGGCCCCAATGCCGCAACTGTGAATCTGCGCATGTGAAAACTCCTTTCGTCTAGCCCCTATACCATATATATAATATATGGAGATGCCGCCCTGTCAGATTTCCGTCATGGAGACGATGCGCTTTTCTTTTCGGCTGAGGACGGCGGCCCGTGTGATGCGCGCGGCCTCGTAGGCGTCCATTGCGGTGGCCGCCTCCACATCGACACCGTTCAGAATCACGTCGGCAAAATGCTCCACGGCGGCCAGCCAGCCTTTGTCCACGCTGTAGTTGATCATGGGAAGCTGCTCGTCGAGCTGATGGCAACGGCGACGATAGGCGTCGCTGCCATGGTCCATCCTCTCTGTCTCGCGGCGGAAATCCGCCAGCATCCGCCTCAGCCCAATGTCCCCCGCAAGACCCGCGGAGCCTATCCACGCCACATGGCTCTGTTCCCGCTCCACATGGCTATGGCCTGGATAAAGTCTTTCAGGGACTTCGCCCTCCATGCCGAAACAGTGCAGCTCGCAAAACTCATCTACCGTTATAACTCCCGTATCTGCAACAACTTCCATATGCTCTTTCGGGGTCTCCCATGGCGCATAGCCCGTGCTCAAAATCATGGCGGTCGCGCCGGAGGCGAAGTTGAGGACGATGTTGTCTTCGTCGTTGCGGCGGCTGAGACAATAGACCTCCGCCACTTCGTCTCCCGTCAGAAAGCGGCAAATGTCAAAGATGTGGCAGACTTCGACAACGAGTCGATAGCCGGGCTCGAAGCCTTTGCCCCAGTCGATGGAATAGGCGTCGGCGATGCGGTAGTAGAGCGCCTTTGCACCGCCGTGGCGAAGGAGGATCTGCTTCGCATCGCGGTAGGAGGGAGCCATGCGGCGGTTCATGCCCACGATGAGCTTTTTGCCGGCAGCCTTCTCCGCCGCAATGACCTTCTCGCAGGCGTCAGGCGTCTCCGCCAACGGCTTCTCCACGTAGACATGCTTTCCAGCTTGCAGAAACTCCAGAGCAAGAGGAACATGCAAATCCGTCTTTGTGGCGATCACGACGCCGTCCACCTCCGGATCCGCCATGACTAGCCGTATGTCCGTGCATGTCTTTGCAGCGGGGAAACGGCCATTGAGGTCGCGCAGGATGGATTCGTCAATGTCACAAAGCGTGTGCAGATTGGCGTTCCGGCTCTTCAGGATGTTGGAGATGTGCTGCCGCTGGGCCAAATGGCCGCAGCCGACCACCGCAAGATTGGCTTTCTTCGTCATGACAGGGCTCCGAAGTCAAAATCCAAATTACTCTTTGATGACATCATAGATTTTCGGATAGTGGCTCAGAATCATGGTCTCGTACAGTTCGACTTCATCTAAATCATTGCGCTTCTTAAGGTTACGAATGTCCTCAATGACCATTTCCGAATGTTGGGGATAGTAGCCCATCTCGCGGAAGACCCCGAATTTGACGGGCTTGCCGCCTGTGATCTCGTCCGTGAAATAGTCCAAAAAGTCCTCTTTGGAGCGGACAATCATGATGACGCCGTCGATGGAGCCGTCGGCGAAATAGCGTTTGTAGAGCCACGGAAGGGGGCCGAACATGTCGCCGTAGTCATGCGTGTTGCTTCCGACTGGCGTCGGGCCGGACATGTAGATGGGACGGCCACCGGAAATGGCCTTGCAGTTCTTGAAGAAGTCCGCGATGCCTTCCGCACGAATTTCGAAGAGCTTGTCCACATCCACGTCATCCTTCCATATGTCCTTGCCGTATCGGGCTTTGTAGATTTCACGCACTTCGGGGTTGTAGCCGTACTGTTCCGGACTATCCGTGGTGCTGTGGCAGCGGATGTTGAACATGAACCCGTCGAAGGGGTATTCCGCCAGCTCGCGGAAGCGGTCCACCTTGTGTTTCATGGCCTTGGGCACGTTGAACTCCGCCACGCCATAGTACCAGCGCTGCGGTTGCGGCTCGCCCACGATGAAGCCCATTTGGCGGTTGCCCCAGTCCCATGCCGCGTTGCCCTGAAAACGGTCGAACTGAAGGGAGCCCTTGTCGCCGTCCGCCTCCAGCCAGCTCCACACGGAACTCACTTTCCGCCCTGTGTTGTCGAATATCTCGCCCTGACCACGCTGATTCAGCAATACCACGGAGAATGGCCGCGAGCCGAAGGGCTTGCTGCCCACCAGCTTGACGTAGGGATCCGTAATCTCCAACCCCGTGATTTCAAAGCGGTTAAAGCCATCGGCGGTGACCGACGGCGTGAACACGAAGGGGGTCTCCACGGGCTTCCACTCCCTGTTGTCAGCACTGGTCAAAATCCGTATGTCCTTGGCTTCCAATGTGATAGGATTTTTATACCGGGAGTGGTTCGTGAACGTGATCTTCGCAATGGGATTCTTCCGTGCCTCCCGATTGCTCTTCTCCAGATCCTCTTCGGAAGGAACATGGCGCGGGTCCCGCTGCGCGAGGGCGTCCATGTTGTTGCGGTAGAAGGGGTCCAGCAGGGCCCAGCCTTCATGGCGGCGATAGAATTCCACGTAAGCCGGCTCGCATTTCATCTCGTCGTAAATCACGCCTGCATCGTCGAAAAGACTCTCCCACGCCCACACTTCCATGCCGTATTTCTTACCCAGACGGATGGTCTCCGTGCAGGGGTTGTAGTGTTTGTAGGTCTCGATGAGCCGCAGGGCCCCCGCCACCAGATTGCTCTCCCAATGGAAGGCGCCGTTTTCGCCATAGAGCGCGGACACCTTGCTTGGGTAATGGGTCAGTCCGCAGATGTTGACCCGCAGATAGATCTTTTTAATGCCGCCTTCGGCCATCTCCCGAATGCGCTTCTCGTAGACCTCCAGCGGATAGTAGGGCATGTCCTTCGTCTCCTTCTCGAAGAACACATAGTCCAAATAGTCAATGGTGGTTGAAAACGCGGGCTTCTTCTCCGCCGCGGAGACGCCCGCCGCAAACGCCGCCCCTAAAAGCAGCATGGCCTTGATTGTCGCTCTCATGATGTCCAATGCCTCCTATGTTATCGCTGAAATCCATGTTGTCAACAGAAGCCGCCTTGCGTCGCGGCCACTCTGCCCTTTGTCCCAATAGTATATCTCCCAGGAGCCTGAACTGCAAATCACTTCGGGGCTTCCAACTCCAATTCGGCCATGGAATAAACAGACACGAACAGCAGTTCACAGCGGAACGCTTCTGTTTATTTTGTGTCTTCTGTGGACTTATATGTCTTCTGTGGACTATACAATATATTATATAGGAAAAGGAGACGACTAATGAATTGCCAGCTCAGCTTTCTTCCCGTCCGAATGCGGCTGCCCCTCAAATTCGGAAGCCAAACCGTGGACTCCATCGTCTTTGCGAGAGTCCGTCGACAGGCCTATGGCCGCACGGGCTGGGGGGAGACGCCCCTTTCGGTGGGCTGGGGCTGGCCTGGCCCCTTGCCCTTCGCGCTCCGCGAAGACGCGATGAAGCGCTTCTGCGTCTTTCTCTCCCAACGGCTGGACGACCCCGCCGAACATCCGCTGGAATATGGCAAAGTCTTTCTGGATGAACGACTTCCGCTTCTCCGTGCGGAATTCAACCGCAATGAGCCCTATCCGCTGCCCCTTCTGGCCGCCCTAATCTGCGCCTCCCCTTTTGACATCGCGCTGCACGACGCCTTCGGCAAGTCATTGGGGCTTCCCGTCAACCAGACCTGCAACGCCGCCTTCATGAAACATGATTTGGCATGGTTCTACAGCGACAGCCGCTTCGCCGACCGCTTTCCGGAGGACTATTTCGCCAAAGCCCCTCTTCCCACCACCCTTCCCGTGTGGCATTTAGTGGGCGGCAAAGACCGTCTTGACGGTGAAAACCAGCTCAACGATGGCTATCCGGAGACCTTGCGGGAATGGATTCAGCGGGATGGACTGAAATGTCTGAAGGTCAAATTGACAGGCACGGACTCCGCATGGGACCTGGAGCGGCTTCTGGCCGTCGGCCGAATGGCGGTGGAGATGGACGTCGAGGCCCTCTCCGCCGATTTCAACTGCCAAGTGAGGGACCCTGAATATGTGACGGCCATTTTGGACACGCTGCGGGCACGGACTCCGCAAGTCTTTGCGCGGCTGATATATGTGGAACAGCCGTTTCCCATGGAGCTGGAGGAGGGCCCGCAAGATGTCCGCGACGTTTCCGCCCGCTGTCCTCTTTTCATGGATGAAAGCGCCCACGACTGGCGCCAAGTGCGGCGGGGTTGGGAGCGGGGCTGGAACGGCGTGGCTCTGAAAGTCTGCAAAACCTGGACGGGAGCCGTTCTCTCCGGCTGTTGGGCACGGGAACACCACATGCAGCTAATGGTGCAGGATTTGACCAACGCCATGTTGGCTACAATTCCTCATATTCTTCTGGCGCAATGGTTTGGAACAATAAAAGGCGTGGAGTGCAACGCGCCCCAATTCTATCCCACCGCTTCCCAAAAGGAGGCCGCCACCCATCCATGGCTCTACGAACGCCGCCATGGGGTCGTCGATCTCTCCACCCTCCATGGCCCCGGCTTCCAATGGGCCATGAAGGACATCCAATAGCCATGCCGCCCATCCCAAATTTCCAACAAGTTGCATAACAAATACATACAAGACACATTCACAAGACACATCCACAACGCAGGGCACAACCATGAACACACAGCACATTGAACGTTACGCGAAGATTCCGCAGCCGCCACGGGAGGAGGCCAAATTCATGACCGAGCTCCGCCAAAAGGCAGAATGCCGTTTTCAGGAAGGGCGAGGCTGCGATCCAGGGGAAATGCGCCATGCCCTTGACCGTGGCATCCGGCTGGACATCTCCTTCCCCCAAGGGGAGGATTTTCCGTCCACCGCCTTCGACTCTTTACGCAACATACTCAGCGCCAAAGGGATAGCAGAAACGGCAGAGGGCTTCCCCGCCCGCTTCGTGCGCGACGACAGTCTCGTTCAGGAGGAGTATCAGGTTGATATCACCCCCACGGAAATCACCGTGGCGGCGGCGGACAGCGACGGCCTTCGCCGCGGCGTCTATTTTCTGGAGGACCGGCTGCGGGAGGCGGAGGGGGCAGCCGCCATGCCCGGCCACTGGCGCCGTCGGCCCTTTGTGAAACACCGCATCTCCCGCTGCTTCTTCGGCCCCACCACTCGCCCGCCCTTCTTCATCGACGAGCTGACCAACGACATCGACTACTATCCGGAGGAGTATCTGAACCGACTGGCCCATGAGGGCGTCAACGGCCTCTGGCTGACCATGTATTTTCAGGATCTGCCCTCCTCCCTCTTCCCCGAGCATGGCGCACAGGCCGAAATCCGCTTCGCCAAACTGCGGAAGACCGTGGAGCGCTGCGGCCGCTACGGCATCCGCATCTACGTCTTCCTCAGCGAACCCAAACCCATCCGCTCCTACCGCTACAGCATCCATCCAGAGGAGGCGGCCGCCTATCCGGACCTGAATCAGACGGGCCACGCCTGCACCTCCTCCGAAGCAGGAAAGCAATACATTCGAGAGTGCGTCCGCCGAATCTTCCAGGCGGTTCCCCAATTGGGCGGCATCATCAACATCATGTTGGGGGAGGACAATGGCTCATGCGCTGCATATCATTGTAGCACAGGAGGTTGGAACACGTGGAAATGCCCGCTCTGCTCCCAGAGGGACGATGTGGACATCTTCTTGGAGACCACGGAAATCTTCGCCTCCGAAATCCATCGCGTCAATCCTGACGCCGTCTACATCGGCTGGTTCTACACCCCCATGCAGCGGGACGGCGGTGAATTCAACAAACGGCTGCGCCGCATCGCGGAACGTTGGCCGGACAACGCCACTCTCATGTTCAACTTCGAGTCCGGAGCCCAGGCCCTCCAGCTGGGCAAGACACGGGTCGTCTTCGATTATTCATTGGCCTTTGTGGGTCCCTCTCAACTCTTTGCGGACGCCTGCCGCCATGCCAAACACATGGCCGCCAAGCTCCAGGTGGGCTGCTCCCATGAAAACGCCTCCGTCCCCTTCATGCCCGTGCCGGAGAACCTCTACGACAAATACCGCTTCATGGAAGCCAACCATGTGGACGCCGCCATGCAGTGCTGGTACTTCGGCAACTACCCCGGCCTCATGAACAAAGCCGCCGGCGAGCTTTCCTTCCTCCCCTTCCCCCCAAACCCCATGGCCTTTTTGGAGGAGCTGGCCCGCCCCGACTGGCGCCGCGACGCGCCGCAGGTGGCCAAGGCGTGGCACCTGTTCTCCATGGCCTACCGCCAGTTCCCCATGAACATCCAATTCGAGTGGTACGGCCCCCTGCACAACGCCATCGCCTGGCCCCTCCATCTGTTCCCTGTGGACGAGCCCATCTCCCCCACTTGGCTCCTCAAGAACTTCCCCGAAGTCAGCGGCGACCGCGTGGGCGAGTGCCTCGGCTTCCACCATACCCTGCAGGAGGCCTTGGAGCTGTGCGGCGACATGAATCGCCTCTGGCAGGAAGGCCTGCAGGAGCTGCTTCCTCTGCGAAAGTCATATCTAACTGATAGAGAACGTCTTATGGATATAGGACTGGCGGAGGCCGTCGGACTCCAGATTCAAAGCGCCGTGAACATGCTGGAATTCTACCGCCTGCGGGAGGAACTGCTCTATTGCCACAGGGACAATCTGGCCCCCATGGCGGAACTGGTTCGGAAGGAGATTGTCAACTCCCGTCGCATGAAGGAGTTATGTCTTGAGGACAGCCGGCTGGGCTATCATTCGGAGGCCGAAGGCTACCTCTTCTTCCCCGAAAAGCTGGACGCCCGCATCGCCCTCTTGGAGGAGCTGCTCCACGATGACTTCCCCGCCTTCGACATTCATGCCCCATGGATCGACGAGTTCACGGGCAAGACACCCAAAGGCCTGGCCGCCGTCTGCGCATGGAAGGGCCAGCCCGTGGAGCGGCAGGCCATCGAAGGCGGCATCACCTGGTCCGCAACCCACGACGACGCAAATATTTATCTTCTTTTCGAAAACACGGCGGGAAAGCACTTCATCGCGGAGCTGGAGCCGTGCCGCGGCTGGATGCCCCTGCGGCTGGAAGTCTGCAAAACCCAGACGGGCACCTATGACCACCAATACCCCACTGTTCCGAACATCGCCTTCGACATGAGAGAAAACGCCGTGCAGGCCACCATCCCCAAAGCCCTTCTCAAGGGCTTCCACCGCGATGGCTTCCCCCTGCGCTTCAACGTGCATGAGATGTCCAACGCCACCGCCTCCTGGGCCCCGGGTCCCCTGTTCCCCCATCGGCTGACCCACATGGACTTCAATCCCGCCAAGGCCGGATGGCTCCTGCTGCAAGAGAATCAGCAATAATTCAAAAGGAGTCCACAGAAGACACGGAAGGACACAGAAGACACCAATGATTTTCATGGCCTGCGGCAGGAATATTGCGGCGGGTTCATGTGACAAAACAGCTTCCTGCATTACGTTATTGTTGTGGTCGTTTTCGCCCCATGTCGGGGCAGGCCTTCACAACGCAACCTGAAAGAGGACAATATGGCAAAACACAGATTCACCGGCACCATGTCCGCGCTCCCCACCCCCTTTGACGCCAGCGGCAAGCTTCTCAAGAAGACCGTCCGCGAACTGGTCGAATGGGAAATCCAGCAGGGGACCTATGGTTTCTACGTCTGCGGCTCCACGGGAGAGGGCCCCGTCCTTCCCGCCTCCGTCCGCAAGGAGATGTTGGAGGAGGTTCTGGACACGGTGAAGGGCCGGGTTCCGGTCATCGCCCACACCGGCTCCATCGACTGCGCGGCGGGCGTCGACCTGACCAAACACGCGACGGCGGCAGGCGCCAACGGCATCTCCTCCGTCCCCCCGAACTTCTATTTCACCTACAATGAAACAGAAATCGTCGAGTACTACAAGCGCATGGCCGGCAGCACGAACCTGCCCTTCATCCTTTATGCCGTGCCCTACATGGCCAACCTGGACATCAACGGCATGATGGCCAAGCTCCTCAGCGTGGAGAACATCTGCGGACTGAAGGACACCCGGGCCAACTACTATGCCATGTGGCAGCTCCGCCAGCTGAACAACGGGGACATCAACATCATCAACGGCCCCGATGAAATGCTCATCTGCGGTCTGACCATGGGGGCGGACGGCGGCATCGGCTCCACCTACAATGTCATGACGGACTGGTACGCGAACCTCTTCAAGAAGTTCACCGCAGGGGACTTCGAGGGGGCGCGGCAGCAGCAGTACCGCATCAACAAGGTCATTCAGGTTCTGCTGAAATACGGCTGCCTGCCCGCCATCAAGGCCTATTTGACCGCCAAGGGCTTCGACATGGGCGTCCCCGCCTTCCCGAAGCCGGCCATTGACGCGGACACCGCCGCCAAGCTGGTCAAGGAGATTGACGCGCTGAGGGGCTGATTTCGGCAGCATGGCGAAACCGCATGCAACCCATTCGTTGCAAGGCGTTTAGTCATGATCAATCCCATTGGAGGACCACGAGTCCATGCCGCCCGCGGCCGTGCGCCGACTAAAAGGGCGACGACGGGCTCGTGGCCTTGTCGTTGATGTGGAATTCGAATCATGGCATGGAAGCGAAAAGGCCGCGACGGCGGCCGCAATGTGGGATGAGGCAGAGGAAAATCTCCCATCAGGGAGCAAAAGGAGAAGAAAATGATTTACGATGTGGCCATTGTGGGCGCCGGCGTCTCCGGGGCGGCCACGGCTTGGCAGTTGTCCCACTATGACGTGAAGACCATTCTTCTGGAGAAGAACGCGGACGTGGGCATGGGAATCTCCAAGGCGAATTCAGGCATTGTCCATGGGGGCTTCCATCATCCGGCAAGCACCCTGAAGGCGAAGCTGGAGATTCGCGGCAATCTGATGTTCGAGCGGCTTCAGCACGAGCTGGACTTTCCGTTCAAACGCACGGGCATTCTCGTGGCGGCCTTCAGCGAAGACGAGATGCCCACCATCCGCAAGCTGTACGAGCAGGGGCTTGCCAACGGCGTCCACACATTGGAGATGTGCGGACGGGAGCGGATGCTGCGGCTGGAGCCCAAGCTGAATCCGGACGTGGTGGGCGGCTTCTACGCCCCCGGCGGCGGCACGGTGGAGCCCTACCGCTATGTGTTCTCGTTGGTGGAATCCGCCACGCTCAACGGCGTCAATCTGCTTTGCAACTGGCGTCTAATCAAGGGTTTCCATGACGGGGACCATTGGCACCTCTGTTCGGAGGACGGTGGTGAAATCGAGGCCCGCTATGTGGTCAACGCCGCCGGCCTCTATGCCGACGACGTCTCCCGCGTCTGCGGCGGCGAGATTTTCCACATCCATCCCCGCAAAGGGGAGGAGTACCTGCTGGACCGCAGCAGCGCCGCCCGGCCGGAGCATGTCATCTTCCCTGTCCCTTCCGCCCACTCCAAAGGCGTTCTGGTCATTCCGACGGCGGAGGGCACGACCATGATCGGCCCCACGGCGGATCCCGTGGAGGACAAGACGGACACGGAGACCACGGCCAACCACCTGCAGCGCATCATGGTACTGGTCCGCAATATGATCACGGGCATCAGCCAGCGGGACCTCATCACCTCCTTCGCGGGGCTGCGGCCCGTTCTGGACACGGAGGACTTCTACATCGCGCCGTCGGAGAAGGCACCCTGCTTCATCCAGGTGGCCGGCATCCAGTCCCCCGGCCTGACCGCCTCTCCGGCCATCGGCGAATATGTCAAGGACCTGCTGAAGGAGCAGGGGCTGTGCCTGATGGAAAAGTCCCGCTTCACCTATGAGCTGCGCCCCCACCGCCACGCCCGCTCGGAGACCCCCGAATCCCTTCAGCGGCTCCATGCGGAGAATCCCGCCTGGACCCACATCGTATGCCGCTGCGAGAAGATCTCCGAAGCGGAGATCGTGGAGGCGGTCCGCAAGGGGCACACCACATTGGATGGCGTGAAATTCTACACACGGGCGGGCATGGGCCGATGCCAAGGCGGCTTCTGCTCCGCGAAAATCATGAAGATCATTTCCAGAGAGAGCGGAATACCGCTGGAGGAACTGACCAAACGGGGCGGCAAGAGCCGTCTGCTGGCGGGCAAACTGGGCGAGCTGGAGGTGAAGGCATGATGGAAACCATTCAGACAACGACAATTGACGTGGCCGTCATCGGAGCGGGAGCCGCCGGACTTTCCGCCGCCGCCGTCACCGCGGCCGCCGGCCGTTCCACCGTGGTCATCGACCGCGAGGGCATGACGGGCGGCATTCTGCGCCAATGCATCCACAACGGCTTCGGCCTGCGCTATTTTAAAGAGGAGCTCACGGGCCCCGAATTCGCCCAACGCATGTTCGTCAAGGCACGGGACGCGGGGGCCCGCTTCCAGCTGGACGCCACCGTGACCGAACTTAAGAAACTGGAGGACGGCAAGTTACAGCTTCAGGTCCTCTCCGCCAAAGACGGCGTCCAGCTCATTGAAGCCAGAGCCGTGGTTCTGGCCATGGGCTGCCGCGAGCGGAACCGCGGCAACATCGCCACGCCAGGCACCCGCCCCGCCGGCGTCTTCACCGCCGGCTCCGCCCAAAAGCTGCTGAACATCGAGGGACGACTGCCGGGCACCTCCGCCGTCATCGTTGGCTCGGGGGACATCGGCCTCATCATGGCCCGACGCCTCCGCTGGAGCGGCATCGAGGTCAAGGCGGTGGTCGAAATCATGCCCTATCCCTCCGGCCTGACCCGCAACATCGTCCAATGCCTCCATGACTTCAACATCCCCCTGTGGCTGGAGCATTCCGTCGTCCGCATCTACGGAAAGGACCGCGTGGAGGGCGTGGACGTGGCCCCGCTGGTCAATGGCATGCCCGACATGGAGAAAAAATTCCATATCGACTGCGACACGCTGCTGTTCTCCGTGGGGCTGATTCCCGAAAACGAACTGGCGGTCAATGCGGGCGTCCAACTGAATCCCGCCACCGGCGGCGCCATGGTGGACGCCAACTACGAGACCAACGTCCCAGGCATCTTCTCCGCTGGCAATGTGCTCCATGTCCATGATTTGGTTGACTTTGTGGCAGAGGAGGCCGCCCGCGCCGCCGCCATGGTCCTCAAGCGGCTGGACGGAGAGGACGCCGCCGCCACGACTCAGCCGGCCACGGCGGGCGCCAATCTGAAATATGTGGTCCCCAACTCCTTCTTCCCTGGCCGCAGGACCGTCTTCTCCTTCCGCCCCCTCATCGTCACCGACAATGGACTGCTGACGGCCACTTTGGGCGGAAAGGAAATCTGGCGGAAGCGGGTGCCCTTCGTGCGGCCCGCGGAAATGCTGACCGCCGAATTGGACGGAGCGCTGCTCACGGGAGACGGCGAGCTGGTCTTCAAGCTGGAAAAGGAGGCGTCCCATGATTAAGAACCTGATTTGCATCAACTGCCCCAGAGGCTGCCATCTAACGGTGGACTACTCTCCGGAGACCGGAGCCTGCACCGTCACGGGAAATCATTGCCCCAGAGGCGTTTCCTACGCGACGCAGGAGATGACGGACCCCCGCCGCACGGTGACGGCCGTGGTCCGCACCACCAGCGCCGCCCTGCCCCTGCTTCCCGTGCGCACCGCGAAGGAATTTCCTAAACCGTTGATACCCAAGCTGTTAAATTATCTTTATACGCTGACGGTCCAGCCGCCGCTGGCCATGGGGGACGTGGTGCTGCCAAACGCCATGGACACGGGCATTGATGTCATTGCCACAGAACCCCTTGAAGGATAATGTGCAATTGGAAATCAGCAAATCTCCAGAGGGAGGTTGAAGTGAACAAACTCATATGGCGGATGAACCGAATGACGGCGAAGGCGCTTGCAATGGCCTTGACGGCTTTGACGGCAATGGCGGCGACGCCCCCCAAGGCGTTTGACGCCCACGACGGCGGTCTGTGGCTTTTCGAGGCAAATGACATGCCGCCGCTCATGCTGACGCTGCGGCTGTCTGAGAAGCCAGATCCTGAAAATCGGGACGGCTTCTGGAACTCCGTGCGAGAGGCGGCCGAGGCGGGGAAGCCCCGTCGGGAGCTGTTTCTGATGCGCTTCGAGAAGCCGGCCGGCTGGAAGGGCACTCTGCCGGATTTCGATTCCGCCAAACGGCAGATTGACGCATGGTTCGGCGGCAGCGACCAATGCCCCGCCTGTCCGGAACTGCTTTCCGGCGTCATTCCGGAGGAGGAGAACACGGACATCCAGCTGCTGGACCGCATCGGCGACTACATCCGAACCCGCTACCACGCCAAATGCTACCAATGGCTCACGGAGCCTTGGCCTCCCACGTTGGATCTGCGGGCCGACGGATGGGTCTTCGACGCCTATTCGGACACCAACGAGCAGTTCTTCGCCCGCATCGAGAAGTTCCTCCTCTACGGCAAGCCCGTGGTGCCCATCGTGTGGGGCAGCGCCGACTGGGGCGGCAGCTGGGGCTACTACAAGGGCAAGGACATCCATGAGCAGCAGGCGATTCTATGGCGGCGGATGGAGTGGTGCCGCGGCTTCAACCTGCCGGTCATCGTCTTTGCGGTCTACGGCGACGACGGCAGCGTAAATCGCTGGTACTACGGCGGAACCGACACGGGAAAGCCCGCCGAGTTTGTGGCCTACCGCGATGCCATCAAGGCCTATCTCCACGCCATGCCCTCCACGCCCCCACCTCCCGTGAAGCCCATCGACAAGTGGCTGCGGCTGAAGCCCGAAGACGACGGCACGCTCAACGCCGTCGTCAAAGGCAACAATTTCACCATCGCGGACGTCACCAACATCGACGACCCGCGAAACTGGCGGGTGACACGGGAGGGACTGCGGCGGCTGGCTCCCGACGGCACGCTGAACTGGATGCTGATGACGGTGGAGCGGGAGCTGACGAACGTGACCGTCACCATCGCCTATCAATCCAGCCAGGAAGCCTCCCTTGAAATGGCCCGCGGCGAGACCAAAGCCCTTCCCACCGGAGAGCACGAGGTCCAGATGAAGCTGGAAAGCCTCATCTCCCGTCGGCTGACGTTGAAATGCGGCGAAGGCTTCCTCATGAAGTCCCTCCGTCTCCATTAGACGGCGCTCCATCCCCCCGCATGCATCATGCGCTCTATACCATATTATATATATAAGGGAGATACGGTTTATGAGACATAGCCATGACATCTCGTCATAGCGGCCATTTGTTTCAGGGGCAACGGACATTCCGCTCTGAACCTCTCATGGAGATGGAATGCAAGTCCATGAGAGACGGTCTGTTAATGGTTCAAAAATCAAAGCAAAGGAGTCGTGCATGAAATTTTGGTTGGCATGCCTTGTGATTTTTGTGGCCTCCCTATTTGGCGAAGAGACAGCCTATAGGAAGGAACCTGACCGATGGACAGTGAACTACGGCCAGGTTCCCGAAAACGCCCAATTCCCCTATCATCCTGCGCAGGAGGAATATGAGAAGGCCATGGAAGAGGGGGCGGAAGTGTCGCTGGACGTGGTGGTCGTCGACGAGGAAGGGAATCCCCTGGAGGGGGCCACCGTCACCGTGGAATTGCCGGCCGCTTCCCCCGGCAAGAAGGCCTTTGCCAATTTCGACCGGAAGACCGATGAAAAAGGGGAAGTGCATGTGGAGGAAAACTGCGGAGGGCGCGTGGTCCTCAGCGTGGTGAAGGACGGCTACTATGGCTCGCTTGCCCGCTATCTGAATTTCTTCCACAAGCAGAACTATTCTCTGAAGGACGGCAGGTGGCAGCCATGGGGCGTGACACACAAGGTGGTCCTGAGGCCCATACGGAATCCCGTTCCCATGTATCCGGCCAACGGCGTGCTGGGGAAGTGGTTCGAGAAGGTAGGGAAGCCTTTGGGCGTGGATCTGTTCCTGTGCGACTTTGTGAAGCCATACGGTCAGGGGAAGACAGCGGATTTGTTCCTGCAATACGATCTTGCGCAAGACGAAGAGGGAAAGACCGAATCGCTGACCATCACCTTCCCCAACAAGGGGGACGGCGTCTACAGGAGGCGCTGCTTCGAAGGCTCCATGTACAACACGGACTACACGGCATCCACGGACGACAGCGCATACGAAAGCAAAATGGTGCTGCACAGGAAGGTGAAATACGAACATGTCACAACTGATTCAGGGGAAGACATCAAGAAAGAGCAGGTGGTTTCCGAGAATCTGCTTGGAGAACAGGAGTATCTGGTGTTTCGCACACGCACGCGGAGAAATCTCACGGGCCGTGTCGTCTCCTGCCACTACTCGAAGACTCTTCGCCATTTTGATTGCATGAACGCGCGCATCCATATGGAGTGGAACACCAATCCGACTCCAAACGACGCCAATCTGGAGGAGGATCTCCAGCGACGCTATGATCCGAAGGCCGCAAAACGGCAGGCGAAGAAGGCGGCGGAGGCGGCTGCGCCAAATGCGCAGAAAAAGAGGCAGGAGGAAAGACTGGCCCGGCGGAAACTCTTTGAGAAAAATCCGGGCGCACCTGCCATCTGCGCCGTCGACGATTATCTGGACGCCCTTTTACATGGGGAAAAGGAGGCTGCGGCCGCCCTCGTCCTTGCCAATGATCAGAAACAGAAGGATCAGGCGGAAAGGTTTCTGGCAAAGGCCATTCCGTTCTTCTCGTCGGGCAAGGTGGAGTCCGCCGTCGAACCGATTGCCTTTTTGCTGGACGGCTGCGCCATTGTGCCAATCCGCCAGTGGCATGCCGGAGCGCCGGAAGCGTTTGAAATGGAAATCACGTGCCTGGTCAAGTCGTCTCAAGGGGACAAATGGCTGCTGCTGCCGAATTTCGAACGGCCGAACGCACCCGTCAACGGTCTGGACGAAACGGCGCGCGGGAAGTTCGCCACCTTGAATACACTGTATGATGAATACAAGACGAAGAGGATGGCGGAGAGGAAGGCGCCGTGACGGCCTACGCGCAATTGGCTGCAAGCCCTGTCTTCCACATGAATCCAACAGCCATGAATTCGCCGACAATTTCGCAGACCCTTCAGAACGAGTTGCTTGCAAAAGGCATTCCCGCCCTTTCACCACCCTGCGGAGCAGGAACGGTCACGGGTCTGAACAACGAAAATATGGAAGGCTGGAAAAGAAACGGATGGGGACGGCCTCCGGATGCCAATAACCAGACGCCATGGCTCCACAGTGACATCAAGAACATGGCGTTTTTCTACATATATGAATTGTTTAATGAGATGCTTAAGTAGGAGGCCACATGAAGTACTTTATAGCTATATTTGCCTGTTTTGTCTGTTGCATGGCGTTCCTACAGGGGGAGGAAATAACCTATGTAGAGGAAGAAACAGGCCGGTGGGAATTGAATTACGGCCGTATACAAGAAGGGGTTCCATTCCCCTATCATCCCACTCAAGAGGAATTCAGGAAGGCCTTGGACCATGGGGCGAAAGTGGCTTTTGACGTGCTTGTCGTCGACGAGGAGGGAAAGCCTGTTGAGGGAGCCTCCGTTTTTGTATGCCTGTGGGGCAATCCCTTCGGCAATGATCATGTTGCTTTGCGTAAGATTTCCAATAATAATGGAATGGTGCATGTTGAGGGCAAATGCGGGGGAGAGTTGTATTTCAGTGTGGGAAAGGAAGGTTACTATTCTTCGGAAATTCGCCATCTGCATTTCTTCTATATGCAAAACATCTCCTTGAAGGACGGCAAGTGGCAGCCATGGGGCGTGACCCATGAAATCATTCTGCGGCCTATCCGCAACCAAATTCTCATGTGTCCCTTCAAAGATTCGTTTGGCGACAGGCAGGTTCCGGTGTCGGGAATCCCTTTGGGGGTAGACTTGTTTCTCAGCGACTGGGTGGAGCCATACGGAAAGGGGGAAATGACGGATTTGTTCCTACAATACGACATTGAAGACGGGGAGGAGGAAAAGCTCGAGACGCTGACCATCACCTTCCCCAACAAGGGCGACGGCGTCTATCGGAGACATTGCTTCAGAACGTCTTGGTATCAAACGGACTACAATGCCTCCACGGATGACAGCATGTATGAAAGCAAGATGTTGCTGCACAGGAAAGTTAAATACAAGCTCATCACGTCTGGCTGGGCGGAGGGGGAAAAAGAAGAGCATCTTGTTTCGGAGAACCAAATCACAGACAAGGACTATCTGGTGTTCCGCACACGCACACGGCGGGACGCGGAGGATCATGTCATTTCCTGCCATTACTCGAAGACTCTAAGGGCCATTGGCTTTACAGGAGGCCGGATTCGCATGGAATGGCGCACCAACCCCACCCCGAACGACACCAATCTAGAGGATGATCCCAAAAATCGCTACGATCCGGAGGCCATAAGGGCGAAGCAGGAGCTAGAGGAGGAGAATCGCCTTGCAAGGGTACAGCGGCAGAGACTGGACGAACTGATGGCCCGCCACAAGGCCTTGTCAGACTCACCCTTCAGTCTTGTCTTGTACACTGTAGACGTTTTTCTGCTCAATCTTGCATACGGCTATAGGGAGGCGATCGTTCCCAATTTTCTCGCTGACAGCCAGGAGCAGAAAGACCATGTGAAGGAATATCTGGACGAGACCATCCCCCGCTTCCTGTCGGGCAAGACAAGGGGCGCCGTTGCCCCCGTTGCCTTCGCGTTTGGCGATTTCGCCATTGTTCCCATGCGCCTCTGGCCAACGGAGAATCCGGAAAACCTCGAGATGAAAGGAGCATGCGTGGTTAAGCCAGTATGGTCAGACAGCTGGCTTCTCCTGCCGGACTTTGAGCATCCGGAGGCCGCCATCAACGGCCTGGACGAAACGGCGCTCAAGGCATTCTCCACGCTGAAGCCCATGTATGAAAAGTACAGGGACGAGAAGATGGCGGAAAGGAAGAATCCGTGACGGCATTGGGTTGTGGCATAATGCGTACGTTGATGATTGACAGGGTTGTTGAGGCAGAACTGAGATGAAAGGGAAGCAATGAAAAACAGTCTAGCCATCATTTTCATTTTTGTGTTGGCCTGCATGTCCGCCTTCGGACGCATAAACGTGACTGAGAATCACATCTTCTTTGACGAGGATGTCACAGTTGAAAATGCAGAACATGCTCTTGCGGAATATGTTGCAAAAGGATGGGAACGCGGCGGGCTGGAATTGGTGCTCAACGGCTGCACGGACGAGGGGCTGGCTGTCGCCGCAAGGACATTTGGCGGTTTCAGGGCGCTCTGCCTGAAGGGGAGTCCGAAGCTGACGAGCCTGGAGGCACTGCGCGGCGCGGAGAACTGCCGCATGGTGGTGCTGGAGGCGTTGCCGAACGTGAAGGATGTCTCCGTCTTGGGGAGCATGCCGCTTCTGGAGAGCATGAAGCTGACACGAGTCGGCTTCGCCAACGGCGACCTCGGCTTCTGCGCCGCCCTCCATGAGCTGACGGAGCTGAGCCTGTCATGGACGCCGCCGACTTTTGCGTCTGTCCGCGGCATTGAGGGCTGCGGAAAGCTGCGGCAGTTCGCCCTCGCGCACAACGGCGGCAAGGTCGATTTGGGCGGACTGTCGTCATGTCCGTCCCTGCAAAGCGTGGAGCTTCTGAGCACCACGGGGCTGGAACTTGCGCCGCTGGCGGCCGTGCCGAATCTGGAGTCGCTGAATCTGTATGGCTCCCGAAAGCTGTCTCTTGCCCTGCTGGCCGGATGCAAAGGCCTGAAATCCCTTAACATATACGCAGTCAAAGAGATACAGGACTTTGCATGGCTTGGAGAAATCCAGTCGCTGGAGGAATTGGAGACAGGCCTGACGGGCATGGCGGAGCTGGATTGGGCGCCGCGGCTGCCAAAGCTGAAACACCTTTCGATGGTCGGCGAAGCCTGCGACCACTATGCGCCTCTGGCCCAATGCCGCCATTTGGAACGGCTGAAATTGATGGATATGCGTAATCCATTGGACATCAACGAGTTAGCAGAAGGACTCGCTCAGGCGCCCCTGAAGGAACTGTCGATAGAGCGCACATTGATGGCCAACGAAGACGGTTTGGCCGCGTTGGCCAAATGCCCTCTGGAGGTGTTGAATCTGAACCACGCCAACACCAAAGGACGGTTGGTGCTTCCTCTCAATCTGGAGTTTCTGAAATCCCTTGCGTCAAATCTTAAGGAATTGCATATCAACAAGATAAATGCAAAGAACTTTGAAGCGGTCTCTGAATGCCGCCAGCTGAAAGAGCTGTCGGTCGCCTGTCAGAGCGATGTGGATTTGGCGATGATTGCATCGCTGCCGCAGTTGGAGCGCGTGACCGTCCGTCGGGGTCGGAAGGCGGAGCTGGCGGCGCTTCTTGGGGGCAGAAAGTTACAAATCATTGAATATTAGGTAGTTATAAATCATGGAAATAAAAGACTCATATGATGTGGTGGTGGCCGGCGGCGGACTGGCCGGACTGACGGCGGCCAACCGGCTGGCACGGGCGGGGCATTCCGTGCTTCTGGTGGAGCAGCACAGTCAGATCGGCGGCCTGGCCACCTATTTCCGCCGCCGCAGCCACATTTTCGACGTGGCCCTCCACGGCTTTCCCGTGGGCATGAAAAAGAGTTTCCGCAAATATTGGGGGAAGGCATTTGCGGACCAAGTGGTCCAGGTCAAGTCCATCCGCTTTGACAATCCGCAATACCGGCTGGAAAGCACTTTCGACACGGCGGACTTCAGCACCAAGCTCACAGGGCATTTCGGGGTGGACGCCCGCACGGTGGAGGCCTTTTTCGCCGCCATCGCCGCCATGAACTACTACGACAGCCAGACCGAGACCACTCGCGAGTTCTTCAACCGCTTCTTCCCCGGCCGCACCGACGTGTGGCGCTTCCTCATGGAGCCCATCACCTACGCCAACGGCTCCACGCTGGACGAGCCGGCCATCAGTTATGGCATCGTCTTCGGCAACTTCATGAGCGAGGGCGTCTACACCTTCAGCGGCGGCACAGACCTGATGTTGAAGATGATGACGGAGGAGCTGGCCCGCAACGGCGTGGAGTTGGAGACCTGCGCCCGCGCGGAGCGAATTGTCTGCGAAGGCCATCGCGTTCGCGGCATCGTCATCAACGGCAAGGAGATAGGCTGCCGCGCCGTGGTGTTCAACGGAAGCCTGCCCCGGCTGGTCAATGAGCTGGTCGGGCCGGACGAATTCGCCGCCGACTATCTCAACGGCCTGAAGGAGGTGCGGCTGAGCACCAGCAGCTGCCAAGTCTACATCGGCATCAAAGAGGGGGAGAAGCTGCCCTTCATCGGCGATTTGCTCTTCACCTCCACATGGCCGGAATTCGACTCCAATGCGCTGCTGGACCGCCATGTGACCAGCCGCACCTATTCCGTCTACTATCCGGAGATCCGGCCAGGCACGAACAAATACAGCGTGGTCGCCTCCATGAACGCACGCTTCGGCGACTGGGCCGCCATGGACAAGGAAACCTACCGCGCCACCAAAGCGGCCATGATCGAGGACACTCTCGACGCGCTGTCCGTCCACATCCCCAACATCCGCCAAATCGCGGACTACACGGAGGCCGCCACCCCCTGCACCTTCCGCCGCTACACCGGCCACATGGACGGCGCCACCTTCGGGACGAAATTCGAGGGCCTTCCCTACAGCATGGACATCCATAAGCAGGTGGCGGGACTGTTCCACGCCGGCTCCGTGGGCATCATCATGTCCGGCTGGCTTGGCGCCGCCAACTACGGCGTCATCGTGGCCAACGAGGTGGACCGCCATCTTTCAACGAGCAATGAACAATGAGCAACTGAGCTGGAGGAGCTGGAAATGAAGACCTTGCGAGTGCCGCGGCGCCGCTTTTGGAGTTCATTCCATAACTATCTCAACCCCAATATGTTGACAAATTGCTAATGGCCTATTGCCTCAAACTCAGCCTTGAACCGTTCGATTTTGGCGGCGGCGGCGGCCTGTCCATGGAGCGTCTTGAGCATGATGAGCGTCTGCCCGTAGGTCTGGGACTTTCGGGAGCGCCACACCTCCGCGTTCGGCAGACTTGCCTTCACGTTGCGCCGAAAACTGTCATAGACGAAATCGGAGTGCAGCAGGACGCTGCCGCTGGCCAGAACCGGAATGCGCTCCATGCCGTCGATTCCCACGTGGACAGCCCCCCGACGGACATTTTCGGCGGCCTCCCTTCCCGCATCCTCCAAAACATCAATGGCCAGTCGGCTGCCCTTTCTGGCGCAGGCGTCGCAGACTTTGGCCAACGAGGCCACGATGGAGCGATTTTCCCTTTGCAGCAGGATGCCGATGATCTTCCATGTGGCATCGCAGTTGCCCAGCGGATTTGACAGGATGACATCGTAGCCAGTCACCACGCTTTGAAGGAAAGTGAGAATCTCTTGGGTCTCGCTCAACACATCATCCGTGAAATTCTGCTCCCGAAGCGCGTTTCGGACGAAATTGCGGCCGATCTGATAGCCGCCGCCCCAGTCGCCGCAAAGGGGGCCGTAAGCATCGATAAGGAAAGGCTTTCGGCCTTTCATGTAGACAGCCGATGTCGCCCCTGTGCCAAGAATGACGCAGACCCCCTCCTGCAGTTCCTCCGCAGCCATGATGCCATCCTCCTCGATGACCAAGATCTTGTCCCGCAGTTCGATGCCGAGGCTTGAGAGCACGCCGCGGTCGAACTTCAGGCCGTTGTAGACCAAAAAGGCCTCTTTGGGGCGAATGCCGTCAAGCGCCTGGCCGAGGCAATAGCTGCCCATTTCCACGGAGCGACCAAGCCCCGACCACGACGCGACGGCTTTGGCCACGATTTCAGGCGGCATGTCCATGAAGTCGTTTTGGCTGCGCTTCAGCAGCTTGCCGCTGTCGGCGTCCACGATGAGCATGTCGCCTTTTGTGCCGCCAAAGTCGGCGGCGATGATGATTCGCTCAGGTGAAGACATCATGTCATTGCGTTGGCTGTTGTCATCGACAGGTCAGTTCATATAGTGAATCCGCGAGGCGTTCTCTTTGAGCTTCCTCGCGTTGAATTCGTCTCCGCCATCCATGTTGGCGCTCATGAACACAGGCGGCTCGTAGCCGGCGTCCACAAGAAGCTGCACGGTTTCGGCGACGACCGCGTTCATGCATGCGCAGCCGCCGACCGTGGAGACGGGGCCGACGCGCTGCGGGAACCCATCGATTTCCGCCACGGCATCGCCGTAGGGGGCGCCATTTTCGAGGACAATCTCCGCAAGGTCCGCCAGCTTTTTGCCGCTGGAATGGCGGCTGACGACCTTGCCGGAGTACGCCTCCGACGTCAGCGCGATGACATGCATGCGGCGTTCGCGGGCGGTGAGAGCCATGTCGACAACAATGTCGTTTCGGCCCGAAGTGGAGGTCAGCAACAGGACATCCCCTTCTTTGGCGGGAGACTGGTCAAGAAGCTCGCGGCCCAGTCCGGGCAGCCGTTCAAGGCGGCTTGTCAACGTCATGGGCCGCACGGTAAGATTCATTCCGTAAGGCTGAATGGGGTTGATCAGCATGAGGCCGCCGGAGCGGTACACAAGCTCTTCCGTCATGATGAAGGAATGGCTTGCCCCAAAAGAGAAGATGCCATGCCCCTCCATGATGGTGTCGGCGATGAGTCTGGCGGCTGCTTTGATGTTGGCGAGACCGCCACGCACCTTGGCAAGGGCGGCTTCGGCTCCATGCAGATAGGACTCCGCACCGTTCATCAGTAGCCCCTCCTGTCAAGCAGCTCATGGGTAAGCCTGTAGGCGTTTTCGCCGCCGGCGCCGTTGTAGCTGACAAAGACGGCGGGGCGCTCCTCCTTGGGAAGCGTTCCCATGATTTCCATGACACGGCCCCACAGCATCCAGCCTGTGATGTCTTCGGAGAAGCTTGAAAGCGGAATCAGGCTGCTCTCATACCCTTCGATGTCAACTCCCGCGTCGCCATAGGGGGTCATGAGGTCAATGACCCAATCGGCACACTCATGCAGGCTTTTGCCTGACGGATGGGAGGACGGCGTGCGTTTCGCATAGTCCACCGAGGTCATGGCGATGACCTTCATGCCGATGTCCCTGCAGGCCAGGGCTGTTTCAATCGGACGAACGTTTCTTCCTGATACAGAGCATGTTATGATTATATCTCCCGCTCGCATATTGCTGGCGTTCACCGCGGCGCGGGTCAGCTCCAGCTCCGCGTTGCCAGGCCGGCCGCCGGGGCGGTTCTGCGCACAGGCGGGCATGGCATTGTTCAGGTTCAGGCTCCATGTGAACAGCCTCACGTTGGCGAGGCCGCCAGCCCGATTGAAGAAGTCGCCCTGAATGCCATGGCCGATTTCGGAGCAGAACACGAAATGGCCGCTGCGCATGGCGTCCACGATGGCATGAGCGGCGGACTCGATGACGGGCCTGTTGCTTTGCAGTTTGACCAGCTGTTTTGAAAGCGTCGTCTGATAGTTGTCAAAGAACATGTGAAATCTCCTGTGATTGGATATGGATTTTGATTGTCGCGGAACCGTCGCCAAAGGTCAGAGGCACGCCATTAATGGCTGATTTCCAATTCCTTCCAGCTGTCCAGCTGGCTTTTTTTCGCATTGAAGTTGGCGCCGACACAGACGATGGGAAGGCCGCTTCCCATGAACTTCTCAACGTAACGGCGGTCCATGATCTGGCCGACGGTCTTGCGGGCAGCCTTGTTCAGCTTGAACTCGAAAAAGAGGAAATATTCCCCTATCTTGGGTTGCACGAGTTTGGCGATGACGGCCGTCTTGTCCACATAGAGGAAATCATTGATGATGACATTGGGGAAATTGAATGTGCTGGTGTTGATGGCTTTCATGGCATGTCCTTCAAGACCACGACCTCTATATATACCACTTATACTATATCACTGCTTTTTCAGATTTCGCTCTTACCGTTTCCACATGGATGACCCGCCGATTCCATCAATGACAGGAGAAAGGGCACCGTGGCGAATTGACTTTTGAAAAATCCGTGCCATATTATATCTTTCAAATTTGTGAAAATATGTCATTTATGTGTTTTGAATACGATAGAGCATCAAAGGAAGAGTTCCAACTATGCCAAACATCAAATCTGCTGCCAAGAGATTACGGCAGAGCAAGAAACGCAATCTGATCAACCGCATGCGCAAGTCCCGTGTCCGCACCAGCGAGAACCGTCTGGACGAAGGCATCGCCGCCGGCAACAAGGAAGCCGTGCAGGCGCTGCTGTCCAAATGCTATTCTGAGCTGGACAAGGCCGCGAAGAAGGGCGTCATCCATGCCAACAAGGCGGACCGCAAGAAACAGCGTCTGGCCGCCCGTGTGGCGAAGATGGCCTAGACGAGTAGCGTGGGAGTCGTTAGGAACTAGCGACAAGACGAAGGGGCATCAAGTTCTATGCGGGCTTGGTGCCTTTATTGTGTAATGCCCTATACGCAAGGGTCTTGCTGGAGGAAAAGCATGGCGGAAGCATGGGTGATGAAGAAGAATCTGGGGGCCTGTTTTGACGAATGGTGTGCCCGCAGCGGTTCTGCCCACGCCCTGGCCCAGATGGATGGCTCAGAGCTTAAGTTCTTGAGTTACAACCAGTTACGCACACAAGTGCTGGCGTGGCGCCATTTCTATGAAGAGCATGGCGTCACGCAGGGGGACCGGGTGGCGATGATCAGCACAAAGTGCTTGGAGCACTTTCCCTTTTTCCACGCCTGCTGGCACATGGGAGCCATTGCGGTGCCTGTGTGCGAGACATTAGGCACCGTGGAGATGAGCTTCATCCTGAAGGACGCGGATCCGAAGCTGATTATTGCCGACAACCATTTTCTGAAAAAGGTGGAGGAGTGCAGCGGCGGTGTCCCCGTGATCAATTTGGCGGACATGCCCCCTTGTGGCGAGCCCGCGGCGGCGGACGTGCCAGCCAGCGACACGGAATTGGACGCGGTGTCCACTCTGATCTACACCAGTGGCTCCACAGGCATGCCCAAAGGGGTCATGCTGACCCATCGGAACCTGTGGACCAACGCTTATTGGGCATTCAGCGCCTTCAAATTCGAGGAGGGGGAGCGGCTGATTTCCCTTCTGCCGTATTGGCATAGCTTTGCTCTCGTGTGCGAGATGCTCTGTCCGTTGATGGCGGGGGGCGTCTGTGCCGTGCCGAAGGACATGAAGGACTTCCGCCGAAACCTGGCCGCCTATCAGCCTGATTTGATGCTGGCGGTCCCGAGGGTGGTGGAAACCGTCAAGATGGGCATTGACAAGCAAATCGAGAGCCAGCCTCCCCGCAAGAAAGCCCTCATCGAGAAGGCCATCTACAATGCGTCCCGCATCTTCACGGCGGAGTCTCGGCTGGACGGCGGCATCCTGCGCATGGTGACCCATCACTGCTTCTACGACCCTCTGGTCTTCCGCCAGTTCCGCAAGGCCTTCGGCGGCAAACTGCGCTGCATCGTCTGCGGCGGCGCCCCGCTGGACCTGGAGCTGCAGATCTTCTTCAAGTTCATGGGAGTTCTGGTGGTGGTGGGCTACGGCCTTACGGAAACCTCCCCTGTCATCAGCGCCAACCTGCCCGAAATGCACCGTCTGGGCAGCACGGGAAAGGTCTTCCCTTGGCTGCTGCCTGAACACGGCGGCGACTACACGTTCATGGACGAGGACGGAAACTTGGGCAAAGACCTTCATGGTCAGCTACTTGTGAAAGGCGACTGCGTCATGAAGGGCTATTGGCGCCACACGGATGCCAGCGCAAAGACCATGAAGGATGGCTGGCTGAACACAGGGGACGTGGGCCACTGCGACAAGGACGGCTTCATCTACATCCATGGCCGGATGGGCAACATGATTGTCCTCATCGGCGGCGAAAAGCTGCATCCGGAACATGTGGAGGACGCCGTGAAACAATCTCCGCTGATTACGGAGGCCATGGTCATCGGCGAGAAGTGCAAGAATGTCTATGTCCTTGTGAATGTGAATGATGAGGCCGCCCGAAAACTGTCGGAGGAGGAGCTGAAGAAGCGGGTTCGGGAAGATGTGCAGCAGCGAACCTCCCATCTGGCCGCCTATCAGAAGCCAAAGGATGTGCTCATCCTTCCGGATTTCACCATGGACAACGGCATGCTGACCGGCAGCCTTAAGGTCCGTCGATACAAGATCATGGAGGCCTACAAGAAGGAAATTGAGGAGTTCCTGCGGAGCAATGGCGAAGAGGTCGCCACCAAGCATGACATCGGCATCGCCAGCTCCAAAGTGCAGGAAAGCCTGAAGAAAGTCGCTGAGCTCAAAGACGGCCAAGTCGTCAATTAGCGATTTGCAATTGATGATTAGCATTCAAGGATCGGCATGACAATACTTTATAGCCTTTCGTCAACAGATCCGACTTTCAATTTGGCCCTTGAGGAACTGCTCGCGCGGCAGGCGACGGAGCCTGTGTTCATGCTATGGCAGAATGCGCCTTCCGTCATTGTGGGTTGTCATCAGAACACGGCGGCGGAGATTGACGAGGCATTTGTGGCCTCCCGCGGCATTCAGGTTGTCCGCCGCATCACGGGCGGGGGAGCCGTGTACCATGATTTGGGCAACGTGAACTACAGCTGCATCTCGTTGGAGCGGGAATGGGGCCCGGCTTCCGCCGCTACCTTTGTCTCCCCCGTAGTCCTTGCGCTGCAACAACTTGGAATACAGGCGGAGTTTTCTGGCCGCAATGACATTCTGGCCAATGGCCGCAAGGTCTCCGGCTGTGCGCGCAGTGTGCCGAAAGACCACACGCTGTTCCATGGCACCCTGCTCTTCGACACGGATTTGGACATCCTTTCCCTTGCGCTGAAGCCGGATCCGGAGAAGATTCTCTCCAAGGGCATCAAATCCGTTCGGGCCAGAGTGGGTAACCTGAAGGAGATGCTGCCGCCGGAACGGCAGAACATGACCATGGCGGAATTTTTGGAATCCCTAAAGCAGACGGCGGTGGAACATTTTGGTGCTCAGGCCTTTGACGAGGTTCCGGAGGCCCTGCGGCAGGGGGCGGAGGCGCTGGCGGCCAGCAAATACCGCACCTGGGAGTGGAACTTCGGCTCCCATCTGGACTACGAGGTCCACAATCGCATTCATTGCGGCGCGGGAACCGTCCACGCCGAATTCAATGTCCGCCAGAATCGCATCGCCGACCTGCGCTTCACGGGTGATTTCTTCGGAACCCATCCCATTGAGGGGCTGGTGGAACACATTGTGGGGCAATGCCCTCGACGACAGTCCATGGAGACCTTCCTGAACACCCTGCCAATTCATGAATGGATTGGTGGCATCACGGCGGCTGAGCTGGCGGAACTTGTGTCCATTGCAAGTTAATGTAATATATTGAATGCAAATGAATTCAGAAAACGCCGCAGAAAACGCCACAAACCCTATCCAACTTCCTAATTCCTAATTCCAACTTCCAACTTCCAACTTCTAATTCTTAATTCCTAATTTCTAATTTCTAATTCCTAATTCCTAACAGATATTCCCTCTCATGGAGCTTGCCTCATGAAATCAATTCAAATCGGTCTTTTGGCATTTGCCCTCATCGGTTCAGCCATGGCGCAGAACACGGCTTCGACGAAAGCGGCGTTGGAGAAAAAGCTGATTGAATACGGATGGGACTGCCCCTTCGCCACTTATGTGGCGGAGAACATCCGTCAGATGGAGAAGCGCCCCTTCGACGGCATCATCTTCAAGCTGGACAGCGGCATGAAAGTCTTTGACTTCGACAAGCCGGATCCCGCCCAATTTGAAGCGGACTTCAAAGCGTGCCAGAACATCCAATGGGAGAAATTCACCGACAACTTTCTCATTATGCTTTCCGCGTCAGAGCAGGACTGGTTCAACGACGAGCATTGGGAGAACATCCTTGCGCGGGCCAAGCTGATGGCCCATGCCGCCAAACTGGCCCGCTGCGTCGGCATCTGCCTGGACCATGAGCCCTACGGCACCAATCCATGGAGCTATACGACGGCCGCCCACCGCAACGAGAAGAGCTTTGCGGAATACGAGGCCAAAGTGCGGCAGCGCGGAGCGCAGCTCATGCAGGCATTTGAATCAGAACTTCCTGGCTTGACGATACTTACATTCTTCCAGCTCAGTTATTTCGCCAACCTGACCAAACCCATGGATCCCGCCGTGCGGGAACACAATCTCATGAACATGTACTATGCCTTCCTTCCCGCCTTCCTCAACGGCATGCTGGATGTCGCGTCGCCTCAGGCGCAGATTGTCGACGGCAACGAAAACGCCTACTACTACTCGAAGGCGGAGCCCTATTTCACAGAATACCATCAGGTTCGCCAAAGCGGCAAGCTGCTGGTCGCGGCGGAGAACCAGGTCAAGTACCACAACCAGGTCCAGGTCGGCCAGTCCCTCTACGTCGATTATTATTTCGAATACAGCCCCTTTGCCTCCTTCTGCCAGTTCATGACTCCTGACGAACGGCGGATGTGGTTCGTGCACAACATCTTCTGGGCTCTCTCCACCACCGACCGCTACGTCTGGTGCTACAGCGAGAAGATGAACTGGTGGAGCGATTGGAACCTGCCAGCGGGGGCGGAGGACGCCATTGTCGCCGCCAAGGGAAAAGTCTCTGCTGGAGAAGGACTTGGATACACCATGGACGCCATTATCCAGCGGGCGAAGGAGAAGGAGGCGGAGGACTTCCGCAACAAAGCCATCATTCCCACAGCGGAAATCCGCCGACTCCCCGCCGGCACCCCCTTGCCCACCATCGACGGCCAGCTGAATGACGACGCATGGGCTTTGGCCACCGTCCTGAAGCCCCTGACTCTCGTGGGAAAGGAGATGGGCAAGGAGCCCAAAGGGAAAACCACCGTCCGCGTCATGTTCGACCAAGAGAACCTGTATTTCACCGCCGTATGCAATGAACCGAACATGGACAAACTCAAAACCGCCACCCCCAAACACGACACGGATACCATCTGGCATGGAGACGATTTCGAGTTCTTCCTGGCCTGCAGCCCCGAAAGCACCATTCCCTTCATTCATCTGATCGTGGACCCCAACGGCACCACATGGGACGGCATCCACGATTCGCACGTGGACGCCGGTTTCAACCCCAAATGGCAGTGCGCCACCTCCAAGACCGAAGACGCATGGCTCGTGGAGGCATGCGTCCCATGGGCGTCCCTTGGCATGGCGGCGCCGGCGGGAGGCACTAAGCTTCACGGCAATTTCGCGCGCCAGAACGCGCCGCAGAAAGAATTGTCCAGCTGGACTTCCATGAAGCGCGGCTTCTTGAGCCACAACCTGTTCGGCACCTTCCAGTTTGGCGAGTGACCAATCCTTCGGGCACTCCTTAACGCCATGAGCGCCAATTGGAAACGAAACGTCATCATGCTCAGCTGCTCCCAGCTGATGGTGATGGCCGGCTTTGACGCCATGAACCCCTTCATCCCCCTGTTCATGAAAACCGGCCTGGGCTTGACGGAGGAGACGGGACTGCCCTTCTACATCTCCCTATACAGCATCATGGGGTTTCTGGGCTACGGCATCGCCAATCCCCTCTGGGGATGGCTGGGGGACCGCTACGGCATGAAGGTCATGCTGCTTCGGGGCACGTTTCTCTCCGCCTTGTTCTGGCCCATGATGGCCCATGTCTCTTCCCCCGTGACACTTGCGCTCCTTCGATTCACCACCGCCTTTTTGGCGGGCACCACGGCCGCCTCTCAGATGATGATCGCCCGCAACACCCCGCTGGAGCGCCTCGGCTTCGCGCAAGGCCTGCTGCTCTCCGCCTATTTCTCCGGCTCCATGCTCGGCAACCTGGCCGGCGGCCTCATCATCCACTACTACAGCCACCGCGCCGCCTTCTGGCTCTGCGGCGCCATGTATCTTCTGGCCGGATTCTTCATCCTGTTCACCGAAGACAAGGGCAGCAACGACACCATCGACACCATCGACACCATCGACACCGCCGCCGCGCAGACTCCGCAAACGGCGAATGCCCCACGCCCCCAACGCCGCCTCCTGCTTCCCCCCATGGCATGGATGCTCCTTGGCCTCTTTGTCATGAACGCCCTCATCCGCCGGACGGACCTGCCCTTCGTCGCCCTGCGGGTGGAACAGCTGACCTCCCAACAGAGCGCCGACTACTGGACAGGCATCGTCAGCTTCGCCGTCGGCGCTGGTGCCATCCTCTCTGGCGTCATCATCGGCCGTCTGGTGGATCGGATTCCTCCACCCCGCCTCATCCTGCCCATCCTCTTCGGGACTGGCGTGTTCACCCTTCTCCAAGGCGTCTTTGACAACCTATGGCTCTTCATGGGAAGCCGCACCCTCTGCTATTTCATCGCCGGCGCCATTCAGCCCCTGCTTCAGAAGCTGCTGACCATCCAAACGCCACGCGACAAGCGGGGCCTGGCCTTTGGCATCGCCACCACCGCCTTCGCCGTCGGCGGCATTTTGGCCTCCACCATCGGCGGCGCCGTCATGAACATCGGTGGCATCTCCGCCGTCTTTATCGTCGGCGGGGCCTTCGCCTTTCTCTCCACTCCCCTCTTCCTTCCCGTCGTCAAACGCGCAAGTCCAAGAACCATAAGGAATTAGGAATTTTGCGATGCAGCACCCATCCCGCCAGGCAAGAGGTGTGACGGTAATTCAGCCCATTGGAGTCCTGATGAAAAATCGATGAAAAATCGGTCGACAGCGAGATCGTAAGCAAAAAATTGGCATGGAACTTGCTTTTATATACCATATATATATTATGCGCTGGAGTTTTTCATAAACGGCGGTATTGTATATTGGGTTTTGATTCGTTTTTTCATGCCAACCGTTCAGGATCCTTTCCATGCGCACTCCAAATTTCACCTCCGACGACCTGAAAGCCCTCAATGACCTTGCCCATAGGGCCGTTAAAATCCTTTTGACGGAGAATCTGCATTCCTCCACCATCGTCGACGTTCCGGTTCTGCTGGTGGGAGCCACCTATGCGGGCACCTGGCTGGAGCATAATCAAGACGCCATGTTTTTGGCGGAATACGCGCCGGAGAACGCATGGGCGACCACGGAGCTCTTTCTCCGCCGTCAGCGGGAGGACGGTCTTCTGCCCTTCTGTCTGCCGCGGGATCCCGTCGGCGGCTTCTTCAAGGCCCCCGCTGTCTACTGGCAAGTCCAGACGGTCTTCTCCTTTGTGCGAGGCGCTGTCGCCATCGCGGAGAAGGCCCATCGGCCAGAGGAGGATTTCCGCCGCATCTACGACGTCGGCTGCCGCTACGACCAATGGTTCCGTCGGCATCGGGACCGCAGCGGAACTGGACTCGTGGAAATGTACTGCGAATACGACACCGGCCATGACAACAGCCCCCGCGTCATCGACGGCGGCATCCCCCACTCCTGCCCTGAAAACGACGCCAACAACATGCCCAACCTCCCCTGCATGCCCCTCATCGCCGCCGACCTCTCCGCGACCCGCTACGGCGACCGAATCGCATTAGCCGCTCTGGCGGAACGACTTGGGAAACCGGAAGAGGCCGCCCGCTGGCGGCAGGACGCCGCCGCCCTCAAGGCGAAAATGCAGGAGCTCCTCTACGATGAGGAGACGGACTTCTACTATGACCGTAGCCCCCAAGGCCTCCGCAAATACCGCACGGAGCACATCACCCGCATCTTCCTCAACCATGTTCTGGACCAGAAGGATTTCGACCGCATCTACGCCCGCTATTTTGAGAATCCGCAGGAGTTTGACACCCCGTTCCCCTATCCCGCCATCTCCATCTCCGACCCCGCCTTTGTCGCCTCGTGCCCCCAAAACTGCTGGGGAGCCAACGCCCAGGCCAACACCGCCCTCCGAGCCGTCATCTGGCTGAAGGAATACAACCGGCCCGACGAGCTGGAGAAGCTGTTGGGCGAATGGGGCCGCGTGCTCATCGACAGCGACGGCGATTTCGGACAGGAAGTCAACCCCTTGACCCGCAAGATCTTGCCCTCCGCCGGCAAATACTCCCCCTCCCTGCTCCTCTGCATTGAGGCCGCCCGTCACTTCACAGGCTTCGACCCCATTCAGGCCGCTAATTTGTTGAAAAATGCATAACATATTGCATTGCAATAACTTATAATATAGACCACAAGCCCGCCATGATCTGCAAACACGCCACAGTCCGCAACGCCTACGGCATCCACTGCCGTCCGTCCCTGCTCATTGCCCAGGCCGCCAAAGGCTATCCGGGCAAGATTGAGATTGTCGGCCCCTCCGGCAGCACCACGGAGCCCGCCAGCTCGCTGGCCATCATTGCCTTGGCTCTGGTCTGCGGAGCGGAAGTCACCATCACCGTCGACGGCCCAGACGAAGAGGCGATGTGCGACCAGCTTGTGGAGCTTTTTCAACGGAATTTCGACTTCAAACGCTAACCGCCTGCCCTAACCCCAGAGGAGATTTCGACGATGCGCAACCCCACACCGACCTTGGAGACTGTCAGGGGATTCCCCATCTGGCTGCATGACAACCCCCACGCGGGCACGGAACACGTCTTCTTCCGCAACGACCTGACTCTCGACGAAATCCCCTCCAGCGCCGAACTGTGGATCGCCTCCCGCTCCTATTACCAAGTCTTCATCAACGGACGCTTCTGCGCCGCCGGACCAACCCCCTACCCCGGCAACCGCACCGACACCGCCTACGTCTCCCGCGTGGACATCTCCCACCTGCTGGAAGTGGGAGCCAACCCCATCGCCGTCCATGTCTTCGACCCTGCCATCCCCCTGGCCCCTCTCCCCAAAACCACCAAAAGCCTTTGGCTCCAAATCCATGTCAACGACTATCCTGTCTTCTGGACCGATGACCATTGGCTCTGCCTGGACGCCACATGCTTCCGCAAAACCGCCCTCCGTGTCTCCCCAACGGACATCCAGACGGAGTGCTTTGACTTCGACCTCTATCCCGCATTCTGGAAAGTCTGCGCCATGAAGGCGCTACAGGAAGGACGTGACGCCCCTCTGGACTTCCGCATGGCCATCATGCTCGGCGAGCAGGAGGCCCCCGAGCCGAACCCCGCCAGCTTCGAATGGCGACCCGCCGTCCAGGCCACCACCGCTCCGTTGGACAAGCTGCCTGTGAACCCCTTCTCCGGACGGCCGCCGGAGGCCCTGCGGCAACTGCGCATCACCGCCATGGGCAGCGTGGCTCCCAAGACCCCCTCCACCTGGCTCAACTTCGAGCCCATGCGAACCCTGCGGGCCACCCCCGGCCTCTACGCCGCCGAATGCCATGTCTATTCGGAAAACGGCGGCCCCGCCAGCGGCACCTTCCACTGCAAGGACGCCTATCGGCTCTACATCAACAGGACGTTGGTCAAACAGCAGGCCGTGCCGCCGCCCCCCGTCCGCGTGGCGTTGGACACCCCGCCCCGTGACCAGCTGGCGGTCAACGACATCGTCTCCGCCAGTTTTGAGGTCACCCTCAATCCCGGCTGGAACCCCATCACCGTCTATCAGGACATTCCGGACTTCAACAGCGGCTTCCAGCTTAACTGGACGGAGCTCCCCGGAGATGGCCTGTCCTTCCATCAGAAGCCGGACACCGACTCCCCCGCCGGCTGGCTCGCCGCCGGCCCCTTCCACGCCCCCCTCTCCCTCATCTATGCGGGCTTCCCGTTGGATCAGCAGCCCAAAGTCTCCATCCTGTCGGGTCAGCAGCCCGTCTTCGACCCAAGCACCTACTACGAAACGTGTGCCTTCACCCCCTCCGAGACCCCGCCCCGCATGCCCATCGAGCTGAAAGAGGGCAATGTCATCATTTTGGACGCGAAAAAGACCATCTACGCCACCTTGTCCCTTGCCTTGTCCGGCAATGCGGGAGACATCATCGATGTGGTCTTCGGAGACGTCATCGCCAACTCCATGGTCTTGTCATATATGCCTAACATTTTGCGCCGCAATGCATTAACCATAATTCTGCGGCAAGGGAAGGCAGGAACCTGCGACACCTGGTTCAGCAGCGCCCCCAAGGGCTTCCGCTATCTGATGCTCGTGGTGCGCAAAGCCGCCGACACCGTGCGGATCCGCGAAATCACCCCATGGCTGCATCGCTACGCCGCCAAGCCGCTGGGGGAATTCAGCTGCTCCTCCCGCACCTTGAACACGATCTGGAAGATTGGAGAGGACACCTTGGGCTCCACCATGACGAGCCAGTTCATGACTTCCCCCTCCACCGACACCACTCAAGGCGTGGCGGACGCCATGATCCAGTCCGCCGCCGCCTACCATGTCTACGGCGCCTTTGACATGGCGGGGCAGGCGCTTCAGGCCTTCGCCCTCTCCCAGCTGGAGACTGGAGACATCAACGCCCTCAGCCCCTCCGGCCTCTTCCAATGCGTGCCGGACTACTCCCTGCTCTGGCCTGTCTGGCTTAAACGCCACATCCTCTACACCAACGACATGGCTCTGCTGAAGCAGCTCTACCCCGTCATGGAGAATCTGCTGCATTTCTACGACACCATCGGCGGCAAACACGACGCCCTCATCCCGCCGCTGAAGGACTACAACGGTCTCCACTGCTTCCTTGACCACGGTCCCATTGACCGTCAGGGCGTCTCCACCGCCCTCAACGCCATTTACTGCCGCGCCCTGCTCTCCGCCGCCTGGCTCTCCGAACAGCTCAACCTGAAGGAACGCGCCATCCTCTACATGCACCGCGCCTCCCGCATCGCGCGGAAACTCCGCCAGCTGACCTGGAATGACGAAAACCGGCTCTTCGCGGACGGCTATCACGACAAGGCGCAGTCCCCCTTCTCCTCCTGGCAGACCAACGTCCTCGCCATCTGGGGCGGCGTCGCCACTTCCGATCAAATCCCCCTCATCTGGGAGCAGCTCTTCAGCGATGACGCCCCCTTCGAGAAGCTGGTGGACATCGACACCAACAACCCCTACTTCAAATACTTCCTTCTGGAGGCCGCCTTCGCCCTTGGCAAACGGGACTGGGCCCTGGCCCTCATGAAACACTACTGGGGCAGCATGGCGCGGGACGGCGCCGTCACATGGTGGGAGCTCTATGACCCCAACCACGCTCCCGGCCAGCTCAACCTCTGCAGCCCCTGTCATGGCTATGGTGTCTCCCCGAACATCTTCCTGATTTCCGAACTGGTCGGAATCCGCCCTGCCCTGCCAGGCATGAAGACCGTCTATTTCAACCCCCTGCCAGGCAAGACCACCTGGGTCAAAGCCCAGATCCCGACCCCTACCGGCCCCCTGTCCGTCGAATGGAAGTTGCTGGAGGACGGAAGCTTCGAGGCCGCCATCGGCGCTCAAAGCCACATCTCCGTCATTCCCATCATGCCTCCTGAACTGGCAGAAAAGACCACTCTCAACGTCAACGACAAAGTCACCATCCTGCAAGAAGAGGAATAAGGGGAGAATTAACCATTATAAATTTGTAACATATTGATTATGAAATAGTTAGATGCTTAAAGCCAGAAGTGGCGGTGCAAGTTTATCAACGCTCTATGGCCGTGACCGAAGAAGCGCAACATCGACCTGCCGATCATCGAGCCGCTGTAAAGCATCGGCGCTGCCAGAGCCACGCCCTCTCGCAACGGCAGGCTTCCGGAGCCTTCAGATTCTCCACCACTTTCAGAATTTTCAACGATAATGCGACCTGTCAGATTGAACTATTTCCAAGATATGTTACATTATAGAGTTAAAATTTTGTAAAACGTGAATCATGCCGTGGTGACGCGGCATGGGGAATTGCCTTATCAACAGGAAGAAACACATGTACGCGATTATCAAGACCAGCGGCAGGCAGTACAAGATCGAACCCGGCAGCGTGTTCGAAGTCAATCGCCTGGCCGACAAGAATCCCGGAGACACCGTTGTGCTCAATGACAGTGTCCTTTTGCTCAGTGATGACAACGGCACGGTGGTGGGCACCCCCACGGTCCCCGGCGCCACGGTCACATTGGAAGTCAAAGACCATCTCCGCGGCCCCAAGCTCATCGTCTTCAAGATGAAGCGCCGCAAGCGCTATCGGCTGAAGAAGGGCCATCGGCAGGATTTGACCAAAGTGGTCGTCAAAGGCATTGCCAAAGATTGAGTCTTCAACAGGAACCTTCGGTGATGGGGTTCACGTCACGACCTGAATGAAGACAGAGGAAAGCGCGGGGCAGCCAGATGAAAATCCGGCGGTTCCGCGCTGAACTGTTTCCATGGGAACCCTCCTCCCCGCCGCAGGTCCTAATTCCTAAATTGCCATTTACAAATTGCTGATTCACTATGAACGCATTGGACGTCTTAAAGGAACGGGGTTTCCTCTACCAGATCACGGATGAGGAGGCCATGCGCAAGCGCCTTGACGAAGGGCCGGTCACCTTCTATGTGGGCTTCGACCCCACGGGAAACAGCCTGCATGTGGGGCATCTGCTTCCCATCATGGCCATGCGCTGGCTTCAGAAATGCGGCAACCGCCCCATCGCGCTGGTGGGCGGCGGCACCGCCATGGTCGGCGACCCCTCCGGCAAGACGGAGGCCCGCCCCATCATGACCACCGATGTCATCGACGCCAATGTGAAGGCCATCCAGAGCCAGCTGTCCCGCTTCCTTGACTTCAGCGAAGGCGCCGCCCGCATGGTCAACAACGCGGACTGGCTGCGCAACATGAATCTGCTGGACTTCCTCCGCATCGTGGGCAGCCAGTTCAGCGTGCCCCGCATGCTGAGCGCGGAGTCCGTCAAGATGCGGCTGGAGACCACCCTCTCCTTCCTGGAGTTCAGCTATCCGCTGCTGCAAGCCTACGACTTCTGCTCCCTGAGCAAAACCTATGGCTGTGACTTCCAGTTCGGTGGACAGGACCAATGGGGCAACATCGTGGCCGGCGTGGACCTGACCCGCAAACTGGCCGGCCGCGAAGTCTACGGAGCCACCGTCCCTCTGCTCCTCAAAAGCGACGGCACCAAATTCGGCAAGACCGCCGGCGGCGCCGTCTGGCTGGATCCCGCCCGCACCAGTCCTTTCCAATACTATCAATTCTGGCGCAACTGCGACGATGCCGACGTGACCAAGCTCCTGGGCTTCTTCTCACCCCTGCCCATGGACGAAGTGCGCGCCTTGGGCAGCCTTCAGGCTCCCGCCATCAACCGCGCCAAGGAGATTCTCGGCTATGAGGCCACGGCCCTCGCCCATGGCCACGAGACCGCCATCCAGGCCTTCCTGGCCGCCGGCCGCGAATTCGGCTTCGCGGATCCCGAAAACAAGATTCCCACCAGCAGCCGCATCACGGAAGCCGCCGCCTTCTCCGTCACCGAAGACATTCCCACGCTGGAACTTCCGCAAGCGGAGCTGGAAGACGGCATCGGCCTGCTCACCCTTCTGGTCAAGGCAGGGCTCTGCAACACCAACAGCGACGCTCGCCGACTCATCCAGGGCGGCGGCTGCAGCATCGACGACCGACGCATCGGCGACGCCAAATACACCGTCACCTCAGCGGATTTCCAAAACGGCGTCCTGACCCTGAAGGCAGGCAAGAAGTCCCGAAAGCGCATCAAATTGAACTGACCCCTTCCGCGGAGAACCCCCATGGCTTCATCCATCCACCCCAGCGCCATCATCGCCCCCGGCGCCGAAATCGGCAGTGACGTCACCATCGGCCCCTATGCGGTCATCGAAGAGCATGTGCGCCTTGGCGACCGCTGCGTCATCGGTCCCCACGTCTACTTGACGGGACACACCACCATCGGAGGCGGAACCAACATCCATGCGGGCGCCGTCATCGGCGACGAGCCGCAGGATCTCCACTACAACGGCGAGCTCAGCTACGTGGACATCGGCGAAAACTGCGTCATCCGCGAATATGTCACCATCCATCGCGGCACGGAAGAAGGCAGCCATACCGTCGTGGGCAACAACGTGCTGCTGATGGCCTTCGTCCATCTGGGCCACAATTGCCAAATCGGCGATGAGGTGGTCATCGCCAACGCCTCCCTGCTGGCTGGCCGAGTGGAAGTCGCCCCCCACGCCTTCATCAGCGGCGACGTCAAGGTCCACCAGTTCGTCCGCATCGGGCGGCTGGCCATGATCGGCGGCGGCAACGCCGTCAAACAGGACGTGCCCCCCTTCTGTCTCCTTCAGGATAATGCCATCCAAAGCCCGAACATCGTGGGCCTCCGCCGCTCCGGCCTGGACGACGCCACCCGCCATGCCATCCGAAACGCCATCAAAATCTATTTCTTCAACGGCCTCAACCGGATGAACGCCATGGCCGAAATCCGCGAGAAGGTCGCCGACCTGCCCGAAATCCGCGAGTTTTTGGACTTTGTCGGAAGCACCAGCCGTGGCATCACCGCCGGCCATCAGCCGGAGACGGCGGCCTCCAAAGATGCCGCCCCACAGGAACCGTGATTCGCCACATGACCACTTTGTTGCATTTCTTTTCGGAAACTATCAATAAATTGCAAATGTGATTCGTTTATTTCGTGACAATACTTCACGCCATGACATTTCAACCTTGACAATGCCAACACACACGAGGATTCCATGAAAAAAAGCTTTACCCTAATTGAACTGCTTGTCGTTATCGGCATCATCGCCGTTCTTGCGTCCATGCTGATGCCCGCCTTGGGAAAGGCAAAGGAGAAGGCCAACCAGATCGACTGCACAAATCAGCTCAAGCAGATCGGACTGGCCCTCAACATGTTCGCCAATGACCACCGCGGCAACTACCCCAATCCCCTCAAGGACGTGGACGGCTCCGAACGGGACAACGTGGGCCACAACAGCAAGGGCTTCGTCCGACTGCTGGAGGACAAGTACCTGGACAGCACCGCCGTCCTCATCTGCCGCAGCTCCCGCATGACCAAGGCCAACAATTCCGATGATCTGGACAGCGCGTCGGACACCGCCAACGGCACCAAGACCGAAAAGTGCAGCTATCTCTACTACGGCGGCCTTTGGGACGACGTGTCCTACAAGTCCGAACGCGGCATCGTGCGCGACAAGAATAAGAACCACAAAAACGTGGGCAATGTCCTCTTCATGGACACCCATGTGGAGACCTTCACCGGCTCCAAGAAGAACAGCACGGAATGGTTCGCCACCAACGACTGCTTCAAGATGAAGTCCGACATCATCAAGAGCAGCGACAACGAATATTACATTGATTCCGATATTGACGAGAACTCCCTCTGGACGGAAGGCACCACCTCCAGCGGCGATTGATCGTTTTCATTTTCCCTGAGCGTTTCTTTATGTTTTTTCCTTTCTAGCCCCGCCGGCCGTTTCCGGCGGGGCGTCTTTTTTATTTTGGCGGAGGAATTAGCGGTTGAAAACTTGACGCTATGATTCAGAACATACAGCAAAGACAATGTTCACGGTCATAACCCGGCCCCGCCAAAGCCGTGGAATCAGAGGAGACACATTCCCCCCAACTTCTTTCAAATAATGAAAGAAAACGCAATAATGACCTCAATCGAAAAAGTGGCCCTATTTTGGGCCTTTTATAAGGAGAGGTATTAATATACAGGATTGGGCATAAAATGCGACAGAGGGCACTCCAGGGGCCTTTACGGGCTTCCTTCGAAAAAAACAGGGTCATTTTTAGCCCTTTAGGAGACAATTTTGACCATTTTCCCCTCTTTTTGGCAAGATGATGGATTTTCATTATTTGAATTCATTATAATGCGATAATTGCAACAAAATCGAATCTGAAACCCCTTTGCCCTTCATGACTTCTTGCCGAGTTCCATGTCCCGCAAGCCATGTGCCGCGTTTTATTCATCTGGAAGAATGTGCTCCGTCGCCCTATTGTGCGATTTTCGTCATTCTCCAACTTGCGCAGCTGGCAGACAGGATATATTGTACTATGAAGAGCATGACATGTGACATTCCAAGACGGATACCCTTAACCCATCTTTACAAAGGAGAGGACAATGAACGTGGAGAAAATGTATTCTCTGGCCTGCGAACAGTATGCGGAGCACGGTGTTGATGTGGAACTGGCCCTGAAGACTCTGGACAGCACCCCCATCTCCATTCACGCATGGCAGGGCGATGATGTGGTCGGCTTCGAGAATAAGCAGAAGACTCTGACCGGCGGCTGCCAGGTCACGGGCAACTATCCCGGAGTGGCCCGCACGTCGGAGGAGCTGCGCAGCGATCTGGATTTGGGCATGACCCTGATTCCAGGCCCCCACCGCGTCTGCCTGCAGGGCCATGAAGTGGACGTCATGCTGCCTGGCCAGGACCGGGACTCCTTCACCATGGAGAACTTCGCGGGCTGGCTCGCGTGGGCGAAGGAACACAAATACGGCATGGACATCGCCCCCTGCTTCTATTCCCACCCAAAACTGGACTACGGCCTGTCCCTCTCCCATCCCGACCCCGAAATCCGCAAGTTCTGGATCAACCACGGCAAGGCCATCCGCCGCATCGGCGCCCAGTTCGGACGCGAACTGGGCACCCCCTGCGTCTGCAACTTCTGGATGCCAGACGGCTTCAAAGACACGCCTGCTGACCGCATGAGCCCCCGCATTCGCCTGCGCGATTCCCTTGACGAATGCTTCGCCGAAGCGTTCCCCAAAACCGAGCTGCTGGACGCCGTGGAGGCCAAGCTCTTCGGCATCGGCGTCGAAAGCTGCACCATCGGCTCCTATGACTTCTACGCCACCTACGCGGCAAAGCGGAACCTGATGCTCTGTCTGGACATGGGCCATTACCACCCCACCGAATCCATTCCGGACAAGCTTTCCAGCATTGTCTGCAACGGGCTGCAGATTCTGCTTCACGTCAGCCGCGGCGTCCGTTGGGACAGCGATCATGTCATCGTCCTGAACGACGACCTGAGCGCGTTGGGGCAGGAAATCGCCGTCCATAACCTCTTCAAGGACGTTTTCCTCTGTCTGGACTACTTTGACGCGACCATCAACCGCATCGCGGCGTGGGTAATCGGCGCCCGCAATATGCAGAAGTCCTTGCTCTGCGGCCTCTTGCTCCCCAAGACCCGCACCTTCGCCAGCGAAGCCGCCGGCGACTTCACCACCCGCCTGGCCCTCCAGGAAGCCGCCAAGACCCTGCCTTGGAACGCCGTGTGGAACTACTACTGCGAGTCCCGCTCCGTCCTGCCCGACTACGACATCCTCACCCCGATCCGCGCCTACGAGAAGAAGATCCTCGCGGAGCGCGCCTGACCAACCGGTTTCCCCCGCCATGCGGCGTCCCGTTTGGCGACGCCGCAAGCCCGACGGAACCCCAAAACCGCATCCGTCGGCCACATTTCCAACAATAAAATCATAACCATTTGATTACAGGAGATTTATCATGGGTTGCTGCTGCTGCCAACGTCCCGATTTTGAGAAACTCGCCAATCCCGTCCGCTCCTTCCAGGAAGCCGACAAGACCATTCTGGGCCCCGTGCCCACCATCGCGCTGACTCCTGTCTCCGATGGACGCCGCGGCGCCTATGAAGACAATGTGGTCAAGACCTGGGCCATGGTGGAGAAGGTCTACGACCTGATCACCAGCAAGGTCACACAGCCGGACGGACGGCCCGTCCGCGTGGTCGTCGCGCCGGAGATTGTCTACGGCGCCCGCACCGCCGCCCGCGCACAGGCCTACTATGCCACGCAAGGCGTCAGCGCCAACATCTGGATTGGCCGCAGCTGGTCCTATTCCGACGAGCTCATGGGCGCCGCCATGGGCATCGGCTCCACCGAATGGCAGCAGTGCGCCTACGGCCTCAACCAGACTGACCGCCCCGGCGCCGTCTGGCTGAAGGCCTTCACCGCCGCCATGGACGAAAAGAAGCGCCCCATCTTCTGCGTCTACTCCCCTGATCTGGAGGATGAAAGCGGCCCGCTCTCCGACTTCGTCGCCGAGCGCCTGCTGCGCTTCGCCCGCTGCGCCGCCGCTGTCGCTTACATGCGCGGCAAGAACTACCTCTCCGTCGGTGGCGTCGCCATGGGCATCATCGGCTCCGACGTGCGCCGCAACACCTTCATGAACTACCTCGGCATGGGAACGGTCTCCGTGGACATGTCCATCCTCAACGGCCGCATCGACACGAATTTCTTCGACCCTGAAGAATATGAGAAGGCGTTGGCCTTCATGAAGAGCTTCAAGCTGGACAATGACTTCCGCAAGAACACTCCCGAAAAGCGCCGCAATCATTTCTCCGACGAGCAGCTGCTGGAGAAATGCGTCAAGATGACGCTGATCGTCCGCGACCTAATGGTCGGCAACGCCAAGCTGGCCGACGCGGAATACGGGAAGAAGCACGGCTTCGTCGCCGACGTGGAATACGCCCAAGGCACCAACGCCATCGTGGCCGGCACCCAGGGACAGCGTCAGTGGACGGACTACAATCCCAATTTTGACGTGACCGAATCCATCCTGAACAGCTCCTTTGACTGGAACGGATTCACCGGCGCCCATCCCTGCGCAACCGAAAACGACTCCAAAAACGGCATCGGCATGCTGGTCGCCAATCTGCTCACTGGCGGCGTCCCCCAGCTGTTCGCGGACATCCGCACCAACTGGACCCCCAGCTCCATCAAAAAGGCCACCGGCGTGGACGTGGAGTCCATCTGCCCCCGCGGCCTCATTGACAAGCGCAACTCCGGAGCCGGCGCACTGGAATACGCCGTCGACATCTATGAGATCGCCAAGGCCTGCAAGTGCAAGAGCATCCAAGACGTTTGGAAACTGATCGTCGCCAGCCCCGAACTTCAGCAGGAAATGATCGCAAAAATCAAGGCTGCAACAACTTACATGACCGCCGACCTGCTCTACTTCCCCGGCGACGGCTACTCCAGCCACTTCACCACCCCCGGCGGCATCCCCATGACCTCCTACCGCTACAACATGGTGGGCGACCTGCTGACCTGCTCCGTCGTCGAAGGCGAGACCGTCAAGCTGCCGGAGAACGTGGCCGCCCACATCTCCCGCGTCACCGACCCCACCTGGCCGGAGACCTATTGGAGCCCCCGAGACATCACATCCTACGAATACATGTCCAAAATCGGCCCCAATCACGATGCCAACAGCTTCGGTCTCATCGGCGCGGACATGATCACCTTCAATGCCATGCTGCGCATTCCCGTGGACATGCACAACGTCCCTGAAGACCAGATCTTCCGTCCCACCATGTGGACCCGCTTCGGCGGCGACGACTATCGCGCCTGCGCCTTCCTTGGGCCCATCTACGCATAAGCCCATCGCCTGACAACGGCGCCGACAGGGGGCAGGGCAGGACGATTCGTCGTCCGCTGCCCCCTGTTCCGTCCAGGCGGCTTCCCCCCTCGCCCCTATATATACCATATATATATTGTATAGGACACCGCCAAATCCGCCTGCCTCCGCTTCTCTTCCCCTTTTGTCTTTTCACTTCCCCCTCTCACGTCCTCCTTGCCCCCTTCATCCCATCGGCCAGACGAGATAATCATCTTTACATTATATATACATAGTATACAAAATCTCCACACCGCCTCCACTTCACGCGTTCCACAGTATGCTCTCCCTCCCGCCCTACAATCATCGCCTCACCCGGGAAATGGTCAAACTGGCCATTCCCCTCATCCTGTCCTCCGCCGGCCTGACTCTCATGCATTTGGCCGACAGCCTCATGCTTTCGTGGCACAGCTCTGCCGGCATGGCTGCCGCCGGCACCGCCGGCATGTGCTCCTGGCTCATCGTCTGCTTCTTCATCGGCCTGCTCCACTACACCTCCGACATGACCGCAAACTACGTGGGCGCCGGCGCACCGGAGCACATCGGCGACGTCATCTGGCAGGGCAACATCCTCGCCCTCATCTGCGGCCTTGGCCTCATCGCCCTCTATCCGCTCTTTCCTGTCATGTTCTCATGGTTCGGACACGCGCCCGACTTACAGACCATGGAAATCGGCTATTTCCGCATCGTCCTCCTCTTCTATCCCTTCCACTGCCTGCAATGCTCCCTGACCGGTTTCTTCAGCGGAAGGGGAGACAACCACCGCCTCATGGCCTCCCAACTCGCCGGCCAAGTCACCAATATCGTCTTGGACTACGCTCTCATCTTCGGCAAACTCGGACTCCCCCGCACAGGCATCAACGGAGCCGCATGGGCCACCGGAATCTCGCAAATCGTCTCCTTCGCCATTCTGCTCGCCTTCTTCTTCTCAAAACAGAATCGGCAGCTCTACCGCACAGCCTCCCCCAACTGGCGCTCCCCCGTCATCATGCGAAACCTCCTCCGCTTCGGCATCCCCACCGGAATCCGATTTTTCGTGGACAGCTTCGTGTGGACGCTCCTTCTCGTCTTCATCGGCCGCCTCGGCACCGTGGAGCTGACCGCCAGCAACATCGCTTTCCGCATCAACTCCGTCGCCTTCCTGCCGCTGATTGGACTCACCGAAGCCCTTCGCACCATGGCGGGCAAGGCCCATGGCCGCCAAGACCATGAAGAGACCATCCAATGCATGTTCATCGGCACTCTGCTCTGCCAAATCTGGATGGGTCTGGTCGCCCTCAGCTACTTCTTCTTCTCCAACCAATACTACGCCATGTTCAAAAGCCAGGACCCCGCGGAAACCGTCAGCTTTCAGGACATCTGCTCCACCGGCGTCATCATTCTGCGCTTCGTCGCCGTCAACTGCTTCTTCGACGGCATCAACATGGCCCTCATCAGCGGTCTTCAGGCCGTGGGAGACACACAATGGACCACAAAGGCCCTCTCCATCGCCGCCGGACTGCTCACCGTCGCCCTGGTTCTGACGGATTATCTGCATGGCGGAATCATCCTAATCTGGCTATGGGCATCCCTGTACATCATTCTCATCGCTCCCGTCTGGATTCTTCGCATCCGCAGTCGAAAATGGGAGGCCATCAAGGTTGCCGAAGTCTGATTGCAGGACCACGCCTCCATTTGACGGAAGCTCGAAACCTCCTGTCATCCCCTCTTCGGAAAACTGGCTTTGAGCCGCCTTTTCACTTTTATGCATTGATGGAACACTCTTTTCCCCTATGGCTATCATTCTAAATTCCAAGCCCCAAAAATAATGTCCTGGCACAATTTTTTGTCTGAAAATTCATTTTTTTTGATGAATTCGCTTGACTAACCTAAAATATAGAGGATATTAATAATGTTCTATTGGCTGAATTTGCTTTTTAACAAAAAGATTCTCATTAACAACCTAAGAAAGGGAGAACAACCATGAATCGCATCGCCAAAGCATTGAGCATCGCGGCCGTCTTCGCCATGATGGCCATCACCGCACAGGCTGCCAACGTGGAGAACCACGTCGCGGCCCTGTCCAACATGAAGAACATCTCCGAAGTCGCCGCCTATCTGGCCAAGTTGGACGCCAAGTCCTCCGCTGAAGTGGTGAAAGCCATCAGCGCCAGCACGACGGTCAGCAGCCAGGTCAAAGACATGGTCGCCGTGGCCGACAAGAACTCCGAGCTGCTGCGCCTCCGCAGCTACAACGAGATCATGGCCTATCTGTCCAACTTCAACGCCGAGGACCGCGAAATGGTCGTCAACGCCTTCATGGCCAATGAGCAGGTCAGCTCCCGCGTGAAGGCCATGGTGAGCTCTGCCAACGAGACCATCGCCCAGGCTCCCGAAGCCGTCGGTGCCCCGCGCAAGAACTCCAGCTATGCCCAGAACGCCGTCAGCGTGAAGGCCAGCGTCGTCAGCAACAGCGCGAACCGCAAGTAAGTTAAACGCCGTCAGCGGCCGGCAGGATTCCTGGCCGGCCGCTGCACAGCCTAATTCCTACTAATGGGAACATTCAGGAAACTAGCCTCAGCTGCTTTTGTGTTTTCCTCCCTTCTGTGGATGGACGCGAAAGCAGCTGATGTGTATTCAGACTATTTCACGTTCGCCTTTGCCCCTCTTCTGGATTTGGAGACCCGCTTTGAGCTCTCCGAAGAGCTGAGGTACGAAAGCAACATCAATGACAGCGCCAACAAGGAAGAGGGCTGGATTCTGAATTCAGGCCTTTCCATGAACGTCGTCAAAGACCACGACCGCTTCCGCTGCCTCCTCAACGGAAGATTCGGCTATGAAATCTATCTGAACAAGAATTCGGACTATGATGACTACCGCTACTCCGTGGCTCCGCAGTTTCACTACAACCATGGGCATTGGTCCCTGGGCGTCAGCGGAATCGCCAGCCACACCTTTGAGAACGAAGACACCTCTCAGGGCCGTGAGCGCAACGAAGTCACCCGAACCGGAATCAGCCCCGTCTTTGATCTGCATTTCTCCGAAAAGTGGCATCTTGCCCTGAACGGAAACTGGAAGCAGACCTACTACAACACCCGCCGCCGCCGCAATGAGAGCTATGACACCTACGGAGGCTCCATCGCCCCCTATTACGTCATCTCCCCAAAGGTCAAGGTGGGTACGTCCATCGGCTATAAGGAAAAGGAATATCTCTACCGGCTGACGAACAATCGGGACTCCAACACCGTGTCACTCCGTGGCTTTGTCCATTACTCGCCAACCGAACGCCTCTACACCAGCTTGTCCGTGGGCGGAGACCGCAAGGAGTATGACAACTCCAGGGCAAAATACGAAGGCGACGGCGACTGGAAGGTGGCCGGAGATTTCAACGCCCGCTATGTCCTGTCCTCCACCATGGGGCTGGACTACAGTTTCAGCATCGATCCGGACGATTCCTCCAGCTCCCGCGGAACCTACACGCGAATTCGCAACTCCTTGGGTTTCCTGTGGAAGCCAAACCCCAAGCTGAGCATCACCCAGCGTGTCTTCCTTCTGGAACGGGAGGAAAAAGGCACCGCGTCCGACTATGACGAATATGGCTACAGCATCAACGCCCGCTACAAGCTGCGTGGAAACATTGCGCTGACTGGCGGCTATTCCTACACAAAAACTGACTATAAATACAGGAATTCCAGCGATTATGATTGCCATATCGTGAAAATGGGGTTAAATTATCAGTTCTAATCGTCCCCGCTTTCTGCTCTTGCGATCATTTGGCGGACGGTAGCCATCATTTCAGTTCCGGCTTCTGTCCGCCTTTTTACGCATTGGCATCACAAATCATCATGAAGGTACCATCAATCAACGTCATCGTTTCAGGTGAAGTCATGACCAAGGTTTTTTTCCGTCTTTTCGCAATTCTGTTGTCCTTTTCGTTCATCCTGCATGCCCAGGAGGGGGCTTCCGCCACGTCGGATCCCTCTGAATATGTGGAACCTAGCCTGTTGAAGACAGGCGATGAGCTCAGCATCAAGGTGTTCCGCGCCGCAGAATTCAACTCAGTCGTCCGCATTGACAGCGACGGCACCTTCCGCTTTCCGCTCATTGGAGAGATTCCCGCGGCCGGCAAGACCACAAAGGAGGTCGCCTTGATTCTGACGGAGAAAATTGCGAGCAAGGTGGCCAATCCCTTTGTGGAAGTGAACGTGGTCAATTGGGGACCGCGAACCGTCAACATCCTTGGCGAAGTCGCCCGCAGCGGCATTTCTCTGGAACTGCCCACCAACAGCATCATGACCGCCTTGCAGGCCATCAGCACGGCAGGCGGCTTCACCCCCAGCGCGGACTTGACTAAGGTCGTGGTCCAGCGTTTCGACCCGAAGAACAAGATTCACGAACGGCTTCCCATCGATGTGTCCGCTCTGGTGTCCGACAACGGTCAGAGCAAGGAATTCGTCCTGCATCCGGGAGACATGATCATCGTCCCCAAGGCCCCGCCCGTCTACATCACCGGCGAAGTCCAGAAGACAGGGGAATATTTCATCGACACCCAGCGGCCGCCCCGCTGCTCCGAGATTCTGGTCCGGGCCGGCGGTTTGACCAAGGAGGCGGACGCGGAGCACGTGAAACTCATCCGCATGGACAAGAACGGCAAACGCCACGCCAACCTGCTCTCCCTGCGGGAGATCGAAAACGGCGCCTATGAGAAGGATCCCGTCATCCAGCCGGGAGACTACATCGTGGTTGACCTCTTGCAGACGGACAACACCGTGTACGTCTCCGGAGCCGTTGGCCGCCCTGGCGAATTCTCCATCGATCCCAAACGGCCGCCGCGCTGCTCTGAGATGATCATCCGCGCCGGCGGACTGGCCGTCACGGCCGACTCCGCCAACGTCCGCCTCATCCGCGTGGACGCCAACGGCAACCGCACCGCCAAAACCCTCACTCTGCCTGAAGTGGAGGACAGCAACTACGACAATGACATTCTCGTGGCCCCTGGAGACTACATCGTGGTCGGCTATGCGGAGCAGATCTACATCCTTGGCGAAGTCCGTCGGCCGGGACCCCTCACCATCCCGCCCTATTCGACGATCACAGCCCAGAAGGCCATTGCGCTGGCTGGCGGTTTCACGTCCCTGGCCAAGAAGAACGACATTCTTCTCATCCGCAACAATACCATCTCCCCTGTCAACCTCAAGAAGACCTATACGACGGAAAGCAATCTGGGCAACGACATCCCGCTGCAGTACGGGGACATCCTGTTTGTGCAGGAGTCCATCTGGTAATTGCCTTCCTGCAGGGGCGCACCGCCCCGCCTCCCCCATCCGTTTAAATTTGTGACGGAGACACCATAATGGAACAGAACATCGTCAACCGGGATCAGCAGGACGCTGTCATCCAAAGCAACAGCCAGAATGACAACCCCCTGTTTTTGGTTTTGCAGTACTATGGCATGTATGTGCGGCCCCATTTGTGGCTGTACATTGTGGCCCCCATGCTGTTCCTGCTGGCCGCCATCATCTACGTCATGACGGCCACGCCAAGGTACTCCTCCACCTGTCAGCTCCACATCAGCAACAAGTCCGTCAATCTCACGAAGATGGACGGCTTGAGCGACCCCACCTTCGGCGTCCAGAACGCGTTTCTGAACACCCAGATGATGATGCTGCAGAGCGATGGACTGGTCAAGGAGGCGAAGAAGCGCTTCTTCCGCGGCTCCTCTCAGGAGGAGGACGCCGTCCTTCCCGAATACACCAAAGGCCCCATCGTCGCCAACGTGACCAACACCAATCTGGTCAACGTCACCTTCCAGTCTTCGGACAAACGCTGCGCCGCCGAACTGGCCAACACCTTGGCGGAAGTCTACATGGAATCCCTCCGCGACCGCGTCAGCAAGCTGTCGTCCAGCGGTGTGGAACTGTTGCGCGGCCAATTGGAGACCATCCGCAAAGCCCATCAGGACGCCATGGATGAGCTGCTGCGCTACAAAGAGGAACACGGCATCATCAACCTGAAGGAAAACTACTCCGCCCTGCTCGGCCAGATCTCCAACATCAACTCGCAGATTCTCGAGGCCACTCTGCGGGAGACCGAGCTGGAGACCACGCTGGAGCTCATCAACAAGAACCGCGCCAACGCGGTGACCCTGCTCCCTTTCATCTACTCCGGAGAAAACAGCATCTTCTCCTCCCTCAAAATGCTGAAACTGCAGCATGCGACCAAACTGCCCGAACTGCAGGGCACCTACGCCAACGACCACCCCGCCATCAAGACCCACTCCGAAGTGACTCAGATGATCAGCGACGCGGCGGAAGAGGAAGTGGAAATCTGCATCGCGGGCATCCGGCTGCAGTATGACCGCGCCAAGATCCGCTCCGAACTGCTGGACAAGCGGAAGCAGGAGCTGCAGAAGGAAGTCGCCGACCTGGACCGGATCAGCGGCGAATACAAAATCCGCGAGGACGCCTGCGACTCCCTCAACGCCTCCTATGCCCGCCTGAACGAGCGTATCAACGAAGTGGAATTGTCCTCCGCCACCAGCGATGTGGACAATGCCGCCATCTTCGTCGTCACCCCCGCCCAGGAGGCCAAAACCTCCTTCTTCCCGCGCCGTACCCGCAGCTGCGCCATCGCCATCCTTCTGGGTCTCGCCTTCGCAGCCGGCTGCAGCTTCATCCTGACCTCCCTCAACACCTCCCTGCGGCAGGTGGAGGACATCACACGGATCTTCAACGGCATCTCCGTGTTCGGTTCCGTGCCCCATATGGACGATTTGGAATCCGATGCCCTGATGCCGGCCAACGCCAACAAGGACAGCTTCCTCGAGGTGTTCCGCAACATCCGCATCAGCATGAACCTGTCCGTCGCCATCCACGGCTCCCGGATCATCGCCATCTCCAGCGCCCTCGCCCACGAAGGAAAGACCTTCAACTGCTTCCATCTGGCCAGAAGCTTCGCCATGGACAACAAGAAGGTACTCCTTATGGAGTTGGACTTGCGCAAACCCCGTATTCTGAAGAACTTAAAGAACTCCATCAAGCTGGAGGGCAACTACAACTCCGGCGCCAGCGATCTGCTCATCGGCGACAAGGAGCTCAAGGACGTCATCGTCAAGGTGCCCGAGGCGGGCATCGACATCGTCTTCTCCGGCCCTCGGCCCCCAAACCCCGCCGAGCTGCTGGGCACCCACAAGCTGGAGGCTATTCTGGAAGAGGCCCTCAAACTCTACGACATGGTCATTCTGGATACCGCGCCTATGTGCCCTGTCTCCGACACCCTGCTGATTGCGGCCAAGAACATCCCTGTGATTCTGATCACCCGCATGTTCTCCACCACCACACCCGACATGCGGCATCTGTACAACCGCATGAGCATCGCCAATGTCTCGCCGGTCGGCCTCATTGTCAACAACGCGGACATGCCCCAGTCCTCCTACCGCTACGGCTCCTATAACTACGGTTATGGTTACGGTTATGGCTATGGCTACGGATATGGGTATGGCTATGGCTCGAAGTATGGCTATGGCTACGGATACGGCTATGGAGAAAACTCAGAGAATGAGATGGCTGACGAAAAGAAGGGCGTCATGGATCGGCTTCGCTCGCTGACGGACCGCGTCCTGCTGCGGCTTGTCGGCAGAGGTGGTCACCATCACCACCATCACCACCACCACCATTCCTCCAGCTCTTCATCGTCAACATCGTCATCCTCTTCGGGCAAAACAGGAAAATAGCGGGAAACGGCGAATGTCGCCGTCTTTCGCCGCCGGTCAGGCAGTCGGCTCCTTCCAAAAGGGGCTGACTGCTTGCGCATTTTCCGCCAGCGCTCTGCACTTCGTTCATAATTTCTTTATACACAAGGACTTATGGACTTTATTGCGTTTTGCAATCCAACTCTCAGGGAAAACTCGTGAGTTCCACCATCAAGAAATTGCGTGTGTATTGCGGTAACCACCTGGCCCCCATCCCCTTTGTGGGCGCGTTGGTTTTCCTTATCCTGTTTCCCCTGTTCATGGGCGGCGGCGAAGTCTACTGTCTGAACGGGGCCTTATCCTATTGTTTTGTGCTGTATGCACTCTGGGGCCTTGCCGCCTTTCTTCAGGGCAGAGGCTTTGAGACCTTCCGCTGGTCCAACTGGATGCTTCTGCCCCTGCTTCCCATCGTGTGCGGATGCCTGCAGATGCTCCCCTGGTCGCCCGTGACCCGTCTGCTCTCCCCCCATGCGGCAACGGCGTGGAAAACCGTCGCGGACCTCTGCGGCCTGTCAGTCCCCTTCAGCCTGTCCCTGAATCCGGAAAAGACCCTGTTCTTTCTCCAGCTGTACGCCCTGGCCTTTCTTTACCTTGTCCTGCTCATCAACCACTGCAGCACTCGCCAGCGGGTGGTGCTGCTCGCGTTGACCATCATCGGCTCCGCCTTAGTCAATGCGCTCATCGCCTATTATCAGTCCTCTGGTGGCGCCCTGTTCTACTGGCAATCCGAGACAATTCGCATGTGCTTCCACGGCACATACTTAAATCGAAATCACTTTGGCTGTTTCATGGGCATGGCCACCATTTTGTCCATCCCGCTGTGCATCCTCGGCATCTACAGCCGGACCCGGATTCCAAAGGACAGACGCATCGCGCCGCCCTATAACCTTCTTATCTTCTGCCTCTTCCCCCTTCTCTTCGTGTTCCTTCTCATCTTCTGCGCCCTGCTGGCTAGCCTGTCCCGCGGCGCCTCTCTGGCCACCGCCATCATGTTGGTCTGGAGCCTGTTCACCTGGCTCCGCTTCGCCAGAAGGCACATGGCCTATCACCGCTACTGGTCCCACATCGCCATCAGCGTTCTCCTGCTGGTCGGCGCCCTGCTCATCGCCCTTCCGGACATTGCCAACCGCCTGTCCGAACGCTTCAACCAGCTTCTCGTCTACGATTCGGTCAGCATGATCGACCGCGTGCAGCTATGGGGGCTCTCCATGGGCCTGGTCAAGGACCATTGGCTGACAGGAGTCGGTCTGGGCGCCTACGGCGACTGCATTCCCCGCTATCAGAAGGATCTCTTCACCAACGCGTTAGCGGGATTCGCCCACAACGACTGGCTGGAAATCATCACGGAGATTGGCGTCCCCGCCGCCCTGCTTTTCATTGGCCTTTGCCTGACCCTGTATTTCACGGCACACCGCCGTCTGCGCTTTCAAAAGGACACCGTGCTCCGCCTTACGGGTCTGGGCGCCTGGGGCGGCATTGGCGTCGCACTGTTGCATGAACTGACGGACTACAATCTCCGCGCCCCCGGCAACACCATGATTTTCATTGCGTTATGCACCGTGGTGCTGTTGTGCTCCGGCCTCTGCAAGATGGGCACGGCAGGGCAGAAGGCCTCCAGCCACAATTTCAGCCCGTCCTCCAATTCACGGCTGTATCTTCTCATCTCCATATTCTGCATCCTGATCATGCTGCCCGTCACCGCCCGCCAATTCAAAGGCGGCCTGTCTTACAAGCGGCTCTGCGATGCGGAGGATCATCTTTCTCTGGACCTGCTTCGCGCGGCGGACTGCAAGCAGATGGTCGCGTTGGCCAACGCCTCCCTCGCCCGTCTGCCCCATACCACCTCCATCTTCCAACAGCGGGCCAGCGCCCGCACCCTCTTGGCCATGCTGGCCTTCCAGGAGGGCAATGCGGAGGAGGAGCAGCGTCAACTGGAGCTTGGCGACAAGGACATCCGCCGAGCCGCCGCCACCAATCCCTTCAACGGTGACATCCAGCTCCAATACGCCAAATTCCGCCAGCTATACCCCGCGCAGTATTCCACGGAGGAGACCTTGCGGCAGTTCGATCACGCCGCCGCCTGTCATCCAGTCATTATCAACACCTTGCACGCCACAGGAAACGCCTATTATCAGGCCTATTCCGCCGCCAAATTCTCCCGTGAGACCCAAGAGGAGGCGGAGAAGTACCGCGACAAGGCGCTGGAATACTACGCCACCATCGTCAGACTCTCCCCCAGCGCCGCCGCTCCCCTCTACGAAACCGTCTGGCGCATGAAGCCGGACATCGCGTTCCTCAAAAACTTTGCGCCACAGGAGTTCTCCTCTCAAGTCGCCCTCTTCGATTTCCTCATGGGACGGCAATGCTATCCCGATGCGCTGGAGACACTTGAGCAAGTCCAGACGATGAACGAGGCACGCAAGGACCAGCCCCAAATGCCCGGCTCCTCCACCATGAGCTATGAAGAGGCGCAAATCTTCATCATGAACAACCGCATCGCCTTGGCCAGCGCCACAGGGGATTGGGAAACTCGAAACGCCCTTGTCGCCGACTACACCGCCGCCCTGAAGAAACGGAAAGGCCGCGCGGAATTCGTCCACGATGCCGCCGCCTGCGTCCAGCGGGCGGACGACGCCGCGTTGGGCGGCAAGCATGAGGACATGCTGGCCGCGCTGCTTCCCATCACCTACATTGAGGAAGCCGTGGACGCGGACACCCTTCAGAAAGCCATGGCACTGGTCCGAAAATACAGACGGGCGGACTTCCGTGAGCTCATCTTCCCCAAGCACTACTTCATCGAGGCCGCGCTGGCCATCCAAATCGCGGAGCAAAAGGGCAATGGAACACCCCAGCTGACTCAATGGATCACCAATCTCATGGATTTGGAGACATGGTGCGACGACCACAAGAACTACTCCTGGCTCCAGCGACATTTGATCCCCTACTACATCGGCCGGGCACTGCTGCTGAACGGAAACCGCGATGACGCCCTGAAGGCATTCCGCCGGGGACTTGAATTAAGTCCCTCCAACTTATATATTTGGAGACGAATCAAGGCCTTGAGTCCCGATGAGCCGCTCTCCAATCCCACCCTCAAGCTGGCCGAAAGCCTGAATTGCCTGCAGACCTCCTTCACCCCCGCCCTTATGCTTTACGGCGTCACCTGCAAGCCGACAACCGTCACGGCCCTCCACGACCCCATCGCCATGACCCATGTCTGGCTCTGCCGAGGGGACATCACGCGGGATCTGGTCGCCACAGCCAGTTTCTTCAACAACGGCTACTGCCTCTTCTCCCTCTCCAACAATTTCGTCCAGGCCGCCCAGTCCATGGTCACATGGAAGGTCGGCGAGCTGCATTCCATGACCCGCAGCTTCCAGCCGGCCCTCGAATCCCTCAAGAAGATGAACAATTTCAGCAACGACACGGTATTCGTGGAATTCGCCATCTCGCCGGCGTACCGCCAACGCCATGGAACAAAGCTGCCGGACGCCGTTCCCCGCACCATCATCCCCCTGTTCTCCTTCAACGTCCCCTAACCATGATAGACATCCACTGCCATATCCTGCCGGCCATTGACGACGGTTCCCAATCCATGGAGGACTCTCTGACCATGGCACGCATCGCGGCGAACGACGGCACGCGAATCCTCTTCACCACACCCCACGGACTGGGCTCCGCCTACAACGTGAGCCCCGCCAAGCGGGATGAGGCGCGGGAAGAACTGCAACGTGCCATTGACCAAGAGGGCATTCCCCTCAAACTGGCCCCCGGCATGGAGTGTTGGGCAACCAACCTGACTTTTGAGCAGGCCCTCGAACAGCCCGCCTGCTTCATGAACACCCCCTTGGGAGCACCGCGGAATCCGGAACTGCCGCTGCTGGTCGAAATGCCGCCCACCATGAACCTGGCCATCCTTCCTGACCTGCTCTTTCAGGCTCAGCTCAAGGGCATCACCCTGCTTCTCGCTCATGTGGAACGCTATACGGCCGTGGAAAAGCACGGCGACATGCTCATGGAGCTGATGGAAAAGGGCATGCTGGCCCAGTTCAACGCCTCCTCCGTCCGCCACTCCATCTTCCCCGGTGCCAGAGAAAAGCTCATCCGCAAGCTGATGCAGACCTTCCCCGAGCAGGTCCTTCTGGGCAGTGACGCCCATTCCATCGACAACCGCCCCCCCATCCTGTCCTGCGCCCGAAAAGCCATCGAAAAATGGCTGGGAAAGGACGGCTGGACGCTGCTGGTCGAAGAGAACCCCCGACGGCTTCTGCTCCTGTAGAACGGCAACGGGAGTCCCCATGGCCATCGTGTCATGAACATCGGCGGCGGGGCGCTCCCTTCGCCAGTCCGCAACGCAACCCATACGCCACTCCATGCCATTTCTGCTCATCCTGAAAAAAATCATAAGTCGGCTGCTGTTTCCCCTGCCCCTCATCCTCCTCCTGATGATGGCCGCCTGGCTGCTGCTCTGCCCCGCGACGGCGGCATGGCTTCAGCGCCTTGGAGGACGGCTTTTTAGATTGAAAAATTCACAACTTGTTTATAACAAGGAATTTACACAAAAACTTGGCCGCTGGCTTCTGGCCGTGTCCATCATCCTGCTTGCGGCGGGAGGCACCTTGGGAACTCCCTTGCTTTCCCTCTATGAAAAGCAATACCCCGTTCTTTCCATCGACGACCATTTCGAAAAAGGCCAGTCCTACGTGCTCTTTGTCGCCGGCGGAGACTTCATCGACAAATACGACATTCCCGCCGACTACCGCTACGGCGACGTCATGTACCGCCGCATGGGCGAGGCTCTGCGCATCGCACAGCATCTGGAGAGCCGAGGCATCGACTATCGCGTCGCCGTCTCCATCCAGATGGCCCATCTGCCCTCCGACGAACTCCTCTCCTGCGCAAAGGACTTCTTCACTCTCCATCACATTCCGGAATCCAAGGTCTCCCTTCTGGAAGAGGACTGCTTCACCTCCCGAATGGAGCTGCAGGCGCTGAAGCGGATTCCCCGCAAGCCAGTCATCGTCTCCTCCGCCTCCCACATCCCCCGCCTCATGGTCATCGCCCGCATCTACGGCTTGGACGACGCCCTTCCCGCCCCCGCTGGCATCCGCCAGCCGCGGCTGAACGCCCTTTCCTTCATCCCTTCCGCCGAGCAGCTCTTCAATCTGCGAACCCTCATTTACGAATGCATGGGGCTGGCGGAGGCAAAATTGCTCTTCCATCCCAAGGAAGAATCGTCTATGTGACTTGTCATAAACGCCATTAGGATATATAGTTTTGCTATGCATTGTAATTTTGGGTCTGAATTGGTGAAATGCCGACGGCAAATCGACTTCAGAAAAACGGAAGGGGGCAGCGGAAACGCCTCCGAACCTCCGCCATCATGGGCGGAGAAAATCTTGAGTCGATGGCCTCGATGGCAGGACCACCCGTTCGGACCGGAGTCCGAAGCCTCGTATCCGACACCTTGACACAGGAGATGTTTATGCGCAGATTTCAGCATTTTCTAGTCCATTCCCTCCCCTCTCTGATGGCGGGCATCGCCGTCGCGGCGATTTTGGCCCCCCAGTTCGCCTTGGCTCAGGACGGTGGAGCCGGCAATCCCATTGAAACCCAGCGGGCGATTCGTGTCCGCCTTTTGTCCGTCGCCTTTGTGGATCAAGGCACAGTGGACATGGAGACCATCGCCTGGGCGCCAGACGGCAAGTCCCTTCTGGTGGACCGTCGCGGCGGCAACCAGTTCTTCGGCATCAACAAAATGTCCATTTCGGAAGGGAAGCCGGCGGAATACACCGTGCTGACCCGCGGTCGCGGCAACAGGCCCGTTCAAAAGCACGAAGGCAACGCCGCCTGGGCACCGGACGGCAAGTCCTTCATCTTCTGCGCGCAGAACGACAACGACAACTCCTTCAAGCCCGCCGAGCCGGGCTACGGCATCCAAAACAACCTGTGGCTGGCCGATGCGGAGCAGAAAAGCTTCTGGCAGCTGACCAACATCCCCACGTCCTACAGCGCAAACCGCGGCGTCTCCTCCCCCCAGTTCTCCCGCGACGGCAAACGGCTCTTCTGGACAGAATGCCTGGGCAAGGTGGGACTTGAGGCCATCTGGGGCGAACGCGCCCTGATGACCGGAACCTTCTCCATGGCCAACGGCCGCCCCCAAATCAGCGACATCAAAAAATTCCAGCCTGGCGTCAAACAGGACTTCTATGAAAGCTGCGGCTTCTCCCCTGACGGCAAGAAGCTGCTCTTCGCCGCCAACATGAGCGAGGAGCGCCCATGGTACGGCTCCGACATCTGTGTCATGGATGACAATGGCCAAAACCTGCGCAACCTGACTCAGACTGAAGACGTGTGGGACCGCTACGCCTCCTTTTCTCCCGCCGGAAGCAAAATCACGTGGTGCAGCAGCAACGGCATGAACGTCCCCTATTTGGGCACCGGCGGCAAGAGCTGGCAGACCAACATGCAGTCCGAACTCTGGATCATGAACGGCGATGGATCGGACAAGCGGCAGCTGACCCATTTCAATGACCCCGGAGCCCCCGAGTTCCTTGACCGCAAATGCTACGTGGGAAGCCACGCCTGGAACCCGGATGGCCGTCGCATCGCCGCCATCCTGCACCACGTCAATCGTCAACGGGTGGCGGTCTCCACCATCTGCATTCTTGAATTGACCACGGATACGGTGGCTAGAGTCAAAGTCACACCTGTGCCAGTTGTCAAAAAATAGACGATTTTGTCATATGCTGTCAATATTCCAAAGGCTATATTCGTTATAATGCGACGGTGACGGCAGACGGGTCCGTCCCAGTTTAAATTTGTCTGAAAAATGTTATGTCTTCCATAGCGCAACCAACCAGACAACTTGAAGGGACGGTGGCCCGTCATCGCCAAGCCTGGAGAATAGTGAGTGTTTCAAGGAGGTGTTCTTTCCATGTTATCAGATAATGATACCATGAAACTGTACATGCAGAACATCGGCAAATACCCCTTGGTGACTCCCAAGGAGGAGGTCGAACTGGCTGCAAAGATTGCGGAGGGGGACGCTGATGCACGTTCCATGTTGATTCGCAGCAATTTACGACTTGTCGTTAAAATTGCTCACGACTTCAAGGGACTCGGCTTGCCCCTTTTGGACCTGATTTCAGAGGGCAACATCGGGCTGATGCGGGCCGTTGAGAAGTTCGACCCCTCCAAAGGGGCGAAGTTGAGCAGCTATGCGGCGTGGTGGATCAAGCAGTCCATGCGGCGGGCGCTGGCCAACCAGGCCCGCACCATTCGCATTCCCGTGCAGTCCGCCAGTAAGATGACCAAGATTCAGGCTGCCAAAAGCAAGTTGTCCGAATCCCTTGGCCGCGATCCCACGGACAAGGAGATCGCCAATGAAGTCAAATTGACCGAGCGGACCGTCTCCGGCCTCCGCCTTGGCAAGACAACCACCATTTCCCTCCATGACCCCATTCAGCATGGGGAGGACGGCGAATTCCGTGACATCATTCCCGATGACAAGACCACCTCTCCGGACGAACTGGTGCAGGACGAGGAGACCTTGAGCCATATGCTCACGCTCACGGACCGTCTGGAGGAGCGGGAGCGCACCATCCTCAACTTGCGCTTCGGCCTAGACGGCGAGCGCCCCAAGACATTGGAGGAGGTCAGCCAGACCATTGGACGAACCCGCGAACGGGTCCGCCAAATCCAGAATCAGGCCTTGGACAAGCTCCGCTCCATGCTGGAAGAGGATGGGATGATGGACGCCTACGACTCCTCAAAGGACTCCGATGAGGATGAAGAGGACGACATCAGCGACGAAGAGCTGGAGAACAAACAGGACGATTAAGGGAAACCCCTTTCCCCCAGCGGTTTCCACGGGCGGAGCAAAGCTGGCCCCGCTCTCAATATAAGGATCGAACATGCTTCGCGACCATACAGTAGAGAAAATCGGCGGCACCTCCATGAGCCGCTTCAGTGAAGTGCTCCACAATGTCATCATCGGACATCGCACGCCGGAGCAGATGTACAACCGCATCTTCGTGGTCTCCGCCTATGGCGGCATCACCAACATGCTGCTGGAGAACAAGAAGACCGGCGCCCCCGGCGTCTACGGCAAATTCGCCTCCGGAGACGAGACGTGGAGCACCAGTCTGGAGCTGGTCCGCGAACGCATGCTGGAGTACAACCGCTCCTTCGAGAGCATCGGCCTGAACCAGAAGGAGGCCGACGATTTCGTGAACACGCGGCTGGACGACATCAAGGAGTGCCTGCTGGATCTGCTGCATCTGCGGGCCTACGGCCATTTCAACCTAAAGACCTATCTTCCCCCCACACGGGAGCTGCTCAGCGCCGTCGGCGAGGCCCACAGCGCCTTCAACAGCGTTCTGATTCTGAAGCGCTACGGCATCAACGCCCGCCTCGTGGACCTGACCGGCTGGCGGAAGGACGAAATCCAGACCTTTGACGAAGTGGTCCGTGAGGCCTTTGAGGACATTGACCTTGCCACCACCATGCCCATCGTGACCGGATACGTCAAATACGACGAGGGCATCATGACCCGCTTTGACAGGGGCTACAGCGAAATCACCTTCAGCAAGGTCGCCGTCATCACTCAGGCCAAGGAGGGAATCATCCACAAAGAGTACCATCTGTGCACTGGCGACCCCAATCTCATTGGAGCAGACAAGGTTAAGGTTATTGGCCACACCAACTTTGACATCGCTGACCAGCTCTCCGACCTGGACATGGAGGCGATTCATTCCAAGGCCTCCAAGGACATGGAGCTGGTGGGCATTCCCATCCGCGTCAAGAACGCCTTCGATCCGGACCACCCCGGCACCGTCATCAGCTGCGACTATGTCTCTCCCGTGCCGCGCGTGGAGATGATCTGTGGCCGAAGCGACGTGGAGGCCATTGAGGTCATGGATCCCGAAATGGTCGGCAAGGTGGGCTATGACTACAATCTCCTGCGTCATTTCGCGGACGCCAACATCAGCTATCTGGCCAAGACCACCAACGCCAATACCATCACGCACTTCGTCGCCCGCAAGAACCGCCATCTGGAGGAATGCCTGGAGGCCATTCGGCAGGATCTTCCCAACGCCGTCATCAACCGCTTCCCCGTGGCCATCGTGTCCGTCATCGGCAGCAACATGTCCATCCCCGGCTTCCTGTCAAAGGCCGCCATCGCCCTCCACCAAGCCAACATCAACGTCCTTGCGCTGACTCAATCCACCCGCCAGGTCAACATGCAGTTCTTCGTCTCCAGAGCGGATTTCGAGAACGCTCAGCGGGCGCTGCACAAGGCCTTTGTGGAGGAGGCTTGACCCCCCAACGTGCTGGACGTGCTCTATAGCGACAATCATCTCCTTGCCGTCAACAAGCCTGCAGGTCTGCTGACCCAGCCGTCAGGCACGGATCAGGACAGTCTGGAAGCCAGAGCGAAGGCCTGGATCAAGGAAAGCTGCGGAAAGGCAGGCGGCGTCTTCCTTGAGGCGGTTCATCGACTGGACCGCCCCGTCGCCGGCGTGGTGCTCTTCGGAAGGACCAGCAAGGCCGTGAGCCGCCTCAATGCCTCCGCCCGCGCAGGGGAGTTTGTCAAGCTGTATTTGGCGATGGTGTCGCAGGCCCCGCCGGCCCCTCAAGGTCGGCTGGAGCATTGGCTTTGCCATGATGATTTTTGCGCAAAAGTCGTAAATCCTTCTGTACCAGGAGCCAAGCAAGCTATTCTGGATTACGAGACCCTGGAGGAGACCCGTCAGGGCATCGTCCTGCAAATCCGTCTGCACAGCGGCCGCTACCATCAGATCCGCGCCCAGCTGTCTCACATCGGCTGTCCGATTGTGGGGGATGCCCGCTACGGCTCCCGCATCCCATGGAAGCCAGGAACCATCGCCCTGCAACACCATCAGCTCGCCTTCTCCCATCCCGTCACCCATCAGCCCCTCCGCATCGTCGCCCCACGGCTGTTCTGAACCGACAACCCTACGGTGGCCGCCCTGCGAGCCGTCCTGCATGACCACCACGGAATCCCCAACATGGCAGTTCCCCAGCTAATTGGACTCATTCTCTTGCTTCTGCTGCTCTCCGGCTGCTTTTCGGCGTCGGAGACGGCGTTGCTGTCTTTGAAGCTGACGGAAGTCCGCCGGCTGGCCAACGGCACATTCGCCGAGCGGGCCATCAGCCGGCTGCTGCGGGCTCCGGACCTGTTTTTGGGCACGGTGCTGTTGTCCAACACCTTCGTCAATGTGCTGCTGACCAGCCTGTGCGCCTCACTGCTCCATGAGCTGTCCGCCGACCATGGCCTCTTCAACGCGCTGCTGAACATCGCCATGGTGACCCCCCTGCTGATCATCGCCGGCGAACAGACGCCCAAGCGCCTCGCCTTCGCCATGCCCCTGCCCGTGGCCAGGGCCTTTGCCGTCCCGCTGGAGCTTCTCGGCACTGTGCTGCGGCCCCTCAACCGCCTCATGCAGGGTCTCGTCTCCCTCTTCCTGAAACTGGCCGGACTCCCCCGACAGGACAGCTGGTCCGCGCTGACTCAAGACAAATTGGCCGCTTTCCTCTCCGCCAGCACCAAAGGCGGCAGCACCGACACCGTGGAAAGCGAGCTTCTCCAACGCATCCTCCGGCTGGACAAGACCGCCGTCAAGGACATCATGATTCCACGACCCGACGTGCAGGCCATCGACGACTCCCTCCTCCTCCGACAGGCCTATTCCCAACTCCGAAAGGCCAACTGCTCCCGCATGCCCGTCTATCACGACGACCTGGATGAAATCTGGGGCGTCCTCTCCTTCTGCGACTATCCCCTGTGGCGCGACGCCCCCGAAATGGACATGACGCTGGCTCAGCTCAAAACCATGGGCTTCCAGACGAAACAGCATGGCCGCCCCATGGTCTACGCCCCCGTCAACGTCCCCTCCAACATCAAAATCGAGCAGCTTCTCACCTTGATGAAGGAGAAGGGAACCGAATTCGCCATCGTCGTGGGAGAGCATGGCGGCACCACGGGCGTGGTCACCTTCAACGACGTGCTAATGGAAATCATCGGCCAGTTCTCCGAAAACCGGCGGCAGTTCTCCCTCCGCCAAAAGGACGCCACCCATTACACGGCGGACGGACGCATGCGGCTGAGGGACATCGCTCAGGTCCTCGGCAGCGATTTCCAGCTGGAGGACAATCCCGTGGACACCATCGCCGGCCTTATTCTCCAAAAGCTGGAGCACCTTCCCAAAATCGGCGAGACCGTTCGGCTGCCCAACCACCGACTCACCGTCCGCCATCGGCTGGGCAACCGCATCGCCGCCGTGGAGATCGAGGTCCTCCCGCCGCAGAGCCAGGAGGAGGAAAAGACGCCATGATCGCCATCGGCAGCTCTCTTCTTCTGCTGGCCCTGCTCTACGTGCTCATGGGCTTCTTCTGCGCCGCGGAGGCCGCCTTCACCTCCGCCAGCTACTCATGGCTGAAGGAACAGGCGGACTCCGGCAACGCCACCGCCCGCACCGCCTACCATTTTGTGCAGCACATCGGCGCCTTTTTGGGCACCGTCCTCTTCGGCACGAACATCTTGAGCATCAGCATCGCCACCCTTTCGCGGGCGCTGGTCGTCACCTATCTTCTGCACACCCGCGCCGTCTCCGCGCTGGTGGCGACGCTGCATCTCGGCCACAATGCAGGAGACCTGCTCGCCTCCTGTCTCGTCACTCCCACCGTTCTCCTCTTCTCGGAGATGATCCCCAAGGCCATCGCACGCCAGCGGGCCGATCAGGCCACCCTGCTTCTCGCGCCGCCGTTGCGCCTCGCCGCCGCCCTCTTCCACCCCTTCGTCACCCTTCTTGACAAAATCTCCGAACGGCTCACCCACCATCTGGCCGTCTCCGGACAGGATGCCCTCTCCCAAAGCAAGGTCAGCCGCGAGGATTTGCGCATTCTTGCGGAAGTTGCTACAGAACAAGGACTTGTGCCTCGAGAAGCAGGCGAGATGTTCCAAACCGTCCTGGATCTGGACAATCAGACCGTCGGCACCATCATGGTGCCTTTGAGCGAAGTCCGCGCCCTTCCCGTCACCGCGTCCATGGACGATCTGGAGGCTCTCGCCATCGAGACAGGTTTCACCCGCTTCCCCGTCTATGAGAAACGCATGGACGACATCATCGGAATCGTCAGCTACCGCGAATGCCTCCACAACCGCTACACCTTCGAGAACTCCAGCAACCGCCCCAACATCCAGCAGCCCATCGCGGACTTTGTGGACCACAACGTGCTCTTCGTCCCTGAATTCAAGACCGTCAGCACCCTCTTGGCGGAGCTGCGCCGCCGCCACACCCCCATGGCCGTGGTCATCGACGAATACGGCGGCATGGTGGGACTGACCACCATCGAAGACCTGGCCGAAGAGATCGTCGGCGATTTTCACCGCCTCACTGGCGGCCAGAGCCCCGACGCCCTCCAATGGCTGGACACCACCACCTGCGAATGCAGCGGCCAGACCGACATCCGGCAGCTGGAGCCCCTCTTCGGCGTCCCCATGGACAACTTGGGCGTGGAGACCGCCGCCGGCTTCGTCCTCAAACAACTGGACCGCATTCCCGAACCCGGCGACGCCTTCCGCCACCGCAACGTCACCGTCACCGTCATCGCCATGCAGCGGCATCGAATCACCCGCCTCCGTTTCACCAAATGACCGCCGATTCCCCTGCAAATAGTCATATCTAACTTGTTATAAACAACTTATATAACTTCTCCCCATGAAGACATCCAAACGGAAAACGCCCCAGCTTTTGGCTCCCGCAGGCTCCATGACCGCCCTGCGCGCCGCCATCCAAGGGGGCTGCAACGCGGTCTATCTGGGACTGAAGGCATTCAACATGCGGCAGGGCGGCGCGGCGAATTTCACCCCCGCCGACCTGAAACGGGCAGCCGCGCTGTGCCATGACAACGGCGTCAGTCTGCATCTGACTCTCAACACCATCCTCTTCCAGCCAGAGCTCTCCAAAATGGAAGCCCTTCTGGACAAGGTACATGGAGATGTGGACGCCGTCATCTGCTGGGACCCCGCCGTCATTGAGGCCTGCGCCAAACGGCACATTCCCATCCACATCTCCACGCAGGCCTCCGTCGCCAATCTGGCCGCCGCCAGGCTCTATAAGTCCTTGGGCGCCAGTCGCATCGTCCTTGCAAGAGAATGCACGCTTTCCGAAATTCGCCGCCTTGCCGCCGCCTCCGGCCTGGAGATCGAGGTCTTTGTCCACGGCGCCCAATGCGTCAGCGTGTCCGGCCGCTGCTTTCTGTCTCAAGATGCCTTCGGCAAATCCGGCAACCGAGGCGAATGCCTTCAAAATTGCCGCCGCCCCTATCGCATCCAATGTGCAGATGGCGGGCAGGAGTACGAGGTCGAATCCCATACATTGCTTTCCGCGAAGGACTTATGCACCATTCCCTTCCTTGGGGACATTTTGGCCACTGGCATCGCCGCCCTGAAAATCGAGGGAAGGAACCGCCCGCCGGACTATGTCCGCGCGGTCACCAGTGCCTATCGGGAGGCCATTGACGCATGGGCCGCCGGAGCGCTGACGGAAGCGCTGAAGGCCAGTTTGATCGACCGCTGCCGCCAGGTCTTCAACCGCGGCTTCTCCAACGGCTTCTACGGCGGCCGTCCCATTGCGGATTTCACCGCGAAGGAGGGCAACGAGGCGACCATGCGCAAGGAACTCGTCGGCAAAGTTCTCAACGTCTATGGAAAACGCGGCATCGTTCAGGCGTGGCTGCGGAATTCCCCCTTGAGCTTTGGAGACACCATTCTGATCATGGGACCCACCACGGGCGTGGTCCAGGCCACGGTGACGGAGCTGCGGACGGAAGACAACCCGTCCCTTTCCCCCAGCCGGACCGCCACCTTCCCCTTCCCCCACAAGGTCAGACGCAACGATGCCATCTACAAGCTCATTCCACGCTGACCCCTGTCTTTCAATCGTCTTCACGCTTTTCATGTTCCGTCCATGAAAAAACTACCCTAATGCGAAAAAGCGGGCTATAGTATATATGGTATATATAATATGGAATATATAGAGGACAATTCAGCATTTGCCGCCATCTGTGCGCAAGCCTGCCAACAGCCGTTGGTGGCTCTTGACACAGAGTTTGTGTGGACCAACACCTACCGTCCCCTGCTGGGGCTGATTCAGCTGGCATGGGATGCGCAGCATGCTGTGCTCATCGATCCGCTGGCCATCAGCGACCCCCGCCCCTTCGCCGCCCTTCTCGCCTCTCCCACGTCGTTGAAGGTCTTCCATGAGGCCGCCAGCGACCTGCCCATTCTCTGCCGTTGGTGCCACACCCTGCCCGCCCATGTGGCGGACACACGGATTGCCGCCGGCTTCTGCGGCCTCACCGCCAGCCTCTCCCTCAAGAAGCTGATCAAGGAGTTTTTGGGACTGGAGCTGGCCAAGACGGAGACCCGCACCGACTGGCTGAAACGCCCCCTGACCGAGGCGCAGCTGGCTTATGCCACCGACGATGTGGCCTGCCTCCCCGCCGTCTATGGCGAACTGGCCCGCCGCATGGAGGCCGCCCGCACCCTCCTCTGGTTTCAGGAGGAAATGACCGTCTATGAACAGCCGTCCTTCTATCAGGACCCCATTCCGGAAGCCTACTGGAGGCGAGTCGCCGGCCATGGCAGCCTGTCCGGCCGGAACCTGGCCGTGCTGCAGCAGCTCGCCGCTTGGCGGGAACGCACCGCCATCAATCTGGACAAGGCCCGCTCCCGCATCCTGAAAGATAATCAGATGTTATTGGCTTCCAAAGACTTACCACATTCAAAGGAGGAACTGCGCCGCCTGCCGGACTTTTGGCAGAAGAACATTGACCGCTTTGGCGATGACATTCTGCATGTCATCAGCGACGCGCTGAAGCTCCCTCGTGAGGCATGGCCCGTCCAGCCCACATCCTCCATCCCCTTTCCCATCATGAAAAAACGTCTCGCCCGCCTGACGTCCCTTGTGGAGAAGCGCGCCGCCGCCTTCGGCATCGACCCCTCCCTCATCGCCTCTAGACGGGATCTGGAGGGATTGGTCATGGCGGCCAACTCCCGCAAGTGGCCCATCATCCATCCACTGCTTTCCGGCTGGCGAAGAGAACTACTTGGCGATACATTAGAGAACATTGTTTCCAGTAACTTCGAATCATGAAAGGACAACCATGAAAAGAATGACCTCCTGGCTTTGCGTGCTCCTCCTCACCATGGGAGGGCTCATGGCTCAACAAAATGACCGAAAAACCATCTTGGAGGGCGTCTCCGCCATCGACTCCACCGGCCTGCCCGGCTTCATCATCTGCACGGAACCGGCGGCCTTCCCTCTGGTCCTTGGAGAAATCAAGGGCAGTCATCAGGCCGTGGCGGCCGCCACCCGCTTCGGCAAAGGCAAAGTCATCGCCGCCAGCCACCCCTCCTTCTTCTCAAAGGAGTCCATGGACAAATTTGACACACGGCGCTTTGCCCGCAACGCCCTCAACTGGCTGGGCGCCGGCAAGGTCGGCGTCTACGCCTATGAGGCGGGCGAAGACGGCCTCTGCTCTCTGGAAGGCATGGACGTGACCATTCTCAAAGACCTGGACCAGCTCGAAGACTACGCCGTCATCGCCACCTATCCGGACGCCGTGCCGGAGGACCAATTCCCCCGTCTCCGCCAATTCGTGGAGAACGGCGGCGGCATTTTGGCCACAGGCATCGGCTGGGGCTGGCAGCAGCTCAGCCCCACCAAGACCCTGCGGGACGACAATGGCTTCAACAAGCTTCTCGGCCCCATGGGACTTTTCGTGGACAACAACATCTCCAACCGCACGGGAGACGGCTATGTGACCAGTCTGGAGCCATCTCCGCTGGTCAACGCCACCGCCGCCATCGCCTTCGCCAAAGAGCTGGAGAAGTCCCTCCGTCAGGCAAACACCACCCTGTTCGCCGCCAAATCCATCCTTCCTCTGGAGGGAAACGCCCTCAATGACGAGCTGGACGCCTTCCTCAAACGCTATATGAATGCCGGCGCCCCCACCGTCCAGAACCCGTGGCGAGCCGCCGACTTGGGCAAACGGCTGGCGGCCGCCAGCTTCATCGCCGCCTGGCAGAACGCGCCGCTGGAGACCTACAAGGCCCACCCCGGAGCGAAGAACTATCCGGGCATGCCGGCGGAGGGAAGCCCCCGCGTCGCCAGCAAAACCCTGTCCATCGACCTTGCCATCCCCCGCTGGCACAGCACGGGCCTTTTTGCCGTGGCCGGCGAGCCGGTGACCGTCACCATCCCCCAAGACATGAAGGGGCTGCGCCTCCGCATCGGCACCACCACCTGCAACATCACCCCCCACGACTCATGGGCCCGCATGCCCCAAGTGGATTTGGAGATTCCCCTTGAGCAGGCGACCACCACCGTCACCCACCCCTTCGGCGGCCTCATCTACATCGTCGTGCCCTCCGACCAGCCATGGGGGCAGGACCCCGACCCCACTTTGAGCGGCACCATCGAGGTCACTGTCCAGAACGCCTGCGCCGCCGCCTGGTTCAAAATCGACCGAGACAGCGACGACGACTGGCAGGCCATGCTGAAGGACTGCCCCGCCCCCCAAGTCGAGCTGCAGGGCAACAAGGTCATCCTCACCGTCCCCCGCAACGAGGCCATGTCCGTCAAAAAACCCGCTGAGCTCATGGCCTTCTGGGACCATGTGGCCGACCTCTGCGCCATCCTCACGGACCGCCGCGTGGACCGCCGCAGCTGCGAACGCTACTGCTCCGACGACCAGATCTGCGCCGGCTGGCTCCATTCCGGCTACCCCATCATGATCCCCACCGTCACCGTCAAAGACCTTCTGGACATCGACAAACTGGTCAAGAACGGCGAATGGGGCTTCTACCATGAAATCGGCCACAACCACCAGAATCCGGACTGGACATTCGACGGAACCGGCGAGGTCACCGTCAACTTCTTCACCCTGTACGTGATGGAGAAGTTCAACGGCATCAAGCCGCGGGACGGACGCATCAACGAGAAGGACATGGCCCCCGAAGTCGCGGCGTGGGTGAAGAACGGCAAGAGCTTCCAGCAGTGGAAGAGCTCCCCCTTCCTCGCGCTGGAGATGTTCGTCCGTCTGCAGGTCGCCTATGGATGGGATGCTTTTGAGAAGCTGTTCCACATCTACCGCACCCTGCCTCAGGACCAGCGCCCGAAGGACGACGACGAAAAGCGCGACCAGTGGGTGACCCGCCTCTCCGAGCTGACGGGGGAGAACATCGCCACGGTCTTCGACGCATGGAACGTGCCCATCAGCCAAAAGGCGCGGGAAGCCTGCGCCAAATATCCCCGCCCCAAGGACAACAAGCTGTTCGCCGGCCTGGACTGACCACCTTCGGCCAGATTCGGGCTCTCGCCATCGCCCCACACAGGATTCGCCATGCTTTCTGACAGAGACTACTACAGGGGGACCCCGCGGCGGCCCTCCCTCAATGACGGCCCCATCATCAAGCCGCTTATCATCCTGAACATCATCGTCTTCCTCATCTGCATCATGACGGAGAGGTTCATGGACAACGGCGGCCTCCTCCCCTTCATCGCCCTAAGGGGCTATGAGGTGGCGCATGGGCAAATCTGGCGGCTGGCCACCTACATGTTCGCCCATGGGGGCTTCTTCCACATCTTCTTCAACATGTGGGGCCTCTTCATCTTCGGGATTCTGGTGGAGCATGCCATCGGGTCTCGCCACACCCTCTATATCTATCTGACCAGCGGACTTTTGGGAGGACTGGTCTGGATGGCGGCCAACCTCCGCTCCCCCTTCCCCATGGTGGGGGCCAGCGGCGCCCTCTACGGAGTCATGGTGGCCGCCGCCGTCATCTTCCCCAACGTCCCCATGCAGCTGCTGTTCCCGCCGGTGACCCTGAAGCTGCGGACCATGGTCATCGCCTACATCATCATTGACATCATCTGCACCTTTGACCCCCACGGCTACCGCATCGCCTATCTGGCCCACTTGGGCGGCGCCCTCGGCGGCTACGTCTACATGCAGTTCCTGCTCCGCAAACTCGGTCGCCCCACCATCGTGACCACCATCCAAAGCTACTTCCGCCGCCGCGCCTTCAAACGCAAGCTGAACGCCGACGGCTCCTATACCGCCGAGGACCTGAACCGAATCCTGCAGAAGCTCTCACAGGTCGGCTATGACCATCTCACTCCGCAGGAGAAATCCATTCTAAGTGACGCAAGCCAAAAGCTTAAGGATAGAAGACAATAGAAGACAATAGGCGGCGTGCCCCTTCGGCCGCAACCGCCACCGTCCTCGCATCCCCCAAAAAGGAGACACCATGAAACGCTCTGAACTCAACCGCATTCTTGACAATTCTCTGGCCTTCTTCGACGCCATGCATTTCCTTCTTCCCCCCTTCGCCCGATTCTCCGTGGACGACTGGCGGCGGAACAAGGACCATCTTCAGGAGATCATCGACCTCCAGTTGGGATGGGACGTGACCACCTTCGGCATGGGGGACTTCAACAAGGTCGGGCTGCTGCTCTTCACCCTGCGCAACGGCAAGCTCAACTCCTCCGTCTATCCCAAGCCCTACGCGGAGAAGATCATGATTGTGCAGGAGAACCAGGTGACCCCCTGCCATTTCCATTGGAACAAGCGGGAGGACATCATCAACCGCGGCGGCGGCAACCTCATCATTGAGCTTTACCACGCCGATCCCGCCAAAAACGGCCTTTGCGGCGGCTCCTTCCCCATCTCCGTCAATGGCATGACCCGCACCCTCAACACCGGCGACCGCATCGTGCTGACCCCTGGAGACAGCGTGGCTTTGGAACCCATCCATGCCCACCGCTTCTACGGCGAACCCGGAAAGGGCACCATTCTGGTGGGCGAAGTCTCCTCCGTCAATGACGACACCACCGACAACTGCTTCATCGACAAAACCGCCCGCTTCGATGACATTGAAGAGGATGAAAGCCCTAAGTACTTGCTAGCGAATGAGATACAAAAATTCGTCTGCGGGCGCTAATTCAAATCTCCTCCGCGAAGAGCAATTCCTCGCCGTGGAAGACGATGCAGAGGCGGAGGAGGGTCACGGGGCCTAGAGGCTTCAGTCGCCATTCCTCCGCCAGATGGTGGTCCTCCATATAGTGGTTCAGCTGTGTCTTCGCCGCCGCAAGTAACGTCGCCTTCGCGGTTTCCGTCACGGGTTCCGTCTTCTTGATGTACTTGACCTCGATGAGCGCGGCATACCGCAAATCCGGATAGACATTAAAATCCGGCCGCAGGGCAAGATCTGCGAAACCAAAATTCATCGGATGCTCCGTATGGACTATGAAGGCGTCCCCCAGGGAGAGAAACGCCGCCAAAGAGGCCTGCACGGCCTTCTCGCCATCCATGAGGTCGCGGGCAGAGAGAGTCTCCCGCACCGCCCCTGCAGCTAGCTCAATGGCGGGGCGCCATTCGCCGCTCTTGGCAAGGTCGCCAAGACGGTTTGCCAGTTCATGGGAGCGGTCGTTCACCCGACACGCGTCATGATAGCCATGGCGCAGAAACTCCGAGATGAACTGCCGCATAGTCAGATTCGGAATAACAAGACGCAGACGATGGCCCTCAATACCATCAATGGTCACCATGCCGTAGTAGAATAGCAGCGAAAGGAAGCTTTCCGGCTTCGTAAGTGTCTCCGCCTGAAATGATTCAATAAGCTCGACGGTGACGCTTCCGTCCGTCATCAAAGTCTCCAGAGCATGGAATTTGCCGTTGAGCTGGCCGTTGGTGGTGACGATATGGCGCAGCTTGTAGTAGTCCGTCTGCAGATTTGGGTCGACCATGTCACGGGGAAAATTCTCCTCTGCCATGCAGCGGAACAGGAAGCCAAGCAACAGCACAGGGTTGCAGACCTGTTTTTCGTCCAATATCGAGAACCGGTAGTGGTCGTACCAGTCCGTCACCAGTTGGAAGGCCTGCTCACGGTCAAGGGGAAAACGTCCTGCGTCCGCATAGTAGTTCAGTGCCGTGCGGATGTCATCGTGTGTAAAGCCACAAACCGTGGCCAGTTTGGGAAACGGCGAGATGTTCACCGCGATGTTGAAGCCACTGGTCACGTCATCCATCGTCATGGGAGACACACCGGTCAGGAAGATCTTCGTGATCACCTGATTTGCCCCCTTGAGCAGGGAGAAGAAGCTCTTGAAGAAGCCCGTGCCATGGCAAAGGGCACGATAGACGTCCTCGCTGGACTGGGCAAGAAGGCGGTTGGAGAAGTTGTCGTATTCGTCAATCAGAATGAAAATCTTCTTGTCTGAATCGGCCAGATTCTCCATCAACACATCAAGTCCATCGCTAAATCCTTGCGCATCAATAACTTGCTCCATTGTTCCCGCAGGAAGAAACCGTTGGTATCTCCGCACAAATCCATTCAGCACGGTCTTGGTGTTTCTGGCAAAGCGGCTTTGGACTTGCTCAAGGGTCTCGCCTTCGATCTTTGAGAAATCAAAGCACATCACAAGGTATTTGCCGCGACTCGGCGTGGGATGGTCGTGAATCCACGTGCCGCCGAACAGCTCGTCGAAACGCTCTTGGGCATTGATGTCGTAGTAATATCGCAAGATGCTCAGCAGCAGACTTTTACCAAAACGGCGAGGCCGCAGGAACAGCTGATACGGCAGCTCCTCAAGAAGCGGGATGCCCCATGTGTTGTCCACATAGTAGCCGTTGCTCTCCCGCAAGTTTGCAAAGTCGCTGATTCCGTAGGGAATGGTCTTGATGGGTTCGTTCATCTGCTACTCCTGAATGCCATGTGCCTCATGGACAGGCTAATATAGCACATCTTCCGAAAATGAGAAGTTGACAGGAGTCACCCTGTTCATGGTCATCTTTCAACTCTGAACCGTTGTATTCCTATATATTCCTATATACGAAACGCTATGTTCCCCTCGCATCTGTGTATTCTGTGGTCTCAAAACCTACCCTTATGGGGAAAAGCGCGATATGAAAAGGCCTCCGCCATGAACACACGGCGGAGGTCTTTTTCAAAAGTTCAGATTGCATTTGTTGCAACCTGAACTTTCCTTTTCAGCAAGTCAAGAACTTACTGGATGTTGAAATGGGCACCCTTCTCCGGGAAGATGAAGAAGCCTTTGGTCAGGTCGGCAAGTTCCATCTGCTTGTAGGCCTTCTGGATGTCGTTCACGCCGGCGGCGGCCACGTGGCCGTCTAGGAACGCCATGTTGCAGCGGTCGCCATGGTTCAGGCGGAACAGGTTCGTGGTGTCAAGAGTCAGCCAGATCTGCGCCCACTGGGTAGCCTTGGCTTCATAGTAGCTGTCGCCCAGCATGATGGAGGAGGACGGGCTGGTCATGTAGCGGGTATTGAGGTAATAGCTGCTGTTGAATAGCTTGTACGCCGTCTTGCTGAAATCCTGGAAGTAAATCTGGCCGTAGGTGCAGGGAGGATTGCCGTCAATGCCCACGAAGTCATCGGCCTTGGGGCAGGAGACGATGTCGGAGTTCACTTCGATGTAGCCGCTGGCCATCAGCTGGGGAGCCCAGCAGTACACGCCACTTGAGAAGGCGGTGCCGTTAAGGGTGACGGGAGTCGACACATGGCAGGGCACATAGCCGTTGAAGTCATCCATGTACAGGATGGTGGCTTGCCAGCTGCCACGGACATTGGATACGCAGTTGACGGCGATGGCTTTCTGCTTGGCCTTGGCGAGGGCGGGCAGCAGCATGCCGGCCAAAATCGCGATGATGGCGATCACAACCAGCAATTCGATGAGGGTAAACGACTTTTTCATTTTCCTAAATTCCTTTCTATTAGGATGTTACAGCACTAGAAATGCTCTCTCCGAAAAACTGGCTCCGAAGAAGCAAAAAAGCATTTTTCATGCACGTCTATAATTATACTAAACTTTTGGCAAAAATGCAATAGGGTACCGCAAATTTTTTTGAAAAAAAGGAAAACCGCCCATAATCTCCCGTCTCGCATCCCATGAAAAAGAAAGAGTGAACAGCCCCAACACAGCAACAAAAGGGCTGCGGCGTCCTCTTCGTGAGGTATAGCAGCAGCCCCATTGTAACTAGATTGTCATGAACAAATTACGGCATGTGGAGACGAATATTGTCCTGCGTGTAGAAATAGACAGCGACATTCTCCGTGCCGCGCATCTTCTTGTAGGCGTTGAGCAGGTCGCCAGGGCCGTTGGAGGACACATGGCCGTCCGCAAAAGCGATATTGGCGCGGTCATTGTGCATCATTTTGATCTGGCCGGAATGGCCGAAGGTGATGAAGACGCAGTAGGCGGGGGAGTTCAGAGAATTCGCGTCGCCCAGCTCCCATGTATCAGCAAGGATGATGGAAGAGGACGGGTTCTTGAGCACGTTGGTCAGAATGAAGCGGTGATAGCCGTCCCAGGAGACGTCGCTGGTGTTCCACTGGTTGACATTGAGGGTGCCATAGCACTTCCAGTAGGTGACCGCGGCGGGATAGCCGTGGGCGGTGTAGTTCTGCTCATCGCGGGCCTCGACCTTGTTGCCGAAGGTGGGGCAAAGGATGATGGGGGAGTCCTCTTCGATGTAGCCATTGGCCACGAGGCAGCCCGCCCAGGTGAGCAGGTTGACCTGCTTGCCCTTCAGCGTGCCTTCGATTTCGTAGTAGATGGGCATGCGGCCGCTGTAGTCATCGCCATACAGCACCATGCTTTCCGCACAGCCCTTCAAGTTGGATGTGCAGTTGACGGCCAATGCCTTCTGTTTCGCCTTGGCCAGCGCGGGCAGCAGCATGCCGGCAAGGATCGCGATGATCGCGATGACGACGAGCAGTTCGATCAGGGTAAACGCTTTTTTCATTTTCCTAAGTTCCTTTCTATTAGGATGTTATTGCACCTAAAAATACCTCCCCGAATTTTTCCTCCGGAGAAAAGGGAGCACTTCTCATGCAACACCTATAATTATACGAAACTTTTGGCAAAAAACAAGAGGGCTACGCAATTTTATTGCAGTTTTTTTGCATTTTGGCGAAAATTACAGTCCCGTGGGGCTGTGGTGCAAGGGAGTGAATGTCCGCTCCTGAAGATAGGCCTTCAGAAGGAAGGCACAAAAATAGGGGAACGTGGTGATGGCATTCGCCTGCCCCACGTTTCCATGGACAAATTTGATGCCCTCATGAATCTCCGGATAACGGTCGGAGGAGATCAGGGTCCGCATGGATTTTGTGGCGCTGTTGCCGGCCTTGACCTCCACGGGAATCAGCTCCTGGGCCGTGCGGACAAAAAAATCCTCCTCCAATGTGCTGTCTTCACGTTTATAGTAATAAAGGTCATAGCCGGATTTGGTCAACGCCTCGGCCACAACATTTTCATACAGCGCGCCTTTGTAGACTCCCATGTTCTGATTTCTCCGCAAGTCATCGGCGGCCTCCTCATCTAACATGGCGACAAGAAGCCCTGTGTCCGCGAAATACAGCTTGTATTTGCTTTCATCGATGTTGCCCTTCAAGGGCAGTTCAGGGAAATTCAGACCATGGCAGATGGAAACGACACCCGCGTCGCAAAGCCATTCCACACAGCCGAAATATTCCCGCGAACGCGCTCCGGGAGCGACTTTGGAAAGCTGAAACTTCTTGTTTTCCTTTGCCAGCTGAGGCGCGATGTGGCGAAAGACTGAGAGGATTTTGGCCTGGTCAAGACCGAAGGCGTATTTTTGAATGTCCTCCTGATAGTCCAGCAGCAATTGCCGCTGGAGTGTCAACGTCTCTTCAAACGTGCGCGTGGCCGTGAAGGAGCGAATCACCGCCGGCATCCCGCCCAGCAGGACATAGTCCATGAACAAGGAAAAGTAGTTCTGCAGTTCACCAGCGGAGAAAGGACGAAGGTCCCGCAGATGGGAGAGCAGATCCATGGCGATATCATCCCCATAGCCCATGGCCCAGAGGAACTCCTCGAAGTCAAAGGAGCGCAAGGTGTAGTCCATCTTGTAGCCGACGCTATTGGATTCGATGCGCTGACGCTGAAGACCCAGCATGGAACCGCTGCAGATCACATCCATGCGTCCATCCTGCTGGAAGAACTTAAGCGCTGTGGCGATTTCCGGAAAGACCTGAATTTCATCGAAAAACAGCAGAGTCTCGCCAGCGGGGAAACGGAATGCGGGATTCAGCCGCGAAAGCAGCCGGATGATGGTCTCCGGCTTGTAACCTTCGGAGATGATGCTTTTGTAGTGAGGCTCCTCGACAAAATTCACCTCCACGACAGATGAATAGTTCCGCTGGCTAAAATGACGGATCGCCTCGGTCTTGCCCACTTGACGGGCGCCTCGAATGACCAACGGCAACCGCGATGGCCGTCGTTTCCAATCCGTCAAAAACGAGTCTATTTTGCGTTTGAGATACATGGTCTGAACCTCCTAAAATCTCTATTTTCATAATCTACTCCATATCAATGACTTTTCAAACCATTATCACAAAACATGAGCCAAATTTCGCTCAAAAATCACAAAACATGAGCCAAATTTCCGCCAAAAATCACAAAACATGAGCCAAATTTCCACGAAAAACCACAAAACATGAGCCAAATTTCCGCGAAAAATCACAAAACATGAGCTTCTTTTTGCGTATCTATTCAGAACCCCCTTAAAGTCCACGGAATACACGGAATAAACAGAAATGACAAGTCGAATCAATCAGGCCCCTTTTCGCAAAACGCGCTGAGGCAGCGCGGGTCTCCGGGAGGACATCCCCTCTCCGGAAATGGGGATGCCACTTTCTCCTCCTGATGAGAACGGCGGCCCATTTCCGCAGAGGGGATGTCACGGAGACGGCGGTCCTTGAGGACCTTTCGCGAAAAGGGAGGCTGCCTTCAGCGTCTTCTGTGTCCTTCCGTGTGTTCTGTGGACTCCTTCTGAATAGTTACCATTTTGCAAAAAATCACAAAATCGGCACTTCCCCTCTGGCTTCTTTAGAAAGATCCCTGATTCCTTATTGCCAATTCCGCTTTCTTCCTCTCGGCGGTTGGCTACGCAAAGTGCGCAAGGGATGTTATATTTATATAGGAATCAATGCACGTTCACGAGACGATTGATCCGTAATTTTCGGCATATATTTCTATCTCATTCATTATCAATAGGTTATAAATGAATTCTGGTGAAAAGAGAAAGCCCAACTCCGATTCACGGTATTGCGTGGGCATAGATTTGGGCACGACCAACACGGTCTGCGCCTATGTGGATCTGACCGCGGAACATCCTGCACCCCAATGTTTTCCCATTCCGCAGTTCATCGAGCGGGGTGAAGTTCAGGCGCGTCCCGAACTGCCGTCCTTTGTGTATCTTGCGGACGACAAAGAGGCGAGCGACGGCGCCTTCCGGCTGCCATGGGATGAGAGCCCTCGCCGGGAGATCGTAGGCGAATGGGCCCGCGACCAAGCCGCCGTGACCCCAGGGCGCGTCGTATCTTCCGCAAAATCATGGCTTTGCGACGATGATTTGGATCGGCACAGCGCCTGTCTTCCCAACACGACGGAAGATGGACGCAAGCTGTCTCCCGTGGAGGCGTCTGCGTTGATTCTGCGCCATGTCCGCGACGCGTGGAACTTCACCATGGCGGCGGAAGACGAAGGCCTGAAACTGGAGAACCAAGAGGTGGTCATCACCGTGCCGGCTTCCTTTGACGTTGTGGCTAGGGAACTTACGGTGGAGGCGGCCCGCGACGCAGGACTGAATTTCACCCTTCTGGAAGAGCCGCAGGCCTCCTTCTACTCCTGGCTGGCGGAGCATGACGCGGATTGGCGCAAGCTGCTGAAGGCCGGCGACCGCATCTTGGTCTGCGACATCGGCGGCGGCACCACCGACTTCAGCCTCATCGGCGTCGACGACGTGGAGGGCAACCTGACTCTGAACCGCCTGTCCGTCGGCGACCACACCCTGCTCGGCGGTGATAACATGGACTTGACCCTTGCCTACACCGTCGCCGCCGCCTATCAGAAGGACAGTGGCAAGTCCTTGACGCCGTATCAGTTGCTTGCCTTGACCCATGCCTGCAGAAAGGCAAAGGAGCACTTTGGCAACGGCGAACAGGACGACGCGCCACTGACCCTTCTTGGCCGTGGCAGCGGACTGGTGGGCGGCACCATCCGCCTCAAGCTCGCCTATGACGAGTGGCGGCGCGTGCTTCTGGACGGATTCTTTCCCGACTGCGGGCTGGACACGGCCATTCGCCGCAGCTCCCGCTCCGGCCTCCGCCGCATGGGTCTGAAATATGCGGAAGATCCTGCGGTGACCCATCATCTGGCGGCGTTTCTCGCGCGGAACATCGTCAATGCCGACGGTTCCGTCACCCTGCCCAACGCCGTCCTGTTCAATGGCGGCGTGGCAAAGGCGAAGGTCTTCCGGACCCAGCTGTTGAATCAGCTCGCCCGCTGGTCCGGAGACGGCGGCGAGGCGCCCGTGGAACTGGAGCAGGCAGACAGCGAACAGTCCGTCGCCAAAGGCGCCGCCTGGCTGAGTTACGTGCGCCGCGCGGGCGGAGTCCGCATCAAGGCGGGCAGTCCCCGCTCCTACTACATTGGCGTGGAGTCGTCCCTTCCCGCTGTGCCCGGCTTCGAGCTGCCCATGGACGCCCTCTGCGTCGTCCCCTTCGGCATGGAGGAGGGCACGGAATGCGCGATTCCCGAAAAGGGGCTTGCCCTGGCCGTCGGCGAGACGACGGAATTTCGCTTCTTCAGCAGCACCGTCCGCAAAGACGACCGTCCCGGAGACCGCATCTCCGTCCTGGACGACGGCGAGCTGGAGGAGCTGGTCTCCCTCAGCGGCCTGCTCACCAAAGATGACGCCGAAGAGGAGGGCACCCTGTCCCTAGTTCCCATCACGCTGCGTTCCGTGCTTTCGGACATCGGCACCCTGCAGCTGTGGTGCGACGAGGCGAACGGCAACCACAGCTGGCAGCTGGAATTCGAGCTGCGGGACGCCGAAGCCGACAACACTTCCGAATAAATTCCGTATCATATTGATAATCAGCATGTTACAAATATCACACCGAAAATGATCTTCGAAATTCACAAGACGGACAGCGGCAGCCGCGCCCGCCGCGGCACTCTCCACACCGCCCACGGCACGGTGGAGACGCCGGTCTTCATGCCCGTGGGAACGCAGGCCACCGTCAAGGCAATGACGCCGCTGGAGCTGGAAGAGCTTGGAGCGCAGATCATTCTGGGCAACACCTATCATCTTAATCTGCGGCCGGGCATGGACATCATGCGCGAAGCCGGCGGCCTCCACCGCTTCATGGGATGGAACCACGCGATTCTGACGGACAGCGGCGGCTTCCAGGTCTTCAGCCTGGCCAAACTGGGCAAGAAAACCCGCGAAGGCATGCTCTTCCAGTCCCACATCGACGGCTCTCCCATGTTCATGGGCCCTGCAGAGTCCATGGCCATTCAGCGCACCTTGGGGTCGGACATCGCCATGGCCTTCGACGAATGCACCCCCTGGCCCGCCACATGGGACGAAGCGCACCGCTCCCTTGAACTGACCCTTGAATGGGCCAAAGCCTGCCGTGAGCAGGAGCGGGCTCCCGGCCAGCTGGTCTTCGGAATTGTGCAAGGCAGTACCTATCAGGATCTTAGAGAAAAGGCCGTGGACGCGATCGCCGCCCTGGATTTCGACGGCATCGCCGTGGGCGGCGTCAGCGTCGGCGAATCGGAGGCGGACATGGTCCGCGTCCTCCGCTACTGCGCCCCCGTCCTGCCCGTGGAGAAGCCCCACTATCTGATGGGCGTCGGCACACCGCGTCAGATTATAGAGGGAATCCTCAACGGCATCGACATGTTCGACTGCGTCCTGCCCACCCGCATGGGCCGCAACGGCAGCGCCTACACGCCACAGGGAACTCTTCCCATCAAGGCGGCCGTCTACAAGGAGGATTTCACGCCCATACAGGAGGGCTGCCCATGCTACGCGTGCCGCCATTTCACGAAGGCGTACATCCGCCATCTGCTGAACGTCAACGAGATTCTCGGCGCGCGGCTGATGACCATCCACAACTTGCATTTCTTCATCGAGCTGGCGAGAAAGGCACGCAAACATCTGGAGGACGGCACCTTCCAGACTTTCGCGCAGAACGTCATCTCCACCTATCCGGAGGCCGCCAAGGACGGCAACGGCGAGGACAGCCGCAATGAAAGCGGATCGGATTCCCCAAAACGACACTAACTCGATAATTCCAAATTTCCAAAAAGGAGCGACATCATGACCGAAGCAATCGTGACGGCAACCGGCCAGCGGGCTCGTATCGACCTTGGCGGCGAATGGACCATGCGCCACTTCCTGGAGGGAACGCTGTCCATCAACAGCCCGGACTCCCTCGTGGCGGCGGATTTGCCGGGGATTCCTGCACAAGTGCCTGGCAATGTGGAACTTGACTTGATGGCTCATGGCGAGATTGGCGATCCTTTCATCGGCATGAACAGCACTCAGCTGCGCCCCTTTGAATTCCATCAGTTCTGGTATGAACGGCATTTTCCCACGCCCGTCTTCGCCAATCCCGAGCTGGTCTTCAACGGACTGGACTGCATTACGGACATTTGGGTCAACGGCCGAAAATTGGGCTCCACCGCCAATGCCATGATTCCTTACCGCTTTTCCCTCAACGGGTTGCTGCGGCGGAGGGGGGAAGACAACGTCCTCTTCGTCTGCATCAAGTCCCCCATCAACGCCGCCCGCGAACACGCCGGCGAACCGTGGGAGGCGGCACAGGCTCACAACTTGGAAATGCTGCAGCTGCGCAAGCCCGCCCACTGCTTCGGATGGGACATCATGCCCCGCATCGTCTCCGCCGGCATCTGGCGCTCCGTCTATCTGGAGGACCGCCCCCGCAACGAAATAGACGACATCTATGCCGTGACCCACAGCTGCAGCGAAGACAACGCCACATGTTGCGCATGGATCAATTTCCACACCAGCTCCCTGTCTCTGGAGAACCTGGCCATCCGCATCTCCGGCTCCTGCGACGATTCCGCCTTCGAGACCATGCGGCCCGTCAACTTCACCACCGCCATGCTCTGGTTCAACATCCCCAAGCCCAAGCTCTGGTGGCCCCGTGGCTACGGCGACGCCAATCTCTACGCCTGCTGCGTGGAGCTGCTTGAAAAGGGTGAAGTTATTGCGCGGCAACATTTTACAATGGGAATCCGCACAATTCAGCTGGACCGCAGCGAGCTCAACACGGAGGAGCATCGGGGCAAATTCCGCTTCATCGTCAACGGCGTGCCGGTTTTCGTCAAAGGCTCCAACTGGGTTCCCGCCGACGCCCTCCACAGCCGCGACGCGGAACGGATCCCCAATATTCTCGAATTGTTTAAAGATATGGGCTGCAACATGTTGCGTTGTTGGGGCGGCAATGTCTACGAGGACCAGGAGTTCTATGACCTCTGCGACCAATACGGCATCATGGTCTGGCAGGACTTCTCCATGGCCTGCGGCGCCTATCCGCAGAACGGCGAGTTCCTCGAGAACTTCCGCAAAGAGGCGGAATGCGTCGTGAAGGCGCGCCGCCAGCACCCCTGCATCGCCCTGTGGGCCGGCGACAATGAAAACGACTGCGGCTATGTCGGCTGGTGGTTCCCGCGCCGCGATCCCGCCCTCAACCGCCTCACCCGCGAAATTCTGCCGCAGGTGCTGAACCGACTGGACCCCATCCGCCCCTACATCCCCAGCTCCCCATACATAACTCCTTCCATCCAGGCGCTTAATGGAAATGAGCGCATCGGACCTGAACAGCATCTCTGGGGGCCGCGCGACTACTACAAGAGCCGCTTCTACGCAGACAACACCGCCTGCTTCGCCTCCGAAACCGGCTACCACGGCTGCCCCGCCATCGCGTCGCTGAAGCGCTTCATCACCCCCGAAAAGCTCTGGCCGTGGAAGGACAACGAAGAGTGGAACCTCCATTCCACCAACCCCGTCCCCGGCCTATCCGACACGGGAAACCGCATCAACCTGATGTCCGAGCAGATTCGCGAGATGATCGGCTCCATTCCCGAAAAGATGGAGGAATACGTTCTCATGTCGCAGTTTATTCAGGCGGAGGCGAAGAAGTTCTTCGTGGAGAATTTCCGCTTGCACAAGGGCAGCAAGAGCGGTATCCTCTGGTGGAACATGATGGACGGCTGGCCGCAAATCTCCGACGCGATCGTCGATTACTACTTCAACCGCAAGCTGGCCTACTACTACCTGCGGCGCGTCCACAAGGAGCTCTGCCTCATGATGACGGAGCCGGACAGCTGGAACAGCCACATCATCATGGGCAACGACTCCCGCCGCGAGCGCAAAGGCCATTTCATCGTCCGCAAAGGGCTGCAGCGTGAATTGGTTCTGGAGGGAGACTTCTGCTGCCCGCCCAACGAAAACCGTTGCGTGGGAACCGTTCGCGCACCGCGCAGCACCCAGGAGCTCTTCACCATGGAGTGGGACGCGGACGGCGAACACGGCGTCAACCACTATCTCATGGGCACGCCACCCTTCGACTATGCGAAAATCTGCCAGTGGATTGAGCTGGTCCGCTCCCTCGAGCCCTTTGAGTGGAGCTGCCTCTAGTCGATTAGCATATATCATAACATGAACAGTACCAGTAATTTACAACTTATCCCATGTCCGCGCTGCGGTGCGGAGGTCAAGGCGGACATCGTCTCCGTCATCGTTCCGGACGACGCGAAGACCATGGGCGCCCTTTTCGCGGGGCGTCTCAACTGCCCCCTCTGCCCCTCCTGCAAACAGCGCTTCGCCGTCTCCACGCCGCTGGTCTACCGCGACGTGGAGCGCGCCTGCATCATCACCCAAATGGAGGCGCCGGAGGACGGCAACACCTTGGAGATGGAGCAGGAACTGGACTGCCTCGCCACGGACATGGCGGTGGAACAGGGAATCGCGCGGCCGTTCGTGCGGCTGACCACCTCCCGTCCCGACTTCCTTGAGAAGATCAGCCTGTTCCAAGCCGGGCTGGACGATCGGCTCATCGAATACGCCAAGTCCCAGCTGTTCAGGAACATCGACGAGTCTCGGCTGTCCATCCGCCGCCATCGTCTGCTCTATGACTTCACCAATCGAGACGAAAGCAAGCTGATTTTCTTCGTCTATGACAAGGAGGTGGAGCGCAACGTCACCGCCGTCCATGTCCCCATGGAGGATTTCAGGACCCTCGAACGGGAGTTCGCCGCCAGCGACGAACTGCGGATTGAGCTGGATAGCCTGTTTCCCAGCTGCGTGGTCAGTGTGGAGCGTCTGATTTCATAAGGAGAAAAGCCATGTCCAAGAAGAAGCGCGGTCAGCAGGAGGCAAAGAGCCTGGAGGAGACGTTGGGCGACACGTGGGCCAACCCGTTCAAAGACCTGCATCTGGATCTTCCTAAACCGGAAGAAGATACAAAGAAGACACCACCGCCGGCGCCGCCGCAGTCACAGGGCAAAGTCCAAGGCCGTGTGCTGACGGCAACGGAAAAGGAGCTGCTCAAGGCCTTTGGGGTGACGGAGGAGGAGATGGCCGCCCGTCTGGCGGCTCAACAGGCGGGGCAGGAGGCACCGCCCCCCAAGCCAAAGGGACCGAAGCTGTCCTTTGCCGTGGAGCGCAAGGGGCGCGGCGGCAAGACGGTGACATTGGTGCGGGGCCTTGCGGAACTGGAGCTGGCGCGGCAGATGGAGCTTTGCTCCCGACTCCGCGCCGCCTTGGGCGTCGGCGGCCGCTTTGTGGACGGCATTCTCGAACTGCAGGGCGACCAGCGGGAGCGGGCCGCCAAATGGTTTAATGAGAAGTGGACAGGATTATGATATCGTATCATATTGATATAACGATATTTGCAATTATAAATACTCATATTTTCCATGCTTGTCACCCACGCCTTCCAACCCGTTTATGACGCAAATTCGCGGATGCTGATTCTCGGCACCATGCCCTCGCCGCTGTCCATCAAATTCGGTTTCTACTATTCCCATCCCCAAAACCGCTTCTGGCCGCTGATGGCCACCCTCTTCCATGAGCCGCTTCCGCAGTCTCCCGCCGAAAAGGAGTCCCTTGTGCGACGGCATGGCATCGCCCTTTGGGACGTCCTCGCCTCCTGTGAAATCAAGGGGGCGTCGGACTCCTCCATCCGCCATCCCGTCCCCAACGACCTCTCGCCGCTTTTGGAGGCTGCCCCCATCACGCACATCTACACCACGGGCAAAGCCGCCTTCACGCTCTTCAACACGCACATCGCCCCGAAAATCAACCGTCTGGCAATCTATCTGCCCTCCACAAGTCCCGCCAATCAGGCGCGCTTTCCATGGGACACGCTGCTTCGGACGTGGAAGGAAACTCTATGCCTATGACACACTGATTTGCAATAAATGCAATAATGTGAAAGAATGGCAAAACTCACAGGAAGGGCCATTTTAGGGCCTTTTGTCAGAAGAGGTATAATTATACAGGTTTGTACCCCCAATGCGACAGAGGGCCCTTCCAGGGCCTTTACGGGCATTCTTCGAAAAATCAGAGGCCATTTTTCCGTCTTCCACACACGATTTTCACCAATTTTGGCTCATATCCCAGCAGGACGGAGGATTTCATTATTTGCATTCATTTTTATACTGTAATTGCAAGCTCGTCCATGAGGATGACCAGGTGTCCACAGAATGTCAAAAGCGGATAAAAGGGGACCTCCATGAGGTCTTGGAGGGCACAGAGTATTAAGTGGCAACTTGCAAAACAGCCATTGGGAGGCTATATTTCAGTCTGCCTTTTTGGAGAGGCTATGACTTGGTGTATTGGCAAGGGAGACCTTGTCATCAAGCTTCGGTTTGAGTTAGGTGTGAAAAATGTCGATTATTGATTTCATCCGCGGTCTGTTTGGTTCAAAGAATCCCTATGGTCCGGCTCCGACACCGGATCCGGTGAATCAAATGGTCAACAATTCCACGATAGCCAGAAACCGGAACCGCCAGATTTATGTCGGTCGCCAAACGGAGTTGCCGGAATGGGCCAATGGCATTCCCGACTCGGAGATTATCAGCGAGCTCAATAAGCACGTCATCTGCAAGTACTTGCCCAAATTTGAGATCAAGCGTGTCATGTCCACACAGGTAGGACCGGATGGCAATCTGGTGCCGGAATATTCCGGCATTGCAGGGGATTGCGGCGCCATCAAGGGGTTTGGACTGAAGGTGGCGCAGTCCTTTGGCCTGACCATGCCCTATCGGTACGTGGATTTGAACATGGCCTATCGCGCCTGCTGCGGCAATCCCAAGAAATGCCCCTTCTATTTGGCGGCGGAAGGCGAAATGGAGTCCGTGAATTCACGGCGGAAGTAGTTCCTGCCCAACATTTTGGTCTATTTGGCACAACGGCCTGCGGAGGTTTTCCGCAGGCCGTTTGCGTTAGGGGCGAAACACGACATGGCAGACTGCGCATCCTGTCAGTCCGCAGGATGGCAAATGAGGCGTCCATGACCGTCTGTCCGCAGGACGGCAGTTGGTGGCCAATGAGACATCCATGACCGTATGTCCGCAGGACAGCAGTTGGGTAACCCCCGACTTCAGTCGGGGGCCAATGAGATGTCCATAACCATATGTCCGTAGGACAGAAGTCAGGGGTCAATGAGACATCCATGACCGTCTGTCCGCAGGACAGAAGTCGGGGGTCAATGAGACGTCCATGACCGTCTGTCCGTAGGACAGCAGTTGGGTAACCCCCGACTTCAGTCGGGGGCCAATGAGACATCCATGACCGTATGTCCGTCTGAAGGACGGCACAAACACGGAAATCATCTTGATAGAGTACCGTCCTCCAGACGGATGACATGGGAGGCATCCGCATCCCCCGACTTCAGTCGGGGGTCAATGAGACGTCCATGACCGTCTGTCCGCAGGATAGAAGTCGGGGGTCAATGAGACTCTGTCCGTAGGACAGCAGTTGGGTAACCCCCGACTTCAGTCGGGGGCCAATGAGACATCCATGACCGTATGTCCGTCTGAAGGACGGCACAAACACGGAAATCGTCTTGATAGAATGCCGTCCTCCAGACGGATGACATGGGAGGCATCCGCATCCCCCGACTGAAGTCGGGGGTTACCCAACTGCCGTCTTTCAGACGGCTTTTTGGCGACTGAAATAGCCATAATCCACGAAAGTCAATCCATGTTAATCCTTCATGAAATATCGTTCATCTATCGTGCAACCATTACGAATGATAAACTCTCGATATTCATCCACAAAGGACTTCTTGAGATGATGTTCCTTTTGATGTCTGATATACTTGCAGATGGTATCCTTCTCTGCAATGCTATACGTAAAAGCAGCATAGCCTTCACCCCCAGCCTCTGAATTTTGGAAAACAGAGATTGTCAGCTAGCCATTTGGAGGAGCTCCCCTTCAGAGCCTTCATGAAATCCGAAATGGAAATCTTTGGATTTAAATCCAATGCCAGATGCAGATGTTCTGGCATACCCCCAATGGCAAATAAGGTTGATGACAAATTCTGTATGATTCCATTCATATATGAATACAATTGCTGTTCATGGACGATCTCAATGGCCGGTAAATTGTATTTTGTACGAAATATGATGTGATATATCAGTCTTGCAAAACTCATGTTTGTCTCTCCTATCCTGAAAAAGCCGCATTCTTCCCGCAAGTCGTTCAACCGGCGGGAAGAATGCGATATGGGATGTGGTAAGATTTGATGTGGAACAGGTTATGGCTCTTCTTCCGACAGGATGACATCGTTCAGCGGAAGGAGCCCGTCCGTTGTCAGCTGGAAGAGAGAGGTGAAGGCGGCGTGCCGTGGAACATCGTCCCATTGGATGGTGGATGCGGGGGCGAGGGTCAGGCAACGCAGCTGAATGGGGGACGTCGATTCGCCGACGATGGTCATGGGACCATCCAGAAGAATCTGACCGAAACTTGTCCGGTCGGAAGGCAGGCCTTGGAGAGTGATGGAGCGGGAGAGCTCCCACGCGCCATGCCGTGGCACATAGGTTCCGGGCAGGAGATAGAGCGTGGCGCCATCTGGCAGGACAGCCAGCGCATCCTCCAGATTGCCGAAGGCGTTGACGCCAACGACAGCGGAGCAGCCTTCCAGTTCCATGACGTCTCCGGGCAGCCCAATGGCGTCCAGACCTGGCTGGACAAAGCCAAAGGGCAGGTCCTCTTCATCATTTGTATCTTCCTCATCATCAACATCTTTCAATGTCATGGCTTCTTCTTCGCCGCCTCGGGTTCGCGGAAGCACGGTGATTGTTCCGGGGGTGTAAGTTAACATTTGCAATCTCCTATGTTTGCAATAAAAATGGGAGCAGCCGAAACCGCTCCCAAAGAATTCTTAATCCTCCTTGATCTTGTTCACCTTGATCTTTTCGATGTCGATGATGTCCAAGCAAGTGCCGCCTGTGTTCAGATAGTCAGGACAGACGATGATGTTCCGATGATTCCATCTCATCACCATGCAGTCCTTGAACATGAAGAAGTCTTCTTTGTGGATGTCATACACTAAGTCAGTCATCTTGAAGCAGTTCACAAACGGCCAAAGCTCGGTGAGAACTTTTTCCTTGTCTTCATCAGGAATTACATAGAACTCTTCAACTCCATACTCTTCACTCACGTGAAAAGTGACCACATAATCAAGGCGTGGACTTTCTTTGACGAGAATCTCAAGCAATCTCTTCTCTTGCTCTGAACGTTCCATGATTTCCTCCTTTAAGCGTTAAGCAGTTGTCTCAATAAGTTCTTTTCTTCATCAGTCATCTTGCTTACAATGTCTTTCATCTCTTCTTTATCATTAAGAGATTTGACAGAAACGATTGCAGATTCAAAGATTTTCTTTAAGTCCGCTAATTGCGATTCTTTACTCGGTGAATTCTTAATCGTTGTAATAAACTTATAAGCTGTCTTTCTCAGATTCCGCATACACTCATTCAAAAGTTTCTGCTCCATCGGCGTCTCCTTCTTGACTTTGATTTCTTTGACGTTTGCTTTCTTGTTGACGGTCTCAGACATTGTTGTTGCTCCTTTATGTTGTTTTGGTCTATGGCTCCTCTCACCATTGAAAGGAGCCACTTAAAGTCATTAGTTGAACAGCTTGATTAGTTCGTTATAAACCTTAATTTCAGAGTCAAGTTTGTTGATTTGAGTTAACTCGAAAGAGAGCATTTGCTCCATCGATGACAACCAAGAGATCTTTGTGTCATTAGAGCAATCACAAGACTCATAATTCTTAATGAGGTCTTTAAGAGAATCAATTGTCTTTGCCATACGAGCATTGAGCTCTTCTTCTTTGATCTCAGTGGTGTTTATCACGTAATCAACTTTCTTCATCTCACTCATCGTTGTTCTCCTTAGTTGAGGTTTGTTTTTGCCGCTCTGAGGAGCAGCAGCAAAATTAAATTGTACTAATAAAATATAGCTGCTTTTCATTAGTTACAAATCACAAATGTGAAAATTTTTTCATTTTTATGCATTTTTCTTCATTTTATGAATAAATTGACAATTTTATGAATTGTGTCAAAATAAAAACGCTCCCATTTCTGAGAGCGTTTTCGAGACGGACATGGATTTTTCACGGAGTATCATAGTGGATAGTCGCATTTGTCGCTCCGCCAAGGAGCATTTGCGACAGCTCCTTCACTCCAAGGCACGTAGATGTCAGTTAGAGAAGTGCAGCCGTTGAAAGCAGTGGCGTCTATCGAACGAGCCAAAGTGGGGTATCCTCCTGCAAAGTGAACCTCTTTCAATCCGGTGTTTTCGAATGCTTCTGCTTGGATGTATTGACAATGGCTTCCTAAAGTCAGAGTCTTAAGAGATGCATCGCCTTTGAAAGCTGCTTTCTGTATTTTTCTGAAAGGCTCTAAGCCAAGTACACTGCTTAAAGATGTGCATGATTCGAAGCAGCTTGAAGGCATATCAAAAGAAGTACTAGACAATCCGCTGTAGTGGAAAGTGACATCTTTTAAAGAACTACAACTTTTGAAACTTCCCACACCAAGTATCTGTGGCTCTTGCTCAAAGAAGATCTGTAGGCTTGAGAGGCCTGCTCCTTGGAATGAGTAGTTTCCTGCTCTAGCATCAAGATTAAGAGTGACATCTTTTAAAGAAGAACATCTTATGAAAGCATATTGACTTATTTCGCATCCAGATGCAATGCTTCTTATGTCCAAAGAAGTGCAGTCTCTAAAAGCATATGGTCCGATATACTGAATTTCTTCAAGATTCTTGTTGATAAAATCAAGATTTGTGCAATTTTGAAAAGCGCTTTGATAGATCAAGTTAAGGTTTAGAGGAGCGTGCATGCTGCTTAAAGAAGAACAGTTCATGAAAGCATTGAGTCCGATAGACATCAAGCTTGGTGGAAGATCTGTAAGAAGAAGTCCAGAGCAGTTATGGAATGCATCAGTTCCTATGATCAAAGAGTCTGGGAGCAGTTTTTGGTTTATGTCTCTTGCTGAATTTATGAAGTTCATAGGAATGAACTTTGGATGAAATCTCAGAAGTCGCTTTATGATGCAAGTTGTGCTAGCAAGTGTCATCACCATGTTTCCACATGGTATCTTTACTTGGATTGTGTATATACCTGGAACTGCGTATGTATGCGTTCTACTACTGCCGTAGAGAGTAGTCATCGGCAAATTAAGATTCCATCCATCGGTGTCGCTACTTACTAGCGATGTTCCATCTCCCCAGTCGATGCTATATTCTCCAAGAAGATTAGCGAACTTAAGATCGAAGACATTGTATGTTGAAGTTGCTTCTACATCTATCGCAAAGTCTATAGAGAAGCCAGGCTGACATCCAGTGAAATATGTAATTGAATTAGATACAACTTCGTAGTAATTAGTAGAAATAGTATATGAGCAAGCGGGTATGTAGTCTCTTACAAGTACATCATTTTCCCATATCTTCACTTCACCGATGCCGCCTTTGAAGTAGCTGTTCATTGAAGAGCCTCTCCAGCAGCCGTAGAAGACGATCTTCTTTGCGTTGCTTGTAGAGATGGATGTCTGTGGGTTAGTAGCTTTACCGATGTAGTTTCCATCGATCCATGCTTCAGCAGTAGAAAGCTTCATCCTGTAAGTATGTATCTGACTTACATTGTAAGCAGAAGTTGTTACTTTTGCTGTAGCAGCTCCACCATCGCCGAAGATGAACTCAACCACATTGGTGCTTGGATTTAGCCAAAGAGAGAAGTTCGCTGTAGCTTTTGCGGCAGAAGTTCCGATCACTGCAAGATTTCCTGAGCTGTCTCCAAGAGCTCTACATGCAGTGACTTCCCAGACTTGGTTGATGCTTATGTTCATTCCGCAGTCTACGCTGTGATTGCTCGTTACATATAAGATCTTAGCGGGAATGCTTTTACTAAGATATTCTGAAGGTGATTCTGAAGAAGATCTTCTTATCATCATGTCATATGGTTCTGTTCCAATAAGTGTCATGATATTATCCTCCTTCTCATCTTATTGTCCTACAGGGAGATCTTCTTTATGCACGACGAAAAGCGTAGCATCTTCATTATACCACCTTATGATGCATATGTTTCTCTTGCCATCTTCGCAAGTGTCAGCGAAAGTCACACCAGTTCCGGCTTGAACGCTTGCACCAAGAGCGATGTCTAGCACGACTTCAGCATATTCTACTTTTCCAGATGTGCTTCCATTTGCGTTCAAAGCAGTAGGAGAGCTTACAGTGAAATGCAATGCTTCATCAGATGAAGGAGTTATGTTTATTTCTTGCGAGACGATTGTGCCTTCTTCAATGTCAAGCACACCAAAGTCCGGCTTTCCAGTGATGTCATCCCAAGCAACGCTTCCTCCACTTCCACCCTGTGGATCCATCCATGCTTCACCATTCTCTGTTTTCGTCAGTACCTGTCCAGAAATGCCACCACTTGGAGCATCAAGCTTTCCACTTACGGCAGAGTCAACATAAGATGAAGTAGCAAATGAAGAGTCGTTGATAAGATCTGATGTCTTAGTTGGTATCGTTGGAGTTCCGCTAAGCAGAGCGTATGAAAGTTTTTTCTGAGCTGTTATTAGATCTTGCTTTCCACTTACAGCAGAGTCAACATATGAAGTTGTCGTGAAGCCGCTGTCATTAGTTATATCTGATGTCTTAGTCGGTATTGTTGGAGTTCCACTAAGTAGTGCATAAGAAAGCTTCTTCTGAGCTGTTATTAGATCTTGTTTTCCACTTATGGCTGCATCTATGTCAGATTGCGTAGCGAAAGCCGGAACAGAAGAAAGAAGATTGAATGAAAGCTTCTTCTGAGCTGTTATTAGATCTTGTTTTCCACTTACGGCAGAGTCAACATAAGATGAAGTAGCAAATGAAGAGTCGTTGATGAGTTCAGATGTCTTTGTAGGTATAGCAGGAGTTCCACTAAGTAGTGCATAAGAAAGCTTCTTCTGAGCCGTTATTAGATCTTGTTTTCCACTTACAGCTGCATCTACATAAGATGAAGTAGCAAAATCACTGTCATTCTGAAGATCTGAAGTCTTTGTAGGTATTGTAGCAGCTACATCTTCAAGTTCTTCTTCTGTCGCATAGCCTGAAAGCTCAATGCCTGAAAGAGCAGCTGAAATCTGGTCTTCTACATCTCCTGAAGTAACAAAGCCGACATCATTTTCAAGTTCTGAAAGTTTCTTTGGAACGCCTGAGATCGCAAGCATTTCATCGATTTCTTCTTTCGTGTAGTAGTCGTGGCTTTCTATCTCTGCTGGTGATAGTCCTTCCACATATACTCTTGGATTTGCAAGACCGTAGTCTCGAAGTAGAAGTCTCTTCTCATCAACAAGGATCTGCCCAATCTCAAGATTTACTTCCGTGTTTTTCTTCTTTATCTGCTGAAGATAAGGGATCGTATAAGTATCGACTAGAAAACTTATGACGCCTGCTTCATCTACCTCATAGTCTTTGGAGAGAAAAAGCAAGCTTGATGCTGGTTCGCCCATCTTAAGAGATGCCGCAAAATACAAGCCACTAGTGCTTTCAAGTTGCAGAAGCTTGCTTTGAGAGTTGATTAGCTGGAAGTCGACTTTTTCTTCTGTGCTGTAGTCGATGATTAGAGGTGGAATTACTTGATTGGAGCGGCCAACAAGCTTCTTCTTCTCGATGTTGATGTAGTTTATCATATGAATGTGTTTCCTTTTCGTGACTTTGCATAAGTGTGTCACAACCACATGTGTTTCTAAAGTTATTTATTATAAATAGCTTCGATAATATAGGAGCAAAGCCATGACAGAGAATGACATCCAGAGAGTTTGTGATGCTATAAGAAGTCTTCGTCCTGAAGACGGAAGTAAAGAGACGGAAGTGAATGTCACAGCCGTATTAAGTGGCTTTGATGTAAGTGCTTTGGAGAGAAAGCTTGAAAATCTTTATGAAGCTGTAAGAAGCATTAGTGACAAAGAAGATGCTCCAGTAAAGACGGAAGTAAATGTCACAGCCGTATTAAGTGGCTTTGATGTAAGTGGCCTAGAGAGAAAGCTTGAAAGCATCTCTGGAAGACTTAGTCTACTTGTGGACGGCGTAAAAGAAATAGCGGATAAAAGCGGAAGTGCTGGTGGAAAGCAGTCTACTGCAATGCCTGAACTTCCACTTGTGCCAACATGGCTTCCAGTTCAAACTCCGACAATGAAAGAGTACTGCTCTTGCTATAGAAGAGACGGCAATGTGAACATCACAATGCATCCTTTTACATGCCTTCAGCTTGTAATACATTATTAGTCTTTTATTCCATGTCTTAAAAGTTCGTTTCTCACTATCTCGATGACTTTTGGCTCATCGATGATTCGTGCATTGATCTCGACAAGCTGAACCTTTAAAGACACGACTTCAGTCTGAAGCTGCTGAATGCTTGTGTTCACTTTATTGTAAGATGTTGTTATTAGAAAGCTGCAGATTGCTATCACTGCTGAGAAGATGTACTTGAAAATGTCATTCATTTTAGTTCCTCAAACAAAGTTATTTACAAAAAAGCTCCAGCAAACCTCAGGTCCGTGAGAGATGCTGGAGCAGAGCAAGGGAAGGAGCGAGCCCTTACTCGAAGTTGCAGCTGAACTTCTTTAGTCTTTAATGCCGATGCTTCTGTAGCTAATTCTTGACTATCTTAAGGACTTTCTGCTCATTAATGATCTTAGAGTTTATCTCTACAAGCTGCAGCTTCAGCTGCACTACTTCAGCCTGCAGAGTCAAGACGTTCGCGTTCACACGATTGTAAGATGTAGTTATGAGAAAACTGCATAGAGCAATGATGCTCGTGAAGACATATTTGAAAAGAACCTGCATCATCTTAGTCTCTCATATTTTGTCTTATTCTATCTCCGGGTCTATGCTCATCAGGCAGTTAGTCCTAAACTGATAGAAGTAAATCGGCTTTCCGTTTGAGTCTTTTCCGACTACTTCTGTGTATGCCAAAGTTGACTGTCTTCCGTTGACTTTACTTAAGAACTCCTGTGTGGCTGCATCAAGTGTCATGCCGATGATGCCTGATGCTGCTCCTGAAAGCTCAAAGTCAGAAGAGGGAACTCTCAGCATCGGCGCTGTCCCAGACAGGAAGTCGTTGTCAACAGCTCCTCTAAAAGAGACCGCATCAGACAAGTTGATGCCTTGAAGAGTCCCGTTGTCATCTACTCTCACGAAGTTCAGCTCCCAAGTAGGATTTGCTCCATAAGCAAGAGACGGATATGAAGTGACAAGAGCTCCCTTGTCATCTATCAGAGAACCACTGTCAAAGTTTATGTAAATCTTCTTTTTGTCCATATGTGAAAAATTCCTTATGAAATGTTGTGCCAGTTCGAGCTGAGCTGTGGATATGTAAGAGAGTTTCCAGACAGGAAGTAGCAGATGCCGTTTCTTGAGAAGTCAGGAGTGCACAGCAGCAATGCTACATACTTATAGTTCTCGTCAGTGCATGTGATGCTTGAAGGCAGGCCTGACAGCTCTCCATCGTCTGTGCAAAGTCCACATCCATAGTAGCCTCTTATAGCACGATAGTAAGAGCCGCTCACATACCACTGCTCTCTCACTGCCGCTAAAGCCCATGCTGCATCAGGCCAGCCTGAAGTATAGTAGGAAGTGACGCAGTATTCAGAGTTTAAAGTAAGCTCGTCTTTGAAGACAGTCAGAGTAGTAGCAGTCGGGAAAGCATTGACCCATAGAGGCGTGTCCACATTGTAATACCACTGAAGAGTGTTTGTGTTCGCTCTCGGTGTTAGAGCAAGTGGCTGCTGCTCGTTGTTTCCGCTATAGTCAAACCATAAGATCGGTGTAAAGCTCATCTTTAGCTCCCTAGATACTTTCCTCTGCCGACTACGATCATGGTGGGGACTTCACTGCTTATGTCGTAGACTTCGTGGTCACGAGCAATGCCCATCAAGCAGTATCCCTGAGGATCGTCTCCACCGCCTTGAAAGTTGTGAAGATCTGGAAGCACATCTGTCCACTTCAAGAAGGGGGCAGCGTCCCATGTCTTCGTGCTATAATTCCAAATCTGCCAGAGAAGGATGTAGTAGGTGTGGTTTACTGTGTTCACCCACCAGTTGTTCGGAAGTCCTTGGATGCTTGTAGTCTCAAGAGGCGTAACTCCATCAGCTGCCATGTTCATGGACACTAACTGTCCATTTCTTATGAAGTATCCTCCACCAACATATAGAGTCTTCACAGTGGAGACAGCTGTGTCTTCCACACGGATATTCCAGTATCTCTTTGTTGCAGGAGCAGGAGCAGGGGCAGATCCACCCTGTGAGATGCTTCCAGCTATCTGAGGACGAGCTTTCACGATAGCTCCTTTTGGATAATGTGTGACGCTTGTCGTTCTGTTGTCTCCAAAGACTTGAAGCGAAGGAAGAAAGTCGCAGATGGACCTTAGACAAGCCTCCATGCTTGGTATCTTACCGCCAATGTCTTTATACGATGGAAATCTCATTATGAAGTCTTCCTTTCATTATAAGAGCTTTCTCAATAATCAAGCTCATACTCTGGTATCAGTCTTATGATCTCATTCCCTGCATCATGGTAGAGGTCATTGTCCCATCCATGAGGCGCCCAAGTCCAGTTCAGCGTAGCAAGCCAGACTTTGCCCTCTCTTCTTATGCTTCCACCCTCGCAAAGCCACTCTCCTCCAAACTTCTGCTCAATCCCGAAGTCGCCGTTAATCGGCTTCCCAGTCTTTCCCGCTACTTTGGATAGTATCCACTGCGCTTGGACTTGTGTGTTTGCTTTGGAAGTCTCCGCTAAAGTGTAGACGGGCTTCTCGTATGTCTCGACGCCCGGCTTCGTCATCGAGTGAACTCTATACCAGACGAAGGGAGAGGGCAATGATGGAAGCTCTGACTGAGTCGCTCCCCATGCATAGTATGTGGCTGCCGTTGGAGTTCCACTTCCGGGATACTCATAAGCAGTCCCTGTTATGCCATCTGCATTCAGTGTTGCTGTGTCCCAAAATCCTGGCGTGGCAGCTCCTTTTATTGTGCTCCATAGTGTGTTGTTCCACTTCATCCTGTAGTTGCTTCTGCTCTCAATTGGAAGAGAAAGCATCGTGCAGTCTAGTGTGGATGCTTTAGGTCCATATGCTGTGCCAGCAGAATTTCCCACACCTTGATAGTACTCTATTGTGAACTCACACTCCAGCTCCCAGAATGGTCCTTCACCTTGACGTACATGCATATTCTGAAGAGTCCCATATGTCTCATCATGGCTGTGAATTCTCTTCTCGTCGAAAGCAGCATCGACTAGCTCTTTAGATCCTTGGAAAATGACGATAGTGCTCTTCGTCTCACTGTCTTTCGACTGAGTGAAGCCTTTGTATTTTATTTGAAGTTCGTCAAAAACGCTTGCCATTATATTCCATCCTTATAAAAGTGCTCTCTGGGTTTCTCTCTGACATTTAAGTGAATCTTCTAGTATCTTCTTGATGTCACTTTGCATTTTTAGAAGAGAGCTTGAGCCGGTTCTTATCATATGCTACAGAAGAAGCAAAGCCTCCTCTTGATGCTAATGCATTCGTCTTTATGACGTCATTTTTACTTGTGATAGCTGAGACATTTCCTGCACTGTACTGAAGATTTGAAAGCCTGTCTACAAGGAGTCTCTCTTCGTTTGTCAGTGATCTTCCTAACGTCTCTTCAGCATTTTGACGTCCTTTAAGTAAAGAAGCGGTTTGTCCATATCCAGCTTTCTCGAGAAGAGACAGCTGCATACTTCTTATGTCTTTCTGCATAGATTCACCAAGCTTCAGTTTCTTCTGTGCTTCTGACAAGCGTGTCATTATGCTCAGCTGTCTACTGTAAAGTCTCAGATTAGTCATTGTCGGTTCAATGCCCATCTTCTTGAGAATAAGCTGCTTCTGATAAAGTTCAGACAGTTCTCTATTCTTCTGAAGGGTAGCAGATTCGGCTTTAAGCTGAAGTTGAGAGACGCTGTTTTCTTCAGAAAGTTTTTTAGAGACTTCTTTATGCTCTTTTTCAGCTACTAAAAGATTGTATCTCTTCGCTGTCTGTCTGAGTTTTTCTTTCAGCTCTTCATCTAAGACAGCACCATGCTTCTCCTCTATCCTTGCAATCTCTTCTTCTGCATTGAAAGCTTTGCTCTTAGCTATGGCTGTTCTTTCGAGTGCTTTAGATTCTTTGTCTAACTCTGCAGCAATTCTTTCTGCATCATCATTAGCACGTCCATTTCTTATAAGACTTTGCTTATTTTCTTCATAATTCTTTTCAATGATAGAATTGATCCCTTTTACGCCATTCTCTATTTTTTCTTTTTTAGAAGACCAGTTAGGATCATATTTTTTTATGATAGAGAAGATCTTGTCATTCATGCTTCTTGACATATTAGAGAAGTCAATCTTATCTATGACTTCTTTGTACTTCTTGTCAAGAGCATCACCGCTTAGATAGATGGGTCTAGAAGTTAGAGGAGTTGAACTATTATCCCAAAAGAAATTTTCTTTGTCATTATAGTAAGTTCTAATGATGCTTCTTTTGTCATCTTCCGTGAGATTCTGGACATTCTTAGAAAAAAACGACTTTGAATAGACTTTTAAGAAATCATCAATTGAAGCTTGTTCAATGTTTCTTGCATTTATATCTCTGATTTGCTCTGAACGTCGGCGGATCATATCTGTAGTCCAGGTAAAGAAGCTTTTAACTGGCTTAATATTTGCAATAGTTGCGACGATTAAAGTCTTGATGTCACTAACAACGTCTTTAAATTGTTCAGCAGCTGAAACTACATCCTCTCTAATAGTGTGGCCTAAGGCTTTAGCGTTTTCGACATTCTTTGAGAATTCATCATCAGCCACTATCTTATTAATAGACTGCATATCTTTCTTAGAGAAGACTGAGTAGATCTCATTAGGCATCTTTCCACCCTCTTCTTTCAGCTTCCTTATAGCGTCAGTGACTGCTATGATCCTCTTCTCCGGCGTTAAGCGCTCTAATTCACGCCATGAAAGCCCCAATGAATAGAATGCCTCTTGTATCTGCTCATTACCATCAGCAGCTTTTGTTAAAGCAGCATCTAGCTTTATAGCGATGCTCTCTATTTTTTCCATCTCTACACCAGCTCTATTTGCTGCATGCTGTAAAGCCATGTATGCAGTGACTGTAGTCTCGATGGATTTAGCTGCCTTAGCGATGCTGTCAATCTTATCAGCAAGAAAAGTGAGACTTTTGATTGCAACGGCTGCAGCTCCACCGATAGCAATTATGGCTGCGGCAACCCCCATGCCTATTGGTCCAAGCCTCATAAGTATGGATGCCACACCACTGAAGTTGCCTTGCATCACTTGACCTGTCGACTTTGCCACATTGCTTATGCGCTGCATTGAACTTCTTGCAGTGCTCTCAGCATCTCTCATGCCTTTCTTAAGCTCTGAAGTGTCAACTGTTATCTTAGTTGAAATGCTCATTTAAAAGCTCCTTCTAAACGAAACTATTTATTTTCCGGTGGAGTTGAAATAAGGTGAATGAAATTTTCTCTTTCTTCTTTAGGTAGCTTATTTAGTTCTATAAGTCTATCCGTGATGAGTTCGCAGTATCTATACACAAGGCGCTTCATCAACTCTTCATCTGTTATCTTCTCGATGTTCTTCATGCCTTGCTTTTTAGCCCACTGCACATAGTAGAAGCAGCATGCTGTCAAAGACATCTTATTCATCACATCATCGACAGTAAAGCCAGTCATTTCATGGACTTTAGAAGCAATGTCTGTTAAAGTGTCAGCATCAAAAGATGCATCTTGCTTCCCGCCACCATGTCTTTGAGGAAGCATCTTCAGCGGAGAAAAAGCAAGCTGAAGTAATGCTTTAACTACTGAGAAAGCTTTATCGTAGGTAAGATTTCTTCTCTGAAGTTCACCTGATGCTTTCTTTATAAGAGCTTCCATGTCTGTCTCTACTTCATGATCCAAAAGATAGAAGAAAAGCTCTAAGTCAAGCATAGTCACATCTTTATTGTCATCTCTAAGCAGCGGACTTTCTATAGCCCATAGAAAGCAGTAAGGAAGAAGCTTAACTGGTGAGTAGAAGTCTCCTTCTATCTTTACTTTTAGTCCTACTGTTGAGCAGAGCTCTGGAAAAACTCTTTTGCATTCATTCTGCTCTTCATCGAGCATGTGAAGCTCTTCATCCATCTTCAAAGTGTGCAGAAATACTTCATCTTTCTTTAGCTGAAGTATGGCCTCTTGAAGATCTTTATCTTGTATTTTACTAAAAAACATTTTTGCTCCTTAACATAGAAGCGAGAGGAGTAAAGTCTTCTCGCTTCAATATGTTCTTTTAACTTAGACTTTAGTCACCAATGACTGATGAAAGTTCATGGATGACTGTATCTACTTCACCACCGAAAGCGGTGACAGAAGCGGTCTGGAAAGCCGTGTAAGATTCATTCTTAGTAGAATTAGTGATGAGATAGTCTCTATCACCGACGTTGATCTTCATGCCAACTTGAGCGCCGTTGCCTACGAAAAGACCTTCTATGGTGATTTCTTTGCTTACGCCGTAGTTAGCTACATCTAAGAGCTTGCCGTTTGGTCCTCTTGCTTCCGCTCTGTCGGAGTTTGTCTGCTCAGTATAGCTGTTGACGATGATCCCATCACTTAAGCCAGACGGAGTAGTAGTTACGCCAAAAATACGATCTGGGTATGACATATGTGTTTTTCCTTTCGAAAGAAATTTTTAAAAGTTTTAGAAAGAAGCAATCACCGTGTATGTAAGTACAGCACGATGAGATGTTTCTGTTAATGAAAAGTTAGAGTTGTTGAAGAAAAAGCCAACAACTGGAATTTCTTCAAAGACTTCTGAAAGCACACTGCCTCTTGCAGCATATGCGTTTATTTTCTTAGATACTTCCTCATAGGTCTTATGAAAAAGTTCTCCATTTGGATCATCTGTTATGAATGTATCTATAAGTATCTGAAGATTGTATGAGTAGTCAGGCAAACCAGGATTGACGTTAGTTGTACTTTCAATGCCGACGCAGACCATGTTTGGTCCGCCTCTCTTCAGTAAAGTTCGTTGTCGATATGACTTGTGCTTCTTCAATGTCGCTAAGAGCATTGATGATCTTCTGCTCTATCTCTTTTTCCTTCATATTTTGCGCTCCTTATCTGCTATAGCTTTAAGCCTCCATCTGAGTTCTCTTGCGACTGCTCTTTGGCCTGCAGCTTCAGCGCTTCTTCCAAAGTTCTCTATTTTTGAAGCCTTGTTTGTTACTTCAACTGTCTGACTTTCTTCTTGCTTGTAAAAAGATGTCTTGCTATAAGGAAGACTTTTGAGAAGTGGACTTTTGTTCATAAGACGCTGAATGCCGATTGGGATTGGAAGTCCGATTTCAGATAAGCTCTTTCCCCACATCACCTTGCTTAAGCCTCTTGTCTCTATTCTTCTAAGCTTCTTTAGTTCTTGCTTTGTCTTACAGTAGCCTACAGCTTTTCTTGTTCGAGAGTCAACCACTTTGTACACCATGCCTTGCTTAAGCATTTCACGGTCTTCTTCTGTTGCATGCACACGGTGATAGCCTCCTCTAACAAGCCTTATAAGAACGTAGAAAGCTCTCTCATAGCGTTCTTTCTTGATTGTATATGAATGAATGTCTGGAGGAGTCTGTTTTGCGGCCGCATTGACGAAGACAACAGCAGATTTCTTAAGTATTTCACCTGTTTCTTCTCTAATGTCAGCAATGACTCTCTTTACATTCTCATTAAAAGATGAAAGATCGTACTTGAAGTTTACTTTGAAGCCGTTTGAATTCATCCTTTAGAAAGTCCTTGTAAAAAAACCTTTATGCTAGCAAAAGCTGAGTCGTAAGTGACATTTGATACTTTATACTGCTTGCATCTAAAGCGCACCAAGTCTCCTTTTGTAGGAACTCTTTCAAGAGGAAGCTTGATGTCGAGAGTGAAGTCTACATCATCCACCAAGCCCGCTTCACTGTAAATGATGTTGTCATTGACAGGCGAGCAGATGCACCTGTATGCTTCATCAGCAATGATGCAAGTCTCTAAGAAGTCGTTGCAAGAAAAAATGTCAGAAATAGCAGTAGTAAAAATACTCATATGTTTAGAGGCATAGGGGGCTTTCGCCCCCTTTCTATTGTTTTATGATTTTTTAGGCATTCTTTGTGAATGACTTCGGTCTGCGGAAGACGAAGTCGAGAGAACGATGAGCGACGATCTCATAAGCTCCCTTACGGGCCAGCTCTGGGCCTTGAGTTACGCGGATTGTGATGCCGTCGAAGTCTGCTTCAAGAGCTTCATTGAAGTTTCCGAGAATGATTGTGCCTGAAGGCAGTGAAGCATTCTGGAAGACATCATAGCCGATGCATTTTCTGGTGTCGGGATCTACGATCATCTTGTTCTGCTCTTTGGCTGAGTAAGGAGTAGCAGCCAGTTTGTAGTACATGTCAGTAGACATAACCCACTTTAAATCTGCGGAATAATCGTATGAGTTGCGGATCTCTTTCTCGAACTCAAGCATTGTGCTGAGAAGAGGGCCACCTGAAGGTATAGTAACGGTGTTAATGCCTGTGGTGTTCAGTAGTCCGACCGGCTCATCGTTTGCGGCTAAGCCGTTCCAGAAAGCAGCATCCTTAGCTTGGTCGAGAGCTTTCACGATGTCATCGAGGATTAGGCCTTCAGCAGAGGGATCATCTTGTAGTAAGCTCTCGTAGCTGATGTCGACGTAAGCACCTTCTTTCTTAGGCGTCATAGTCTTCAGAGCGAAGTCCATGGTAGCTGAAGGGACGCTTCCGTCATTACCAACGAAACCAGCATTCAATCCGCTTGTGCAGACAGAGAAGCTGATAGAGCGGCCAGTCACAGTGACTTTCTTTGTTCCAATAGCGTCAACAGTGACAGCGGGACGAAGATTGGGGGTGTATAGACCGGGTTTGTACTCAACTTGGTTCAATGCTTCAGTTCCGTCAAATGCACGGAGTTCTTTGTTAGACAAGACGATGTCTGCATTAGTGATTTTGAAATTCCTCTTGTTTTCTTCAATGATGCCACGCTCGAATGCAGCGTCTTCATCGGACATCTTTCCGACTGCATTAAGAATTGCTTTTCTTAGTGAGAATTTTTCCATTTTTCTTTCCTTATCGATAAGTTTATTAGTTTCTTTATTTTCTTTAATCGCAGCCTTGAATTCGGAGTAGCTGCGTTTGTTAGTGATGAACTCTTCAGCAAGTTGCTTCATGTTGAGCAGCTCGCCTAATGAACGAATTTCTTCTTCATCAGTTGTCTTTTCTACTGAAGTCTCAGACTGTTTTTCTTCAGTCTTCTCTTCAGTCTTCTCTTCCTTTGTCTCTTCGTCTTCCTCATCACATTCTTTTGAAGACATCTCTAATGATCTTCCAATGCCTACTGTCGCATCTGCTGGGACGCTTACGATGGATACTTCAATGATAGTGAAGCGCTTTGCAAGCATCACTGGATAATCACGGCTGTTGTCTTGCAAAAATGAGTATTCATCAATGTAGTAGCCGATAGAGACATTCTTCCTGATGCCGTCTTTGATGTCAGCAAGAACTTCTTGAGGAAGATCGTTTTTGCTGAAGCGTGCTTGAACGTAAAGCTTCTCATCTTGGATGAATGCTCTTTCAATGACGCCTATCTGCTGATCTTCGTCATGCTGTAGAAGAAGTGGAGAACGTCCATCCACCAGTCTACTGAAGTCCACTGCTTCATCAGTGATCTCCAATACTTCATAGAAAAGACCATCTGGATTGCTCTTTGATACAAGCTTCTTGTCTTTCCTTATGCATGGTTCACTTGAAGCAACGGAGAAAGTCAATGTGTTTTCTGCCTCATCTACTTGGAGAGGCTCTAAAACGCGTGTTTGAAAAATCTGTTTCATATGTTTCTCTCGTTTTTGTTATTTACAAAAGTTTTTTGAACTTTAGTTTTTTATCCCAGTTTCTTGCATCTGCTCTTCATCGCTTTTATCTTCAATCGGATCAAGCAGATTATTCGAAGAGTTATTGCCATCGTTGAATGAGAGATCTTTCTTTTCGCAAAGCTGCTTCCAAAGAGCCCATCCATCGAGAACTTCATTTGGATCAAGACCAGATTCTTCAATGACTTGTAGAGGATTTTTGACTCCAAGCTCAAGCGCATATTTAGTAGCGAGAATGTCTCTTGAAGGATCGTACCAAGCGCGTTTCTGTGAGATGAAGTTATGATGTCTAAGAGCTTGCTTAGCTTGCATTGGAGTTAAAATGCTTGAGTTTAAGACAAGAGCTTCTATGAAAAGCTTATACTGGATCTCTTTCCAGTTTTCGATGAGAAACTCTTGAGTAGCTTCAAAAAACGCCTTTGAGTCAGCAGAGCTCTCTCTAAGTGATGAGAAACTTACGCTTTCATAGTCTTTGCAAAGCTGATTGTAAGAGATGCCTAGTGATGCGCCTATCTTCTTCAATACTGACTTCACGAAAGCATCAAAGTTGTTGTTTGGATGCGTAGGTGAAACGCTCTTCACTGTATAGCCTTTAGGCACAACAGAGCTTTGTCCGGGAGCAAGCGCTTGCACGAATGTACCGACGGCTTCTCCTTCCTCTCCGTCATGTGGGAAGTCTCCTTCAGGTAGCATTCCATTTGGTTCATAGAAGATGCTAAATACAGCAGATGACTTTGCTGCCATGAGCTCTGCTATCTGAAAGTCATCTAACTGCTTCAAATCGATTAGACAAGCATTAAATGGTGAAAAGCCTCTTACTTGCTCTGGAAATTCTTGCTTGTAGATGTGTATCACTTCAGATGCAGGAATTCTCTCCTCTTTTCCAGCTTGATATACGATAGATGTGCCAGGCCTATACCAGTAAGCTACTGGCTTGTACTTCTTATCGACTTCAACGCCTAAGATGATAGCGTTCTGACTTCCAGAGGCCTCTCTTCTCTTTGTGAAGTCTATGCTCATGGCATCAAGGATCTCAAAAGCTACACCAATCTGGCTCTTTATGTTCCTATGTATGCGTATGAAAACTTCACCATCTATCAAGAGGGATCGAAGAATAAGCTTGTCAAACTCTTTAGATCCAGTATGTCCATCTACAGTAAGAAGTCCATTGGAAGGCTTTCCCCATTCGTAGAATGCCCACTCCAGCTCTTCATTCAATGCTTGATCTAGCTCACCATCTTCTTTCTTCACTTGAGACTGCAGTACAAAACCGAGTCTTTCCTATGACGTTCTTCTCCATCAACTCAAGATATGATCTGACTACCTCATTGTTCTTCGCTAAGTCACGTGTTCTTGAAATCAACGTGATGAAGCCTGTCTCTATGTCTAAGTTGATCTTGGAATAGCTTTCTAAAATCCATTTAGTGAAGCGATTTGTCATCGCTCCTATGAAACCTCTACTCAATGCCTTGCCTATATGAGGTCTTTTTCTAAAAACTGATGCAATCTTATTTAAAAATCTCATTTACCAGCTTCTCCAAATGTATGAGATCGTCTTCCCGTTTATAGCAGAGGAAGCGTTGATGTCACCTTCTTCTTTAGCTTCTTCAGCAATCTTCTGTTGTATAAATGCCCTAAGCTTAAGAAGCTCATCTAATGTGTAGTAAGAAATCCTCTTGTCGCCTACAGCGATGTCTCTTGCGGGATCAAGCGTCTTTCCAGCAATGCGGTCTTCAACAGCTTTCAATGCTTTCTGCCAGTAGCTTTGTATATCAGTAGAGAAAAGAAGATTTGCTTTGACTTTAAAAATGCCCTCTTCTTCAATGCCGGTGTCATCAAGTAGTTGATATGTGTATTTTCCCGGTATCCACTCTTGCGTCTCATCTGCAGAAGCTGTTAAGTAGAGCTTTCCTTCTTCTTCAATGAGAGAAGTGACGATGATCTTATTCACTCCGTCGAAAAGTATAAGCTGTGAAGAAGACTCTGAAACTTCTTTTTTAAAAATGTAGCCTTGTGTAGCTTGCAACATAATAATATCCTTATATTTTCTATTTATCAAAAGTCAAATTGAAAACCATGAAGTCGTTGTCGTCTGCTGCTCTATACGTGCTTCATGTCTTCTAACGCTTTCAAAACGCTTCAGTATGCTTGGAGCCTTGGCGAAGCGGTAGCGGTTTTTCGGTGAATACTTCAATGCGTAGTCTTTAGCGAAGTAAGCATATTTCAAGCAGTCGAACAGGTGGTCTTTTCCTGTCTTACTCACCCAGTTCTCCGGCTCTGATCCCCACTTAGAGCTTTCATCTGGTCTCATATCTCTTAATTCTGCAATTTTCTCATCATCTATCTCTGGATAAAGCCATAAGAAGTTCTCTTCTTTGTTCTTCTGCGTATATAAGTAGTAGATAGTGGTACTTTTATAGAACTTCTCATTCACTATGTAAAGTCTCTCTTGTTTATCTGAAGGCTTAAAGTTCACTGATGTTAGAGATGTTCCTTTCTGCATTATGACTTGTCTATGCATCCTAGCGAAGTGCTTAACATCATCTCCTCTATGTCCACCTTGGTCGATGACAAGAAATGTTGGCTTCAATCCAGATCCATCCTTGACTAAAAACTCTTTCATTAAGATGTCTTCCAAAGTCACGACAGGAGGATGTCCTTCTTTTCTTCTTTCTTCATTCACCAGCTTCCTTTTGTCTTCATCAAGCTCAATGTATTGAAGCTCTCCACATTCAAGCAGATAAAGACTATCATCGCATCCCCATGCCCACACAGCATATGCAGAAAACTCATCCATGGTGTCAGAAGTAACGAAAATCATCTCAACATTCTCAAGCGATGGAGGCGTCGTCCAAATGTGATTGTCTCGCAACTTGGAGATCTCATCCTTAGTCACGGTTCGCTGCTTAAACGGAAGTCCTCGGATCGAATTGTCGAAGTGCTTCTGTATCTCAAGATCGGCTGTTTTTCCAGCTTCTAGAGCTGCATTTGCAATCTCACTCCATGAAAGAGAAGGGAGCTGTGATGCAAGAGCTCCCACTTGAAAAGAAGGCCTCTCTTCTAAAAGCTCTGGGATGAGATGCACAAAGTCCCCATGAGATATGCACCACTCTTTATCTGCCTCTATATGCTCATGATGACATTTTGGACAAAAAAGCCTCTCTGAACCTCTCTTCACTACATATGTTCTTAAGCCTTCATTGTAAGTGCTTTCAAACTGCAGATTATGAACATCACAGCTTCTCATCGTCAACTCTTCACAGCCTTTGCATCGAAGCGTGAAGTATCCTTGAGATCCTTTTAAGAAGTTCTGCCATATAGAAGCATTCTGGGTGCTTGGAGAACAGCAGAGAAATGCGAAAGAAGATGAATAAGATCTAGTTCTCTTAAGAAGATCTCGGACATTCTGTGGATGCTCTGGAGACCATGTATCTACCTCATCACCTATCACAATCTGGCAGCTCTTGGAGATGATCTTCTGTCCTGAACCTTGGAAATATACAAGCTCATTGGAGAATTTGTATCTATCGCTTCTCTTTGCTCTCGGTCTAATAAGCTCCTCTTTAAGCCCAGGGATGTGAGACATGAGGGGCTCAAGCTTAGTCTGATTGTTCTCCACAGCAAGGTCTGTAGAAGGGTAGCAGATGAGCATCTGGCACGGTGTATAGATCATCCTGTATAGTAGCCCATAAACCCAGCAGCTTGACTTTCCGGATCTGCTCTACCGCAACTAGAGTGACGATCTTCCTCTTATGAAAGTCTTCCCATGTCTTCAGAATAGGCACTTGATAGCAGTACTTACCGAAGTCAAGATGATCTCGCTCTGAAGAGACGTCATCAGCTAAGCTTATGTTCTTCTCAAGCCAAGGAATGATCTCTTGATAAGGCGTTATCTTGAAATATGATCTTAAAGAATCAATGAGATTGAATTTTGCTGTCTTCTTCATCGTTCTCTCCGTTCTTGAACTTGATCCACATTGCATCTAACTTTTCTTGCATCATCTTCAAGGCATTCTCAAGTTTCTCTGTCAATACAGAAAGCTGCTCTTCTCCAAGATGCAGAGAGATGAGATCATTCTTAAACTTACTAAAAGCTTCAGTGAAAGTGTCGAAGAATGCTTCATTCCACTCTGCCCATAGCTCTTGCTTCTTCTCTTCTAACTGCTGCTTAAGAAGAGCAGTCCTCATCTTGGTGTTCTCTAGACGAGCAGCGGTATACTCATCAAGAGGAACAGCGCTTGTAGCAATGTCTCCTAAGATATTTTGGACTTCTTGAGCTTCTTCATCGTATTCAATGATCTTACTCTTATAAGCTTCTAACTCAGCAGCTGGCAGCTTCTCTACTGGGAGAAAAAACTGCTTTCGTGACTTATGCAAACGGAACTGCAAAGTGTGAGCTAATGTCTTGTCAAAAACCACCTGCTTGATGCCTAATGTATGTAAGATCTCATTTCTTGTCAGCCAGATGCCTTTCATGACTTTAAATGCTCCTATTTGCTTCTTAATATTTCAAACAGATGTTTTAAACAAATTTTTAATTTGTGATGAGATGAGGAAACTACCGCAATTTCCTCATTTTTGTAAAAATTATTAGATCTTCATCAGTTTTTATCATTTTTCGATGGGTCAAGTTCTTCCAAGATTTCCTTTATCTTCTTGATCTCTTCAGTATATCCGTCAACGATAGATGAAAGATCTGATACAGCTTTAGCGCACATGTCTGCAAGCTGCTTCTCTGTTTTTAACTCTGTTTTTAACTCTCTTTGAGCAGTTAACACTGCATGAATAATACCAATGATGTAGCCAAGATAAGCAAAGCCAAGTATTATAAGTATAGATTGCATCAGTCTTTCCTTTCTTCTTCTTCTTCTTTTACTTCTTCTTTCTTAATGTAGTCTTTCACTGCTTCTACAAAGACGCGACTTCTTGTAAGCTTATTCTTTGTCTTTAAGTCCTCAACCTTCTTTAGAAGCGAAGGCTCTAGTGAAAATGAAATGATCGTCCTCATCTTCTTCCTCTTTCTTTTTTATCTTTAAAATAGAGATGAATGTTCTCAAGCTGTGTAATGATCGTCAGGTTGGATAGTTTGTTGTTCTTCTTATTTCTGTCAATATGATGCACTACCAAAGACATGATGTTTCTTCTATCGTACTTACTTCTATCATAGCCTAAGAAGTTCTCTGCCATAAGCACATGAGCTTTATAAAGAGTTGCTTTTCCATCTTTAGTAAGTCTGAAGTGGATGTAGCCAAGTTTGTCAACGTTCCCTTTCAAGACCTTCTCTTTTCTTGTCATATATGTAACTTCACCAGTGCTTCTTGCTACATGCTTCTGAACTTTTGCTAATGCTTTGACTTCTCCGCATCTTATTGATCTCATAAAGACCTTCAAACCCTTTTACTGGATACCATGTCGTATTTTTCTTCATTTTGTGTTCCTCTTCTTTATTTACAAAATTTATTTATTAAATACAAGAAAAGAGTCTACACAAAATCTAGAAAAAAAAAACTCTCTGTTAGTGAACTCCTCGATGCGTCAATATGAAGTCATCTAACATCACTAGTGACATCCAGAAAGAAGCCGCTCTGCATTCTCTGCCAAATGCGTTGATTGCTGCTTCCTCTCCATGCGAGACTTATGTCTTTAAGCTCTTCAATATAAGGACCGGTCAATCACAAAATCGACATCACTCAATGCATCCAGTTGTGCTTCGTCTAACTGCTCCATACAATATCCTGTCCAAAGTGCAATGTCCTTCTGAGGGCATCTTTCCTTAGCTCTTCTGCATATCTCTTTTATTTTAGAGCAGTTTCCGAGGGAACAATGGATCACCACCTGTCAAGCTTAGCCCGTCACATTTGTCTTTAGCCAATTCGTCAAGCAGTTTCTGCATCGTCTCTTCAGTGAATGGTCTGCCTGAATTAGGATCCCATGTGGTAGGGTTTTGACAGCCCTTGCAATGATTAGAGCAGCCTGAAACAAACAATGTGACTCTAAAGCCGAGTGAAGTTTGCTATGTCGCATCGAAGCATGGTGTGGTAGTTCATTTCTTCAATCTACCTTTAACCCAGCCTTCTCCGGGGGCATTCGTTTTGACATTTATTTTCAATACCATTATTGTACCAATGACACCCTTTTCTTGTAACTTTCGATAGAAGATATTCTCGTCTTTCTTCCCAAACATGTTTAATTGAGTTTGACACCTTTTCTTTAAAAGCTCCAGTTCTTGGTCTTGTCAAACCATGAATATGTGCATGTTCAGATCTTGTCACATATTTTAGATTTGAAAGTGCATTATTTAACTTATTTTCATCAAGATGGTGAACATCTTTATCAGGCATAAATCCATAATAGGTATGTGCTTGTATACGATGAACCGCCATTTTTTTAAAAATCACCCAACCTCTAGATGATATATATGTCTTCTGTTCAACTCAATTCTCGTCAGTGATTAGAGCAGTCACTGGGTCAATAAAATAATTTTCATAAACTTTGTCTCTAAATCTGATCATATAACCTCTCTATACCTCTTTTTAAAATATTGCGGCAGAGCGAGGATTTTGCTTTTTCGGCTCATGATACCTAGCCGCAAATATTAGCAGTCAATCTATTATTTATGTGGATATTAGTCCAAGCAGCATTTCTCTCTATATGATGTTCAACTTTTTCAAGCACTCGCGCTCCATCTTCTCTTCTCAAGCATTTTTTTTATTCCTCTCTTATATAATGTTCAGTTTCTTCCTCAGTTCATATTCTACTCATCCACTTACAAGTTTTATACGCCAATCCAATAAGATTATGTCCATGACAATGAACGGTAATCTCATTTTTTACAGGTAGCCAAGATGTGTCAAACGGTGCATTAAGTATCTTATTCTTTAGTTCTCTAAGAGCTGAAACCAGCTCATTCTTCTTCTGCAGTCCGTTCTCTCCCTCAATGAAGTTCCTATTGACGAAGCTTTGGAAGTCGCTTTCTGAAACGCCCTTCTTCTTCGCGATCTCTTTTCCCATCTCATATGGATTTCCCCATAGATTAGTGAGTTTGCTTAAATACTCGCCTTTCTTATTGCCATCATCTCCAAACTTTCTTTCACAGTAAGTCTCGTAGTATTGGATGTAGTCATCAGGAGAGTAGATGCTGAAATCGTCATTCTCATCGTAGTTAAGCTTCACTGGAGCAGCCACATTCTCTTCCATCTTCATCCATTCTTTCTCATCCTCTTCAAGCTCAATTTCTTCATCTTTTTTCTCCGTTTCTTCTACTAAAGAAAACATCTTCGTTCCACTAGGAGCATTCTTTATCTTCTCTTCAAATTCTTTGTCAACTTCATCAAATTGTGGCTCTTCATTTTCAACAAGCTTATCTTTCTTCTTCCTGCCTCTCACATAGAAAAATTCTCCCTTAAACTCACCATCTACGTCAACAACATCCAACCATTTCTTAATCGTGTTCATAGTCTGTGTCTTATTGTGTTTGTATCTAATGAACTGATCATCTCCAATGTCTTCAGTCTTCAAAATGTCAGCATCAAGCCAGTTTATGATGAAAACTTTATTCAATGGAACAATTTTTCTATTAACAGAGTTTGCAGCAGCAAGGACAAATGCTTTCCAAGCTATTGAATCGATGGAATAACCGTGAACGGCCATTCTTCTTCTTGTAGATGTCACTAGCCTCGATCTCATCAGCGTAGATGCTAAACCTACGGGGACCTGAAACATTCCTATCTATCGAAAAGTTAGCATCTATCCAGTTTATAAGTCCTATATGTCTCTTGTCTACTACAGCAGAAACTAATTCATTAAAATTCCTAAAATTAGCTGGTGAAAAAATCTCATCTTTGCTGTAGTCGAAAACTATTTCTGCTAATGACTTCTTTGAGTTAAATGAAATTTTCGTCAGATATGCAGAAATGATCAACCTGTCTTTCAAAGTAAGTGTGTTTGTGTCAAACTCTGTGTCAAGACCATTTGCATCTTTAAATACAATCTTGTCCACATGTCTAAAATAAAGCATCTTCATTATAAAATATCCTTTCTTAATTATACATTTATATTTATAAAATCTAAATCTAAAATTTCAGATAAATAATTTTTTTTGTATTTTTCAATCAATATTTATAAAATCCAAATCTAAATATAAAATTTTTGAAAAAACTATTTTTTAACATATTTTAACTATTTTTCTAATTATCAATCAATATTTATAAAATCTAAATCTAAAATTTCAGATAAATATTTTTTTGTAATTTTTCAATCAATATTTATAAAATCCAAATCTAAATATAAAATTTTTGAAAAAATTCTTGAAAAAACTATTTTCAAGCATATTTTAACTATTTTTCTAATTATCAATCAATATTTATAAAATCTAAATCTAAAATTTCAGATAAATAT
>JAEEYQ010000040.1 GCA_016288215.1 Lentisphaeria bacterium | reverse complement strand
TCCAGACCTGGCTGGACAAAGCCAAAGGGCAGGTCCTCTTCATCATTTGTATCTTCCTCATCATCAACATCTTTCAATGTCATGGCTTCTTCTTCGCCGCCTCGGGTTCGCGGAAGCACGGTGATTGTTCCGGGGATGTAGGTGACGGAGTATCGACGGAAGACATCCTGCCGCCGGAGGACAATCGTATAGTCCTTCAGAGCCCCTTTGACGAAGGTGGGAGAGGTGCCAAGGGTGATGGTGAAGCGCTCCCCCGGCTCCACAATGCCGGAGACGATGTAGTAGTCCAGCGTGGGGCAGTTGTCCCCTTGGGTGATGACATGGTCGTAGGCCTGAATGACGATTTCCCTCTTGACGATGGTCAAGGTTCCGTTGATGACCTCAAGGTCGTAGTTGTTCATGAGAGTGGCCGTGCCGGAGAGCGTCAGATTGTAGACGGTGGTAGAAGAGCTGAGTTGCTTGATGACTTGGAAATGCGGGTTATCAAACTCCACCAGACTGCCTTCCACAATCTGATAGGTGAACTCCGGCTCCGGGTCGCCGTCTTCGATGGTGAAGGAGTCCACCTGAATGACCAGCCGCCGCTGCAGGATGGGAACGACGATGAAGATGTTCTCCACGGTTTGGGAGAATCCGCTGTTGGCGGCGGGCGTGAACCGCGCCTGAGCCGCCCAGGAGCCGGCCACATGATACGCCTCCGGCGCCACCCATGAGAAGACGCCTGGAATCTCTTCGCCCGTGACAGGATTGATGGCCGTTCCTGAAATGACCGAAGCGCCAATGGGATCGCCATAGGTGATGGCAGTGGCGGTGGGAGTGATCTGGATGAGGGGAATGTCGTCCACGATGGTCAGATAGGCGTCAGCCAGCGTGATGGTGTAGTTGGGGCCGGCGCTGAGGGAACCGATCAGCAGTTTGTATTGGCCAGGCTCCTCTCCCGGCTCCCGCCCAAGGGCGCCTGTGAGCGTGTCGGTTCCGACCAACTGGCTGCCTTGGTCCAGATTGTAGATGAATTCGGGGTCATTGGCATTCCGCACCTTGGAGACGTTGTTCGGCGTGATGGCAAGGGGACGCGGCGTGATGCTCAAGACGCCGTCCACCACCTCAAGTTCATAATTCTCAGGGGCTTGCAACGTGCCTGCCTGAATGGCATATTCTCCCACGCCTTCTCCTGATGTCCTTGCGGCAGAGCCACTTATGGAATCTCCCTCCAACAGGGCGCCAGAAGTGATGGCAAAGCTGAATTCGGGGTCGGCGTCTCCATAGACTTTCTGTTGGTCATCCAATGTGATGGTGATGGGCCGCAACGTGATGGTGAACACGCCAGGCACAAAGTCAATGGTGTAGTTGTCGCTGGCCTGCAGGCTGCCCTGAGTGATGTCATAGGTGCCGGGGGCCTCCCCGGGAACCCGCACCAAATAGCCGTCCAAGTCCCCTTCGGCGACCAATGTCCCTTCGGTCAGCGTGTAGGTCAGCGGCACGGGGTCCGGATTGCCATAGGCCTTCTGAGCCGAATCGGCGGTGATTTTCAGTGGACGCGGCAGGATATGGAGGATGCCATCTTGAAAGTCAACGGCGTAGTTTGGGCCAAAATTCAGGGTGCCTTGGGTGATGGGATAGTCGTCCGCGTCCGTGCCGGCGGGGCAGGCAAGGGCACCTGTGGGCTGATCCGTTCCCACCAACGGCAGGGAGCCTTCGGCCAGCTGCCACGTCAGTTCGGGGCGGGGATTGCCATAGACGATGCTTTCGGAGCAGGCCTCCACTTGAATCGGACGTGGCTTGACCTTCAGAGGACTCGTGCCTTGGACATCGCCATAGTCATCGGAATCCGGATGGAAGACCCATGGCCGGACATGGGTGCCCGCAGGAAGAATCAGGTCCGGTTCGTCCAGCCATTCCAACGTGCCCTCAACTGGGTTGCCGGCGGAGTCAAGGAAGGTTCCCTCCAGCTCGGAGTCGGAGATGGGATCGCCGTAGACGATGTCCGTCGCGGTGACGGTCCCGTCCAAGACAAGCGTGGCGGTGACGACAGAAAGGGCGCCATTGTTGCGGACCAAATAGTAATTAGCCGCGGAGCCGCCGGAGATGACGATGGCGTATAGTCCCACGGGACTTTCAGGCGTGGCGGCGCAGTTGACGGTGGGCACTTGGGTCAGAACGGACTCGTCCTCCCCAAGAACGAAGCCGGAATAGGTCAGCGTGAACGGCGGGTTGTCCGCTCCCTTCACCCTGCTGGGGGCGGGGTCGGCCAATGAAACCTGCAGCTCCGCCTGAATGACGGTGACTGGCGTGAGGCCGTTGAGGACCTCATAGCCGCCCTCCGCCTGCGGAACAAAGACCCATTCGCGGTCCCACACGCCGACGGGAAGATGGACTTCCGGCGTCTTCCAATAGAAGGTTCCGGCAACCTCTTCGTGGGTATTGCCGTCAAGAACTCTGCCGGTCAGAATCGAGCCGGATTGTGGCGTCCCGTAGACGATGGTGGTGGCCGAAGGCGTGCCGTCCAACGTCAGCGGTGTGCTGGCGATGACAAAGACGCCTGGACGGAATTCAAGAAGATAGTTGTCGTTCAAGGACAGGCTGCCCTGCGTGATGGCGTAGCTGCCGCTCTCCTCGCCAGCTTCCCGCTGCAGGGCCCCGCTGAAGAAGTCGCCTTGGACGGGCTGGTTGTCAGAGACGATGGAGAAGGTGAGGGGCGGATCATCCTCTCCCACGAATTTGGAAAGGTTGTCCGCGGCAACGATGATGGTCAGCGGCGCGATGGTGAAAGTGGCCGGGGTCACGGTGAGCAAATAGTTGTCGTTCAACGACAAAGAGCCCTGCGTGATGGCGTAGTCCCCGCAGTCCTCTCCGGCTTCGCGGCTCAGGCTTCCGCTGAATGCGTCGTCTGCGACCAGAGAACCGACAGTGATGTCATAGCGGAGTTCAGGGTCGTCTTGACCATAGGACTTCTGCTGCGCCTGAGCGGCCACGGTGACGGGACGCGGCTTGATGGTGACGGGCTTTGTGACCGTGTACGGATGCCAATAGGGGCCGTTCTCCCCTGTGATTTGAAGAGTCTGTTTGATGGAGACCAACCCCGCCTTGTTCCAATAGCTGAACCAGTCGCCAAGCTCCTGCTTCCATTGCCACAGGGAGGATCCCGTGACGGTCTCGTAGCTGACTTGACAGGGAGCTGGAGTCAGCTTGCCGAAGCGGGCGGGAACAGCGGACTCGTAGCCGTAGACGCAGGGGAACAGGACGGCGAAATCGCCGGTGATGTTGCCGATGACCGCGCTCTCGAAGACTCCCATGTCCGGAAAGCCCCGCTGGCAACGGCCCTCCCCTGCCCCGTCGGTGGTGCAGGAGAAGGCACCCGAGCTGGCGCGGTTGATGGCGTAGGAGCCCCCGCCAAGACGGTAGTCCCCCGCCTCCGGATCCCTAAAACAAATGTAATAGGTTCCCACCAGATTGTCGTTGGCGGCGATGCCGCCGGGACCGCTGTTTTCATGCTCCAACGCAATGCAGTCCACCCCTTCGTTGCTGTTCTCCACGGCGCAGGACACCAGCTGGCCATTGCTGCCGTAGACTTGCCGCGATGCTCCTAAGTTCCCCCATACGATAGAGTTAACCAAACGCTCATCGCCAGAGAGCAGACACACGCCGCAACCCGGAAGTTCGCCCCGATTGCCAACCACCGTGCAATAGGCGATGAGACCATCGCCGTCCGCGCAGACACCGCCGCCGGAGACGGGACCATCACCGCCCAGTCCGTTGCGCAGCAGCAGGGAATTGATCAGACGGCCGCCCTCGCCGCACAGGAAGACGCCGGCGCCCAAGGCGCCCCAGCCTTCGTCAATCAGGTCATTGTCGCAGACAAGACATTGCTCCATCAACGCCTGCCCTTGCAGGAACGCGCCCGCTCCAAAACGAGACATGTTGTTCTGTATGACGCAGTTGCGAATTTGAACCTGCCCCATGACGACGATGCCGCCGCCCACGGCGAACGCCCCGCTTCCCGCCGCCATGCCGCCTTCGACGGTGAAGCCGTCAATGATCGTCTGGCTGGAGAAGGGCGTCTCCCCGCCATGAAGAACGGAGCCCATGACGCCGTCCTCCTGCCGAAGCACCGTGGGATATTGCATCCCCCAGCAGACGCCTCCCGTCACCACCCGCTCCGAAATGCTGCCTTCCCCTCCGCGAAAGCCCCCATAGAGGCTCACGCCGTCCTTCAACAGAAACGAGCTGGCCAGAATCCCTTCTTCCTCATAGATATATGTACTTGTGGGTGAATATGTTCCAGATGCGACCCAAATGGTGTCCCCAGACTGGGCGCGGTCAATCGCCGTCTGCAAATCCCTCCAGGCACTGGCCCAAGTGGTGCCTGCGGCATCATCATCCCCTGTGGGCGAAACGTGGTAAAGAGCGCCGACGGCGTCGCCGATGCCCACAGCTAAAAACGACAGCATCAGCAGAAGCCGAAGTCCGGATACGAGGCGATTGGCATGGATTGTCATGGATTTCCCTCCAGATTGAATGAATGATCTGCATGCAATAATGAAATCAAATAAAGAATATCAATGTAATTTAATGCAATTTTTCCATCTTTAAAGGCAAAAAATTGAAATAAATTGCTTTTTATTGAAAAATCATATTGCATCCAATGAATTCATTAAAAGTCATGAAAAATCCAAGCGTCCATGGTAAACACAATGACATAAAAAAGCGAACTGCCGCGCCAACGACAGTTCGCTTCCGTTAATTCCGTGTGACCTGTGGATTTCCTCTAAACCGTTACGCTACAGGAATCTGGCCAGAGCCCGAAGGAGGATGTTGAGTTTGATGGGTTTGGGGATGTGTTCGTTCATGCCGGCTTCCAAAGCGGCCTTTTTGTCTTCGGCGAAGGCATTGGCGGTCATGGCGATGATGGGGATGGCGGCCAGCTGCGGATTGGGCAGGGCGCGGATTTGCCGAGTGGCCTCATATCCGTCCATGACAGGCATTTGGACATCCATCAAGATGACATCATAGTCGCCGGGTTTGGCGGCTTTCATCTTGTTGACGGCATAGACGCCGTCCTCCGCCGTGTCGACGATGAAGCCGTTTTCCTTCAGCAGTTCGGTGGCGATTTCCCGATTGAGTTCATTGTCCTCCACAAGAAGAATCCGCTTGCCAGAGAAGACCTGCTCTCCGGCCATTGTGGATTTCGGGGTCTCCTTTCGCCGCTGGAAGCGGGCGAAGACCTTGTGGAGGTCGGAGAGGAACACGGGCTTTGCGATGAAATCGGAGACGGCGGCCTCCCGGGCCTCCTCTTCCATATCGGACCAATCGTAGGCGGTCATGATGATGATGATGGGGTCCGGCCCCACCAGACGGCGGATGCGGCGGACGGTCTCCACGCCGTTCAGGTCTGGCATGAGCAGATCGATGATGAAGACGCCATAGTCGTCCTTCAGTTTCAGCGCCTCCTCAATGCGCACCATGGCCTCCTTGCCGGAGACGCACCATTCGGAGCGCAGTCCCGCCGACCGCAACATGCGGGAGATGCTGAGGCAGGTGTTGGAATCATCGTCAATGACCAGGCTGCGGACATTGGCGAACTCGGCGATCTGCGGCGGGACAGCCTGTTTAGAGGTGGCCAGCCGAAATTCCAGCCGGAGGATGAAATGGGTGCCCTCGTTCTTGCGGGACTCCACCTTGATGGTGCCGCCCATCATGTCCACAATGTTCTTTGTGATGGCCATGCCCAACCCCGTGCCCTGGATGCCGGAGACGGTGGCGGTGTTTTCGCGGGTGAAGGGTTCGAAGATGGTCTTAATGTAGTCTTCGCTCATGCCGATGCCCGTGTCCATGACATGGAACTCGAAGATGCCGAAGCCCGGCCGGCTGGAGGGCAACTCGATGATTCGCATGGAGATACGGCCTCCCGGGCGGGTGTATTTGATGGCGTTTGAAGTGATGTTCAGGAGGATTTGGTTCAGGCGCAGCTTGTCGCAGACCACAAATTCGTCCGCCACGTCCACCGTGTCGATGAAAAGCTCCAGCTGTTTGGCGCTGATGTCCGCCTGGATGATGTTGCGCAGGGTATGGACGATTTCGGCCAGATCCTCCTCCCTTTCGTTGAGGGACATCTTGCCGGACTCGATGCGGCTCATGTCCAGAACATCGTTGATGAGGGAGAGCAGATGGTCGGAGGACTGGCTGATCTTATCCAGATAGCCCTGGACCTGCTCCTTGTTGTCGATGTGCATGGAGGCCAATCCGGTGAAGCCAATGATGGCGTTCATGGGGGTGCGGATGTCATGGGACATGTTGTTGAGGAAGGTGGTCTTGGCGCGGTTCGCGGCCTGGGCGAGCATCAGCGCCTCCTGCAGCTGAGTCTGCCGATCCTGCTCGGCGCGGACCTCCTTGTCCTTCTCGATGAAGCCAATGGCGATGGCGGAGGCCTCCTCCTCCGGCGCCGCAAACTTGATAAAGACCTGCTCTGTCCATAGATAGACGCCATTGTAGTTGCGGCGGAAGAGCACGCTGTATTTCTTCCGCCCCCGCAGGACCCGCCGCATGTTGTCGGGTCCGGCCAGTTCCATCATCATGGGCTGGTCATCCGGATAGACGGAGTTCCTGACGAATTTGGGGTAGGCCTCATGGTAGTTGCTGATGGTGTCCCACAGCTTCTTGGTGTCGGCCAGCCGGTCGGAGATGGAGTAGATGGTGACGACGTTGGTGTCCAGATTGAGGTGATAGAGGGCGGTGTATTCGGTGACGAGGCCGCCGATGATCTCCATGTTCTGCTCCAGCTGCCGCTGCCGTTCCCGCCGCTCCGCCTTGGCCTTCATCTCGCTGGAGACATCATAGACCACAGTCATGGAGAAGATGTCTCCGGACCGTTCGTTTTGGGAGAGGTAGCAGACGTATTTGCGGTAATGCCAGCCGATGTCGTCCGAATTGACTCTGCAGGTGAATTCGGGTTTGGTGTCGCCATGGTTGAAGCAGTCGACGAGATAGTCCACGCTGAGCCGATGGATATAGTTCTCCCTGTCCTCCGGATCCAGTTTGCTGGCGGCGTGCCCGATGATGGCCGCCGTGTAGGTGGGCAGGGGGCTGCCCAGCTTGTCGGTTCCGTTCACGGCGTGGCCGTTGACCTTTTCGATGAGCGGCGGCACTATGGCGTCTCGGGAGAGATTCACCTTATAATAATAGTAGGCGTCCGCAAGGATGGCCTGCTGATAGACCTGCTCAGTCTGCTTCTGGTTGATTTGCATGTCGATGTTCTGCAGACCGATGATGAGACCATGGATGTTTTTCTTCCCGTCGTTGCTGGGGATGAATTTCATCTGGTAGTTGTGGATGCTGCCATCCAGCACGGCTCGGAAATCCACCACATAGGAGACGCCGTCCTTCAGATTCTCCAGCGTGGTGGCGCGGTGCGTTTGGGCGATGAAGGAGCTTCTGTCGTCCGGATGGACGATGTTGTCGGCGATCTGATGAAGATAGCGATTGAAGCGGTGGCGGATGTTGAGGTCGGGAATCTTCTCGGCGAACTTTTCGTTGATGCGGTAGATGACGGTGTCGTCCTCATTGGGGGCCTTGTCCAGGGAGACGAAGAGAATGCCATCGTAGTCATCGCCGATGCCGGCGATGAGGGCCCGTGCCTCCAGGTTCTTGATCTGGGCCTCCTGCTGGGCCTGCTTCCGTGCCTCCGCCAGCAGCTTTTTCTGCTGTTTGGCGATGAGCTTCTCGTGGTCCTCCCGCATCAACGCGAGGGCGATGATGTCGCAGGCCACCTGCAGCATCTTTCCACAGACGGTGGTGATCTCCGAATCCATTTCGGAGGAGAAAATCGCGATCATGCCCCATGGCTTGTCCTTGAGAATGATCTGGCGGGCGATAATGGAACGGGTGGAACAGCAGTCAGGGAACGTGAGTAGACCGCTTTGGCGGACATCGTTCAGAACCAGCTGGTTTTCAGTGTCAAAGAGCCGTTCCGGCGGGGTTGTGCAGAGAGGGCAGCTGTCGCACTGATGACAGCGGGATTGCTCCGAGTCCGCGAACCAGTCCCTGCGCGTCATGCCGTAGGGATGCAGCATCACATGGGCGCAGCCGGTCACCGCGATGATGCGTTGAGCCACGAAATCCGTGACCTGAGCCAGGTTGGAATGGTCCACCAAATAGGCGGTGATCTCGTTCTTGAACTCCTCGGCGGCCAGCGTCTGCTTCTCAGGCGTCACATCCTCCGCCACACAGAGCAGGACTTTCTTGCCGTTGGGCGCCGTCACGGGCTTCTTCCATCGCACAAGAGTCCGCCGATGATTGCGCTCCCATGAATAGGTGTCCTCAATGCGGATGAGCTGATCTTTCTTCAACGCCTCCATGTCCCGCCTGTGAAGCTGCTCGGCCACCTCCGGCCCGAATAGCTCCACATCCGTCTTTCCAATGATATCATTTTCATTCAAATTATGCAACTGCGCATAGGCGGCATTGCAGCGGACATACCGAAAGCCGTTTTCCACGTCCTTCACAAAGCAGGGCATGGGCATGGAATTGATGATGTGGTTGACGAAATCCGCCTCGTACTCCGCCACATCTCGCGCATGGGCAAGGGTTTCCAGAATCTTCTTCCGCTCTTCCATGCGCTGCTGCTCCAGCAGCCGCTCCTTCTGGATGTTGCCCTGCAGGGAGGAAAACTCCTGACGCACGTTCATCAGCTCCGACAAGTCCTGATGGATGCCCTCCAGCAGGACGCGGTCTCCGCAGACCTCTCGGCGGGAGCCTGTCCCGCACACGTACACGGGACCGTTGGTGGGATGATGCCAAAGGTAGCGGATTTGGACGACATGACCCTGCACCATGCGGTGGAGGGCGTCGTCCACGTTCGCCACGTCGCCTTCATCGATGCGGCGGTGCCAGGCAAGGTACTGCTCCTCAGGCGCAAGGTCAGGCTCCGCGCCCAGCAGGGCAAGCAGGCTTCTGTCCGAAGACATGCGAAGCGGCTGCCCCTCTTGGATTTCAAGACGCCAGAAGCCGATCTTGGCTTGGGACAGGATGCTACAGAACCGCTCAGGGATGGAGAACCCATCCGTCCCATCCAGTCGGCAGGAACGCTCATCCGTCGGGCCGGATGCATTGGCGGTTTTGGAATTGGCCTTTTTGTTCATGGAGTTTGGCCTGAATTGGACTGAAAAAGGTGGGAGAACGGCAGTTATGAGTGTAAAAGACTTTAACGTAATGCAGAGTAGCAAAAAGGCAAGCGCACCACCCCCAGTCATGTCAACTTGACATTGAACTAAAGCGATGCTTCAGACATGAGACCTGGGAAACGGGACATTGCTAATTACTGATTCCTAGTTATTTACAGCTCGCTTATCGCATCCATGCGCTCCTTCAGCTTGTGGCGAAGAAGGAAGCCGACCACAAGACCGAAAACCGCCCCGCCCACATGGGCGGTGTAGGCGGTTCCGACGCCAGCCTCGTCCATCAGGATTATCGACGTCACCAAATCAAAGAAAAGCCAAAGGCCGAACGCACACCATACCGGAAGGCGGACCCATCTTGGAATTCTAAACCATCCGATTCGCGTGTAGAAGGAGACGGTGACGGTGGGAAAGAAGACCGCATAGGTCGCCATGATGCCCGAAATGAAGCTGCTGGCACCGACAAGGGGAATCTTCGAATTATGGAAGACAATGACATGCAACAGGTTAGCCACCAGTCCCGAGCCCAAGACGGATGCCAGATATGTGGAGACTCCCAACACGTCCTCCACATTGTTTCCGAAAATCAGCAGGGCGAACATGTTGCTGAACAGATGGAAGAAGTTTTCGTGGAGAAACATGGAGGTGAAAAACGTGAACCCGCCCTTGCGGAGGCATTCCGAGGGAATCAGCCCCCATTCGTACACGGCGACCTTCGCATTGTCGTACGTCGTCCAATAGATGGCGACGCTGAGGGCCACAAGCGCCCACGTGCACCAAGGGCGAGAGAAGCTCTCCACTCCGCCGACTTCCCCTGGAGAGTCGAAAATGCCCGCGACATGGCAGAGGCCTTCCGGCCGCGGCTCGTTCTTCCTCATCTCATTGACCGCATGAATCGCCAGAATCTCCTTCGCCCGCTGGGGCATCTGAGGGGCCTTTGGCGGCGGTGGCGGTTTCGGAAGTTCCTCCAGCTCAGTGGGATCGAACCAAAGCTCCTGACAGCGGCAGCAGATGTCCAGCTCCAATTCCACCCCTTTGACAGGCAACCGGATGACGGACATGGGAAGCCGGCACAGCGGGCAAGGGACACCGCCATTTTCAGATGCATCTAATGCCTTGCGCCACAGCATGTTGGCAAAGGTTGGCTGGCCACACAAAGCCCTCACCACCGAAAGGGACACCGCCTCTCCATGCCCCTGTTGGCAATAAAAGGCGATTTTTCCCTGATAGAAGGTCTTGGTCAATGGCTGACCGCAGCGCGGGCAGTTCACATCCATCAAAGCACCTCCGACATTCTCCCTTTCATTCCTCATGTCTCACTTCTCGTGTCAAATGAAAAGCGAAAAGTGAGACACCTCCCGTCTCCAGTCTCCCGTCTCTTGTCTCCCCCATGTCTCACACCTCACGTCTCGCGTCAGGGAACCTTTTTTACAATCTCAGCAGTTCTTCCGCATTACGGTGGAAAATACATTCCAGTTCATAAGGCGTGAGGTCTTCGAATAGCACGGCGGCGATATCAGAGGCAGGATTGACTCCGGGATAATCGGTTCCAAACAAGATTCTGTCACATCCCACTTCGTTGATTGTCTTTCGCAGAATGCCGTCAAAATCCGAACCATGTGCGGAATAATCGAAATATACATTGTCGTGTTTTTTCATCAGAGCGAGATGACTCTCATATTGACCATATCCGCCAAGATGAGCATATACCAGCTTCAGATTAGGCAGAGCGGCGGCAAGAGCCTCCATGTCATCAGGGACGCTAGGATGCATGCTGACAACCATACCAAGTTCATCAGCATAGGATAGAATTTCCAACATTTCCGGTGACGAATATCGGCTCCATCCCATCATATATGGCACAAGTTCTCCAATTAGTTTAATGCCATGGGCTTTCGCCCAGGCTATTTCCTCGCAAGATGTCTTGATAAATCTTGGATGGACATGAATACCAGGTTGGTAGAATGTCCCCAACGCATCACGGCAAGCAAGCGCGGCTCTATTGGCTTTGATACACACTTCTTCATAGGCAGCCGGTTCCTTTTTCGTCATATCTGCCCAAATCGCAGAACCGCAGACGGCTGTGATTCCGTTAGCCAAAAGGTCATCACGAAAACGCTCATGGGATATTTTCACACCATGATTGGCAAGATGAAAATCATAGCATGGATGTGCGTGAAAATCTATGATTTTATATTGTGTCATGCTTGTCCTACTCCTTTTGAACGGCAGTAAAACACGCAGCGGCATTCTCAAAGAAAATCATCCGCTTGGTATCCTCCGCCTGATCTCGCAACTCCCAGAGGCATCCTGCGGTGCGCGCTGCAGGATTGCATAAGGGATATCCACTTCCGAACAGGACTTGCCGAACAGGAAATTTGTCAGCGAAGGTATGCAGATAATAATTCGCGAGAAAAATGACCTGCGACAAACGGAGATATAGATTAGGATATTCCCGCAATAAACTTACTGACATAACAGGCGCAATGCCATTGTGTTGACGTGATCCGTACAGAAAATTTAATTTTGCAAATTTTCCTGCCCACGGACGCAACTGTTCTGGATTGTCGGGATGAATGCTGACGAACATTTGAAATTGTTCTGCGCAGGCAAAAATCTCCGAAAGAGCCTCATGATATTCAAGGTCAGCAAGCCATGCCGATTGAATTTCACCAATCAGACGCACTCCCCGGTTAGCACATCGTTCGATTTCAGCGCAGGACTCCGTTTTTAAAGCCGGATGGATATGAATACCAGGGACATATTCGCCCTGATAGGCATTCGCCAGAGCGAGTGTGCAGTCATTGATGCGGCGGATGTCATTTTCCGACGGTATAGCATCTTGCAAGGACTTAGGAAGCAGAAGCGTTCCCGCTGCTCTGCCAATTCCAGCCTTGCGCAGACGTTTAAAAAACAACGCCGGCGTCAAATTGCCAATGAAATCGACCTCCATATCGCAATATGGCGGGTGCGCATCGGCATCAAAAATTTGCATACAATCTTCCATCAGAACGCCATTCCAGTTTTCCAGCGGTTGTCCTTTAAGGTGGCCTCGAAATGAGTGGTTTTCAGTTCATCGGAACCAGCAAACAAAACAGCCGCATGATTAATGCCTGTGGATTTAAGTTAATTGAAAAAAACAAGTTTGCCACTTATAACCTCAAGATTAATCTTGTATGACCCGATTTTTCTTTCGAAGGAGACGTGCTATATGAGTCAGAGACTGAGGCTGCCATCAGCGTCTTCTGTGTCATTCCGTGTGTTCTGTGGAATCCTTCTGAAAGGTAAAATTGCAGACGGCGGCGGAGGTCACTTCGTCTTGCGGAATTCCCTCGGCGTCATCCCGTTCTTCTTGCGGAACATCTTGCTCAGATAGCTTGAATCGCAGAAACCGCACGCCTGCGCCACCTGCGAAAGCGTCATGGTGGATTTCCGCAGTAGTTCCTCCGCCATCTCCAGTCGCTTGCGCATTTGATATTCCACTGGCGTGCAATCGGCAAATTCACGGAAATGCCTGAAGAAACTTCTGCGGGACATGTTGCAGAGCCGCATCAACTTGTCCAAATCCAGACTTTCCGAAACATGCTGATTGATGTATTTTATGGCCATGAAGATGGATTCCGTGTCGTCCATCCGGTCGCTTTCGCCGCCCAGTCGACACAAATCCACGAAAAGGGCCACGAACATGCCGAATATCCGTAAATGCTTCGCCAGACGGTTTCCGGCTAATTCCTCCTCGATTTTCCTGTATGCCCCGTCCATGGCGACGGTCTGCGATTCATCTAAATGCGCGACTGGCTTTTCAGGCGCCTCCCGTGGCAATGAAGGGTCAAGAAACAGGCGGTAATATTTCATCTCTATGCCGTCCAAAAGGGGCATAGGCAGTTGCGTCGTGTCATACAGAAGATTCACCAGTTCAAGTTTTTGGACATTTTCGTATCCATGATAGCAGCCCGGATGCATGAGAAGCACGTCGCCGCGTCGAAGGGAATAGCGCCGTCCCTCCGACCAATGAATGGTTTCCTCTCCCGCATTCAGAATCAGCACCAGTTCCGAAAAGGCATGCTCATGGAAGAGTTTTTCCCGTTCCGTGCCCATGGGCATGCGCCGGATGCCCATCGGAAGCAGATTCATATAGGGAAACCAGATCTTGTCCATTTTGAAGATTAAATTCTTCATGTTCTTTTATATACTTCTTTCTTCTTTAGGTTGAAATTTTACGTTTCCTGAATGGATTGCACCTGTTGTTTTCTGCCGCCCCTTCAGGGCTTGAACAATCGTAACTATCTGCCATACCCGGGGTTACGCTTGCCGCCTCGCGGCCACGCTTACCCCGGGCTGTGCTCCGCCGCCCCTTCGGGGCTGACGTGCGAACTGTCATGTCGTTTCAAAAAAATCATACTCTACCCTAATGGGGTATAAACTCCTCCTGCGTTTCTTCATGACCGTTCTTCTTAAGGAACATGGCATTATAATAACATTTTATGGCACATTTGTCAATATAAACCGTTCCACAACGAATATCTGCAGCGGCGCCGTAACTCTCATATTCTCGCATCAATCCTACATTTTGGCACATTAATACTGATTTTTGGCACCTACATTCTTTTCTTTTCCTGCAAGAAGGGTTATTTTAATGGACGTACGGAAAAGAAATATCTCTTGTCTTTCCGAAACCATTTCGGGGAGGTATTTTAAAGCCGTAAGTCATTAATGGAAAGGTATTTGCAATGAAGAAACGTTTCACTCTCATCGAACTCCTTGTCGTCATCGCCATCATTGCCATTCTGGCTGGTATGCTCCTGCCCGCTCTGGCCAAGGCCAAGCAGAAGGCCATCACCGTCAACTGCACCTCCAATGTCCGAGGCTCCATGCAGGCCATGCTGCTGTACATGGATGACTTCAAGGGTCTAGCCATCCTCACCCATGGTGCCCAGTTGCAGTGGGACGGCGGCGTCGTGCCTCCCAACTATGGCATGTGGTCGGGCATCCTCATGGCCAATGGCTATCTGGAAACCAACTCTGACATCGTCCAATGCCCCTCCTGCTCCCTGCCCCACGACGTGTTCAACACGTCCACCTGCGACACGGTCTATGGCACTCCCCATTGGGATCACATCGCCACTCCTGTCAAGGTGGTTGTCGACCAAATCACTCCTGGCGTCCGCGTGATTGCCCTAAACAGCTATCGCATGAAGAACCCGTCCTGCTTCACCATGCTGGGCGACGGCTGGTATGAGGCCGCCCAGCGCCCCCACACCCACTTGTGCGTGACGCAGGGCCTGAGATACAACTATCACATGCTCCACAACGAACGCTGCAACATCGCCTTCTACGACGGCCATGCCGGCACGGTCGGCGGCGGCGAATTCCTGAACAACTGGATGAAGTGCGAACTGTCCTCCTACGCCAACGGCGTCTACTTCTTTGACATGGACGCCAAGAACCTGATTAACTACAAATAGTTCCTGCGGACTGACTTGACGAACTCGATGCATCCCACCAGGTCCCTTTCTCCCCGCGTCGTCAAAGTGACAGCGCAGGAGGACGGAAAGGGCCTCGGTGGGATATGTGTATTACCTTGAACAGGAAGGATTTGGAAAGGGAAAACAATGCGAAATTTTTGGATGACCATGCTGCTCACGTCCGCCGTCGGCGTCCAGGCGGCCGTTGTGATCAACACCCCGCCGGGGGGACCCATTCCCATCGGCAGCGACCGTGAGTGCTTCTTTGACACCTATCTTCTCGACTGCACCAAGACCACGGCGGAACTGAAGGTCCATCAGCCAGTCCTGCAGGAGACCGTCTTGGTCCACGACAAGCCGTGGGAGGGCGACGGCTGCAACTACCACAACCTGTTCTTCGACGACCAGTTCCACGGCGTGGACGGCACCTACGAGAAGGGCACCTACCGCATGTACTACCTCGGCTGGCAGATGCCCTCCAAGGAGCCCAACGCCAAGCCCGAGAAGGGCATCGTCGCCTGCTACATGGAAAGCCCCGACGGCATCCATTGGGTCCGCCCCAATCTGGGTCTGCTGGAGTTCGAGGGCAGCAAGGACAACAACATCGTCATGGACGGCACCACCATCTTCCAAATTGGCAATTTCATGGTGTTCCGCGACGACAACCCCGCCTGCGCCCCCGAGGCCCGCTACAAGGGCATCGCCCGCGACAAGGAAGGCCTCCGCTGCTTCCCCAGCACGGACGGCATCCACTTCACCGCCGGCGACTACATCACCTCCAAAGGCGACTTCGACTCCCTCAACGTGGTTTTCTGGGACGCGAGGGCCGGCCTCTACCGCGGCTACATCCGCAAAGCCCATGGCCAAAGCATGCCCAACCCGTTGGACGAGGGGATACGCGACGTCCGCTACATCGAGTCCAAGGACTTCAAGACGTGGACCGACCCCGTGCAACTGGTCTTCGAGGACGGCGAGGACATCCCGCTCTACACCAACAATGTGGAGCCCTATTTCCGTGCGCCGCAGATCCTTATCGGCACCCCGACCCGCTACATCAACCGCTACCAGTGGAGCAACAGCTTCGAGGAGCTGGGAGGCAAGGAGCACCGCAAGCTCCGCATGGAGCTGGAAACTCGCTTCGCCACCGTGATCACGGACTGCGCCTTCATGTCCTCCCGCGACGGCAAGATTTTCCACCGCTTCAACGAGGCCTTCATCCGCCCCGAGCCGGAGAACGGCCTCAACTGGCTCTACGGCGACTGCTATCCCAACCGGAGCTTCGCCGTCACCCCAAGCAAGGTGCCCGGCGCCCCCGACGAACTGTCATTCTACCTGCCCGGCTACTGCTGGATGGTGGATCCCGTCCAGCTCATCCGCTACTCCATCCGCATGGACGGCTTCGCCTCCCTCCACTCCGGCGGCACGGAGGCCATGGCGGTGACCAAGCCCTTCACCTTCACGGGTAGCGAGCTGCACATCAACTTCGCCACCTCCGCCAGAGGGTACGTCTACGTCACGCTCATCGACGCGGACGGCCACCGCTATCCCTCCTGCGAGACCTTCGGCAACGCCATCGACCGCAAAGTCCTCTTCGACGATGCGGAGGCCGTCTCCAAGCTCGCCGGAAAGCCCGTCTACCTCGAGTTCCGCATGATGGACGCCGACGTCTACTCCATGCAGTTCAGATAGAATTAGAAATTAGGAATTAGAAATTAGGAATTAGGGACACCATGAAAGCATTCAAGTGGTTGAGCATTGTCGCCGCCTGCGCGATGGCGGGGAGCGGAACGGCTCTGGCGCAGGAGAGACAGACTACGTCGCCAGCGGATCTGTTTCCGGGGCAGGACATTCTGCCGATCATGTCGTGGATCAGCATGCCGCCGGGCGAGGAGTTCACTCTTGAGCGCCTGCTGGAGATGAAGGATGCGGGAATCAATGTAAACTTCTCCCATACATGGGATTATGAATGGGCCCTCCGCGAGCTGGATCTTGGGAAGGAGGCCGGCATACGCATCATGTTCATGTGCGACAAACTGCGCGAGCAACCGGAGGAGACGGTGAAGGCCGTCATGAACCATCCTGCGCTGGCGGGCTATTTCCTTAAGGACGAGCCCATGGACGATTCCTTTGACAAACTGTGGGCATGGGCGAAGCGCATCTTGGACACGGACCCGAACCATGTGTGCTATCTGAACCTGCTGCCCACCTACGGCCCCTTCCCCACGCTGGAGGACTATCGGAAACACGTCCGCCACTTCGTGGAGGCCGTGCCCATCCCGCTGATCTCCTTCGACCATTATCCCGTCATCGGCGAAAACACCCTTCGGGCGGACTGGTACGGCAATCTGGAAGTCATTTCGGAGGAGTCGCGGAGGGTGAACCGGCCCTTCTGGGCGTTCGCGCTGTCGACGTCCCACTGGTCCTATCCGCCGCCCACGATGGCCAGCCTCCGCCTGCAGATGTACAGCAATCTCGCCTACGGCGCGCAGGGGCTCCAGTATTTCACCTACTGGAATCCAACGGAGAAGGAGTACCACGATGCGCCCATCACACTGGCAGGAAAGCGGAGCAGCGCCTATGACCGCATCCGCGACATGAACCGCGAACTGCAGGCCAGGGCGTTTGTGTTCGTGCGCTCCCGCGTCATCGCCGTGAACCATCTCGGCGAGAAGATTCCCGACGGCACGAAACGGCTGGAGCAGCTGCCGCCGAAGGTCACGAAACTGGAGACCCAAAACAAAGGCGCCATCGTTTCGCAGCTGGAGAAGGAAGGCCGCCGCTATCTGGTCATCGTCAACAGAAGCCTCACGGAGGAAATGCATTTGACCATCACATTCGAGCCCGGCGTGACACGCATCCTGAAGGACGGAACAAAAGTGCCTGCGGACAAATACACGGACACCCTGTGGCTCACGCCTGGCGAATGCGAAATCTTCGAATTGTAGGAATGATCGGCCTGTGATGACAGAGGGCTGAAGAACTAGAAGAACTAGAAATTCTTGTTTCAGGGCCTATCCGCAAAGCGGGTTTTTGGGCTTTTCGCTTTTCGTGAGACGAAGGACGGGAGACGAGAGACGGGAGACGTGTAAGTTGATGAGGAATTGTTACTTACACGTTTCGCTTTTCATGAGACGAGAGACGTGAAACATCCTGCCTTTCAAGGCCTTACAAAACCCATACCATGGCAATGTTCACATGCCATCGTGTCCCCAAAAGAGCCGCAACGCGTGACAAATCGGCTATAAGCAATATAGTATGATGAGCCTGCAAGAAGGCACGGTCTCTGACTCGTTATATATATTGTTATTGTAAAGGAGAAACGACATGCAGCGGTTTGGGATGGTTTTGGCGGCGTGGCTTCTGGCCTTCGCCGTCTCCGCGGAGATTTTGGAGAATGGCGATTTCATGGGAGCCGTGCAGGACAACGGGGTTCCCATCGGCTGGTATGCGGACTCCATTGAGCGCCACGAGGGCACCTACGAGGTCATTCAGGAGAACGGACAAGGCGTCGTGCGCATTTGCCGCAAGTCCCTGCCAGACAACTATCTCTTCCGCATCTCCCAGATCAAATACGGCCTGGAGCCAGGCAAGCTCTATCAATTCAGCGTGGACGTGAAAGGCAGCGGCGCCCCATGGGCCATGTTCTACACCCTCAACGCCGAAGGCACCTGTTCGGAGAAGGGGCTGTCCCCCGCCCAGGTCCGCGAAGACGAATGGCAGCATCTCCAATACCGCTTTGAGGCCAAGCCCAACGAGACCACAGCCAAAATCTCCCTCATCGCAGGCAACAACAAAGGGGACGCCTGCTTCCGCAACGCATCCCTGCTGAATCTGGACGAGGCGCCGCGTTGCGTGCTGAAGCTTCTGGAGGCAAATCCGGACGGGAAGCTGGACCTGGAGGCGGCGGAGTGGAAGAATGCGAACACATCCGGGCCCTTCACGGTGCTGGCCTCCAAATACGCCACGCCATCGGTGGCCACAAATGTTCGCTTTGGCCTGCATGGCAAGACGTTATACATCCTCTACCGGTGCGAGGAACCCCAGCTTGACCGCGTGGTGAATGGCATGCAGAATTGGCTCAACGACATGGTGGAGGTCTTTTTGGAGGATCCGGAGACCAAGGCCGCCTATCATTTCGGCGTCGACAGCGGCGGCGGAACCTGCAGTTTGGTGGAAGGAGGCAGTCTGCCGGGCTATTTCACCACATGGTACTCCAAGGCCACCAATCTGGTGAACAATACGCAATTCGTTCTGCCCCAATGGCATGCAAATACAAAGAAGGGAGATGGCAGGTGGATTGCGCAGCTGGGCATCGAGCTGCCGGAGGCCTTCTTCAAGGGGCGTCGCCAATTCCGCATCCTCTTCGGCCGTTCACGGAAACTGCCGAATCTGGAGGAGTATAGTTCATGGGGCCACACCAAAGGCAAATTCTACCGCCCCAGCGAGGGCTATGTGCAGGTGACGATTCCCCCCATGCCCGGCGAACTGCCGCTCCATCCGTCCATCGCCATGCCGCCGGCGGCGAAGCCCAATGGTCGCATCGTGCCGATGCCAAAGCGTATCCATTTGGGCAAGAAGAACTTCCGTGAATCGCTCCCCCTGAAGGTCTATGCGGCCGAAGGCACGGAAAAGGCCCTGAAGGCCATGGAACGGATCTATCGGCAACGGTTTGGAACGGACATCGCGGCGGTAGCCACCCCCAAGGAGGCGACCGTGGTGCTGAAATTGACAGAAGCTCCTGCATGGAAGGAACTTAACGGCCTTGCAGACTGGCAGCGGCAGGAAGCCTACCACGTGTACAGCGCCAAAACCGTGACGTTGGAGGCCACCACCCACCGCGGTCTGGTCTGGGCCATCCAGTCGTTGGCCCAATTGAGCGGGCTCTGCGACGGCCAGCTGGTTCGGCGTCAGGCCACATTGCAGGATTGGCCGGACATGCCCTATCGCGGCTATCACCTCATCGCTCCCGAAAGCTCCGCAAAAGTTCCTGAAGCAGAAAAGGTTATCGATATGATGGCCGCCTTGAAGATGAACTGGCTGGCCATTCAGTTCGACAACCGTCTGTGCTACGAGCGCCATCCGGAGCTCTCCCGCCCCGACGCCGCCACCAAGGCGGAGCATCGTCGGCTGGCGGCCCTGCTGGACCTCTACGGCATGGACGTCATCCCCATGACTCAATGCTTCTCCCATTTCAACTACTTCCTTGAAAAGCCCCAATTTCGGGAATATGCGGAGGTGAAGGAGCCGGCAAAGGACGCCCTTGTGAAGTATTGGAACTACTGCCCACGCCATCCGGACATCCACAAGCTGGTGTTTGACATGATTGAAGAGCAGCTGGAATGCTATCCGCAGGCGAAATGGTTCCATGTGGGCATGGACGAGGTCACCTTCGAGCCCATTGCCGTCTGCGAACGCTGCAAGGGGGCCACGGGCGGCGAGCTCTTTGCCGAGGAGGCGTTGCGTCTATATAACTTCTTGAAAAAGAAGAACTTGCGCATGTGCATATGGGGCGACCAACTGCTGGAGGAGCATAACGGCGGCGGCAACTTCGCCACCATGAAGGCGCTGCCGCAAATTCCGCGGGACGTGGTGATCTTTGACTGGCATTATGACGAAACAAAGGACTATCCCTCCGTCAAGTTCTTCAAGGACAAGGGGTTCGATGTCATCTCCAGCGGCTGGTTCTACCCGGAGAACGTGGTGAATTTCATAGATGAGACCTTCCGTCAGGGCGTCCTCGGCTATGGCGGCACCACCTGGTATCCCATCGACAAGATTCGCCAACGGCATCATCTCATGTCCTCCATGATGCTGAGCGGGGAACGCTGCTGGGCGCGCAGCGACAAGCCGTTGGGGCAGATTGATTTCGATGTGATGGAAACCTTCCGTGGAATCTACGACGGCGCGGACGCGCGGCGGCCGAAGGCCTGCCGTCCGCTGACGCTTTCGCCCTGGTTCAACATGGCTCTGCAGGGCGGCGGCTCCATTGGCTGGCTGGGTCTGCCCGACACCTACGATTTGGCCGATCTGCCCCGTGGCCTTGGCTGGTACGGCGGGATTCCCTTTGTCATTGACAAGGGGGCTCAGGCGGCCATCGCCCTGGCCGCCCAAAAGGGGGACATGCTTCCGGACGCCGCATGGCAGATTCCCGTGGGCGCCAAAGTGGCTGGCCTGTCCTTCCTGCAGACCACCAGTCGGCCCGAAAAGCTCCTCCGCGATTTATATGACGCTGGAAATCCCCAGACTCCAGCAACTTACGTCATCCATTACGAGGACGGCAGCACGTTGGAGCTGCCCATGCGGTGGAACATCGAGATTGCCGACTGGAACACCCAGTTCGGCTGCAGTATGGCCCCCGTGGCCTGGCGGCACACCGCAAAGGACGGCACATTGGTCTCTCTGGTGGCGGCCACATGGTGGAACCCCAAGCCCCAATTGGCCATTCAGTCCATCGACTTCGTCAGCAACCACGACAAGGTGCAGCCCGTCCTGCTGGCCGTCACCGCCATTGAGAATTAGAAATTAGAAATTAGAAATTAGGAATTTATCGTGAATAATTAGGAATTAGAAATTAGGAATTTATCGTGAATAATTAGGAATTAGAAATTAGGAATTTATCGTGAATAATTAGGAATTAGAAATTAGGAATTTGCCTTGAGAAATTTCTCATTCCTCATTCCTAATTCCTAATTCACTTTCCCGTCTCATGTCCCTTTAACTATGTTTTTAGCGTTATAGCCTTATTGTCAGTTACTTGCGATGTGCTTCGTCCCACAGGGCCTTTCTCACATCCGGACGATAGTTCTCATGGTCGACGACTTCGAGAACCACGCCGTCCGCGCCGACTTCCCGCGTGATCTTCAGCAGCTCCTCCGTGACCTTGCCCTCTGAGAGGCCCGTGGCCCCCGCATAGGCCTCCAGTCCCACCCTCGTGAAATTGTAGGCCTGAACAGGGAAGAACACCTGGCATTTGCCGCGGCACATGTCCATGACGTCCTGATAGATTTCCCTTGTGCTTTCCATCGGACGCTTCCGGTCCCAGGCGACGCCCATGACGACTATGCCATCCACCAGCTTGTCCTCCACGAGTTTAGGCCAATCGATGCCGCAGTTGCGCAGAACGGCGTCCCGTGAGCCGCCCCGTCCCACCAGCTGGAATCCCACCAACAGGCGGGGGCGCGGGTTCTGCTTGTCCATGCGGGCCCGCATAAGACGGTACCATTCATGGATGGTCTCCGACACATGTTCGCACCATTTGAGGTCGTTGGGGGGCGGGGGCTCCGTGCCATAGCGCGCCTTCCAGCGGTCCACCTGGGGCTTCACATACTCCACGCGGGGCGACCATCCGCCGTTGCGCCATGTGTCGATGAAGATCACCTCGGGCTTCATGTCCATGAGCTCGTCAGCGACCCGCATTTTGTGGGCCATTGCCTCCGGGAAGGCCAGACTGGTCCGGCCGGACCATGGCACGCCCTCCCGCGTCATGCCCCAATATTGGGGATGCTCCAAGTTGTAGGGGCCAAAAGTCCATCCCGCCCAATGGGTCTCCTCAAAAGGCCAATGGAAGCCGCAGCACAGGCCTCGTTCCCGAATCAGGCCAAGGCTGTAGTTGATCAGATCCACTTCCGACTCGCCATAGCGCACCCATGTGTAGACAGGCTCCTGATGGAGAATCATGCGGCGTTTGTCCATGCCACGACGAATCAGAAAGCTTTCCTCCTTGCTGTGATAGCGCATCATGGAGCCGGATTCGGGCCGCCACAGCACCGTCTGGGCCCCCGTCAGCAGCACATGATCCAGAATCTTCGCGCAGCCTTCGGAGGTCTCCGTGTCGTAAAGGTAATGGCCGGGTTTTTGGGGATCCCCCACGGCCGCAAAGTCGTAGTGATCCACTAACGCCATGATTTCCAGCGGCTTATCCCCCTGCTCGGCAACGGCGACGCAGGCCAGCAGCCCGACGATGAGTCCGTTCAGCATCTGTTTCATCATTTGTCCTCCTCTTCAAAAAGTTCCTTCAGCGTCTTGATGCGGGGGAAATCCTTCGGGATGCCGACACCGCATTCGAATGCCGTCAGTCCGCCGTCAACCGGATTGACTCCGTTGATGCCCGTCCCGAAGGTCAGCAGTTTGGCGCCGACCAGCTCCGCAGGCGGATCGACCTGCATGTCCGCCCTCGGCTGACCGCTGATAAGCATGGAAAGATGTCCATCCGGCGCATGGGTGGCGACGATATCGTATTCCACTCCCAGTTTGATGGGCTGTTGGGCGACCACGTCCGTGTATTGTCCCTCGGGGGTCCGTGACGAGAAGCGGAATCTGCTATTGCCGTCCACGAAAAATTGCCATGCGGGATTGGGGTTGAAGGGATAGTAGGCAGCGACCAAAATGGCGGCGTTGGCACCTTTCGCCAACGAATTGATCTTGAATTTTCCCTTCAGGAAGAACGTGTTCCTTTTGAAATCGATGCCCGCAGGGGAGTTAAAGGCGATGCCGTTATTTCGCAACTCATTGCTGTTCAATAACTTTCCGTTTTCGTCCTGCCAGGCGTAAGAACCATCGTCTTGACGCACGAGCCGGCCTGTGGTCTTGGGTTCGAGCGGCACTTCCTCCGTTTCATCGGCGGAGACGGCAGGCGGATTCAGAGTCACGTCAATCCGATAGAGCTTGTAGAGCCCCGTCGCGTTGTTTTCATAGACGAGGGCCTTGCCATCCGGCGTCCAGCAGGGGCTTTTCGCGTTGCCCTTGCCGGTTTCCACCTTCGCGATGTTTCCCGTGCGCGGTTCCATGATCCAGACGCCCCATCCGTCGTCGCCCTTGCGGAAGCCCGTGAACGCGATGTACCGTCCGTCTGGCGACCAGCGCGGCGCATAGCAACTCATGACCGGCTTGGTCAGCTGCTGACCCTTTTCCACATTCCTCTCCAATGAGAGCTGAAGACACCAATTGGAGAAGGCACCGTCCGCCTGAGCCCAAAGGAGCAGTTTGCCGCGGGGCGAAACGACGGGAGAAACCGCCGCCTGGCCGCCGGAGCAGGCGATGTTGCGGAATTCCGTCACCTTATGCTCCGGATCGGTCAAATCCAGACAGGCCAGATGAGAGCCATCGCCCACGTTGCGGCGGCCGCGGGACGTGGTGAACCAGACCTTCTTGCCATCAGGGGAGACCGATGGCGTGAAATCCCGCCACAGCCCTTTCGTCAACCGCGTGTGGGCTCCGTCCTTCCACAGCCACAGATTGCATCCAATATCCCCTCCCGCAGGCACTTGGATAATAGCCGTGCCTGTGGGCCTGCTCAAGGCGTAGACAATGCCGCCGTCCGGCGTCCAGGCGGGATAGGCGGCCATCACGTTGGGAGCGCCGCCAATCAGTTTCTGCGTGTTTCCAGAGGCGGGGTCTAAAATGAAAATCTCCAGACCGCCGCCGGCGTCGTTCTCATAGGCGATGCGGCCATCCGGCCCCACCGCCGCCTCCACGTCGTTGCCGGCCCCGAAAGTCAATTGCGTCGGCACCCCCTGCTGAATCCATGTTCCCTCTTGGGCCGATCCCATGCAGGCCAGGGCACATACCGCAATCGCACCCAACAGCATTTGTTTTGTCTGCATTTCTCATTTCCTTGATGTTGAACGACTTGTATATGGCCAAGCCAACGGCATGGCGCGGCTAATCTCATGATTTCTCTCTACAATATCCCATGAACGCCACATTGCAACTCATGCCAAACGGTAACAATTCAGAACCTATCCATAAAGCAATATTCATGGTCATAATTCGGCCCCGTTGGGGCCGTGGAGCCATGGGGTGAGGCTTGCCCCCGGGTTTCGCTCCGCTCAACCCGGGGTTACCTTAATTGAGCCGCGTTGCGGCTCTCTTTGAGGCATGATGACATGTGAACTTGCATGCATGTGTTTTGTAAGGCCCTGAAAGGGCCTAATTTACGTAACCCCGGGTCGAGCAAGGCGAGACCCGGGGGATGAATGTGCCCCCTCTGATTTTACGGCCCCAACGGGGCCGAATTATGACCACAAATTGAGCTTTAGCGGATGGTTTTGAATAGTTACAAAAATAATTTGTCACAAAACACCATTGTCTTTCTTGTAATTTTATGAAAGAATATTATCATATATGAATGCAATATTGTTCTTTTATGAAAGAAATGCCATGAAACTGCTTCTTCCCGCCATTCTGCTTCCGCTGACCCTGCTGTGGGCCAAAGACTATCCCTGTTGGGTCAACAACCAACAATTCTCCGATGACCGCCTCGTCATCCCCTGCGGCGACGGCTCCGCCCGCTATGACCCCGCCGCCCATGTCCTGACATTGGACAACGCCTGCATCACGCAGGCCTGCGAAGAGCAGTTCTCCTACGGCGGCATCTTGATCCAGGAGGAGTCCATCACCATTATCCTGTTGGGAGAAAACAAGATAGGAGATACCGGAGGACCTGGCATCGACTCCTATTACGCCGAATGCGACCTCACGCTCTGCGGCGGCGGCTCCCTTCTCATTGACGCCTTCGACCCCGACTTCGGCTACGGGCTGCTCATCGGCGAACAGGCATCCACTCTGACCGTCCACGACGCTACGCTCCATATTCGAGCCGCCGTGGGCGGCATCTTCTGCGGTGGCGAAGTGCGTTTGGAGCACGCCGCCCTTTCCGTCAGCCTGCCTTCTCCGGAAGAGGCCGAAATGGAGAGCTGCGGAGTGACGGCGACGCGCCAATTTCAGGCCCGCCATGCCGACGTGACCGTTTCGGGAGGCCACATCGGCATCCAACTTGGGGAGACCGACGGCGAAGACGCCGCATTCCGCATGACTGGCGGGCGGCTCCAGCTGGAAGACACCGCCATTGGAGTCAAATTTGCCGCCAATGACGATAACTTGTTGGAAATCAACGGCGGAGACTGCCAGATTGACGCCTCGGAGCTGGCCATCCGCTTCCCACCAGAAGCCAACAGCGGTCGCCAAATCCATTTCGGCGAGGAGCCGACGGCCTTTGCCGCGGGAACCTCCTCTCACGAGACGGTGGATTTCACGACTGGCGACCGCCTGCCGGATTTCCGCGATGTCCGCTATATCCACTATATAAGGAAGATGATGGCTCTTCGGCTACGGCCTGGCTGGAATCTGTGCGCCGCCCCTTTCGCCGTTCATGAGGCGGATTTGGGAGGATTGGAAGCATGGGGAGTCGAGCGGAAAGCCGTCGTCCGCAAGAGCGGTCTGCTGACGGAGGGCTTTTGGATCCATCTTCCCGATGCCGTCCCAAGGGAACTGGATGTGCCGGCGAAGGGAGAAAAGCCGTCCCATGGCGGTGGAATCGGCTGGAAGCTGGACAGCCTTCCCTTTTCACCGCCAGAAGGCAACGGCTGCACCGTCTGGCAGTGGGACGGCAGTGCCTATCGCCCTTTCCATTTGGAGGATAATAACTTACAGCAAAATAGACGGCAGTCCGAAGGCGGCTGGTTGAATCATTGCCCCTGAGGAAATGAACCCTCTGAGTTTGACAGATTTGGCGGTCTATCCTTCTTAAAAAGTTGCATTATTTGCAACTTCAAAAACCCCAAATGGCCGCTTTTCCTCCAAATATGGAAAACGCAGAAACGCATCCAGAGGGGCCTAGAAGGGGCCATCTGTATTTCAGGTATTAATATACCTAAAAAAGGGTAGCATGCCTTAGAACGCGCTCTAGGGGCCCTGGGCGGCCATTCTCTCTGAAAAAAGGGTCAAAAATGGCCCACGACGGCAACATGAACACCAGTACGCGAGAGTCTGCCTCATCAGACAACTGCATGAAATTGATATTGATGTGAAGGCGGTCAATCAGCCCTTTGTGTCCGCCCTGGCTGCTTGAACGCCAGGCTGCCGACCACTGTGCGCGGACGCTTGCCTGTAATCCCGAACACAACGCGACCGCCGTCCAGCTTGGCCAGGACATGGAATCTCCACGGTCAATCCCGCCACACTCTCTTTTCAAACTTCGGGGATTATCCCGAAACTTTTAAACAAAATTGCAATGTATGAGTGGCAAAGTTGCCAAAGGGCAATATATTTATTTGACTTAAAACTTTAGGGATTGTCCCAAAACTTTTAAACAAGGCCAACGATGATTATTGAACGCAAATACTACCTTGAACGCTTGATTGAATGCAAGCATGACGGGTATGTGAAAATCATCACAGGAATACGCAGATGCGGGAAAAGTTTCCTCCTGAATACCCTGTTTCGCCGTCATCTTCTTGCCGCCCATGTCCGTCCAGGCAATATCATAACAATAGAGCTTGACCGTTTGGAACAGGAGGAACTAAGGGATCCACGAAAATTGTCCGCATATATTCATCAAAGCATCAAGTCTCCACGCTCTCGTTATTATATCTTTATTGATGAAATCCAGATGTGCGAGGAAGTCCCCAGCAGCGTCGAAGGTTCAAACGCAAAAATCACCTTTTATGATGTGTTGAACGGACTGCTGAGGATGCCGAATCTGGATGTCTACGTGACGGGTTCGAATTCAAGGATGCTTGCTGATGACGTGGCAACCCATTTCAGGGACAGGGGAAAAATCATCCGTCTTTATCCTCTGTCTTTTTCCGAATACTATCCAGTCAGCGGACTTGCTGAACGACAGGCCCTTGAAAAATACATGCTCTATGGAGGGATGCCTGAAGCGGTTCTTTCCGCAAATGACATGGCACGCCGCAGATACCTTGCCAGCCTGTTTCAAACCCTGTATCTTCGGGACATAGTGGAGAGGAATCACCTGAAAGACGATGTCTTGCTTGGATACATAGTCGATGTCCTGATGAGCGGCATTGGAAGCCTAACCAACCTGACGAATCTGGTGAATACCCTGAAATCAACACAGAAGATAGAAAGCAATGTCAATACCGTGAAATCCTACATCACCTATCTTCAGCAGGCGTATATCTTTGAAAAAGTGGAACGATATGATGTAAAGGGCCGGAAGTACCTTTCCTATCCGTCAAAGTATTATGTGGAGGACGTGGGGCTTCGAAATGCAAGGCTGAATTATCGTCAGACGGAATACACGCATCTGATGGAAAATGTCATCTACAACGAACTGATAAGCAGAGGCGCCCAGGTTGACGTCGGGGTCGTTGAAATTGAGACACGGAAAGCGGGAGTCAGGGAAAAGGGACAGCATGAAATTGACTTTGTTGTAAACATGGGGCTTGAAAAGCTATACATTCAAAGCGCATGGGATATCTCGTCAGAAGCCAAGAGAAATCAGGAAACTCTCTCTCTAAGACACACAAAGGATTCTTTCCGAAAGCTGGTCGTCACGGCTATTGACCAGCCATTCTATACCGATGACAACGGCATTTCATACGTCGGTATCATCGACTTTCTACTTGACAAATCAATATTGGATAATCTATGTCGAAATTATTGAAGAGCCTTGGACAAAAAGACGAATTGACACTGGCCACTGATAAAAGCCTCAATCCCAACACCAAATTCAGTCCGTAATCTTGAACACGACGCGACCGCCGCCCAGATACCGAAGCAAATGCAGTCGCCATTTCCATTTGGAGGATAATAACTTGCAGCAAAATAGACGGCAGTCCGAAGGCGGCTGGCTGAATCATTGCCCCTGAGGAAATGAACCCTCTGAGTTTGACAGATTTGGCGGTCTATCCTTCTTAAAAAGTTGCATTATTTGCAACCTCACCCCCCAAAAAGGCCGCTTTTCCTCCAAATATGGAAAACGCAGAAACGCATCCAGAGGGGCCTAGAAGGGACCACTTGCATTTCAGGTATTAATATACCTAAAAAGGGGTAGCATGCCTTAGAACGCGCTCTAGGGGCCCTGGACGGCCATTCTCTCTGAAAAAAGGGTCAAAAATGGCCCACGACGGCACGTTTTCATCATCGTGGCGGGAAGACCGCCAAGGCGATTCAGACCTTCTTCAAACTTGCAATAATTGCAACTTTGGTCAAATCACTCCCTGCCACTGCAGGGCAAATGCGGGCAGATGTTGGAAACGGCGACGAAAACTGTCCCTTCCCCAAAAACGATCGCCCCGAAAGCGCCTTTTGGGAGGTGTTTCGGGGCGTCTGGGAAGTCAGTCCTTTTCAGGAAAAGACGTCGTGCAAACTATTTGAAGTTGACTTTGACGTTATCCTGCGTGTAGAACCAGATCTGGGTCTTGTCCGCCATGGGCATCTTTTTGATGGACGCCAGCATGTCGCCGCCGCTGCAGGAGGCCACGTGGCCATCGGCATACGCCATGTTGCCGCGCTCATTGTGCATCATCTTCCAGAGATAATCACTGGGGCCATGGGTCCACGTGTTGTAAAGCATGTCGCTGTGACCGCTGTACCAAGAGTCGCCAATCAGAATGGTGTAGCCCGGGTTCTTCAGAAGATTGGTCAGCAGGAAGCGATTGTAGCCCTTGAAATCAACGGCGCTGGACTCCCAGCAGTTCACATGGGCAATGCCATAGACCCTCTGGTAGGTGCAGTATCTGACATTGTTGTCCACCTGCACAACGGCGTTGTTATGAAGCGTGGGGCAGGTCATAATGGCGCTGTCCTCTTCCATGTAGCCCGAGGAGACCAAGGTACCCGCCCAGGACAGGGGGGCAACCATTTTGCCGTGCAGGTTGAACAAGATGCTGTTATCATCGTAGTAGATGGGGAAACGGCCACTGAAATCATCCAAATACAGAATGCCGCTTTCCAATCCGCCCTTCAGGTTGGATGTGCAGTTGACGGCCAATGCCTTCTGTTTTGCCTTGGCCAGCGCGGGCAGCAGCATGCCGGCAAGGATCGCGATGATCGCGATGACGACGAGGAGTTCGATGAGAGTAAACGCTTTTTTCATGATGGTTCCTTTTTCTAACTTGTTCCCGTTCAAGGATTTACCCCCCCGAATTTTTTCCAGGCGACAAAGGGGTAAACCTTTTCGGAAAACACGTGTATAATTATACTAAACTTTGGCCCAAATTACAATAGGCAAGATGATTTTTTTGAAGAATTCACGAGGCAGGCTTCGTCTTCGCGGACTTGACCTTGGCACCGCGGCTCATCACGTATCCGGACATCCGCTGCGCCGCCGACCACCGTCTCGCCGAAAACCGGCGCCTTGCGCCAAACGACACCGTCACCCTCCTCCGCCTCGCCGTCGTCTTCCATGGGAAGGAGCGACTCTTCACCGAGGAAATCTGACGGCGGCGGGGGAGGCAGAATATCTGTAAGTTGTTTAATCCGTTAATGTTATGTATAAATTTACGGATTCCGTCTGCTTCCCCTGCCGCCCTTTGCCAGTGACTTCTCCTATTCGGCGTTCAGCTTGCGGATGAAGTCCAACATGTCGTGCTGTTGGTTGAGAATCATGCTTTCATAGAACTCGATTTCGCTCAGGTTCGTCTTGACGAGCTTAGCCATGTCCTTGAAAAAGAAGTCCTTGTTGCGGCCATAGCGTGCGCCTTCGCGGAAGATGCCAATCTTGATGGGCTTGCCGCCGGTGATCTCATCAGTGAAATAGTCGGAGAAATCATCGCCGTCAATCCAGTTCTTGCCAATCATGACGACGCCATCGATGGAGCCGTCGGCGAAATAGCGCTTGTAGAGCCATGGCAGCGGGCCGAAGGTATCATGGATTTTCTCCTTGGTCGCGATCTCCAAAGGCCGCGGGGCGGACATGTAGATGGGACGGCCCTTCGAGATGGCCTTGCAGTTCTTGAAGAAGTCGGCGATGGCTTCGGCGCGAATCTGGCAGACGCCCTTTTGGTCCTCCTCCGTGCCGGCGTATTCATGGCCGTAGCGCGCCTTGAATTTCTCCAGCACCTCGGGGTTGAAGCCATAGCGGTCGGCATCGGCGCGGGAACTGTGGCAACGCGTGTTGAACATATAGCCGTCGAAGGGGTATTCCGTCAGCTCACGGAAGCGGTCGACCATGTGGTCCATGCCCTTTTTCGTGGCGTATTCGACCACGCCGAGATAGTAGCGGGCCTGAGGGACTTCTCCTGCGAAGCATCCCACATTGCGGTCCTGATAGTCCCACCCGGCGGCGCCAGTGAAATGGCTGAAGTTCAGCCAGGTTTTGTCCGGCTCGCCGTTCCCCCAATTCCATGTGGAGGGAATCAGCTCGCCGGCGGTGTTGTAGAGCTTGCCTTGACCGACGGGTTTGGCAATAACCATGGAGAATCTGGAATCGTTGTTCGTGCAGTCCAGTTTGATGTAGGGGACGGTGATGTTCAGGCCGGACAGTTCGATCTGATTGCGGCCATCTACCTTTTGCATCTTGAATGAGAAGGGTTTGTCATAGAGAACATACTGTTTGTTGTTGGAGCTGACGTAGACGCGGAGGTTGTCCTGCGTGAGTTTGTCGCTGGGCTGCTCCCTCCATTTGTTCTCCGGATTGGTGAAGACGATCTTTTCAATGGGAAGCCGCAGGGCCGTCTGGTTTCTCCGCTGGATGGCCGCCTCATCGGGCTTGAAGCGGGGGTCGATTTCCGCCAAGGCATCCGGATTGTCCAGATAGAAGGGGTCGAGAAGGGCCCAGCCGCCCAGCTTATGATAGATGTCGGCATAGCGTTCAGGCAGGTCCGAGGCGGAGTAGCAGACGCCCGCGTCATCGTGCAGACTTTCCCACGCCCAGACTTCCATGCCGTATTTATGGCCGATGCGGATGGTCTCCGTGCAGGGATTGTAGTGCTTGTAGGTCTCCACCAGCCGCAGCCCCTGCTCCTCCATGCTCCAATGCAATGCGCCGTTTTCGCCATATTGGGCGGAGACCTTGGAGGGATAATGGGTCAGTCCACAGATGTTCACCCGCAAGTAGATCTTCTTGATGCCCGCGTCGGCCAGCTCCTTGAGCTCCTTCTCGTACTCCTCCAGCGTATAGTAGTTCTCCGGGCCCTCGTGCTTGAAGAAGGCGTAATCCAAAAAGTCGATGGTGGTGCTGATCATGGGACGCGTGGGCTGTGCAAGGCAGATTCCCCCTGCGGCGGACAGAACGATGGTGGCAAACAGGACATTTCGGATGGTGGTGTTCATGGCGTTTCCTTACTGTTGGTGTTGAGAACCATCACAAGTTAATCACAAATCTAGTTTTTCGTCAAGGTCTCGATGGCACGGGCCAGTCTCTCCCGATGCCGCTCCATGGGCTCCGGAGAGAAGGTGAATTTCGTCAAAGAGGAGGAAATTTCCTCTGGAACTTTCATAAGTTCCTCATATTCAATACGTTGTGCATCCGTCACCCGATTGCCGTTTTCCGCAATGAGAAGGCGGAGCATGACAAAATACTCATAGTCTTCGATGCCGTCCCGTAGCAGCTCCCAACGGATGCTGTCCACGGGGCCATCCAGACAGGGTTCTTTGGGATTGCCGTCCGCGCAGACTTCCGGCGGGTAGATGTAGCGGCCGTCGCCGTTGCCCCACGGTGATTTGGTGCCGGCGGGAGTGCCATAGCCGCAGGTCCAGCTCATGGGATCCTCATAGGGGTTTTGGGGATTGTTTTCATCGGGATAGGCGGTGTAGCTGGTCCAATAGTTGCTGGTCCAGATCAGGATGCCCTTCACGCCATAATCCCATGTCTGCCAGAGCCACACGCGGGACTCCGTCCCCGGATGGTCGATGAACTCCGTGACGAAGGGGGCCTTTGGCGTGCAGCAGATGTACCACCAGAAGGTCTCGCCCCTCTTGGTCCGTTCGGCCACGGTCTCCTTGTCCACGCAGGTGGTCAGGGGGCACCAGATGTTGGGGCCGCCCTCCAGTCCCGTCTCGAACTGCTCCGTGAGCATGCGGCCAATGTCCGGCGCGTTCTTTTTCAGCTTCAGGAAGCCGTTGAGCACGAAGGGATAGTCCTTGGGGTCCGGCTCGTCGAACCAATAGCAGTAGCTCATGTCCGCCCAGCCCTTTTCCTTCAGATGGGCGTTCAGCCGGCGGAGGTAGTCGCCGTGGAGCCGATCGTAATGGGGGGAGGATTCTGGAAAGCCCATGAAGAAGGGTTCATTGTGGCTGTAGTAGGTTCCGCCTCCCAAACCGACGATGGGCATGCAGAAGCTGGTGAAATGGTAGCGGCTGAACACGGCCTCCATCTCCTCATCCCACGCCTTCCAGTCAATGGCCAGCTCCGGCTTGTCCATCTCCTGCTCGAAATCGCTGGAAGCGGAGAGGGTCTCTCCAGTCTCCAAATCCACCAGCTCCAGGTCGTCCACCCACACCGTGCCGGTCAGGGCTCCGTCATTGGTCCACAGCGTGGCCCAAATGCAGAGGGAGAAGGATGCCGCGTCCTGCGGGTACTCCGCGAAAGTCTCCTCATAGAACCGCCAATCCGTTCCGCTGTCAATGGGGATGTCCTTGTTCCTGCCACTCATCCAATTCCCCTTTCCGTCGCAGTGCTGCCGCGTCAGGAGGATCCGATGGTCCGGCTTGTCGGAGCGGTGCCAGAAGCGGAGACGGTAGCGTTTGCCCGCGGGAATGGTCTTGGCGGTCTTCATATTGAAATGTTCAGAGGTGGAATTGTCCGTCACGCGGCAGGAGGCCTTTCCGCCGTGGGCGACGGTGGTGTCCTGCACGCCGTAGAGCCAAGTGGTATTCTCCAGAGACAAGCCGATTTCCGCAAAGGGAGTTATGCTTGTGGGGCTGATGTGGTGTTCGTCAAAGTTCTTCAGGTATTTGTCGACGACCAGCCGTTTCTGCGGCTCGGTCTTCAGGCCGTGATATTGGAAAATCCGCCAGTAGTCCAGTCCGAAGGAGGTGACGCAGCTCACCTTGTCCGGAAAGTCGAAGCCGTAGACCTCCAGCTGGAGCGGGACGTCCGCCTGCCAGCCATCATCCGCCTGCAGCCGCACAGTGCCGTTGTACAGGCCGCCCGGCACGCCTTTGGGAACCTTGATCCGAATCCACAGGGGCTGATTCACGTTCGCCTCCGCGGAGAAGGGCCCCACAATGGCCGGCAGCGGATCCGCCCACAGCCCCGCCACCGTGGAACTGTCCGTCGGGCGGCTTATATTCAAATATTTGACCATCAGGAACTCCACGCTTTCGGAGGGAATGACCGCTCCTGCCGGTCCCTGCAGTGCCGTGGCCTCGATCTTCACGTTGGACAAATTCGCCTTCGGCCGCAGAACCAGCTGGACCGCCTCCGCCTCATTGCGTGCGGCTGCCAGTTTCACGGCGCGTCCGACGGCTTTCGGCAACCCCCTGTTCCGATGTATCTTCCATGCGGAAGAGGCCCACCAAAGCTCCGCGGAGTCGGCGTCCCCCTCAAGGCATTCTCCATAGTCGCTTGAGAAGGAGGGCGGCACCTCGAAGAACTTTTCCGCCTTGACGGCGGCATCGCCCCCAAGAACTAGCCGAAGGGTGCCTCGGCCCACGTCCGTCACCTCGTAGGGAATCGTCACGCGGCAGGGCTGCTCCGCAACCTGAATCCGCTCCGCCTTGAACTCCCTCGCCGTCCCTTCATCCATGAGAACGGAAAGAACCGGCTCCACCGACAGCGCCTTGCCTTTGGTGAAAAGCTCCAACTGCATCACGTTCTCGCCGAAGGGCAGGCAGTCGCCCAGACGAAGAATTTTCACGTCCAAATCCGGCGTGTTGTTCTCCATGGCCATGTAGTTCGTTTCCCCCGTGAGGGACAGCGGCCCGCCCTCCAATGTGGCCTCATAGCGGTAGACTCCAACTTGGAACGAGCCCGGATCCGCCGTCTTGCCGTCACGCTCCTGATTGGACTCCGCCATCAATTTCACATACATGCGGTCCGCCGGAAACAAATCGGCGGGGAGGGTGACGTTGCAGGCCCCCGTGCCGTTCAATGAACCGACTTCCCGCCAGTTGGTTTCATCTTTTGAGACCATGACGCGCAGGGTGCCTCCCACATGGTAGCCCACGTTGACCATGAGCCGGGCGGCCAGCTGACGGCGGCCATTGACATGGTGGCCGTATTCGATCCATGCCCCCTGCCCGAGAACCCAGCGGTTGGTGTTGAACCCCGCCATGTGGCCTACCAGAGCCCGACAGTGGTTGCGGGCCGGCCCTTCCGGCTCGAACGTGAAGCTGTATTCGTTCATGTGAATCTTTTCGCCGGCGCCCAGCTCGATGCCGTCAAACTGACCATAGACGGGCTGGAGCTCCTGAAGGGAGAAGTCGTCGAAGCAGATTCGGGCTTTGGTGTGCCATTCGCCGAAGCGCAGGCGGGGACCCCTTCCCGTGATGTCGGCGGGGGCAGCAAAGACATAGCTGTAGCGAGTCCAGTTTTCCGGCGGGCAGCCGATGTCCACGTTGCAGAAGTCCGTGCCGGTCACCGCCGTGCCTTCGGCTATGGGATCCATGCTCTTTGCCCAAAAGGAGAGGTAATAGACGCCGCCGGGCTTCAGCGGCAGCGGATCGGAGAGCCAGGCGTGGCCTTCCGCACCATCAGGACGGATGGCGATGGCGGCCTCATCCGTCCGCCCCTTTACCACACTGCCGAACTCGCCGGGGGCAACCCATCCCTCCGGCTGGGCTCCTCCTTTTATAAGGGATTGATTTGGAACAAGTTCCGCATGAAGTGCCATGGCGGAAAACAAGGCCATGAAAAGGAGTTTCTTCATTGCGTCCATCTTTCTGCACCTAAAAGGCATTATAGTCATAATTGATTGATATTCAATTGGTTAAATCTATTTAACCGGTACAAGGCGAATCCAGTCGAGGACGATTCCGTGGCCGTCGGCGTTTTCCATGGTGAGGACATGCCGTCCCTTTGCGAGGGGCGTTAGGATGGCCTTGCCGTCCTTGGCAAGCCAGACGACTCGCCAGTCTTCGGCCTTGTCATTGGCCCAGCCGGAGGTGATGGGGAGACGGAGAGGAGTCTCGGCCGGATGGAGCAGGGCACCGTCCACGGCGACATTGCGCAGGCCCTCGTTATAGATGTTGCCGTTGGCCATGCGCAACTGAATCGCATAGACACCATCCTGCGGGACATCCACGTTCCATCCGAGCCTGTGTCCCTTGTTGTCCCACATCTTGAAGGCCTGCCCGCTGGCGTCCACCTTGTCCATGACGATGACCTCGCCCCCCTCCTGCGTGCTGAAGCTCTCGGCCTCCACCATGATGGCCCGCTCGGTCTGCGGCTTGAAATCCGCCTCGTCAGGCGCCTGATAGAAGCCGATCCGCTCGAAGCTTTCGGGAAGGATGTCGATCTCCACGGTGATGGCCCCCTTGAGGACGGGCTGTGTCATGGCGATGCCGATGCGTTTCGGATTCTTCGAGTTCTCGTTGACGACTTCACCGATGTCGACCGCCGTCTCTCCGCCTTCGGAGGAGACGGCGACCCGTACGCCGCCGTCGCCGTTGTAGATGGCCAGGTTCCTTTCGTCAATCTGACGTATCGTCTGATAGGTGATGACCGCCGTCGCAAAATCCTGCGGTGACGTGAATTCCACCTCGTCGCGGACGCTGAGCCTTTTCTTCGCGCGGTCGAAGCGGATTGTGCGGAGCAGGTTCCTGAGCTCCTTGACCTGGGCATACGCCTTTGTCATGTCGCAGACAATCGTGTCCATCCCGTCCGTGAAATCCGTCTTCACGAAACGGCCACTTGCCTCGCGGCCTGTCTGCTGCAGCTGGCCGGCCACCACAGGCACCGAATGGCCGAAGGAATTCAGCATCTGGCTCTCGTAGCGCTGCGCGGAGAAGGTGCGCCGTGTGTAGATTTCGCTGCCCGGGTCGACAACATAGAAGTTTTTGTTGAAGGCGACCACGTAGGAGCCCACGTCGTTGTGGTTGTGCTGTTCCGCGTTGTGCCCCGCCTTGAAGGCCACGCCGAGACGCTTCGCCTCATCGTCGAAGCTGCGGCCAATGTAGATGCCTGCGTCGCTGAAGAGGCTGCGTGGCGGGAAAGTGGGTTTCTCGGGGGCCTTTGCGGCGAAGGGAGTCTCGTCGGTGAACAGCATCAATGCGATTTCCTCATAGGAGCCGAGTTTGGTCATTGAAGGCATGCGGCAGAGAAGCGTCTGGGGGAAATGCCGCTGGATGAGCGTCAGTGTCTGCGACGACGGGCGGGCCTTCACGTCGCAGTCCGCGAAGGCGGGGCAGATGCCGTCGTCGATCTGGATGTCGCGCGCATAGGCGCAGATGGCCTCGATGTTCTCCGCGCCGTCGTAGATGTTCAGCTTGCCGCCGGTCACATCCAGGACCGTCTCCGCCATGGTGGTGAAATGGCCGAAGCCGTAGTTCCAGTAGCCGACGCCTTCGGAGCAGAAGCCATCCGACGTGAATCCCTTGAGGAATATCCTGTTGGAGATTTCCATGGCCGCGAGGATCTCCGCCCGCTCCCGTTTGTCCTCCAGCAGGATCATGCAGGCGCGGACCATGTTGGAGGTGCAGACCGCGTTCCAGTTGTTCGTGGTCTTAATCCACCAGTGGCCGTTGCGCATCTCGTCGCTGCGGATGTCCTCCCGATAGGGGTCGATGACCCGCTTCAGGCACTCTTCGCGGAGCCGCCATCGGATGTTTGGCGAAAGCCTGTCCCCCAGCAACCAGTCAAACTGCGCCAGCTTGGCGGCCAGCTCCGTCGCCACCAGGTCGCCGTGGAAGACCTCCTGCCGGAAGCATGTCAGATTGCCGTCATGGGCGGGAAGCGTCCAGCTCTTCTCGTTGAAGATCCGCTCCATGTCCGCCTCGATGGCGGGCAGGAAGCGCCCTTTCCACTCGAGAAGCTCCGCATAGACGAAATTCTCGAGCCGGCTTGAGCGCCGCCGAAGAAGCGCCTCATAGGACCGTCTCACGCCTGTTCTGGTGTATTCAAGATAGATTTCATCATCTAAAAAGACGGGTTCCTCCGTTAGCTGACGCTCCGCATCGGCAATATAGCTGGGCGCATTCGACGTCTCCATCAGCGGAGCCCATTTCGCCCTGTCGGCGCCAGTGGGGCCACAGCCGCGCGGCTCGTCCGGCAGCATCTGCGCGATTTCGTCAATGCGCTTTTCGAGACGCCACGACCGCAGGGAGCCCTTCAGCTTCTTCGCCTCGTCATCGGTCACTTCGGAGATGCTGAAATCATCCAGATCCGTCTGGCCTTCGCTGCCGGCGTAGGAATGGATCCACACGTCCATCGTGGCGGCGCCTTCCGGAGCCTTTCCCATCAGCATGTGCAGAATCCACTCCCTGCTTCCGATGCTTAGCAGATTCTCCTTCTTCGAAGGGGAATAGGGAATCAGATTGCCGTTGGCGTTGAAGAAGCGCATGTAGACTCCTGTGATACACTCTCCGGAGGGGCTCCGCCCCCAGAAGCGGATGGCATAGGAGCGGCCAGGCTGGACGGGAAACCGTTCGCTGTGGACGCTCGATCCGTCCTTAGTAGACGTGTCATCGATATGCAGCCCCCGCTCCCCGGAATGGGCGGCTTCCGCGATGTAGCTGACGAAATTGCCGCTCCCCGACCATCCCGTCCCCTCCGTCTCGAAGCCCGGATTCTCCAGCTTCAGCACCGTCTCCGCCATGACCGCACATGCAATCATCAGTCCGAACAGTGTCTTGCGCATGATATCTCCTTGGGTTCCCGTGAAACGTGATTTTCTGAAACGGAGGCATTTCCCCACCCACGCATTTGTTTCTGACATTGAATAAGTTATTTATTTAAAACAACTTATGAAATCATATGGCGTTGCTCCGCCGGGTTTGGGAGCCGGAGTTGAGCCAGCCGCCGGTGGAGTTGACTGAAATGGTCAGCCCTGGGGCCGCATCTGGGGGAACAAAATGACGTCCCGAATGGACGGCACGCCAGTGAGCAGCATGACCAGCCGGTCAATGCCCATGCCAAGGCCGCCGGCGGGAGGCATGCCAAATTCCAACGCCGTCAGGAAGTCCTCGTCAATGCGGTTGACTTCCCCTTCCAGGTCGCCGCGGCCGATGAGCTGCTCGCTGAAGCGGGCCCGCTGCTCCATGGGGTCGTTCAGCTCCGAATAGCCGGGGGCGATCTCCTGTCCGTTGATCTCCAGCTCGTAGACGTCCACCAGCTCCGGATTGTCAGGGCAGCATTTGGCCAGAGGCACCAAAAACGCAGGCAGCCGAGTGACGAAGGTGGGCTGAATCAGCGTGTGCTCAATGGTCTTGTCGTAGATTTCGTGGGTGATTTCCTTCGCGTCCATGGCGTCGGTGATGGCAAGGCCCAACGCCCTGGCCTTGGCGCGCATGGTGTCCAAATCCAGCTCCATCCAGTCGGCGCCCATCTTTTCGCGAATCAGGTCATGGTAGGGGACCGCCCGCCATGGACGGGTCAGGTTGATCTCCACGCCATCCGCCCGCTTGAAGACCAAGGTGCCGAAGAGGTTCTGCGCCACGGTGCAGATCAGGTCCTCGATGAGCTCCATCATGCCGCGGCAGTCCGAATAGGCCTCGTAGATCTCGATGGAGGTGAATTCGGGATTGTGGCGGCGGTCCATGCCCTCGTTGCGGAAGTTCCGGCCGATTTCAAAGACCTTCTCGAAGCCGCCGACCAGCAGCCGCTTCAGATAAAGCTCCGTGGCGATGCGCATGTACATGGTGCAGTCCAACGCGTTGTAATAGGTCTTGAAGGGGGCGGCGGCGGCTCCGCCGGCCAGGGCGCTCATCATGGGCGTCTCCACTTCCATGAAACCTTTGGAATTCAAATAGTTGCGAATTTCCTGAACGATGCGGGACCGCAGCTGGAACGTGCGTCGAACTTCGTCGTTGCAGATCAAGTCCACATAGCGCTGACGGTAGCGCTGCTCCATGTCGGAGAGGCCATGCCATTTCTCCGGCAGGGGGCGCAGGGACTTGCTGAGCAGCTCGAAGGCCTCCACGCGGATGCTGACCTCCCCTGTGTGCGTCGTAAATACCTCTCCCTCAGCAGAAAGGATGTCCCCGATGTCCAGGGCTTTGAAGGCGGCGTAGGGCTCGTCGCCCACCACGTTCTTCTGAACATAGATTTGGATGGCGCCGTCTTGGTCAATCAGTTTGGCAAAGGTGGACTTGCCCATGACCCGCTTGGCGGTCATGCGGCCGGCGACCTTAACCTTGAGGCTCTCCCCCTCAGCCAATTTGGCATAGGCGGCCTTGACGTCCGTGCAGGCGGTCAGCCCATTGACCCGATGGCCATAGGGGTTGACGCCGTCCTGAATCAGCTTCTCCGCCTTTTTGATGCGCATGGACCGAAGATCCTCCGCAGGGACTTGGGAGCTTTCCGACACATTCTGTTCTTCACTCATCGCTGTTGTCTTTCCTGTCTGTTCATTCAATGGCCACCGCGGGATGGCCGCCGGTCTTCCGCCGTCCGCCCGCGTCGCGTCCGTGTGGTGTTGATATTTTCCTATACCACTATAATATAATAAGGAATTCACAAACCGAAAACGACAACACGGACTGTTTCGCATTACGTGGGACATGGGACGTGGGACGTAGGACATGGCGGAACGCTTCTGTATATTCTGTGCGTTCTGTGGATAATAAACACCCTCATGGGGAACTGAGCATTGCGCAAAACATTATTATGTCTTTTAAATGCTTGCATTTATTATTTTATTGAAGTATATTGTCATTTAACTGAAATATATTGCATTTAGGAGAACCTCATGGCAAACTCACTTGTTCAATTTCGGATTGATGATGTCTTGCGAAAACAGGCGAACGAGCTGTGCACGAGACTTGGCTTTGATTTGTCAACATACCTGCGGATGAGTCTTGTCAAGCTTGTTCAGGAACAGGGAGTCCCGTTTCCTGTAAAATTGAAACCGTCTCCCTCTTCTGAAGAAGCTCTTGCCGCCATGCGAAGACTTTCCGACATTTCGCAGGCAAACGGCAATTCGCAAATGACTCTTGACGAGATAAATGCTGAAATCAGAGCTTCTAGGGATGGCAAATGATGATTTATGCCGTCATAGACACCAATGTCCTTGTTTCTTCTCTTTTGAACATGCAGTCCATTCCAGGACAGGTTCTGCAGTCTGTCATTCTTGGAGAAACCATTCCCTTGTTAAGCGAAGAGATTGTGAACGAATATCGTGATGTGCTCGCAAGGGAGAAATTTCACTTTCCTATTAAATTGGTAGATGTTGTCCTACAAAGAATTACAGCATCTGGACTATATATTTCAACTTATGTAGAGCAATATCAAGAGGTCAGCGACCCTAAAGACCGCTGTTTCTATGCCGTGACCATGGCTGGACGTGAAGTTTTCGACTCCATGCTTGTTACAGGAAACTCACGCCATTTTCCCAACAAGCCGTTTGTTGTTACTCCCGCTCAGTTTGTCTTCTTCCTCCAGTCAGAAAAATAGGAAAAAAACTTATAACAATTTGGAAGAAGTCCACAAAAGACACTAACGATTGCATAATTTCTCCGCGATTGGTATTGCTTGCTGTTTCACTTTTCGCGGGACGCGGGGCATGGGACGCGGGGCATGTTCATCGCTATGGGATTCCCAAAAAAGCGATAATAGAAGAAAAAAAGCCGTGCCCCTCTTGTTTTTGCTGAAAACTTTGCTATAATTGTATACAGTGATACCGCATGTCATTGAGCGTTTTCCTCTTGGTCTCCCGAAGGCAATATTCGGGTTGGGTAAAACATTGACACGCAATCACTTAGGAGTTTTCATCATGAAAAAAGCCTTCACCCTCATCGAACTGCTGGTCGTCATCGCCATCATCGCCATCCTCGCCGGCATGCTGCTGCCCGCGCTGGCCAAGGCGAAGCAGAAAGCCATCACCGTCAACTGCACATCCAACATGCGTGGCGTCTTGCAATCTACCATCCTGTACATGGACGACTGGCGCGGCCGCATCATCATGGGGCAGTGGAATCCGAAGACTATCAATGGCCAAACCATTCCCGCCGAACAGGATGGAAATGCCTACTATCTGTGGCCCATCTGCATGATGTCTCTGGGCTACATCGAGGTGGACTCCGATATCGTCTCCTGCCCGAAGTGCGACGACTTCGAGAACATCATCTCCACCCCGAACCAGGCCTATGCCCAGGTCACCATAGCGGAATGGGACTCCAACGTCGTCAAGCAAGTTGGATGGAATCCCATCTTCGCCAGATGGATTCTGTCCCAGAACATGACGAATCCCTCCTCCACCATCATCTATGGCGACAGCTTCTATGTGGATGCAAACCTCCAGTGGGCCGGCGCACAGTTCATCAGAAACACTTGGAGCGGCGACCTCTTCCGCCTCAACCACGGCGACCGCGCCAACATGGCCTTCCTCGACGGCCATGCGGCCAGCTGCGGCAGCGGCGACATCCTGAATGCCGCCAAGAAGATGAATCTTGCCTCCCAGGACGACGGCATCTTCCTGCTCACGGAGAACAACACCGCGTTCAACATCAAGTAATATGTTGATATAGAACAATATAGACAAATATCTCCACTGGATTGGGCGTCGGGCATTGCGCGGCGCCCCTTCTTTTTCTGCCTAGCTAGCTCTAGAAGCTCCAGTGAAATTATCAAATTCCTAATTTCTAACAGCAAATTCCTGCCTGTTCGCCGTCATATTCCATCTTTCGCCTTTGCCTTTGCGTGTCCATAGATTACATTAGGGGGATGTTTTTTTGTCATGCAACCATGTCCCCTATCACAGGAACCTTGCCATGCGTCACATCGCCATCATCTGCCTCTGCGTTCTGTCGATTGCCGTCGCGTGCGCACAGGACGCCGCCAGCGCCCCCTTTGACATCGCGGCACTGCAGCGGAAACTGGCGCCCTTCGGCGAAAAGGGCCATTGGGAGCGACTGGAGAAGTACCCCGAGATCACCCGCGCCGCCCTCATCCAGAGCATCGAGGCGGCCAGAGCCTACTATCTCTCTCAGCAGAAGCAAGATGGACGTTTCACCTATCTGCTGAATCTGGTCACGGGAAACACCAGCGACGACAACAATTCGGTCCGCCAGGCAGGAGCGTTGTGGGGTTTGTCCTGCCTGAACCGCGACCGCTTCAACGAACCCACCCGACGGGCCCTCCTGCTGGGCATGGACTATTATGCCAAATCCACCCGAATCCTGCCCACAGGGGAGCAGTGCTCCAGTCCCTTCGGAGAGGAGAACATCACCACGGGAACCATCGCCCTATACTGCCTCTCCATTGTGGAATTCCTTCGGGGCCAGGCAGATACACTTCCGGCGGACACCAAGGAGAAGCTGAATCGGCAGCTGGACCTCCATCTCGCCTTCCTGAAATCACAGGAGCTTCCGGACGGAAGTTGGTGCCGCTCCTACAACGTCCCCAGCGGCGTCCGCAACAACGAGGCCAGCCCCTATTATGACGGCGAGACCCTGCTGGCCTACTGCAAAGCGGCCCGCTATTGTGGACGGACCGATTTGCTGGAGCGAATCAACGATTCCCTGCCAAGGCTCGTAGAACGTTATCTGACAGACATTTGGCTCAATCAAGGCGACACTGACGACACCAAGGGCTTCTACCAATGGGGCTGCATGGCCTGCGACGAATACGTCGCCGCCGGATGGGAACCCTGCGGCGACGTGGCCGCGCTGGCGGCCAAGGCCCTGACCTGGTGGCAACTGGAGGACAACCACTTGGAGATCCGCGGCGGCAATGTGGGCTATGCGGTGGAGGGCCTCATGGCCACGTGGCGCATCGCCAAGCTCAAGGGCGACACAGAGACCATGGCGGTCTGCGAAGCGGTGACAAAGCGCATCATGGCCCGGCTGATGACCCTGCAGGTGGGCGGCCCCTTCGTGGACTGCAACCCCAATCTGAAGAACCTGCCCAAGGCCGCCTCCAAATCCTTTGGGGGCATTGTGGCCTCCCGCGACCAATTGGTGGTGCGCATCGATGTCGTGCAACATCAGTTGCATGCTATGTTGATGATGCTGAAGGAGTTATACACTGAGCCATGACGATTCGAAGCTTAGTCATCGGGGTTCTTCTCGCCACGTTGCTGTGTGCATTCTGCTACTTCTGCGACTACGTGGTGCGGCCCGGCAGTCTGATGGTCTCCTCCCTCCTTCCCGCCGTCGCATATGGTGGACTGGTCTTCTATGTCCTGCTGGTGAACCCGCTGCTGCGCAGAGTCAACGCGAAGCTGGCCCTGGGGGGGCGGGAAGTGGCCGTGGTGCTGGCGCTCTTTCTCATCGCCTGCGGCGTCCCCGGCTGGAGCTTCGGCCAGGTTTTCCCCTGCACGGTCATGTTCCCTCACTACGATGAACGGGTCAACCCCAGCTGGAAGGAGCTGGAGATTCTGAAATTGGCTCCGCCGCAGATGCTCTGCGACGTCGACGGACCCAATGGCGAGCTTGGCCTGAACGGCTACATCACGGGCATGGGAAAGGGCAATGACCACATCAACCCCATGGAGATTCCGTGGAGCGTGTGGAAACGGCCGTTCCTCTTCTGGGGTCCCATCGTGTTCAGCTTCTTCATCGCCGTCTTCGGGCTGGCCGCCGTCTTCCATCAGCAATGGAGCGCCCACGAACAGCTGCCCTACCCCATCGTCCAGTTCGCCTCCTCCCTCCTGCCCGGACCGGACGGCAAAATGGCCCCCATGCTCCATAACCGCCTGTTCTACATCGGGTTCCTGTTCATCTTCCTGATTCTCTTGAACAACTATCTCTGCCGCTGGCAGTCGGACATCTTCATTCCCGTCAAGTTGGATTTGGCTCTGGAGCCGCTGCGGACCCTCTTTCCCACCGTGGTTCGCGGAAAGGGCGACATGCTGTTTCATCCGCTCATCCTGCCCGCCGTCGTCGGCCTGGCCTATTTTCTGCCGTCGGAGGCATCCTTCTCCATGTGGTTCGGCCCGTGGCTGTACTGCTTCATCAGCGGCATCTTCGCCATCTACGGCGTGGAGGTCCGCGCCGGCAAGATGATGGCGCTGGTCATGGAGCCCTTCATTTTCGCGGGCGGCTATTTTGGGCTCCTGCTCATCATCCTCTATACGGGGCGACAGTATTATCTGTCCGTCTTGAAGCACGCCGTGGGTCTGAAGGGGCAGGAGAAGAACGTCCCCCCCTACGCCGTCATGGGCATGCGGCTCTTCCTTGTGGGCACGGTGGCCTTCATTCTGCTGCTGAACCACGCGGGGCTGCACTGGAGCGTGGGCATCCTCTACACCGTGCTGGCCATTATGGTCTATACCGTTGTCAGCAGGGTACTTGCAGAGACGGGCGCCTTTGAGATCGGCACCTTTGTGTATCCCTGTGTGTTCCTGTGGGGCGTCTTGGGCGCCAGCGCCCTGGGCCCCCGCCCTCTGGTCATCATGTTCCTTACGTCCACGGTGCTGCTGGCGGCCCCCGGCTGGTCCGTCATGCCCTTCATCAATCAGGCCATGAAACTGACGGAGGGGCGGCAAGTGCCATTGGCGCGGACCTTCCGCTGGGGCATGGCGGTCATGATTCTCGCCGTGCTGGTGGCCATCCCCTGCACCATCTATTGGCAATATGACCAAGGCGCCATGGTAAACCATTGGCCCAGATCAAGTTCCTACTATCCCTTCGCCAATGCGGTCGAAGCCGTGCTCAAACTGAAGGCCCAAGGCATGGAGGAGACCGCCATGGGGCGGCATGGCTTCCAGCACCTCCTTCAGATGGCGCCGGACAGGATGCTCGTCATGACTTTTCTCATCACCGTCGCCATCACCCTGCTGGTGGCGTTCGGCAGGCTGAAATACACGTGGTGGCCCCTCCATCCCGTCATTTTCATCTTCTTCGGCGGCCATCAGGGCATGTACATGTCCCTGTCCTTCGGAATTGGTTTCCTGCTGAAATGGCTGGTCACCAAATACGGCGGCGGGGCGATGTACCAAAAGTGCAAACCGCTGATGGTCGGCGTCATCGCCGGCACCGTGTGTGGACAGTTCACGCCGATGATTTTCAGCACGTTATACTATTTGACCACAGGAAAAACCATCAATTGAGGACTTGGGGTCTCCAGACCCAACAGCCATGACCAAGACATATTCCAGACCCTGCATTGCCGCCATTCAAGGCTACGTCCCCGGCGAACAGCCCCGCGGGCGCACCTTTGTCAAACTCAACACCAACGAGAACCCCTATCCGCCCTCCGCCAAGACCATAGAGGCGGCCAAAGCCTTTGATTTGGAGCGACTTCGACTCTACTCTGAGCCCAGCGCCATCGCCGTCCGTCAGGCGGCGGCCCGGCGGACTGGCCTCTCTCCGGACGAAGTGATCTGCGGCAATGGCTCCGACGACCTGCTGACCATCGCCGTCCGCACGTTCGTCGATCAGAACGGCGCGTTGGCGTGCACGGACCCCAGCTATTCGCTGTATCCCGTCCTCGCCGACCTGCAGGGAGCCCGCGTGAACCGCATCGAACTGGACGACCAGTTCCAGCTCCCCGAAGACGCCGTCCGTCAGGCAGGTGACGCCACACTGTTGCTTTTGGCGCGGCCAAACGCCCCCACAGGCAACAGCTTCCCGAAGGAGACCATCGTCCGCCTTTGCGAACAGTTCCACGGAATAGTCTGGATTGACGAGGCTTACGCCGATTTTGCCAACGACAACTGCCTGGACCTCGTGAAGCGCTTTGACAATGTGGTCGTCTCCCGCACCCTGTCCAAAAGCTATTCGCTGGCGGGACTGCGCCTGGGCATCGCCTTCGCCAACACCGCGTTGGTCTTTGAGATGAACAAGGTCAAGGACTCCTACAACGTGGACATGTTCGCCCAAACCGTGGCCGCCGCCGCGTTGGACGACAGCGACAGCATGAGGGAAAACGTCCGCCGCATCCGCCAAACCCGCGACTGGCTGGCCGGCGAGCTGGCCCGCCTCGCCTCCACCGTCCATCCGTCGGAGACCAATTTCCTCTTTGTGCGTCCTCCGGTTCCCGCGGACCACATGTTCGCCGCCCTGCGGGAGCATGGCTTCCTCGTGCGCTATTTCAATCTGCCGCGGGTTTCGGACTACATCCGCATCACCATCGGCACGCGGGAGGACATGGAGGCGTTTCTGTCCGCCTACAAGGAGATTGTGAGGGAACATGCCTGAAAATTCAAAGACAGCCGCCGAGGCCACACCGCAGAATGCCCCCCGCAAAGATGTGGGATTCAGGCATTTCCTGCGTTCGTGCGGCTATTCGGCAAAAGGGTTCCGCGCGGCATGGCGGGAGGCGGCGTTCCGTCAGGAGTGTCTGTTGGGGATCGTGACGTTGCCGCTGGCCTTCTGGCTCGGCCACAGTGCCCTAAGCCGCTTCTTCGTCTGTCTCTCATGGCTAATCGTCTTGCTGACGGAACTGCTCAACAGCGCCGTGGAAGCCGTGGTCGATTTGGCCTCTCCGGGTTTCCACGAACTGGCCGGCCGTGCCAAAGACCTGGCCAGCGCGGCAGTGACCATTTCCCTTGTCATCTATGGCGCCTCTTGGCTATATTTATTGATAACTAATTGAAGGAGAATGAGTTATGATGAATTTGCTGTGCCGTGCGTTTCATGTCTCCATTCTTGCCATCGGCTGCATGTCCTGCGTCTGCCATGCCGAGCGGACCGTCTCCCCCAAGACCAATTCCACGCCGGAGGCGGAAGGCATTCCCACCTCTGCCATTACGGCATGGGTCAAGACGCTTGAAAAGGAAAATTGCAATGTGCGTGCCTTTTTGCTCAGCCGCAACGGGAAACGCGTGGCGAGCGCCCAATGGTCGCCCGGCGCCCAGTACTACGGCATTGGAGAAGTCTCCAGACTCTTCCCCTACATGGGCATGGCCGCGCTGGTCACGGACGGCGACATGACGCTGGCCGAGGCCGAAGCGCTCATGGCGAAGGACGCTTCCGACCCGAAGGTCTCCTATGAATTGTCCGCCATCGTGCAGAAATACAGCGAGAAGCCGCTGGACCAGTATGTGTTGCGGAGAATCCTCAACAACCTGGGGGAAGTCATGGCATATTGGACGGCCACCGCAGGACCGGAGGGGCTGATGAACGGCGGCTGGGGCGTTCACATGAATGTCTCCGACTTGTCGCGCATCGGCGAGCTGCTGCTGTCCCGCGGCAAATGGATGAAACACACGATGTTCTCGACGGAGACTGCGGACGCCATCGCCAAGGCCATTCCGCTTGGCAAGGGCTTCGGCGTCTTGGGCTCCAAAGGGCAGATGCTGTACATTCGGCCGGATTTGGACATGCAGCTAGCCGTCTTCGCCAGTTCGGACAAGCCGCAGGCCATTCTGGAAATAACGGAACGGGAGCTAATTGCAAAATTCTCGGCGGAGCCGCTCACCCCCGTCGAAGAGGATGTGAAGGCATGGGAGGCCTATCGCAACACCCTCACGATTCCCATGCTGGCCTGCGATGGAGAAGACCGCACGCCCGACAAGACGGACCGCGTCTTCCCCGAAAACGCGCTTGGCATCACGGCTGGCCATCTGGATGTGGAGAAGGACGGATGGTGTGCCGTCGTCAAGACCGCCAACGGCGTGCAGTGCCTCAACATCGGCAAAAAATGGCGCGGCGGCTATGTCGCCTTCCGTCCCGAGCCCTACGAAGAGCTTCCAGGGAAACTGACGGGCAACCTGCGCACATTGTGTCAAGGCGGCTGGATGGCGGACGGCACGTTCCGCGCCAAGCTATTCCTCCCCGAAGTGCCTCTTGAAACGGAAATTACCTTCCCAACGGCAGAGGCGCCGCAGTCTGAAAAAGTCGTCTTTGTGCCCTACAAATCGCCGGGTCAGCTGCATTCCATCCACGACGTCATGGCACGGCAGGGGCAGCGCCGCAATTCCGAAGGAGACATCATCAAGCTGAAGGACGGGCGGCTTTATCTGATATGGAGCTGCTTCCCCACGGACGGCGACGACGATCCCGCCAACCTGGTCAAGCAGATTTCCGCCGACAACGGCAAGACCTGGTCCCCACAGGAAATCGTCGTCACGCGGCCGGAAAAATCCCTCAACGTCATGTGCGTCAGTCTCCTGCGCCTCGCCGACGGCGGCATCGCGCTCCTCTATCTGGACAAGGTCAGCCAAAGGGACTGCCGCCCCGTATTCCGCCGTTCAGACGACGAATGCGCCACCTGGAGCGAGCCTGTCAAAATCATCCCCGATAAGGAGAAAGGCTACTACGTCGGCAACAACGGACGCCTCATCCAGCTCTCCAACGGACGGCTGCTCATGCCCGTTATGGCCCCCATCGGCTACGGCGCCTTGGGAACCTACTATTCGGACGACGTCGGCAAGACATGGCACCGCTCCAAGGACTTCCACACGGCGAAGGATTCCAAGGGGATTGCCGTTCTGCTGCAGGAGCCTGGCGCCATCGAACTCAAGGACGGACGCGTCCTCATGTGGGGACGCACCGGCCACGGCAGCCAGTATTTCATGTACTCCTCCGACAACGGCGACACATGGACGCCTCCCGCGCCTTCCAACATGATCTCCCCCCGCTCCCCCGCCTCCATCATCAGGCTTTCCACTGGAATTCTCGCCGCCGTCTGGAACGACCATTCCCGCTTCTCGGACAAACGCCTCCAGTTCCCCTATCACAATGGCATTCGAAATCCTTTGACGATAGGTGTTTCGGTAGACGAAGGGGAAACATGGAAGAATCTGGTGGACATCGAGACCGAGGGCTGGAACGACTATGTCGCCCTGCGGGAATACGACGGCAATCTATACATCGTATATAGTACTGGCAGCCATGCGAACCTCCGCGTGGTCGCATGGCCCGTCTCCGAAATCCATCCGTAGCTAGTCTAGAAGCTCTAGATGCACTAGATAAAACTCCTAATTTCTAATTCCTAATTCCTTACAGGAAAGCGCCTTATGACAAACAGCCTGAGCCATGCCATCATCCACGTCTCCCTCCTTGCCTTCGGCTGCATGGCCTGCGTCTGCCAGGCCGCGCGAACCGTCGCGCCGACGACGAACTCCACGCCGGAGGCGGAAGGCATCCCCTCCGCCGCCGTCACCGCATGGGTCCGCGCCCTTGAGGCGGAGGGCTGCAACGTCAGCGCCTTCGTGCTGAGCCGCAACGGCAAGCGCGCCGCCTTCGGCTTCTGGAGGCCCTTCACCAATTCCTTCTCCTCATATTTCGGAATCGGCGAGGTCTCGAAGGTCATGCCCTATCTGGCGATGGGGGCGTTGGTTACAGATGGCGACATGAGTCTGGCGGAGGCGAAAGCCCTCATGGCGGAGGACGCCACGGACCCGCAGGTGTCCCACAAGCTGGCCGCCATCGTGGAGAAGTACGGAGAGAAGACTTTGGACCAGTACGTGCTGCGCAAAGTCCTCAACAATCTTGGTGGCATCATGGCCTACTGGAAGGCGACGGCGGACGAGCAGGGGCTGATGAACGGCGGCTGGGGCGTCCAGATGCAGCCCTTTGATCTGGCCCGCATCGCGGAGCTGCTGCTGTCCAGAGGCATGTGGGTCCACCGCGCCATCATCTCGCAGGAAAGCGCCGACGCCATCACCGCCGCCATCCCCCTCGGCAAGGGCTTCGGCATCTTGGGCTCCAAAGGGCAATTGATGTACATCCGGCCGGATCTGGACATGGCCGTCGTCGTCTTCGCCTGCACGGACAGGCCCCAGACCGTCCTGGAGCTGACGGAGCAGAAGCTGATTCCCGCCTTCCAGAACGGCCCCATCGAACAGCCGGACGAAGCCGCCGTCAAGGAGTGGGAGGAATACCGCAAAAGCCTCGCCATTCCTTTGCTGACGGTGAAGGACGACGGCCGCGAGCCGGACAAGACGGACCGCGTCTTCGAGAAGAACGTCCTCGGCATCACGGCCGGACATCTGGAGCGGGGCAACGACCGCCTGTACGCCATCTTCCGCACCGCCGCCGGCGTGCAGCGCTGCGGCGTCGGAACCGACCGATGGCGCAGCGACTACGTGACCTTCCAGCCGCAGCGCTATGAACGGCGCGGCGACATCACGGGCAATCTGCTGGTCTACGCGCAAGGCGGCTGGATGGACGACAATCGCTTCCATGTCCAGCTCTACATCCCAGAAGTTCCTGTCATCACGGAACTTGCATTTACTGACGAGCAGGCTGAGCCCGTCGTCTACAAGCCCACTGTCTCAATTGGCATGGCCAACTCCATCCTCAACGTCTTCCAGACTTCCAAGCAGGCCCGCAACTCAGAGGGTGACATCATCAAGCTGAAGGACGGGCGGCTCTACCTCATGTGGTCCGCTTTCCACGGATCCGGAAGTGACGACGCCAATGCCGATCTGGTGGCGCGAATTTCCGCCGACGGCGGCAAGACCTGGTCCCCACAGGAAATCGTCGTCCCGCATCCGGAAGGCTCCCAAAACGTCATGTGCGTCAGCCTCTTGCGTCTCGCCGATGGTGGCATCGCCCTGTCCTATCTGGACAAGGTCAGCCCAAAAGACTGCCGTCCCGTATTCCGCCGCTCCGACGATGAATGCGCCACCTGGAGCGACCCTGTCAAAATCATTCCCGATGAACACAACGGCTACTACGTCGTCAATAACGGACGCCTCATCCAGCTTTCCAACGGTCGGCTGCTCGTGCCGGCCATGGCCTCCATCGGCGGCGGCGCCATAGGCGTCTACTATTCCGACGATGTGGGCAAGACATGGCACCGCTCGAAGGACTTCCACACCGCGAAGGACTCAAAAGGGATATCTGTTTTGCTCCAAGAGCCTGGCGTGGTTACACTTAAGGATGGCCGCATTCTCATGTACGCCCGCACGGGCCACGGCTGCCAGTATTTCATGTACTCCTCCGACAACGGCGACACATGGACGCCTCCCGCGCCTTCCAACATGATCTCCCCCCGCTCCCCCGCCACCATCATCAGACTCTCCACCGGCGTTCTCGCCGCCGTCTGGAACGACCACTCCCGCTTCCCCGACAGACGGCTGCAGTTCCCCTATCACACGGGCATCCGAAATCCTTTGACCATCGGCATTTCGGAAGACGAAGGGGAAACATGGAAGGGGCTGGTGGACATCGAGACCGAGGGCTGGAACAACTACGTGGCCGTTCGCGAATATGACGGTCTATTATATATGGTATATAGCACACTTGTCAACCTGCGGGTCGCCACCTGGCCGATCTCCGAAATCCATCCATGAACAGGAGAAAAGGAACGGAAAACAGCCAATTTCAAGTCAAATTGATAGTTGCTAATTCCTAAAGGATAACGTTTTATGACAAACAGCCTGAGCCATGCCATCCACGTCTCCCTCCTTGCCTTCAGCTGCATGGCCTGCGTCTGCCAGGCCGCGCGGACCGTCGCGCCGACGACGAACTCCACGCCGGAGGCGGAAGGCATCCCCTCCTCCGCCGTCACCGCATGGGTCCGCGCCCTTGAGGCGGAGGGCTGCAACGTCAGCGCCTTCGTGCTGAGCCGCAACGGCAAGCGCGCCGCCTTCGGCTTCTGGAAGCCCTTCAACAACTCCGACTCCTCGTATTTCGGAATCGGCGAGGTCTCGAAGGTCATGCCCTATCTGGCGATGGGGGCGTTGGTTACGGATGGCGACATGAGTCTGGCGGAGGCGAAGGCCCTCATGGCGGAGG
>JAEEYQ010000039.1 GCA_016288215.1 Lentisphaeria bacterium | reverse complement strand
GTTTTGCTTGGATACATTGTCGATGTCCTAATGAGCAGCATTGGAAGCCTCACCAACTTGACGAACCTGGTGAATACGCTGAAATCTACACAGAAAATAGAAAGCAACGTCAATACCGTGAAATCCTACATCACCTATCTCCAGCAGGCGTATCTCTTTGAAAAAGCGGAACGATATGACGTGAAGGGGAGAAGATACCTTTCCTATCCATCAAAGTACTATGTGGAGGACGTGGGACTCCGAAATGCAAGGCTGAATTATCGTCAGACAGAGTTTACGCACCTAATGGAAAATGTCATCTACGGCGAACTGATAAGCAGAGGCGCCCAGGTTGACGTCGGTGTCGTTGAGATTGAGACACGGAAAGCGGGAGTCAAGGAAAAGAGACAGCATGAAATTGACTTTGTCGTCAACATGGGTCTTGAAAAGCTATACATTCAAAGCGCATGGGATATGTCGTCCGACGCCAAGAGAACCCAGGAAACACTCTCCCTGAGACACACAAAGGACTCTTTCCGAAAGCTAGTCGTCACATCCGTTGACCAGCCATTCTATACCGATGACAACGGCATTTCCTACGTCGGCATCATCGACTTTCTGCTTGACAAATCAATATTGGATCATTTGTGCCGGAATAGCTGAGGAGCATTGGGCAAAACACCCAAATTGACACTGGTCACAAACAAACGTCACAATCCCAATGCCAAATGCCGTCTGAGCCCGTGCGCGATTTTGAGGCGCATCACCTGATGGAGAGATGCCACCAAGTTCTTCCGTTCTTTGAGTTCTACACGAGCTGGCCGCAGCCCAAATTATCTTGAAAAAAGTTACCAAATCCGGTCTCTGTATGGGGTATCACTTATTCCCTCAGATTTGAGTTTATATACCATTTTGTCAAGACGTTTTTTCCAGAAACTCTTAAACCAGTCTGATTTTCCAAACAAACGAACAAGGGTCGGACTTACTGCATAATAAATATGAATAAATACTCTCCCCAACAAATTAGATGCAAGGTTATTGTCACGATATCGCCTTAAAGTCCATACTTGAGGACAGTCATACGAACCATAAACAGATGTTGCTATATAACATGCACCGGCAAAAGCAAGATTCGACAACTTATCAATCAGTTCTTGTATATAGTTTTCATCTTTATGAACTTCCTGTATTTGTTTTAATTCAATTATTACTGCTTCTTTCACAGATTTTAATAGATTTTTACACCATTTTTTCGATCCCACTACAGTACCCACTGCATTTGGATTAAAAACATATTGCACAGAATACATATGCTCAACAGCATTACATATTTTACGTAAAACCGCTTCTTTATCTTCAGATGTGACCTCATAATAGTCGTTGATTACAGAGATTGACTTGTTCAACACGTTGAATTTTTGTTCTCTTTTGAAATACTCAGTATCTGTTAGAGAAAGCATTGCTTTTCCAAATGAACTAAAGAATACGGCTTCAATATTATTCGGGGAATTTTGTTCGACCATATTATAATATTTTTCGACTTCTTCCCAGTCATCCTTGTCTAACGCACGTCTCGCATTTGAAAGATATTTTTTAACAAAAGCGCTATTATCCACCGTAACAGTTCCCGCTACATTTACGGTTCCGGCAATCATCATCTTTTTGGCCTCTTCGACAGAATACTTTGTCCCGCAAGACTGACATACAAAAACTCCATCCTGCTTCATTATATTAGTACTTCCGCACATTTCACAAGTCAAAGGTTTCATATGTGAAGTCGGTTGTTCTACAAAGGCTGAAGGAGGCTGTGGGGTAGATGGAATCGTGTTTTTGTTTTGCATGGTAGATTGAGAAAAGGACAAGGTCTGATTCTCTTGAAGGGCCTGGACAACAAAATCTGTTCCACAACTAGAACATTGTGCTGTACACCCAATATTTTCTTGTTCAATCTCAAAGTGTTGGCCGCATTTAGGACAGGCAGTTTTCATGTTTTTCACCTCTTATTGTTTACATTCGTTGGAAACCTGAATGACAAGATTGGAAATGTTGCGTAAGGAAGAAGAGATGGATTCCTCTTCCTTGGAACAATCTAATTTTGAAACAAAATCAACAAGTTGCAGATACTTTTGAGAGGAACTGATTTTTCCCACTTGGGGTAGAGAATAGCGTACTTTTTCTGAAATCCGTCTGATTTGATTTCTTATTTCAGATGAGCAACCATCAGGAATAATCTCTAGAATCCTATTCGCCAATTGCGGAGGAGTTGGAACGTTTTCTGGGAGTATTTCCATTCCTTGCATCTGCAATTCCTTTGTTTTGGGTGTAAGAAAAGTCAGTAATGCAAATAGCACAATTACCACTCCCTGAACGAGTATTGGTAAAACTTGCCAGCTGGATTTTGCAGGAATAAATATACTCGATGCCCATAATAGCGCGGAAATCATACTTGCCTTATACCATAAGTAGGCAACCGCCACATTTGCGCCACCAGTTTGTTGACGCTGATTGAGCAGTTTTGCAATATGACTTCCTGTGAATGCTTGCCATAAGGCAAGGAAGATGCACTCAAACCATACGATGTGAAACCAGAACAAATGGCTACGAGTAAAGAAATGTTCTTCCTCGCCTTCAGAATGAAAGCAGAGAAGAGGCAACAATAAAAACACAAGCATGCATGCAAGCAGTAACCACCATTTGCTCTTTTGAGATGGTGCCGAAGTGTCGATTTGGTCTGTTTTAAGCATTTCCTATTCTCGCTATGTTATATTGACGCTATTATTTCTGCACGTTTCGTGTTATATTCATCTTGAGTAATCAATCCATTGTCCAACAATGATTTCAATGACAAAAGCTTATTGGCTGGAGATTCTGGATTGGTACTCTGTTGAGTGGCCTGAATTGCCGGCGTCACAGCTTGGGCTAGCGAATTAGCCAAGGGCAAACCAGCCCCGATACCTAATCCCATTCCTGTCGCGGCTCCCATCACAGCACCTGCGCCACCTTGGTTTTGTGCGGCTGTTTGCATGATTTCAAGACTTTTGGCGGCAACATAACCTTGTCCGACTTTCACATCCCCGAGTTGCTGCATTTCCATCTTTTTGGCCATCACGGTCTGAATCTGAGCCATCTCTTTTGGTGGTATATTGACGCTGGTGATATTAAAATTGACTAGTTCAATTCCAAAGCGCTCAAACTCTTCATGTATTGCTTCAATGACCATGTTTGCAACTTCAGTCAAGCGGGAATTGATAGTAAAAAAGGGATTCCCTGCAGACAGAAGCGAATTGATGGTTTGTCCAAACTTCTCTCGTATTTCTCCTATGAAATATGAATAGACCTTTTGAGAATCAGCACCAAGTTGAGCCCCAACTAGTTGTGTCACAAAACTGCGTGAATCAACGATTCTGAATCCCCACTGCCCACAGGCCCCCACGTTAATTGGATAACCAAGCTGCGGTTCCATGACGGGAATGCGTTGAGGAGTTCCCCATGGCATATTGCGCTTGACTGTCTTATTGATAAACCAAACCTCTGTTGTAAATGGGGTCACGCCTCCAAACGGTATCTTAAGAATGGAGTTCAGCAACGGAACATTGCCAGAAACTAGTGTATGCGTTCCAGGAGTAAAGGTGTCCAGGGCAATACCGCCTTTGACAAAAATGGCCTCCTGCCCTTCATTAACGACAAGTTGACTTCCAAGAGCAAGTTCCCATTGTTTTCCAGAATCAAATTTCTGGACGATATAATCATCAGAAGGAACATCAATTTTTACAACATCTACAATTGCCATTGAAAATCTCCCGTTAACCGCACACAAAAAAAAGAGTGTCTCTTTTTCGTGATCGACAGAGGTTTAGGACGACCTTACGAAAGCACGAAAAGAGACACTCAAAGCAGAGCGCTCCACCGTGTGCTTTCGTATGATTGACAAAAGGTCCTAATTTCTGTTGATCACAAAGCACAACTCCAGTCAATTGTAGTGACTGGCTATGTCAGAAGAGAGAAAACGCTTTTTCTATGTCTTGAAAACTCCTTGGTTGAATGATTGCCATGCAGCCGGATGCCGCGTGGACAATGCCTTAAATATAAGATCTTAACCACCGATTGTCCACCCGGCATCGAAAAATCCATCAACTGCCATCAGTCGTCGTTGACCATCTGGCCGTCGTTGAACTTGCTGTAGGCGAGCATGTCGAAGTAGCCGGTGCCGCTGAGGCCGAAGACGATGTTCTCGGCCCTGCCCTCCTCGCGGCAGCGCGTGGCCTCGTCGATGGCGGCGGCGATGGCGTGGCTGCTCTCGGGCGCGGGCAGGATGCCCTCCGTGCGCGCGAAGAGGGTGGCGGCCTTGAAGACATCAAGCTGGCGGGCGGTGCGCGCCTCAAGGATGCCGTCATGGTAGAGCTGCGACAGCGTGGGATTCATGCCGTGGTAGCGGAGGCCGCCCGCGTGGATGGCGGAAGGCATGAAGTCGCTGCCCAGCGTGTACATCTTGGCCAGCGGGCAGACACGGCCCGTGTCGCAGAAGTCGTACTTGAACTCGCCTTTCGTGAAGCTCGGGCAGGCGGCGGGCTCGACCGCCACGAAGCGGTATTTCGCCTCGCCGCGCAGTTGTTCACCCATGAAGGGAGCCAGCAGGCCGCCCAAGTTGGAGCCGCCACCCGCGCACCCGATGATGACATCCGGCTTGATGCCGTACTTCTTCAGGGCGGCCTGCGTCTCAAGTCCGATGACGCTTTGATGCAGAAGGACTTGTGACAGGACGGAGCCGAGGATGTAGCGCGTGTCGGGCGTGGTCACGGCTGCCTCGACCGCCTCGGAGATGGCGCAGCCTAGGCTGCCGATGGTGTCCGGATGCGCCGCGAGAATGCGACGGCCCGCCTCCGTGTTCATGGAGGGGGACGGCGTCACCTCCGCGCCGTAGGTCCGCATGACCTCGCGGCGGTAGGGCTTCTGCTCGTAGGAGCATTTGACCATGTACACCTGACACTTCAGGCCGAAGAAGGCGCAGGCCATGGAGACGGCGGTGCCCCACTGGCCCGCGCCGGTCTCCGTGGTGACGCCTTTGAGCCCTTGCTTCTTGGCGTAATAGACCTGCGCGATGGCGGAGTTCAGCTTGTGGCTGCCGGAGGTGTTGTTGCCCTCGAACTTGAAGAAGATGCGGGCGGGCGTCTGCAGCTTCTCCTCCAGGCGGTAGGCGCGCATGAGCGGCGAGGGGCGGTAGAGGCAGTAGAGGCGGCGGACCTCCTCGGGGATTTCGATGTAGGGCGTGGTGTCGTCGAGTTCCTGCTTGACCAGTTCGTCGCAGAAGACATGGCTGAGCTCCTCAGCGGTGACAGGCTGCATGGTGGCGGGATTCGCCAGCGGCGCCGGCTTGTTCGCCATGTCCGCCTTCACATTGTACCAGGCCTTCGGCATCTCGTCTTCGGTGAGCAGCAGCTTGCAGGGCGTGTCGTACGTTTTCATCTTTCTTTTCCTCTTTGGTTGTTGGGACTTCTATTCGACTTCGGAATTTCGGGAACAAAAAAAAGGCCGGGGGCGACTGGCGCGTCGCCTCCGGCTCGGTGGAAAAAGAAAAGACGGCTTCCTTTTGGAGACCGTCTCGACCTTCGTGCTCTGATGTGCCCTCTCGGGCCCTCTTCTCTACAGCACAAGACACCCATCGGCCGCGACGCTATGGAAGCGACGCCACCGCCAATAGGCGTTCTCGAAATGTGCCATGGAGTGGTTCATTGCGCATAAAATAAGCGTCTTTCGCAAGTTTGCAAGCCGAAGGGCGCAGTTCAGTGGTCGCGGAAGACGAAGAAGACCGCGCCCATGATGCAGAGGGAGGCCCACAGGAAGTTCCAGCTCCAGCGCTCCCGCAGATAGAGGAGGGAGAAAGGAACAAAGACCGACAGGGAGATGCACTCCTGCAGGATCTTGAGCTGCGCCACGCTGTATTGCGAGGCGCCGATGCGGTTGGCCGGCACCTGCAGCAGATATTCGAAGAAGGCGATGGCCCACGAGAGGACGACCGCCACCAGAAGCGGCTTGCCCTTCAGATTGCGTAGATGGCCGTACCACGCGAAGGTCATGAAGCAGTTGGAGCAGACCAGAAGGATGATTGTCTGAAGCAGTTTCGGCATGGCTCTATTCCTTATAGAACGTTATTCAAGTACGATGGTCTGGCGGCGGCAGCACCAGCAGTTGTAGCAGACGGTGACGAAGTAGGAGGCGGGATGGCGGTTGCGGCAGCCGATGAAGACCTCTAGCGCCGTCGTGCGGCCGCCAAGCCCCATCGGCCCGATGCCCAAGCCGTTGATTTCAGTCAGAAGACGCTCTTCCAGCGCCGCGAGAGCCGCGTCCGCGCTGCGTTCGCCGATGCGGCGCAGCAACTGCCGCTTGGCCTCCTCGTAGCCGCCCAAACGATCGCCGCCGACGGCCACGCCGAAGACGCCCGGCGCGCAGCCCTTGCCCTGCGCCTGAAAGGCCGCGTCCAAGACGCAGCGCCGGATACCCTCCAGGTCGCGGCCCGCGTTCAGGCGGCTGTCTGGAAGGGAATACTGCACGCCCACGTTTTCGGAGCCGCCGCCCTTCAGAAGCAGCGTCACATTGACAGGCGCGCCCTCTTCGGCGATATCCCAATGGAAGGCAGGATTGCCGCTCCCCAGATTGTCGCCCGTGTTGCGCCCCGAGGGCACCTCGACGCAGTTCTGCCGCAGAAGCCCTTCCGCCGTCGCCTGCACGACAGCCGCCCGCGCCGCCTCCTCAATGGGCCTGTGCGGCGTACCGTCCGGCGCGGAGATGTAGAAGTTGATGAGGCCGGTGTCCTGGCAGAGCGGCAGGCGCCTCTCCACCGCAAGGGCGGCATTCTGGTTGATGGTCTCCAATGTCTGCCGCGCAGGAGAGGCCTCGGCCTCATTGTCGGCGACCGACGCCAGCACCTTGCAGATGTCCTCCGGCAGTTCCGTTGAAGCCGAAACGATGAGGCGGTAGAATTGTTCCTGAAGGGTTGGCGTCATTGTTGTAACCATCTCAGAAGGAAGGAGGTACTTCTTGCGGTTGTTGCAGGCCTTGCAGCAGGGGACGACGTTGGATTTGACGCTGCGGCCGCCGCGACTGACGGGAACGATGTGGTCCATGGTCAATTCGGCAGGGCTGAAACGCTGCCCGCAGTAGTGGCAGACCCCTTTGGCCAGCTGATTCTTCCACCAGGAGGAATCGCGCAGTTCGCGGGCGGCTTCGCGCTCGCGCCTGACGGCGCGTTCGTCAGGCTGCGGTGTCTCGTCGGCGACGCTCCGGCGCGGATCGTCCGCGTCTATCTCGGGGAAGATGTCGTCAAAGGCGACGGCGTCTTCCAGCGACGGGGCCGATGGCGTTCCCTTGCGATGTTGTCTTCCCTTCTCGGACATGGGTGAATGAACTGTTTTTCGACGGCGGGGCGCCGTCGCTACGCAAGATCCGACGGCGGGTGCGCCGGCGCCACGCACTTTTCGGAGCGGGACTTTTTGGCGCAAAAAAAGGCATCCCGTGGGGGATGCCTTGGAAGGAATGATCCTCGCGGGGCGGCGGGCGAACCCGCCGCCGGAGGCGTCCGCCTAGTGCCTGAAGTCAGGCAGGCCGCGGATTTCGTTGGGACGCACGGGCTGGCCGTCGGGCTTGACCAGACGGGGCGTGACGAACATCATCAGGTTCGTCTTGACGCTCTGCTCACCGGTAGAGGTGAAGAGACGTCCGACCAGCGGCAGGTCGCCCAGCAGCGGGATCTTGTCTTCGAAGCGCTGCAGCTTCTCCTGGAGCAGACCGCCCATGACAACGGTCTCGTTGTCGAAGACGACCAGCTGGGTCATGATGCGGCGGGAGGTGAAGATGGGCTGCGTGAAGATGTTCTCCACGATCTGGCCATTCACAATGGAGGTGCTGTTGTAGGTGTTGTCCCAGTCGGCCAGTTCGTTGACTTCCGGCATGACCTCCAGGCTGATGGAGAAGTTGTCGGGAGAGACCGTGGGGGTCACGTCAAGCAGCACACCCAGAGAGACGGTCTTCCAGGCGCTGGGGGTCGGCGGCGTGTAGTTGGTGGTGGAGACGCCGTCGGTGGTCGTCGTGTTGAACTCGGCGTTGTTCCACGCGCTGGCGAAATTGCGCTGCGTGACGACCTTCAGCTGGGCCGTCTTGCCGGAGACGGTAGTCACCTTCGGCGCGGAGAGGACATCCGTATTGGAGGACTGCTTCAGCGCGTGGATGACCGTGCTGAAGGCGTAGTTGCCCAGGACGGAGTAGACATTCACCAGGGAGTCGGCGACGGAGGCGTTCGGCAGGACTTCGTTGATGAAGCGCACGCCGTTGCCAATCTTGATGTTGTCGCTGAGGCGCTGCGTGGCGACGCCCATCATGAAATTGCCGGTGTGGGCCGTGCCGCGGCCATCGACCAGGGCGGGCTTGGTGTCCGCGCTGGCGCTGCGGTAGGTATAGCCGCCATCGTTGAAGCTCCACTCAAAGCCCAGGGATTCCAGATCCGTCTGCGCGATTTCAACGAACTTGGCCTCGATGGAAACCAGCTGCGGCTGCTTGTTGAGTTCCTCAAGCAGTTCGGCGATGACGCGCTGGTATTCAGGCGTGTGGTGGACGATCAGCTTGCCGAGGCGATGGTAGTAGGTGATGGAGGCGCCGTTCGCCAGAGGAACGCCCATGGCCTGGAAGATGCGCTCCACATGGTAGTATTTGCCGTACTTCTGGCTCTCGTGCTTTTTGGCGTAGTAGCGGTAGGACTGGCCGTTCGAGCCGCCATCGCTGTCGCTGCTGTTGTCGTCGTCGTCATCGTCGTCGTCATCGTCGTCGTCATCGTCGTCGTCATCGTCGTCGTCATCGTCGTCGTCGCTGCTGCTGCTGCCGCCGCTGTCGCTGTCGCCACTGCCGCTGCCGCCGAAGGAGGAGGGCAGGCTGGACATCTTGGAGCGGGTGCGGGGCGTGTCAAAGACACCGGCCTCGACATTGTAGAAGCGGGTCTCCATGGAATCCATCTCGATCCAGCGATGGGCCACGATGACGGAGGACTTGTAGATTCGGACACGGACGCCATACTGGAAGGCCAGCATGTCCAGCACTTCCCGAGGCGTGATGTTGGTGAGGTTCAGGTTGACGATCTTCTGGGAGAGGTCCTCGGCAGTGGCCAAGGCGCTGGCGCTGTTGACGAGGCTGGAAGTGGTGCCCATGCCGTCGCCATAAGCCATGTCGTTCATGCCGGCGCCCATACCAGCGCCCATGCCGCCGCCCATGCCGGGGTCGGCGCCCATGCCGCCGCCCATGCCGCCGCCATTCATCATGCGGCCGCCGCCGGTGCCGCCTTCGCCGCCAGTGCCACCACCGGTGCCGCCTTCGCCATTGCCGCTGGCATAGCCGGCGGGAATGTAGCCGGCGTCGCCGGCGTCAGCCATGGGCTGCAGCATCGGAACGATGTTGATGCCCTCGCCCTCGGGGTCGGCCTGCTTGATCTGACGCGGCAGGATTTCGTTCAGGACATCGCCCAGGGTCTCGTTGTCAATATGCAGATGCTGGATGACGATCTCATCAAGCTTCTTGTTGACGCCGTGGGAATCCTCGCTCTTGCGGATGGTGTCGGTGCTGTTGGTGGAGGCGGACCCCTGCATCAGCGGTGTCACAGGCTCCGACCAGGCCCAGCGAACTTCCGAAATGCGGTCCTTGATGAGGGCATCCAGCTTCTCGTTGGCGGCATGCTCCATGGCCGCGTCAAGCTTGGCCATGCTGCGGATGGCCTGGATGTTGTAGGGATCCCTGACAAGAACCTGCTCAAACTGCTCGCGGGCCTGGAAGTAGCTGCCATTCTGCATATAGAGCTGGCCGCTCTTGAGAGCCGTGCGGATCTTGAGGTCGTCGTCGGCCTTCTCGGGCATGAGGGCGGCCTCGCTCGTGGCCGCCTGGAGGGCCAGCTCGTTCATCAGACGGAACTGCCCCTTGACCCTGCTGCTGTATTTGTCCATCTTGCTGGCGGAGAGGACAGGCGTGTCCACCTGGCTCAAGGCCTTCAGCTCGTCTTCCAACGCCAGGCGGTCGCCGAGCTTCATTTCGTCGTCCGGATCAAGCTGCGTGATGGCCTCGGCCAGCTTGTCTTCCTTGAGTTCCTTCGCGCGTTCGCCCACAAGGCGCTGCAACTCCGCGTCGGAAAGACGCATGGCCGAAACGAGATCCTTGATGGCCAACAGGTTCCAATTGCTATTGGTCTCATTGCGCGCGCACTGCGTATAGACGTCCGCCAGAATCAGGCAGAGGTTGACACGCAGATTCTCGGCACGGGTGACAAGCGTGTCAAAATCTTCGCTGACCGCCGCGAAATTCGCGCCGCTGTCTTCCTTGTAGTGCTGAAGGATGTCAAGCGCCTCCTTCAACTTGTCCTGGGCGGCGAAGCATGTCTCCATCGCCTGCCGCGTCTCGGAACGGCTGAAGCTGGTCTGGGCGCTGTTGACGGCGTCGTCCGCCGCCGCAAGCTGCGCGCTGGCGGCCCCGAAGACATCCTGCGCGGAGGCGAGGATCTGGGTCTGGCTCAAGCGCTGGCGCTGGCTGGCCAGTTCGGCACGCGCGTCAAGCATGGACGTGCGCAGGCTGTCCAGTTGCTGGCGATAGCCCGTCAGGGTTTCGCGCTGCGTATCGCTCAGCGTCGAGCGCGTGTTCAGCAACTTGTTGATGTTGTCGGCATCGGTGATGAATTTCTCCGTCTCGCCTTCGGCGTCAAGCAGGGCCTGGGCCTCCGGAAGCCCCTTGTTGTCCAAAGCCTGCTTGATCTTGCCGATGGAGGCGTCCACCGCCTTGAGGCGCCCGGCGATGCGCGCCAGCAGGAAGTCGGTCGTCTGCTTCTCCAGCCACCTCTGGTAGGCCTCCTTGCCGTCCTTGGCAAGGATGATGTCGCCTTCCAGGGCCTGTGCCGCTGCCTCCGCACGAGCCAGCTCCGCCTCTTTCTGGCTCACCTCGGCCAGTTGCGTCTCTTGTGCCGCCGATTGCTGGAGCAGGACAAGCTGTCCGGCGGTAGAGAAAACGAGCAGCAGCGCTGCGAGTATGCCACGTGTCATTTTCATAGACAAAGTTTCCTTTGTTGTCTGGATTCGACCCGCCCCCCGCCGAGGCGGGGGAACGAGCCCTACTTGTTGCTTATGATTTCAATTCAATCGGTTTATGGGGATTGCTCCCGTGGAAGGACTACATCATGCCAGGGCCCATGCCACCCATGCCGCCCATGCCGCCCATGCCGTCGCCGCCGCGCGGGTAGTCATGCGACTTGGGAGAGTTGTCCAAGACGAAAATCTCGATGGGCTTGCCCACGGGCGAACCGCCCTCCAGAGCCGAAATGCGCTGGACGCGGACAACCAGGCGTGTGGTGGGCTGGGCGCCCTCTTCGGCGGCCGGGACCTCAACCGTCTCGACGGGCAGCACCCGGTAGACCTCGGCGCGCAGCCCGGCATCGGCACCGCCCATCGCGCCGCCGCCCACGCCCAGCTCGCCGCCGCGGTTGGCGCTGCCAGTGGGCGTGAACTCCAAGAAGACCTTGTCCCCCTCGTGAAGGCTGAAGAAGAGGGGCGTCTGGCTGCCGGAGCCAGTGTCCATGCCGCCACCCATCATGCCGACATCGCCGCCCATCATGCCGCCGCCACGGGCGGCACGCTGCTGGCGCGCGTGGGCGCGCTGCTCTTCGGTCAGAGGCTGGCGCATCTGCGCGGCAGTACGCGTATTGGCGCCGACCGGGCGGGCGCGGACGTGAGATTGCAGATAGACGAAATCAATGGTGTAGTTGCGCTCGGTCAAGGCCTTGCCCGCCTCGACCTTGTATTCCGTGCCGCTGCTGTCCTCGACCTGCACGCTGAGCTTGTCGTCGCCGAAGCCGGTCAGCCTGTAGCCGGTGCCGGGGATGTCGTCGCCGATTTTCACGTCCTGGTCGCGGCCGCCCGGAAGCCCCGTGAAGGTGCCCTTCCACACGCTCCTGTCATTGGGGGAGCCGGAATCCTTGACGCGCTTCAGGCGGAAGGGCAGCGCACGCTGTTCTGGCGGCCTGCGGACACGGAGGAGATAGGCCAGATCAGGCGTCTTGGAGCCGTCGTTGAGCAGGGCGTCGACCTGCGTCACCAGCGCGCTCTCCACGCTATCGTTTTCGATGGAGGCGTTATTGAGGGCGGCCCGGTACTCTTCGATGTTGAGGAAGCCATCGCCGTCGAAGTCTATGTTGGAATCCCACGGATATCTGTGGTCAAGTCCT
>JAEEYQ010000038.1 GCA_016288215.1 Lentisphaeria bacterium | reverse complement strand
AAACAAGGGCGTCGCGCCCTTCGTGGGTGCGTGAATTGAAACCATTAGTAATATAAAAATAATAAACTCTATATCTTGTCGCGCCCTTCGTGGGCGCGTGAATTGAAACTTTTTATTTCTCCTCCTGTCTAGTTTCCAAGTTGTCGCGCCCTTCGTGGGCGCGTGAATTGAAACGAAGATGACACTGTCATCGTCAAGGCCATAGATGTCGCGCCCTTCGTGGGCGCGTGAATTGAAACAGGTTCACCACGTCGTTGTCGTCGGGGATGAATGTCGCGCCCTTCGTGGGCGCGTGAATTGAAACATAATCCAACAAATGCTTTTGGTATAAACGGCCAGTCGCGCCCTTCGTGGGCGCGTGAATTGAAACAGCGATTGTAACAGGAACACACCGGACGTAAACCGTCGCGCCCTTCGTGGGCGCGTGAATTGAAACGGCTGTGGAGCTGAAAAAGAACATGGCGGACCGGTCGCGCCCTTCGTGGGCGCGTGAATTGAAACATCGCGTTGGACAAGGCGGGGTGGTTGTGCTCGTCGCGCCCTTCGTGGGCGCGTGAATTGAAACTCCTCTGTTCTTACCGCAGACTAGGCGGCGTTGGTCGCGCCCTTCGTGGGCGCGTGAATTGAAACCGGGCGTAGCGCTGCACCTCGGAATAGTCCACGATGTCGCGCCCTTCGTGGGCGCGTGAATTGAAACCCGTCCACCATGGCGGATGACGGGGGGAAAACCAGTCGCGCCCTTCGTGGGCGCGTGAATTGAAACTCAAGAAACAATTAACAAAACACTAGAAGACGATGTCGCGCCCTTCGTGGGCGCGTGAATTGAAACGGCGGCAGTTGCCGCCACAACCCGCCCTGCACGTGTCGCGCCCTTCGTGGGCGCGTGAATTGAAACTCTCCAACACGTTGTTGCAATGGTGTAACTGTGTCGCGCCCTTCGTGGGCGCGACAAGTTTGGCATTCTTGTGGAAAATGGCCAAAATGATGGGGACGCCAAGAAGTCTGATAGCAATGAATTGGGACCCAGTGGCGACGTTTTGGGACCCAGTGGCGACGTCAACGTCAGTATTGACCCAGTAAGTTCATCAAATAACAGCGAAAAGGCACTAAGTAATGGTGAAAAGGCACTAAGTAATGGCGAAAAGGCACTAAGTGGTGAAGTAGGTGGTGAAGTAGGTGGTGAAGTAGGTGGTGAAGTAGGTGGTGAAGTAGGTGGTGAAGTAGGTGGTCCAATAAAGAGAGTGCTTACTGTTCTCAATCAACCTTGTAGCGTAGCAGAAATATCATCCCGATTGAGCATAAAAAGCAGAACATATATAAGAGAAAAGATGATAGTGCCTGCTTTGAAATTAGGTTTAATGGAGGCTGAACAGCCCAATTCTCTGCATAGTCCTAAGCAAAAGTACCGTTTGACAGAAAAAGGCCGCGCCTTTTTGGATAGCTTGAAACATGAATAGCATGACCACATCCATGCTTTCCAAGTTCTTAGATATTCCAACGCAATCTCTTCCGTGTCATTGTGCGCCTCGCCGTGGAGGTGTATGACAAGTTTGGCATTCTTGTGGAAAATGGCCAAAATGATGGGGACGCCAAGAAGTTTGATAGCAATGAATTGGGACCCAGTAGCGGCGTCAACGTCAGTATTGACCCAGTAAGTTCACCAAATAGCAACGAAAAGGCACTAAGTGATGGCGAAAAGGCACTAAGTAATGTCGAAAAGGCACTAAGTGGCGAAGTAGGTGGCGAAGTAGGTGGTGAAGTAAACCTAAAAAACGCAGTTAAACCAGTGCATTATTTATAATATGTTGTGTATAAGTATCTTATGAAAATTATAAAATTTGCCTAGCGGATGAGTGTCGCATGAATTGCGCGACAGAGAGTTTTAAGTGGCCAAAGCGGTTCTTTTTGATCTACAACGACAAAGAGAGAAAAGTGCCCCCGTCTCCCGTCCCCCGTCCCTCGTCTCGCGGTTCTCGTCTCGCGTCTCGCGTCAGACTCCTGCCTATTCGTGGGTTTCGCTTCGCTTCACCCATGTCAGAATCCTGCCACCGCTTCGCGGTTCTATAACACTAACTTTCTCGTACACCGTGGGTTACGCTTACGCCTACGGCGTCGCGCTTACCCACGGCTATTATCCTGCCGCCGCCAAAGCGGCTCAAAACTTCTTGTCTGCGTTTTTTTGGAACAATCAATCCTGTTGTCCATTTGTGAGACACTTGCTGAGCCATTCGCCGAGTTCATTTCGGGTCTTCACGAGGGACACAGGGTCGACATTTGGCTCGTCATCAGGGGATGCGAGAGGAACAATCATGGTTTCCACCTGACGCCATTGCTCGGGGGACAATTGTCTTTTCGCCAATACCAGGTAGTCATAATCGTCAATGCCATCCCGCATTACAGCCAGTCTCACCGAGGGAACGGGTTCTCCCTCCTTTACGGGCGGATAGAACTTCCAGTTGAGGCCATGTGCGCTGAAGTTCCCTTTCCATTGGTAGTCCATCGTCCAATAAAGGAAGCCTGTGAGTCCCATGCCCCAGCATCTCCAGGTGATCATTCGCGTCGACATTAAGGGAAGGACAGGGGAAATGGAACCATTTAGATAAACCCAGACCTCTTTGCCCTCCTGACTTGCCTGTTCGATGCGCTTTTTGGCAAGGGGCCCCCACCAATTGCATGGGGCGCCCGCGACCGTGATATCGCTGTTTTTCAGCACTCCCTCGTCGGGAGCGCCCACGGTCAAGACACGGATGTCAGGTGAAATCTCCTTGCAGATTTTGGTGGTTTTGGCCACCGCCTCGTACATGGGCTTCGTAACTTCATCCCACATATAGGCGGTCAAATTTTTTTCAATGCCAACTTCCTTGAACTGTTTGACGCAAGCTGTGAGATACTCCCTGGTCTGAGACTCAAAGTCAGGCGAATCTATCATGAGATCATTGAAATTGACTTTCTTGTCAGGGGTCCAATTCCATGCCCCCATGAAGAAGTGGGGAATCGTGATGAACTTGTAATTCAGTTTTTCCATGGCGTACTTGGCAAGTTCGAATTCGTCCGTGTTCGAAAACACTCCATCTTTGTAAATCTTCTTGTATTCGGATTTTCCTCCATAGAAGACGGTTGTGGTATGTCTGTATTTCGAGGCAAGTTCCATGGTAGACTTGCGCATGTCCTTTGGTGTATTCCAAAGGAGGCCGTATGCAGTGTAGTTCGGCTGTTCAGGCAAGGTGAAATTCCATACATTGACCTGGATTGGGAGGATGGCCTGCCCGCTCTTGGAATTGTGCCATTTCAACATGATGGAACCGCTGTAGGTTCCCGCTTTCTGTGTCTTCGGGCAGGTGACCGTCATCCAAAGCACCTGGTTGCGCTCTTTGATGGCGCAAGGCAGCTCCAATGGAAGCAACTTGTCCCCCGCCATGGTTGACATGCCCTGCGCGGTGAAGTTGTTGTGCATTTCCTGATATTCCAAAAACTGGAGCTCAATGTTTTCAGCCGAAAGCGTCTCGTTTTCGCCATTGCTCAACGGCGAGACTTCTATGCTGTCCATGACGGTGTTTTCATCGCAATTGAAGACCAACTGCACGGACTCCGCCTCGTTTCTTGCCAGATTCACCTTCACGTTTGGCAAGGAACTGGAGGGCAAAGCCGTCTCGGGATGCACCCGCTTTGAGGAGATCTCCTGCCAAAAGAGCATCCCTTCCCCTCTGTGCAACACGCCTGACAACTCCGATGGAAGCAGTTGGTTTTCGTCAATGCCGTGCAATCTGAACTTGGGTGGCTTGAAGCCAAAGCGCTTGGCTATCTCCTTGGCCTTGCCCTTCATCTCGTCGGTGAGGGAGTCGCCGTCGAACACCGCCATTGCGCACTCGAAAACCTGCTTGTCTCCAGCCCGTTTGAAATTGACGAGAGGGTGATATAAATGGTTGAAAGAGAGGTTCTTGCACCATTTTGCATCGCCAAAGGCAGGGGCCAAGCCCACAAGCTCGCCATTTGAGAGCGGCGCGTTCAGGTTGGGAACGACAAGAATCGTGCGTTTCAATGAACTGCTATGCAGAAAGATGAGGTGCGCACGCGCCAGCTTGTCCGCCGATGGCATCGCTTCGGTGGCATAGCCATCCTGCGTTCCCTCAAGATTATAGGAGACCGAATCAACCTCTTTGACGACCCGCATGATGGGAAAGTTGACGCTGGCATACAACCGTGTGTCCAACGCAAATAGCTCGTATTTCAAGGTTAGCGCCTCCACGTCATCCCAAATGCCGATGGTACGCGTCAGAGAAAACTCGTTGTTCTTGCTTTGGAGGATAAGTTGCTTTCCGCCAGCAACTTCCGTCTCCTGTATGTCGAAGACGGGCCAGTTGTCTTCACTTTGGTCAAGATAGAAATGCTCCGCTTCATTGGCATTGCGTCCATGATACCAGACAATACTGCTGATTATGCTCATATTGCTGGCGGCATCTTTGAAATTGAAATTGAAGTTCTTGGCGGACTGCAAGTTGCACACAAATGTCTCCCCTTGGATGAGGGCGTATGCATCCGTGCGGGTAAGGCTAGCCTTGCCCGAAACCCAACCTGTCAAGAACAACAATGACAATGCAATGGCTTTTTTCAACATCCCTTTCATCGCCTCTCGTGCTATATGAAATTTGAACTCTGATGGGTAACGGTCTCTTTTCCCTTTGCTCATAATTGGCCTTCGGGATTGTTTGGAGAGCATTAATTTACCATTTCTTAATGCACAGTCCAATTTTCGGGGGCCATTTCTGAACCGCGAATTGCGAGTTGTGAATTGGATGGATATATTATTTTCAACAACACAAAAGGAGTTACCGACATGCGCCGACTTTTTGCCATTTCCCTTGTCTTACTTAGCACCATGGCCTTTGCACAGGAGATTCCCGCGCCGCCGCAGGCCGCTGCCGAAGGGCAGTTGTTTCATTTCCGCGACAGCGAAGCGGCACGCGACACCTTTCTTCCCATGAAGGGAAGCCAGCCCGTCGAATGGATTCCGACGGAGCAGGGCGGCTATGTGAAACTGCCGCTGAACTTCAAGAACACAAACATCGAGCGCGCCTCATGGGACATTCAGATTCCGCTGGATCTGTCCGTAGCGGGAGGCATCGAATTTGACTTCTACTGTCAGGCTCTTGAAGCCGCAAGCCAGCTGAACATCTATTTTCATAGCGGCGATGGCTGGTATGCCATGCCCTTCTCCCTCGATCACATCGAGGCATGGAACCATGTGGCGTTAAGGAAATCCGCCGCTGCCATTGAAGACAAACCGGAGGGATGGGGAAACATCAGAGAAATCCGCCTTTCCGTATGGTGCAACTACGATGACGCGGACACCGTGGCGGCCATCGCGAACCTTCGTCCTTTGTCTCAAGACATGGACACTCTGGTCATCACAGCGGCTTCCTGCGCCCAGCCTGGAGATCCGGAAACCCCTGGCTATACGCAATTTGCGATGCAATTGTCGCAGTCGCTGACGGATTTGGGGCTTGACTCCTGCACCATTGCCGACTGGGACGTGGACGACTCCCTCCTGCAAAAGGTCAAAACGGCAATCCTTCCGTACAATCCCGTTTTGCCCAACGGCCTGCTTGAAAAACTGGAGACCTTTGTGAAAGGCGGCGGCAAATTGGTGGTCTGCTACACGGTGCCGAATGGTTTGGATAAGTTGCTCGGCGTCAAGAGGATAGGGTGGGAGAAAAGCAAGCTGAGAAGCTTTGCGGGCATGAAGGCGACGGCGGAGGCCCTGCCGCTGCAGCCGAACTTCGCCCATCAGGAGTCCCCCCATACCACCGTCGTGGAGCCAGACGGGCCAGGCCGCGTCATTGCCACATGGTGGAATCTGGACGACACGGATTCCGGCCTGCCCGCCGCCGTGGCGACCCCAAACGGCGTCTTTTTGGGCCATGTGTGGTGTGATCCAGGCGGCGAAAACGTCAATCTGTTTCTGCTGTCCATCATGAACTACCTGAATCCGGAGAAGGAGCGCAAATCGGCCATCGCCTCCGAGAAGACCATTGGCGTCGTTTTGACCTACGCAGGGTTGGAGGACATTCGCGCCAAACAGCCGGCCGATGTGACGCCTGAGGCGGAAATGGCGTTGGACAAGGCATTTGCGCTAAGAGAAAAGGCTCGCGACGCCATCAAGGGCGAACGCTGGCTGGAGAGCATCAAATTTACCGAAGCGGCTAAACGACAGGTCTTTGAGACGCTGGCTCGCCAGGCGAAATCGGTGGCGGGGGAACAGCGCGGCTTCTGGTGCCACAGCGCCTTCGGTTTGCCGGACAGCAATTGGGATGAATCCATTAAGTTCCTGTCTGAGAATGGTTTCAATACCATCTTCCCCAATATGCTTTGGGGCGGCATCGCCTTCTACAAGAGCGGTGTCCTGCCAATCTATCCCGACTATGACAAGCTGGGCGACCAGGTTCGCCTCTGTTTGGACGCATGCAGAAAATATGGCGTCAAATGCCATGTGTGGAAAGTCAACTGGAACATGGCCGGCCATCCCGACAAGGCGTTTGTGGAGAGAATGAAGGCCGAAAAGCGCACGCAGGTCATGAAAGACGGCACGTTTCGGGATTGGCTGTGTCCGTCAAATCCGCTGAATCGCCGTCTGGAAGCCGATGCGATGCTGGAACTTGTGCGAAATTATCCAGAGCTGGACGGCATTCATTTTGACTACATTCGATACAACGACCTGGATGTCTGCTTCTGCGACCACTGCCGCGCGCGCTTTGAGGAACGCATCGGCCATGCCGTTGCGAAATGGCCCGATGAGGTGACCAAGGAGCCGCTGTGGAGCGAATGGCTCCAGTTCCGCCGTGACAACATCAACGCGCTGGTGAAGCTTGTCCACGACGAGGCGAAGGCCATCCGTCCGTCCATTCAGATTTCCGCCGCCGTCTTCGCCAACTGGAAGGTGGACCGCGACGCCGTGGCGCAGGATTGGGAGCTATGGTGCCGCAACAAATGGCTGGATTTCGTCTGCCCCATGGATTACGTGGACTCCCCCGTGGCCCTCATGGGCAAGATAAAGCGCCAAATCGCTTGGGCCCATGGAGTTAAGTTGTATCCGGGCATTGGGCTTTCCTGCTGGAAGCAGCCACGGGATCCCCTGAATCTCATTGAGCAGATTCAGGCCGTCCGCCGCTATGGGCTGAACGGCTTCACCGTGTTCAACTTCGACAACTATGCGCGGGAAGTTCTTCCCATCGTCCACTTGAGCTGCACGAAGAATTAGGAATAGAGTCAGAAACTCAAGAGCATCTAGACGTTATGGAAATCTAGATGCTCTCTTGAGTCGTTGTGAAAAGGTCGCTTAAGCGATGTTTGACAGCAGCAGGATGGCGAAGGCCATGACGAAGATGGCGATGGTCTCAATGACGCCAAGGGCAATGAGATAGTTGTTGAAGCCCTGGCCGGACTCCACGAAGGCATCGCAGGCGCCGGCGGCGGCACGGCCCTGGAAGGCGGCGGACATGGCGATGCCGATGCCGCCCAAAATGCCGATGATAAGGCAGGAAATCCAGTTGGCGGGATTATCAGCCTTGCCGTTGAGGATGAGCATAAGAATCATGCCATAAATGGTCTGTGACATGGGGACGCCAGTCAGAATGGCCAGCTGGAAGGGGGCCACTTTGCCCTGCAGATAGCATTTCTTCCAGGAACCGATGGCGGACGCGCCGGCGACGCCGCAGCCATAGGCGGAGCCAAGGGCGGCAAATCCAAGAGCGCAGAAGGCGCCTGCCTGCAAAAGAGCTTTTTGGGTGATGGGGTCTAACATGGGAAGTTCCTTTTCTGATGTGGGTTGCTATATATAATATGGTATATATGACGGACTAGGGGGTGGTGTCTTCGGAAAGCTTCAGTGGCCGATAGGGGCGGCCGGACCATGAGATGTCCATGTGGCCGGAGAACTCCAACGTGTTCAGACGGACGCCGTGGACCATGACGCTCATGGCGGCCAGGGCGATGTTGAGAAGGTGTCCGATGGCGAGAACCAGCAGCCCTGGAATGATGAGCCAGGGGGACATCTTGATGAGGGAGACGGTCATGCCGTTGAAGCTGTCGGCGATGTAGAAGCTGGAGAGCCCGACGGCGAAGAGGCGGATGTAGGAGAGCACGTCCACGAAGCTGTTGATGAAGCTGAAGGGCATGTAGATGACCGCTCCCATGTCCTTCCAGTTGATGCCGCAGGTGAGAATCAGCGCGAAGGCGATGATGTACAGCACTTTAGGCGCAAAGCCGAGCTGGTCGAACGAGGCGGTGTCCACGATGAGCAGCTTGGCCAGGAAGAAGTTTGCCCACAGCATGACGCCCCATCCGAGATGGCCAAGAGCCTGACGGACTTGACCGCTGGCGACGCAGCGCCAGATGCGGGCCACGGACATGTGGGTGGCGCCGATGAAGAAGCAGAGCAGCTTCACATGGCTGTCCGAATTGGCGCCGGAGAGCCAGGGGATGCCCGTGAAGGGGACGCAGAGCTTCTCGTGTGGAATCGCGAACCAGTTTCCCGTGACCCATCCATAGCCGAGAATGGAGAGGGAAAGGATGAGGAACAGGTTCAGCAGAGGCTTCTTGGTGGGATCTTGGTTCTTGTGGCGCAAATAGATAGCCATAATGGTGAAGATGGCGCCGTAGCCGGCGTCTCCCACCAGAATGCCGCAGAAGAGGGAGAGGAAGATGAGAATGGAGATGCTGACATCGGTTTCGTGATAGCCGGGAAGGATGCCGATGAAGTCCAGGATGTTCCGTGCCATGGCGAAGCGCGGGGGGATGTTCAGCAGGGTGGGCACGTCGGTGTCATCGTCAGGCACGTCTTCGTAGTGGATGGCCCACCCTTTTCGGACGACTAGAACCCGCAGGGTGTCCAGCAGCTTTTCGGGGATGTAGCCGTTGATGTAGGCCACCAGACCGGTTGCTCCCATGCCGTCGCAGGCGCGGACAAAGGCTGCCCGCTCGTCCAGCTGCCGCTCCAATTCGGTCATGGCGCCTTGAGACTGAGCCGCCAACGCGCGGAATTCGCCGTCAGTCCGCTCCAATGCGGCGGCGAGGGCGATGCGCTGCTGACGAAGGTCGGAGAGACGGGTGTCCGTGGGGAGGGAAACCCGCGGCAGCTCTTGTTCATGAAGAGACTCAAGGGAGACCACCGCAAAGCAGACTTGGGTCTTGGTTTCGCTAATTATTTGCACCGCAGCACCTTCTGGAATTTCGGGAAGATGGCCGGGGGCGCAGCTGCATAGCTCCACATAAATGCCCCGCTTGGCCAGTTCGCCGATTTGGGCGGCGTCGAAATCCCCCCACGGCTCCAGCTGAACGATGGCCTTGTCCACGCCCGAGAGCTGCTCTTCCAGATGCCGCTTCTCCTCCATGAGCCGCAGTGCCTGCTCCAACGCCGCCTTCGCGTCCACAGGGGCATCGGCGGGGGCGGAGGCCTGCTTCAAATTGGCGAAGGCCATTTGGACCTTGCTCAGGTCCTCCTTTTGGCGCAGCAATCCTGAAAGCTCCTCAGATATTTGGGGCGCAATGGGTTGCACATGAACGGTGCCCAAACGCTGCAAGGCGGAGACGGTTTGGCGCCGTTCGTCCGCCAGACAGGCGATGGTTATTTTTTTCATGGTCTCTATCACGATGCCGCTCCTGCTTCCTTTTGGGGCTACGCCTCCAGAGCCGCGTCCCGAAGGGCGCATTTTGCTTTGGCGATTTTGGAGCGCCCCACGGAATTCGTCCGTTGGTCGCCGAGAGTGATGTTGATTTTGCGGATGTTCTCCTTCGCCTCGGGAATCTTGACCTTTTCGAAAAGGTTGACCCGTTGGGTGACCACCCGCAGCTCCTGCTCCAGCAGGGTGAGGGTCTCTTCGGCCAGCTGCTGACGGAGCCGCAGCTCAATCTGCCGCCGAACCATGGCGAGGGCGTCGTCGAACCAGGCGGGAGTCTCATAGAGGTCCACGGGAATGTCCTCAAAGCTAATGTCCTCGAACACAGGGACATCGATGCCCGCGATGTTGTGCTGTCCCACGCGCCATCCGCTGACGCGAAGCAGCTGAGGGAGCTGCGCCGCCTCCGGATCGGAGAACAGCCCAAGGGACTCCCTCCAGTCGGCGGTCGCCTCCTCCAGACGGCGCTGCAGGTCCGCCAGACTCTCCCGCATCTGCCGCACGCTCATCTGCAGCTGCTGTTTCTTCAGCTGCAGGGTGGGCAGATAGCGCTGAAAGCGCTTCAGGGAGTCCCGCTGGAGCTTGAGCTCGTTTTTGGTCAGTTTGATCTTTGCCATAATGGAATGACGCCTCTATGGAAAAATGCGTTCAGGCCTGTTGGATGTCCTTGGGCCAGAACTGTTTGACCAAATCGGTCTTGATGCCGGTCTCGGTGGGCGTGAAGCATTCCGCCAACGTCTTCCAGCCCAAATCAAGGGCCTCTTCCAGCTGGATGTTGACGCTCAAATCCATCATCCGGCTCTCGAAAAGGGCACCGTATTTGAGCAGCTTGTTGTCCCATTCACTCATGCGGAAGCCCATGGACTGCTTCTCCAGAGACTCCTTGTATTCGGAATAGAGGCGGATCATGGTGTCCATCAGCGTGCGATGGTCCTGTCGAGTCTGGCTGTTCACGTTCTGCTTCAGTCGGCTGAGGGAGCCGAAAGGCTCGATGCGGCCATGGACCAGGTAGAACTGACCTTCGGTGATGTAGCCCGTGTTGTCCGGCACGGGATGGGTCACATCGTCGCCGGGCATGGTGGTGACGGCGAGGATGGTGATGGAGCCGGCCCGCTCGAAGTCCACAGCCTTTTCATAGCGGGAGGCCAGCTGGCTGTAGAGGTCGCCGGGGTAGCCGCGGTTGGAGGGAATCTGCTCCATGGTGATGGCGATTTCCTTGAGGGCGTCGCAGAAATTGGTCATGTCCGTCAGCAGGACCAGCACCCGCTTGCCCTGTTCCGTGGCGAAATATTCGGCGACGGCCAGCGCCATGTCGGGGACCAGCAGACATTCGACGATGGGGTCGGCCGCCGTGTGGATGAACATGACGGTGCGGGAGAGGGCGCCGTGGCTGTCCAGCGTGTCTTTGAAATAGAGGTAGTCATCGTATTTGAGGCCCATGCCGCCCAAGACGATCATGTCCACTTCGGCCTGCATGGCGATGCGGGCCAGCAGCTCGTTATAGGGTTCGCCGGCGACGGAGAAGATAGGCAGCTTCTGACTTTCCACCAATGTGTTGAAGATGTCGATCATCGGCAGACCCGTGCGGATCATGTTGCGGGGGATGATGCGGTTGGCGGGATTGACGGAGGGGCCGCCGATGTCCACCAGATTTTCCTCCAACGCGGGGCCGCCGTCTCGCGGGGCGCCATTGCCCGTGAAGATGCGCCCCAGCAGGGCGTCGGAGGCGGAGACTTTCATGGGACGGCCCAAAAAGCGGACTTCGCTGTCCGTGGAGATGCCTCGGCTGCCGGCGAAGACCTGGAGGAAGACCCGGCTCTTGTCAATGCGGATGACCTGTGCCAGGGAGGTGCCGCGGGGGCTTTTGACCTCGGCCAGCTCGTTGTTGGCCACATTGTCCGCCTCGACCGTGATGACGTTGCCGCTGATTTGGATGATGCGATGATGGATTTTCCGCATGGTTTGACCTATGGATGATGGGGGAATGGATGGAAAGGGGCGGCGCGGCGTCAGCGGGCCTCGTTGAGCAGGGCGTCGATTCGGCCAAGGGCGGTGTCAAAGGCCTCCGACTTCCAGGGGGAGTAGTTCCAGTCGATGAACTCCTGCCGAAGCTTCTGGAAGAAGACGCGGGCCTGATTTTTGTCAGGGAAGGTGAATTCCTTCTTGAGGACCTCGATGAGCTTGTCGAAGACCCGGTTTTGGCGTTCTGCGCCGCAGCCGCTGTCCACGGGGTCGAAGGTGTTCTGCTGCAAGTAGACGGAATCGATGAATTCGCTTTTGAGATAGACGACGAAATCGGCGATGGGGGTGCCTTCTTCGCCGACGACCTTCATCATCTGGTTGACTTCGTTGCCGGCGCGGAGGGTGGCGCGGGCCATGGCAATCTTGTCCGCGGGAACCAGACTGGTGTATTTGCTCCAGCTGTCCAGCGGGTGGATGGAGGGGTAGCGGCGGGCGTGCGCACGTTCGCTGGAAAGGGCCAGGAAGGTGCCCACGACCTTCAGCGTCGCCTGCGTGACGGGCTCCTCGAAATTGCCGCCGGCGGGGCTGACGGCTCCGCAGATGGTGATGGAGGCGTTGGAGCCGTCGTTGAGGGTCACTAGTCCCGCCCGCTCGTAGAAGCCCGCCACGCGGGACTCCAGATAAGCTGGAAATGCCTCTTCTCCAGGGATTTCCTCCAATCGGCCGGACATTTCGCGCAGCGCCTGGGCCCAACGGGAGGTGGAGTCCGCCAACAGCAGCACATGGAGTCCCATTTGGCGGTAATATTCTGCGAGAGTGACACTTGTGTAAATAGATGCCTCACGTGCAGCCACCGGCATGGAGCTGGTGTTGCAGATGATGATGGTGCGGTCGATGAGGCTGCGGCCTGTGCGTGGATCCTCCAGATGGGGGAACTCGCGGAGGATTTCCACGACTTCGCCCGCGCGTTCGCCGCAGGCCGCCACAATCACCACATCCACTTCGGAACGCTGCGACAGCGCATGCTGCAGCACGGTCTTGCCGGCGCCGAAAGGTCCTGGCGTGCAGAAGGTTCCGCCTTTCGCCACGGGGAAGAAAGTGTCGATGATGCGGATTTGGGTGATGAGCGGCTCCTTGGGCATCAGCTTCTCTTTGTAGCAGGTGATGGGCACCTTCACGGGCCAGGTCTGCACCATGGTCACGGAGCGCTCCTCCGACCCCTGCCGCACTTTGGCGACCACGGTGTCGATGGAATAGTCCCCCGGCTCGATGGTCCAGCTGACGGTCCATTCGCCGTTCCAGTCGAAAGGCAGCATGATGCGGTGGCGGAAAATGCCTTCCGGCACGGAGCCCACGCTGTCTCCCGCCTTCAGAACCGCGCCCGCCGCCGCTTCCGGCGTATAGCTCCATTTCCGTTCTCTGTCAAGGGGATAGACATACAGACCACGCTTCAGAAAATAGCCGGCTTCCTTTGCCAGCTCGGGCAGGGGATTCTGCAGTCCGTCAAAGACTTGGGTCAGCAGACCTGGCCCCAGCTCCACGGACAGCAGCTGGCCGCTGAACTCAACCTGGTCGCCGACCTTGATGCCGTTGGTGCTCTCGAACACCTGAATGTCCGCCTCGCGGCCACGCACACGGATGACTTCGCCCTTCAGGCGGGTGCCGTCTTCCATCAGGACGTAGGCGACTTCGTTCTGGATGACTCGCTCGGCAAAGGCCACGCTGACCATGTTGCCGTTGATGCCAGTGACTTTTCCTGTCAGGAGATTTTCGTTCATGGATTCATTCCAAAGCTGTTGCGTCTATGAGAGGGATGCCGTGGCATCCAAGGTTAATTTTGGGAAGACTGGCGGACTTGAAGGGCTTGGGCGAAGCCTTGCTCCACCAAGGACTCACAGGTGGCCGCACCGGGGGCCTCCTGCCGACTTTGACGATGTTCAAGTATCTGGAGCTGAAGGGAATAGATAATCAGCGCCTCCACGCAGAAGGTGTAGGATACGGCCATCTCCTCCAAAACGCGCCATCGAAGGTTGTCCAACGCGGTCTCCCGTTCCATGGGGGAGCTTTTGGCGAAGGCCTCCTCCACCGCCTTGCGGTCGGCAGGGCGGAAATCCTTCTCGCCCCTCCGCCAGAGGGACGGGTTCACATGGAGCCGTGCCGCCCGCTCCTCCACAATGGCGTTGCGCATAAATCTCTCCCACGCAATCCATTGCGACTCCAGTTCCCCTTTTTCGGCCGGAAAATTCTCTATTCTACGCAAGTCCTTGACAGACAACGCATTACGACATTTCTCCATGAATTCGCCGTGGGAGAGCTTCGGCGCTTCGCCCCAGCGGAGACCGGGTAGGGAGGAAATGAAATAGAAGAGGTCGAGAGGCATGAGGGAACTCGCAACGGGAAGGCACCCTTACGGCGCGTCGGTGATGATGCGGGAAAGCTTGGGACTGACATGGGCCGCGATGGCCTCCGTCAGAGCCTCCAAACTGAAGTCATACATGATGTCGTTGCCCTGAAAGACCAGTTTGAAGCCTTCGTCCGTGCCGGCGGCAGGGCCGAATTGGCAGCGGGAGCGCAGCTGTTCCCCCAACTTCACCTTGACGGCCGCCTCAAGGGCCTCCAGCTGGGCGGGCGGCAGAAGCACCGTCAAGTCGTCCACATCACCGTTTTGTTCCAGATAGCGGGTCACCAGCACTGTCAGAATTTCTGTAAGTGACTGAGGCTTAAGACTTTCGGATACAATGTCACGGACGGCGCCCGCCACGCGCGCCTTCAGCTTCTCCCGCAGGTCGATGAGCACGTCGCGGGACGCCTGCCTCAAGGCCTCCTGCCCCTTTTGGGTCATCAGGGTGGCGTCCTGTGAGGCCTGATCGCGGATGGCGGCCGCCTCCCGACGGGCTTCCGCCAACAGGTCTTCCGCCTCTTTATGGGCGTGGTCAAGAATCTCCTGGCGCTGTGCGTCGATTTTCTTCAGTTCCTGCTCGGTGAGACGGTTCAGTAACGCCTGCATTTCATCGGCCATGGTCGTTTCGCTTTCCAATTGCAAAAGGGGAGGATTATCCTTTTCAGGGATTACACTTACATAAATATAAGTTGAATATAAGGCAAAAGCAAGTTGACAGCATGAAAACAGGCTGCTTTCGTCTTGCATTTTGCCAAAATGCGGACATAGTACAGTTCTGTTTTTTCACCAACAAGCGGGACACACCGCCGACAAACAACACTCTTTCACCATTCATCTGCACGAAAAAAGGAAGCGAGTTCTATGCCAACTCCACGGAAAAGCCGCATTCTCAACACGATCCGCGCCGGAAAAAAGGCGATTACCTACAAAATCAACCTGTCCTGCCCCCGCGTGGCGGAAATCGCCGCCATGGCCGGATTCGACGGCATCTGGATCTGCCAGGAGCATGTCCCTACGGACATGAGCGTGATGGAAAGCCAAATCATGGCGGCAAAATGCCATGACTGCGACTGCCTGGTCCGCGTTCCCAAAGGCTGCTACAGCGACTACATCCTGCCGCTGGAATGCGACGCCTCCGGCATCATCATCCCCCATCTCATGAGTCTGGACGAGGCGAAGGAAATCGCCCATACGGTCCGCTTCCATCCCATCGGCCGCCGTCCCGTGGACGGTGGCAACGCGGACGGCCTCTACGGTGTCTTTGACTTCAAGGAGTACATCCAGTTCTGCAACGCCAACCGCATGATCATCGTTCAGATAGAGGACCCGGAACCGCTGTCCAAACTGGATGAAATCTGTCAGGTGGAGGGCATTGACATGATCTTCTTCGGGCCGGGGGACTTCAGCCACGCCATCGGCGTTCCGGGAGAATACACCCATCCGGAGGTCAACCGCGTCCGCAAACTGGTGGTGGACACCGCCCATAAATACGGCAAGATGGCTGGCACCGTCTGTGTGCCGTCTTTGGACGAATGCTTCGCCATGGGCTACGACATGGTCAACGGCGCCAGCGACGTGGGCGGACTGGATGGACAGACCGCCAGTGTCATGAAGCACTTCCATGAAATCATGGACAAAGCGCAATGAATTAGAAATTAGGAATTAGGAATTAGGAATTTGTCATGAGAAATTAGGAATTTGTCATGAGAAATTAGGAATTAGGAATTAGGAATTAGGAATTAGGAATTTGTCATGAGAAAGTTAGAAATTAGGGATTAGGAATGTAACGATTCGGAATTGACCTGCAAAACAGGTTGTGCGGCTGTAATTCAGTCCCGTTGGGGCTGTGAAATTAGATGAGGCACATTCACCCCCGGGTCTCGCTATGCTCGACCCGGGGTTACTTCAATTGAGCCGCGTTGCGGCTCTTTTGGGGGACATGATGACATGTGGATATATGGTATGGGCTTTGTAAAGTCTATCTTGCGGCAAAAAACTGATTTTATCTCTAACTATCTTATATTCAAGATGTTAGAGAATTTATATCTATAAATTACTGGTTATCAAAGAGTTACGGCCAGTTCTCCAGTGTCTGCAGCAGGGCAGGGGAGTGGGTTAGGGAGGCGAGACGGTGCCGCTGCTCCTGCCGCTGTTGGGGGGACCATTGCCAGCCCAATGCCGCCAAGGCATTGCGTTTGAGCAGGATAGGACCACTGTGCTCCAATGCCGTCCCCGCGATGAGCTGCTCCAGTTTGCGCGTTGGCATCTCGAACAGCTTGAGGGCGTCCACCGCATAGTCTGTTGGCATGGAACATGTTGATGGACAAGAGGTTGAACAAATAGAACAACTGTAGAGCGCCCCCTGGAGAAGCTGCTGTTCCTCCCATGACAGCGGGCCTCGTTTTTCGTTGGCGAGCCAGCTGCGGCAACGACGGACGTGGAAATCCGTCGGGGTGAAGGCGTGATTGGGGCAGATGCCGAGGCAGCGGCGGCAGTCTTCGCAGGAGATGTCAAAGTGGCATGGCGGCTTCCAGGGTGGCAGGATGGCGCTTGTGAAGAGAAGGGCCAAATGGCTTCGGCAGCCATGTTCGGGAGTCCGCAGAAGGGAATTTGGCGCGATGCGGCCCAGATTTGCCAGTGCGGCAAGGGGCTTTTCCATGACGGGATGGGTGTCCACGCAGGCCTCGAACTGGGGCGGCGTCGCTGAAACCCCCGCGATGAGCTCCTGCAGGGTGTTCAGAAGTCGTTTTCCTGTAATATGATAGTCTTCCTGAAGCGCATAGGATGCGATGATGGTGCGGGGGCGGTTCGGCTCCGCCGGCGGGAGCTGGCGCAAAGGGAAGTCCGCCGGAAGGGGCGGTGGCAGAAAGGCGGCAATCAGCAGACTGCGGGCCCATGGACGGGAGGAGAAGGGGCTGGAGAGGATGTCGGCGCGGGTGTCAATGTAGGGGAGCGCGCCGGCGTTTCCAACCTCCATCCAATGTGTAAGATATTGTCGGAGAAGCGTTTCTTGACAATCGGAGGGAGCAAGGCAAGCCAGCTTCTCCGCTCCGATCTGCGATGCCAGCGACGGGTAGTCCCACAGACCGTTCATAGGGTGCTGAGGATGTCGCGGATGTCGTGCTCCCGAGCCTCAATGCTGCGGACCAGCTGGAACTGGACGCGAGCGCGCTGCAGGTTCTGGTTTTCGTAGCGGCTCTTGAAATAGACGTCTCCGGCCAAGAAGTCCGCGAAGAAGCGCAGACCAAGTTCGAATGTGATAAGTCTCACGCATTCATATAGATAAGCCTTCTCGCCAGTGGTGAGGAAATCATTGGCGTGCTCTTTGTAGCCGCGGATCAGGTTGCGGCACAGCTCCAGATTGAACTGGACGCTGGTCAAGTCGCTGGTCTCCTCGCCGGCGGGGTTGCAGCAGGAGCGCAGGCAGTCTCCGATGTCATAGTGGACGAGACCGGGCTTGACGGTGTCCAAATCGATGATGCAGGTGCCCTTGCCGGTCAGGTCGTCAATCATGATGTTGGAGATTTTGGGGTCGCCGTGGATGGGGCGCATGGGGATGTCTCCCCGCTCCTTTGCGTCTTCCAGCACAGAGCAGAAATCGCGGCGCTTCTCGATGAAATGCAGGGCGTCCTGCGCGACGGTGGAGGCCTTCAGCCGCATTTGGCCGTCTTCGGTGGCCAGTGCCTCGTCCAATTGGGCCAGATAGCCAGGCGTGATGTGGAAGCCCTCCAACGTGTCATGAAGCTGTTCGCAGGGGAAGTCACTGATGAGACTGTGGAAATGGCCGAGAACGGCGCCAATCTCGTGAGCGTGCTCCTGCGTCTGAATCTTCTCGTAGGCGTGGGCGGAGGCGATCAGCGAGATGGCCCGCCAGTAGTTCCCCTCGCCGTCAAGGGCGTAGTCCATTCCCTCTTTGGTGGGGATGACCCGCGGCAGCTGCCATACGCGGTCTGTGCGTCCGATTTCCGCCTCCAGCTTGGCATGAACGAAATTGGTGATGAGGTGCATGTTGTCCATGACCTTGCCGGGGAATTTGAACACCTTGGTGTTGATCCGCTGCAGGACGAAGCGCTCTTCGGAGAAGACAGTCCGGAAGGTGACCAGATAGGTGTCGTTGATGTTGCCGGAGCCAAGGGCCTCCATGTTCACGAGACGTCCGTCCACCTTGAACCGCTGGGCCATCATTGAAGAATACATCGCTTTTCTCCTGATTAGGGGTTAGTGGGGTGCGCGAGGCCCCATTTCGTCGGATTATTCCCACTCGATGGTGGCCGGCGGCTTGGCGGTGATGTCGTAGACGACCCGGTTGATGCCCTCCACCTCTTTCGTGATGCGGGCGGACATGGTCTCCAGCAGCTCCCACGGCAGACGGACCACTTCCGCGGTCACCGCGTCCACGCTGTTGATGGAGCGGATGGCAATGACATGGTCGTAGCTGCGGTGGCCATTCTTGATGCCTGTGGAGCGCACAGGAACGAAGATGGCGAAGGTCTGCCACGTCTTGTGGTACCAACCGGATTTGATAAGTTCCTCTGTGACAATGGCATCCGCTTCCCGCAACATGGCCAGCGTGTTGCGCGCGATGGCCCCCAGATGGCGGACGCCCAGCGACGGACCGGGGAAGGGATGGCGGTCGATCATCTCGGAGGGAAGCCCCAACATGCGGCCGACTTTGCGGACTTCGTCCTTGAACAGCCGTTCCAGTGGCTCCACCAGCTTGAATTTGATGTCCGGCGGCAGGCCGCCCACGTTGTGGTGGCTCTTGATCATGCCGGCGGGGTTGCCGTCCAGCGGGATGCTCTCCAGAATGTCCGGATAGATGGTGCCTTGGCCGAGGAAGGGGGCGTTGATTTCGCGGGCGGCCTCCGCAAAGACGTCGATGAACTCCTTGCCGATGATTTTGCGCTTGCGCTCCGGATCGTCCACGCCGGCCAGCTTGTCCAAAAAGCGGTCGCTGGCGTCAATGTATTTAAGATTCATCTTGAAATTGCGCTGGAAGACCTCCTGCACCATTTCCGGCTCATTTTTGCGAAGCAGGCCGTGGTTGACGAAGACGCAGGTGAGCCGGTCACCGATGGCACGATGGATAAGGGCGGCGACGACGGAGGAGTCCACGCCGCCGGAGAGGCCGAGGACCACCCGCTGGTCGCCGACCTGCTTGCGGATGTCCTCCACCGCCTCGTCAATGAAGTTCTCCAGCTTCCAGCTGCCGTGGCAGCCGCAGTCTTTGGCGCAGAAGGCAATCAGCGCCTCCATGTCCGGAGCGCCGGCGACGACGGTGGCGGGCAGGCCAAGGGCCTTGAAGGGGGCCAAATCGGCCAGCGGCTTGCCGTCATGGCAGAGAATCAGGCCGGAAGGCTTTTCCGCAAGGATGCGCTCGGCAGGGGTGGAGTAGGGCATGACCATGGTGTAGTAGCCTCGATCGCGGATGGCGCGGGCCAGCTTCTGGATGTCCTTGCAACCGAAATTGACAAGAATGATGGTTTCCGGTGTGAGTTTCATAAGTGGATGGATTTGATAATAAAATGAATTATAGAGAATAAAAATGCTTGCAATAAATGAATATTATCATTGGATGACAAAAAATGACAAATAAATATAAGTTAAGAACTGTATAATGCAAGGAGACATATTATAGTAATAAGGATAAAGGAGAATGTCTTGCGTTTACGGGGCAGCGGGTAGGCGTTGACCCGAGGGGACGCAGAGGTATTGAGACAATGAACAGACATGGCTTGGCGGACAATTTCAAACTTTTCATGCGGATGGACAAGCTGGCCCTTCTGCTGCTTCTGATGCTGCTGGCCACCGGTGTCCTGTTCATCTACGGCGCAGGGCTGGAGGTGGGCGGCGATTTGGCGGAGAAATGGCGCAAGCAGTTGCAGTGGATTGGCTTGGGAGGCGTCCTCTATGTGATTTGCGCGGCGGTGGACTATCGGCTTCTGGGCCGTTGGTCATGGGTCGGCTATGTGGCGGGGTTGATTCTGCTGGCGATGGTGTTTCCCTTTGGGCGGGTCATCAACAACGCCCGCAGCTGGATTTCCCTGCCGGGTATCGGAATGCTACAGCCATCGGAGCTGGCCAAGCCGGCGGTGCTGCTCTTCATGTCATGGGCGGTGGCCCATCCCGCCATTCAGCATAGCCGTATCCCCCGTTCCCTCATCGTGGCAGCTATTGTCCTGCCGCCCATGGCGTTAGTCATGATGCAACCGGACTATGGCACGGCCTTGGTCTTCATCCCCTTCGCCTTCGCCATCCTCTTCATCAATGGCTTTCCATGGAAATGCATCATCGGCCTCTTTTTGGCGGGACTGCTGCTGCTGCCCATTGGTTTCTCCTCCCTGCAGAAACATCAGAAGGAACGGTTGAAGGTGTTTCTGGAAGCTCCTGCCCACATGGGACTTGCGGCTCTTGCGCCATTGCTTCCCGAAGGCCGTCGGAAGAGCCTGGAGGAGGCTTGTCGGGAGTTCTTTGCGGAGAATGACGAGGAGCTGGGGCGACGGGATGACTGGAACGCGCGGCAGTCCCTCTTGGCGGTCGGCAGCGGAGGCATCCGTGGAAAAGGCTATCTGCATGGAACGCAGCATGTTCTGGGATATCTTCCACGGACGGTTGCGCCGACGGACTTCATCTTCTCCGTCATCGCGGAGGAGACTGGCTTTGTGGGCGCCGCCTCGCTCGTCCTGCTGCAGATCTGTCTGATTCTGTGCGCCTGTCGCACGGCGTTCTTGTCGCCGGATGCCTTCGGCACGAATCTGGCCATTGGAGTCGCCGCCATCTGGGCCACCCATGCGTTTATTAATGTGGGCATGACGGTCCAGGCGGCCCCCATCATCGGAATTCCCCTGCCATACGTGAGTTACGGCGGTTCCTTCATGCTGGGCATGATGATGTTGGCGGGACTGGTGCAGAATGTGGCCATGCGGCGGCAAGTGGCCGGAGCCGATGGGGCGGAGGAGAACGCCAGTCGGCAGGATGCCGCTGCCCTGATGCCGCTTTTGAGGAGATAAGACACGTTATGCCAAAGACTAACGCCATACGATTACTGGCAAGCGCAGGTCTGGAGTTCATCGTCCATGAATATGAGATGGATGGCCATTCGGATGCCCTTTATTCAGCTGGCAAGCTGGGTGCGCCACCGGAGCAGGTTTTCAAGACGTTGGTCACCGTCAGTCCCACTGGAGAGCATTTAGTCTTCGTGATCCCAGGCGCCGGCGAGCTGGACTTGAAGAAGGCCGCCAAGGCCTCCGGCCAGAAGAGCATCGTGATGATTCATCAAAAGGAACTGCTGCCATTGACCGGCTATATCCATGGCGGCTGCTCTCCCGTGGGCATGAAAAAGGCCTTTCCAACCTACATTGACGAGACGGCCATTCTGTTCGACACCATCTACGTCAGCGGCGGCGCCATCGGCTGCACTCTCCAAATGAACCCGGAGCGACTGGCGGACTTTGTCCACGCCACGTTCGTCGATCTTTGCAAATGATAGCGGGCACTAATGAGTTTTCATTGAAATTTACTTCATGAATTCAGTTTTTACTGTCCAACCATAGGAGAATCCATTCATGCCAAGACGTTTCTTCACGCTCATCGTGTTGCTGGCGGCCGCCGGCATCCTGACCGCACAGGAGCCGCCCACGGCTTCGGGACCCCAGTGGGGCGCCTGGGAGCCGTGCACTGTCCTCATCGGCAACGAGCGGGACGGCTTCAACGACAGCGTTTCCGCGCGGCGGATGATGACATTGCCCGATGCAGGAAGCGGGAACTGCGCCCTGCCGTTCATCGCCAAGGCTCCCGACGAGGAGCGCTATCTGCTGCTTCTGACTTGCGGCTATCCCAAGACCGCCGGACATCTGCTGGAGAGCACAGACGAATGCGAAAGCTGGCATCCGCATCGCGAGAGCAACGGCAACGATCCTTCCGGCTGGGGCCTGAGCTGCTGCGGCAACGGCGTCATCCTCGCCAGCGACGGCCATTACCGCTCCGTCGACTACGGCAAGACTTGGGCCACCTACGGCTTTCCCAAGAATCCGCGCTTCGACGCCATCATCGCCGGCTGGGATCCGGTGCTGGTCGACCCCAACAGCAATTGCCGCCACCTCTATCTGACCACTCACTTCGGCAAGAACTTCTTCTACATGGAGCACAAGCAGATGCCGCTCATCTGCGAAAGCTTTGATGCAGGCGCCACCTGGACGCCGTACCGCGGCATTCCCGAATTCGAAGGCTGCAACGAGGTCGCGCTGGCCTACAACGCAAAGGGCGAGATCGTCGCCGCCATGCGGGCGACCACCCTGATGGCCCCCGTCAATGACCAGTTCGACCATCTGAGATACTCGTGGTCGGAGGACGGCGGCCAGACTTGGCAGCCGCCGAAGGTGATTGCGGGAAACGGACGCCACCATCCTTCCATGGCGCTCCTGCCCGACGGGCGCATGGTCATGACGTACGTCGTCCGCCAAGGCTATCCGGACGAAGACGGACGGTATGCCTATGGCGTGGAGGCTGTGGTCAGCGGCGACGGCGGTCATACATGGGACACCGACCACCGCTATCTGCTGGCGCATTGGACAAGTGACTGCATGGTGACTGATGAGAACGGCAGGAAGGTCCAGATGGAGCGCTATCATGCAGGCCCTCAATGCACAAGCACACACTATCTTCCTGAAAGCAAATGTCTTGTGACGGCATACGGAACCAACCAGAATCTCAGCCGCAAGGTGGGGAACTGGGGACTGCCGCGGCAGTCGGCGATGGTCAAGTGGATGGTCGCTGACCATTATAGCGGCGTCAAGAATGCGCCGCCGCCCCCAGTGCCGCCCGAGGAGGCGCTCCAGCAGGTGCGCGCCGACCGATACTGGCCCGTCAACTACAACGCAGTGACAGGCTTGCCGGACTGCGGATGGCGTCACGGCTACCCGAAGCAGGCGCTCGCCATCACGCCGGATGGATGGCTGCGCATCGACCATCGCGCCACAGAGAACTGCTTCTCCATCAGAGGGATAGACCAACTGGAGATGTGCCGCGGCGCGATGGGACTTCGGCTGAGGCTGCGCCTTCCGGAATGCGCCGACAATCCGCGCCCCAATTGCCTCGCCATCTATGCTGTGGTCGGCGACGGACAGGACAAGCACTCCTTCTGGCTGAAGGTCAGCAAGGACGGCGGCATAAGTGGCGAGCCCTTCGGCGACGTCGCTGTCCGTGTTCCGCTAGACACGCCTTTCCTGCTGGAGATGCATCTGGATCCCGCCAGCCGCCAGGTTCGCGTCTGGAAGGACGGCGAGTTGGTCGTCGATTTGCCAGATGCCGTTACGTTCATGGCTCCGGAGACGCCGTCGGTCTTCTATTTCGGCAGTTATTCCCCCAGCGTGGGCGGCCTGATAGACGTGCGTGAACTGAAGTTCGGGCCACTGGGGCAATAGACGTTCAGGATGGCGGCTGTCAAGAGCCTGCCTTCACGGAAAACGGTGCCGTTACGCTTCACAGGAAGCTCTCTGGCACGTCTTGCGTTCCGCATGGCCTCCGCCATCTAAAAGTAAAAAATGCATATTAAAAAATGCAATAAATGAATGATAGAACTGTTGCCATGAGAGTGGCGAAAAAGGCCAAAACGTGCTTTCGAATAACGGAAAAATGACCTCTGTTTTTGGGAGAGATGCCGTTACACTTCACTGGAAGCGCTCTGGCGAGTTTTGTATGCTTTCTGGTATATTAATACCTCTTTTGCGTGTTGGGGGCAGGAGGGCCATTTCCTGATGTTTGACTATTATTGCATTTTGTTTCGTTGTCTTGCAACGGCCATTCTGGACAACGCCCCTCCTTACGGTTCATCAGTGGAAGAATAACGATGCGCGCTCTTGCTGTGCAGCGTGTTTTACAAGACTTTGAAGGCATACGTTGCGTGGCATGGAGGATTGCTCCAGTCTGAAGCCATGAAATCCATTATACGGGGCACAATCTCATGAAAAAGGCAAGATCGTGCCCCGTATAAGACATCAATTGCGATTGACGAGAACCGCAAGAGAGGAGAGGCCGCCGCAGTTGTGTGGCAATGCCAATCATCGGGAGGGAATTTGCAAATCCGAATTATCTGAATATCTTAAATGCATGACAAGAGCATGTGTGAAGAGGATGGTGGAATAATATGCTGAAACCCATCTCCATTGATTCAAGCGACTTTCCCAAAATGCGGAAAAGGGGCTGCATTTACGTTGACAAGACGGCCTATTTCCATAAATTGCTAACGGGTGGAAACGACTGCTTTTTTCTATCAAGACCTCGACGTTTTGGTAAGTCATTGATGATCACAACGTTAAAGGCAATTTTCGAGGGGCGGCGCGACCTGTTCGATGGACTGGCCATCTCCCAAACCGATTGGAAATGGGAATCATATCCCGTGCTGCATTTCAATTTTCTAAATGCGACGACATCAACGGTAGAGGATTTCGATCTGCTTTTCCAAACCGAAGTCAAAAGAGGGATTACGGAAGCTGGCGGAACCTATGATCCGCAATTGCCTGCCACTGCCAATTTCATGCAGGCCATTGACAAGCTGGCTGCAAAAAGCAAGGAGAAAGACAACGGCAACGGCGAAGATAAAGGGGTTGTCATTCTGATTGATGAATATGACGCTCCTGTCGCGAGACTTCTGGACAAGCCGGACGAGGCGGAGAAAATCCGCGGCAAACTGGCGGATTTCTATGGCCAGATGAAGGACAAGACAGGAAAGATTCGCTTTCTCATGATCACGGGCGTGTCGAAGTTCACAAAGATGTCGGTGTTCTCCGCGCTTTCCAATTTGATGGATATCTCTTTTGCTGATGACTTTGCGACGATGTTGGGCTATACGGAGGACGAGCTGGATGCGTTCTTTGGAGAACATCTACACGCCCATGCAGAGGTGATGAAGATGGATGATGTCGCCTATCGTGCAGAGCTGAAGCGATGGTTCAACGGATACCGTTTCGGTAGCTGCAATCCGACAAGCGTCTACAATCCCGTTTCAATTGGGGTGAATCTCTTCTGGAAGGAGCCATACTTCAGATGCAGCTGGACGAAGACAGGCAAGGTCTCCATGCTCATGAATTACCTCAAGCGGGACGATTTCCTGAAAGTGGATATGGAATCAGTCCAAAATGTGGATGAATCCGACTTTGATGTGACGG
>JAEEYQ010000037.1 GCA_016288215.1 Lentisphaeria bacterium | reverse complement strand
CGGCGTCATCCTGCTGTCCTTCCTCCGTCTCCATCTCCGCTGGTGGCCCCTGCATCCCTGCTTCTTCTTGGTGTGGGCGACCTATCCCATATGCATCTTCTCCCACAATTTCCTGCTCGGCTGGTTCATCAAGAAGATGGTTCTGCGCTTTGGCGGCAACAAACTGGTCGTCAAACTGAAGCCCCTGGCCATCGGCATCATCACGGCGGACATCCTCGGCGCCCTCATCTTCATGCTCGTCGGCGCCATCTACTATTTCACAACTGGCTTGCGCCCAGAGAATTACCGCTATTTTCCACGTTGACAGACCCTCTTCCATGGCCGCCTTTGGCCACACCAAAAAACAGGAGACGCATCCATGCCAACCGCCTCAAACATCTGCCTCCTTGCCGTCCTCTCCGGCCTCTCTCTTGCCGTGACGTCCTGTGTCACATCGAATAATGTAAGCAATGTTGCAACAAAAGAATCAAATTGCAATCTTTTTGTTTCCCCAGAGGGAAATGACGCATGGGACGGCGCCGCCCCTGACTTCCGTCCCAAGACCCCAACGGGCCCCTTCCGCACGCTGCAGCGTGCCCAAGAGGCCGTCCGCACCCTCCGTCAGACGGCCGACGGCCCCATCACTGTCCATCTTCGCGGCGGCCGCTATGAGCTGAAGGACACCTGGGCCTTCACGCCGGAGGACAGCGGCTCCGAAGGCGCTCCCGTCATCTGGCAGGCCTACAAAAACGAGACTCCCGTCATCTCCGGCGGTCAGCGCATCGAAGGATGGACGGTCGAAGCCGACGGCACCTGGTCCGTCACCCTTCCGGACGCCGTCAATGGCCAATGGGACATCAATCAGCTCTTCGTCAACGGCGCCCGCCGCCCCCGCTGCCGTCTGCCCAAGACAGGCTTCTTCCGCATCGAATCCCCCTACCCCCGCAACATGGAACGAAAAGACCGTCAGGCCGACCCCAAGGCCAAAACCTTCTTCTATTACAATGAAGGCGACCTGAAAGCCTGGCCGGACATCTCCAACGGCTTCATCATGATGTATCACGCCTGGACGGCCTCCCTCCACCACATCAGCCAAGTCCATGAAGATGAGCGACTTGCGGAGCTTGCCGAACCCACCGGCCGAATCATGGGCCACTTCGAGAATCAGCAGCGCTATCATGTTGAGAACCTGCAGGTTGCGTTCACCGATCCAGGGGAATGGCTCATGGACTACCGCACTGGCACCCTGCGCTACCGCCCCCTGCCCGGCGAGAAGCCCGAAACCAGCGAGGTCATCGCCCCACGCGTCCACACCCTGCTCTCGCTGAAGGGAGACGGCGACCTCGGCGTCTACGCCGAGTACCTCCAATTCCATGGCATCTCCTTCCAGCACAGCAGTTTCCTCCATCCCCGCGGCATGTCTCACGACAATCAGGCGGCCTCCTCCCTCTCCGCCGCCATCACCATGCAGCATGCCCTGAACTGCCGCTTCTCAGCCTGTGAAATGACCCATTTGGGGGAATACGCCCTGCACATTGCCCAAGGCTGCAACCATAACCAGGTCATCCGCTGCGAGCTCCACGATTTGGGCGGCGGCGGCGCCCTCATCGGCATGAGAGACTCAAAATACGCGTTGGAACCCACCGAATACAACACCATGGAGAACTGCTTTGTGCACAACGCCGGCCTCATGCTGCCGGCGGCCGTGGGGGTCGCCATTCTCAAGGCAAGTTATAACCAATTGATACACAACGAGATATGCGATTTGTACTACAGCGCGGTCTCCGTTGGCTGGACTTGGGGCTACGCGTCCTCCTCCGCAAATCATAACCTAGTCGCCTACAATCATTTGCATCATATTGGCTACGGCGTCCTCAGCGACATGGGTGCCGTCTACACGCTGGGCGACTCCCCCGGAACGGTCATCCGCGGCAACCTCATCCATGACGTCTTCTCCTACAGCTATGGCGGCTGGGGCCTCTACACGGATGAAGGCAGCACGGACATCCTGTGGGAGAACAACGTGGTCTACAACACCAAATCCGGTGGCATCCACCAACACTACGGCAAGAACAACATCTTCCGCCACAACATCATCGCCTTCTCCAAATCCGGCCAGATCATCCGCACCCGCATCGAGGAGCATTCCTCCTTCACCCTGCAGGAGAACGTCATCGTCTTCGACAACGCCAATCCCTACGGCGGTAACATGCATGGCGCTCACTACGCCGCCCACGACAATATCTATTGGGACGTCACCGGTGCCCCCTTCACCTTCCTTGGCAAGTCATTGGAGGACCTGCAGCACGACGGACTTGAAGTCAATTCCCGCATCGTGGACCCCGGCTTCGTCAACGCCGCCGCCTTTGACTTCCGCCTCAAGCCCAACGCCCCCGCCGAACCCCTTGTCAAGGACGCCGTGGCCGCCATGGCTATCGCCGGTCTTGAGGGGGACCCCGAATGGACATCCAAGCCGAAACGCATTCTATTCAAGGAACTTAGCAAAGACATGCAGCCCAACTGACGCGTCAGCGCCCCGCTTCGGCGGTCCGCCGTCTGCCGTCGCGTTGATTCGCCATCATGCCATTGCCATCGACTCCATAGGAGCACGCCATCATGAACCGTTTCCTCTGCCTTGCCCTCTGTCTTGCCCTTTCAACCACCGCCCTCGCCGGCGTCAATCTCTACGTATCTCCTTCTGGTGACGATACATGGGACGGCTCCGCACCAGAACAGGTGAAGGACACCACCCACGGCCCCTTCCGCACCCTGCAGAAGGCCCAACAGGCCGTCCGCGCCCTGCCCCGCACGGCTGGAGAGGCCATCACCGTTCATCTCCGCGGCGGCGTCTACCCCCTGACGGAGACATGGACTCTCAACGCGCTGGACAGCGGAACCGACGCCTGCCCCGTCACATGGCGCGCCTACAACGACGAGCAGCCCATCATCTCCGGCGGCACCGTCATCCGCGACTGGACTGTGGCGGAGGACGGCACGTGGTCCGCAAAGTTTCCCCTGCCGAAAGACACGGCCCACTGCTTCACGCAGGTTTTCGTCAACGGCCAGCGCCGCCCCTGCTGCCGCCTCCCCAAGAAGGGTTTCTACATCTCTGAAAAGCCCTTTGTTCCCGAAGGCCAAAAGGGCGGCACGAACACCCAATTCGTGTACGCAGGAGACGACCTGCAGGCGTGGGAGGATGTCTCCAACTGCTATCTCACACTCTATCATTCGTGGACGGCCGGCGTCCACCGCCTGAAGGAAATCGATACGCAGAAGAAGATTGTCACGTTGGCCGAGCCGGACGCCATGACAATCGGCTACTGGAGCCAGAAGCAGCGCTATTTCATCGCCAATCTGCGCGCCGCCTTCACCGACGCCGGCGAATGGCTTGCGGACTACAAGACAGGCACGCTCCACTACAAGCCGCTGCCCGGCGAGACGCCAGAAAATACACAAGTCATTGTCCCGCAAGTACATATCCTGCTTCATATGCAGGGAGACCCGAAAATCGGGCAGTATGTGGAGCACCTCCATCTGGACGGCTTGGCCTTCCAATACTCCACCTATGAGCAAAAAAACAACGATGGCCCGCAGGCCGGCTGCAATCTGACGGCCGCCCTGCTTCTGGAGGGCGTTCGCGACAGCCGGTTCACCAATCTGGACATCTCCCGCATTGGCGAATACGGCATGTGGTTCTCCGAAGGCTGCCGCAACAACGTCCTCTACCATTCGGAGATTCATGACTTGGGCAGCGGCGCCGTCCGCATCGGCGGCGGCAATCTGCCGTCGCAGGAGGAGCTGCACTGCGGCAACAACACCGTGGAGAACTGCTTCCTGCACACCGGCGGCCGCATCGCCCCCGCCGGCATCGGTGCCATCATCATGAGAAGTAGTTATAATAAGTTGATACACAACGAGATATGCGATTTCTACTACAGCGCGGTCTCCGTGGGCTGGAGCTGGGGCTACGCGGCATCCACTGCAAATCATAACCTAGTGGCCTACAACCACTTGCATCATATCGGATACGGCTATCTCAGCGACATGGGCGCCGTCTACACGCTGGGCATCTCCCCCGGAACCGTCATCCGCGGCAACCATATCCACGACGTCTTCGCCCATAGCTACGGCGGCTGGGGCCTCTACACGGACGAAGGCAGCACAGGCATCCTGCTGGAGCACAACGTGGTCTACAACACGAAATCCGGCGGCTTCCATCAGCACTACGGAAGAGATAACATCCTGCGCAACAACCTCTTCGCCTTCGCCAAGGAAGAGCAGCTCATCCGCTCCAGAGAGGAAAACCACTCCTCCTTCTCCTTCTACAACAACGTGGTCGTCTTCGACAACGGCCGCCTCTACGGCAGCAACTGGGGCAACTTGAACTACGACATCCATGACAACATCTATTGGGATACAACTGGCAAACCCTTCTTCTTCAGGGACTTGACGCTGGAAGACTGGCAGATTGTCTCCAAAAAGGAGTATGGCACGCGCGTTCTCGATCCGGGCTTCGTCAATGCCGAGCAGTTTGACTTTTCCCTCAAGCCAGGCGCCGCCGCCGAACCCTATCTGAAGGACGCGCTGGCCGCCATGGCCATCGCGGGGCTCTACGGGGAGCATGAATGGACGGAAAAGCCTCGCCATCAGACATTTATGGAAATCAGTGATGCCATGCAGATGTGGAATCAGGAACGTCCTTCCGTCCCACCACCAAAGGTCTTCAATCTCTCCTTCACCGGCGATGAATTGGAAAACGGCAGCCATGTTCCGAACGCCGAGGTCTATGGCGAGACGGACAAGGCCTCCATCCGCGTCAGCGACGAAATGCCCGCACCAAACTGCAAAAAGTCCATCAAATTCCAAGACGCCGACAATCTGGAATTCACCTACTGCCCCTTCATGTCCTTCTCGACGGTCTGCCTGAGGGGCACCGCCACCGTCTCCTTCGACGTCTATATGCAGTCCGAAGAGGCCCTGTTCTGGCATGAATGGCGGGATTCGCTCAACTCCTACCAAGTGGGCCCCACGCTGCGCATTCACGGCAACGGCAAGGTGACCAGCAGCAACGACGAACAGGGCACCGTCGAACTCGGCACCGTCCCTGTCCGCCAGTGGCTCCATGTGGAGATTTTCACAAAACTCGGCAAGGAGTCTACAGGCGACTACTCCCTGAAAATCTCGACACAGGACGGAAAGGCGCTCATCGACGTCGTCCGCCCCTACCACGATCGCAAAGAGTGGCGACATCTCTGCTGGATAGGATTTGTCTCCGAATCCAATAAGGAAAGCAGCTTTTTCATCGGCAATCTCCGCTTCAAATGCACCGAGGAAAAAGAATGAAATTCATTTAATTGCATTAGTTTTCATAAACTCATCTATTCAGAACCCCATAAAAGTCCACGGGAATACACGGAATAAACAGAAATGACAAGTCGAAACAATCAGGCCCCTTTTCGCAAAACGCGCTGAAGCAGCGCGGGTCTCCGGGAGGACATTCCCTCTTCGGAAATGGCGGACGCCACTTGCTCCTCCTGCTGAAAACGGCGGGGCATTTCCGCAGAGGGGATGTCACGGAGACGGCGGTCCTTTTAGGACCTTTTGCGAAAAGGGAGTCTGTCATCAGTGCCTTCCGTGTCCTTCTGTGTGTTCTGGTGACTCCTTCTGAATAGTTACTCACAAACATTCACAACATCTGGCCAAATCCAGATTCATTGACGATTGCATATGTTCAATCAGGGAGACTTGAATGCCGCTGTGCAGAATGGATGATCTGTTAAAGAAGGCGCGAAGCGGACACTATGCCGTTGGCGCCTTTGAATGTTGGGACAGCAACAACATCCGCGCCATCGCGCTTGCCGCCGCCGAGACGGGAGCGCCTGTCATTTTTCAGGCCAGTCCCGTGGAATACGGCACTATGGGAGGGGCAGACATGCTTCGTCGGATCGTCGAAGGTTATGTGGAGAAATACCACATAACGGCGGCGCTGCACCTTGACCATGGCTCGACGTTGGAGCACGTCCAGGAGTGCATTGACGCGGGATTCACGTCGGTCATGCTTGACGCGTCCAGCCTTTCCTTTGAGGAAAACTGCGAGCTCTCAAGGCGGACCGTCGAGCTGGCCCATCCGAAGGATATCAGCGTGGAGGCGGAATTGGGGCATGTCGGCGGCGCGGCGGAAGGCGACGTCATTTCGGAGGCCACATTGACCGTTCCGGAAGAGGCCGTGAAATTCGTCGACGACACGGGCATCGACTGTCTGGCGGTGGCGATCGGCACCATTCATGGAGATTACCGCGGCGAACCGCATCTGCGTCTGGAACGGCTTGCGAAAATCGCCGCCGCCCTGCCGCTGCCGCTTGTGCTCCACGGCGGGTCTGGCACGCCGCCCGAACAGCTGGAGCGCGCAATCCGGCTCGGCATCGCCAAAATCAACATCTGCACGGACATACACAAGACCTCCCTGCACGCCATCGAGCAGGCGAAACTGCATCTGACGCCTTCCGTTCCAGGCCGTTTCTATGAACCGGTCGTCGAGGCCGTCAAGACGCAAGTCATGCACTATATCCGACAATTCAACCCCATGAGCCGTGAATAAATGCAGATAAAATGCGTTTTTTCTTCCTGTGGCGGCTGACAAAGCCGCAATCGCGGATACATTATTATATACATATTATATATACATATGACGACGGCGCGTGTGCCGCCAAACCTGTTACACCATTGGGAGCTGAACATGGCCAAGAAGAAAGTTCGCGTTGGATTCATCGGATGCGGAGGCATCGCGCATTTCCATTTCGACCACTATGACAAGGGACGGATGCCGGATGCCCAAATCACCGCCGTCTGCGATTTGCTGGACGACCGGGTTCAGGAAACCGCAAAGCGTTTTGGCGCAACACCTTACAAAGACTACAAGGAGATGCTTGCCAAAGAGAAGCTGGATGCGGTCTATGTCTGCGTCGAACCCTGCGCCCACACGGGCATGGAGAAGATGGTGGTGGAAAAGGGCTGCCATCTCTTCGTGGAGAAGCCCGTCGCCCTCGATCTGAAATACGCAAAGGACGTGGAGGCCGGCCTGAAGGCGAAGAAGCTCATCAACGCCGCCGGTTTTCAAGACCGCTACATGGACTTCGCCCCCATCATGCGTAAGTGGGTGAAGGACAACATCAAACAGCTTGGCTTCTTCAACGCCTACTGGGTGGGCGGCATGCCCGGCGTGTGGTGGTGGCGCCGCCGCGACACCTCTGGCGGCCAGGCCGTCGAGCAGACCATCCACACCTTCGACATGTGCCGCTACCTCTTCGGCGAAGTGCTGACCGTTCAGGCCATCGGCCGCCGCGGCGTCATCACCGACGTGGAGAACTATGACACGGAAGACGCCTCCGCCGTCAACCTGACCTTCGACAGCGGCATCATCGGCACCGTCTTCAGCGGCTGCTTCTGCCGCGAAGGCAGCGTCGGACGCAACGGCATCACCGCCTACGGCATGCATTGCTACATGGACTATGCGGAGCGCACCAGCCTGAAGATTCAGGAGCAGCACCGCAAAATCGACTTCACCGTGGGCAATGACATCGGTCAGGAGGAGGACAACGCCTTCATCCAGGCCATCCTCGAGAAGGACCAGTCCATCATCCTGTCCCCCTACAGCGAGGCCGTGAAGAATCTGGAAGTCACTTTGGCCGCCAACGAGTCTATGGACAAAGGCGGCAAGCTGATCACCCTGAAGAAATAGCGTCACGTCATCCCTCTGGACAGCCCGCAGCACGGACCTTTCTCCGGCTGTGGGCTGTTCGTCCATTTTCCGCCTTTGTTTCATGTTGTTCCGAGGTGTCTTATGCAAGATGAGAAATTCAGCAAAAGCACGCGCATCCATTGTACGTATCTCATTATCGGTTCAGGACTTGCGGGGTTGACCGCCGCTTTGGAGGCCGCCAAGACCCATGACGTGGTCGTCATCACAAAGACCAAGGCGGAGGACTCCAACACCAGCCATGCCCAAGGCGGCATCGCCTGCGTCACCGATGAACATGACACCTTTGACGCCCATGTGGCGGACACTCTCACCGCCGGCGCGGGCCTGTGCCATCCGGACGTGGTCCGCACCATCGTCACCGCCGGCCCCGCCCGCGTCCGTGATTTGGAGAAATACGGTCTGGAGTTCACTCGCGTCGGCGAACTCCATGCGGACGCCTCGCCGGATGAGGCGCGGCAGTTCGATTTGGGGCGGGAAGGCGGCCACTCCGCCCGCCGCGTCCTTCACGCCGGCGACATCACGGGCCGCCAGGTCAGCGAGGTGCTCATCGCCCGCTGCCGTGAAAACCCCAACATCACGATTCTGGAACATCATCTGGCCGTGGATCTTATATCAACGCGGCACTTCTCGTGGCAAGGCGAAAACTGCTGCGTCGGCGCCTATGTGATGGACACGCGGACGCAGGAGATCAAGACCTTCCTTAGCGATTTCACCTTCCTCGCCACCGGCGGCGCGGGCAAAGTCTACCTCTGCACGTGCAATCCGGACGTGGCTTGCGGCGACGGCATCGCCATGGCCTACCGCGCCAGCGCGGAAATCAGCAACATGGAGTTCTATCAATTCCATCCCACCATCCTCTATCATCCTCAGGCCAAGTCCTTTCTCATTAGCGAAGCCGTCCGCGGCGAAGGGGCCGTCCTCAAGGTCAAGAAGGGCGGCGAATATGTGGAGTTCATGCAGAACTATCACCCCCTGAAGAGTTTAGCGCCACGGGACATCGTGGCAAGGGCCATCGACAATGAGCTCAAGCGGACCGGTCAGGCCTGCGCCTGGCTGGACATTCGCCATCACACGGAGGAGTTCCTCCGCAAACGCTTCCCCAACATCTTTGAGGAATGCCTCAAATACGGTATCAACATGGCGAAGGACCTGATTCCTGTCGTCCCGGGGGCGCATTACTGCTGCGGTGGCGTGAGGACGGATGTCAACGGCGTCACCAGCGTCAAGCGGCTCTACGCCATCGGTGAGGTGGGCTGCACGGGCCTTCATGGCGCTAACCGTCTGGCCAGCAACAGTTTGCTTGAGGCAATGGTCGTGGGCTACAATGCGGTCATCCACAGCCGAAACACCCCCGCCGCCCTGCCTCCCATCTCGCCGGACATCATTCCCGACTGGCAGCACGGCGATGCCGTCAATTCGGACGAACTGGTCGTCATCAGCCACAACTGGGACGAAATCCGTCGTTTCATGTGGGACTACGTGGGCATCGTCCGCACCATCAAGCGGCTGGAACGGGCAAAAAATCGTATCCGCTTGCTACGCAAGGAGATAGAGAAATACTACTGGAACTTCATCGTCACGCCGGACTTGATTGAACTGCGAAATCTGGCCTCCGTCGCCGAAATGATCATCGACAGCGCCACCGCCCGCCACGAAAGCCGTGGCCTCCACTACAATCTGGACTACCCCACCGCCGATCCCGCCTCCCAAGGCAAGGACACCATCCTCCGCCGCCCCCTCAAGCCGGAGCTTTGGTTCGAATGATGAGTTCTCCAGCAGGTTTTAAAGTTTTAACTTATTGATTTCCAATTATTAACATATAATTTAACATTTCTATTATCCAATAAGAGGTTTTCATATGTCAGAACCCAATAACACCTCGTGCAACCACGATTGCGACAACTGTAGCTCAAAGCAAAACGGCAGCTGTTCCGGCCCCTCGGAGGAAGATCTCCGCCTTGCGGACACCCTTGCCAAAATCCGCCACAAACTCGTGGTGCTCTCCGGCAAAGGCGGCGTCGGCAAGACCACCGTCGCCGTCAATCTCGCCATGGCATTGGCGTTGGAAGGGCGGAAAGTCGGCCTACTGGACGTGGATGTCCACGGTCCCAGCGTCCCCACCATGCTAGGCGTCAAAGGCGCCCGCTGCGAGTCTGACGGCGAGCGGATTCTGCCCGTTCAGGTCGCTGGCGTCCGCGTCATTTCCGTGGATTTCTTTTTGGAGGACACGGACAGCGCCGTCATTTGGAAAGGCCCCATGAAATACGGCGTCATCAAACAGTTCGTCAGCGAGGTGGATTGGGGCGAATTGGACGACTTGGTGGTGGACTGCCCGCCGGGCACCGGCGATGAGCCGCTGGCCATCTGCCAGATGCTGCAGGAAGGCGATACCAGCGCGGTCATCGTCACGACGCCGCAGGAGGTGGCGGCGGCGGACGTCCGCAAGTCCATTGACTTCTGCCGCAAGCTGTCCCTTCCCGTGGCGGGTGTCATCGAGAACATGAGCGGCTTCGTCTGCCCCCACTGCGGCGAAATCACCCACATCTTCAAGCAAGGCGGCGGCGAGGCATTGGCCGCCAAGATGAACGTCCCCTTCTTGGGCAAGATTCCCATTGACCCACAGGTCTGCGAAGGCGCCGACATCGGCCACCCCATCATGCACTACTACGGCAACACCCCCACCGCCCGCGCCTTCATCAGCGCAATCCAACCCATCATGGAGAAGGACTGACCGAAGAAAGCCGTCGGCGGCTCGACTCCAGTTACGTAATTTGGCCCTATCAAGGCTCTTCTTGATCTACAACGACAAAGAGTGAAAAGAGCCCCCGTCTCCCGTCTCCCGTCTCTCGTCAGACTCCTGCCTGTTCGTGGGTTTCGCTTTGCTTCACCCACTTCATGCTCCTATCACCGCTACGCGGTTCTATAACTCTAACTTTCTCGTGCACCGTGGGTTACGCTTACGCCTACGGCGTTGCGCTTACCCACGGCTAATATCCTGCCGCCGCTTTAGCGGCTCTTTTTGAGACATGATGACACGTGAACCTGCATGTCATGTGTTTTGCAAGGCCACTTTGGCGGCATAAAACCTCTGTCGCACAGTTCATGCGACACTCATCCGTTGGGCTAATTTTGTTTATATATGTAACATATTCATAATCAATATGTTATATAATTTTTTAAAGTTTCCGTCTCTCATCGCTTTGCATTTGTAATTTCAGCTATTATTTTAGGGTTTGTGCAAGGGAACGCGGTGGACTGCACGCAATCTGGAAGCCGCGGCAGTGCCTTGCCGTTTGCAGCGTGACAAGTCACATTAGAATTGAAAGAAAGAACCATGCCGAGTTTGAACAAAGTCATGTTGATTGGCAACCTCACCCGGGAACCGCTGGCCAAGGCAACTCCTTCGGGTTACCAGATTTGCGAACTTGGGCTTGCGGTGAACCGTCGTTTCCGCACCCAGCAGAATGAAGAGCGGGAGGAGACCTGCTTTGTGGACATGGAGGCCTTTGGAAAGACCGCCGAGCTGTGCAGCCGTTTCCTTCATAAAGGCTCCCTGATTTATGCGGAGGGGCGTCTGCGCATGGATCAATGGCAGGACAAGGCCACCGGTCAGAACCGCAGCCGCCTGAAAGTTTCCGTGGACACGATTCAGTTCCTGGACCGCAAAGACTCCACCGCCGCCGGCGACTACGGCGATGCGGGTGCCTATGGTTCTGCGCCGCAAGGGCAATATGGCCCTGCGCCGCAGTATGGACAGCCCGCCGCAGGCGGCTATGCCCCTCGCCCCGCCGCCCCTCCGCAGGCGGCAAACCGTTCCTATGGACAGCCCGCCCCCGCGCCTGCGCCAAGCGTGCCGCCCATGCCAGCCTTTGTCCCTCAGCCGCCCCCGTCGGCGGCCTCCGCTCCCGCTAGTCAGGACAATCCTCCGTCGGCGGGAGGTGACTCCCTGCCAAGCGAACCCATCGACGACATGCCGTTCTAACGGCCTCAATGACCCGCAGCCCCTGCAAAGCACAGGGGCTGAACAACTTCTAGAGAATCTAGAAGGACTAAGCTCATGATTCTCTTGATAATTACAAACTCTTGTTATTTTTCATGTCTTCCCGCCGCTTCTATTGCCCAGACATTCCCCCTGTCGGCTCCATGGTCCAGTTGAACGCCATGGAGTCCGCTCATGCGTTGAAAGTCCTGCGGCTGAAGGCACAAGACCCCCTCACCCTATTGGATGGCAACGGCACGCTGGCGGAAGCCGTCCTCATCGTCTCCGACGAACGGCAGCGGCAGGAACGACATGCCCTCTGCCGTGTGGATTCCATTCGGCGAATCCCCCGCCCCACCCCCGCCATCCACCTGCTGGTGGCCCCGCCCCGCGGAAAGAACATGGACACCGTTCTCAAGACGGCGACGGAGTTGGGCGTGGAGACTATCACGCCGATTTTGTGCCAATTCGCCGTTTCCAAACCGGATGTCGACGGCAAGGCGACTTGGGAGCAGACCCTCATCGCCGCCTGCAAACAGTCCGGCAACCCGTGGCTCCCCACGATTCAGCCCCCCTGCCCGTTCCATGACGCACTGGGCGCCACGCCGAAGCGGGGCTTTTTCGGTGCGGTTCCCCAGTCATGGTCTCCTTCGTCCGAAACATCGTCACCGTTTGGCGACGAACCCCTTGCCCTTTGGATCGGGCCAGAGGGGGGCTTCAGCCAAGCGGAGGAGCAACTTCTTATGGCGCAACATGTTACGCCAATTTCCATCGGCCCGTGGATTCTGCGGGTTGAAACCGCCGTTCCCGCCCTTTTGGGGGCAATCCACTCTCTTGCAAAACGTTCCAACGCCCTATGACCCCTTGCGCCATCCAGTTGCCTGAGCCGTTTTGGCAGACGGCCATTCCCATCCTCTCCGAAACCTTTCCGTCCCGTCTTGTCGCCTGTTCGGCGGACGCCCTGCAGGAGGCGGACGTGGCCCGCGCCCTCTCCAAAGAGCAACTGCAATGCGCTCTGATTCGCGGCATCCTGCCCGATGACGTGGCCCTCTACCTTTCCGAATCCCCTGCTGCCGCCGCTCTTAAAACCCTGCGGGAGAATCTGTTGTCCGCCATGGTCTATGCCTCGCCGCTGAATCCCGCCTGCTTCAGCCTGCAGCTGCGGCTGGACCGAATTCAGGACGATCATGCGCCAGAGCGCCTGCAGCAGCTGGCCCTCTTCCTCAAATCCCTTCTGACGGCTCCGTTGGACACGGAATACGACGTGGCCCTCTCCATCCGCTACCCCTACGCCTTCCCAAAATCCATGGAATGGGAACGGGCTCTGGACATCTGCCGCCGCGCCCGCCATCCCCACATCGGCCTTTGTCTCCACTATCACCCCAACGACATGGAGGACGCCCCCCAGCTGGACTCCCTGCTCCACCCTCTGGCAGAGCATCTGCGCTGTTTGTGCTTCCACTACGCGCCCATGCAGGGGGAAACCCTGTTCGACGACGAGCTGGAGGCCTGGAGCCAATGTCTGCGCGAGCTGAACTATCACGGCCAAATCGTCTTCTGCCCCGAAACCAACGAACACAGTGACTTCAGGACGCTTTGCGCCGATGCGGCGGCCTGGGCCCGCTATTTTCAGTAACCCGCTATGCCTGCGCAACTTACGTCCACCATTCAGCAAAATCGCCGCCTTCAGGGGGACTACTACCGTCTGGACTTGACGGCTCCTCCCATTGCTGTCGAAGCCGCCCCCGGCCAGTTCGTCCACGTCCAGTTGCCGAATCTGGCCCATCGGATTCTACGCCGTCCCTTCAGCATCTTCGACACGGATTCCGCCAGCGGCCGACTGAGCATCGTCTACAAGGTCGTGGGCGAAGGCACCGCCCATCTGGCCACCCTGCCCGCCGGCACGCAGCTGGATCTGCTTGGGCCTCTGGGACATGGCTATACGGACTTCCCCCAAACGGACTGCCCAGGTCTCATCGTCGCAGGCGGCTATGGCGCCGCCGCCCTGTTCCTGCTGGCCAAACGGGCGGCCATCCCTCCCATCGTGCTTTTGGGAGGGCGAAGCCAAGGGGATCTGCTGCTGGTGGACGACTATCGCCAGCTGGGCTGCGACGTCCGCCTCTCCACCAACGACGGCAGCGCAGGCCGTCAGGGGCTGGTCACTCTCCTGCTGCAAGAGGCGTTGGCGCAGCATCCGCAGGCTCCCGTGGCCGCCTGTGGCCCCAATCCCATGCTCAAGGCCGTCTGCGCCATGGCCGACGGCTGTCATCGGACGGAAATCAGCCTGGACCACGCCATGTGCTGCGGCGTCGGCGCCTGTTTCGCCTGCGTCGTCAAACAGAAGGCGGACACGCCGGAGGGATGGACTTACGTGCGTACCTGCAAGGAAGGCCCCGTCTTTTCGGCAGAAACCGTGTTTTGGGATTGAGTCACGTTGCTCATCCCATATAAATTTCTATAAGTCATTGATTATCAATTAGTTATATAAAAAAACATACCATATCCATCAGAAAAATGGGCTGGACAGACGAATTTGTCGAAAACGACATCTTAAGATGTTCAGCGGAAAGGGGTTAGTGCATGTTATCCATGAATCGTCGTCAATTTGTGCAGGGCATGGTGACTACGGCCACGGTCGCCGCCACCGGAACAGTGAACGCGGTCGCCGCCGAGTTGGCGGATGATCCGGATGTGAAACTGCGCGTGGGAGTCGTCAGCG
>JAEEYQ010000036.1 GCA_016288215.1 Lentisphaeria bacterium | reverse complement strand
GGCCAGATCGTGGTGCTCATCGACGAGTACGACGAGCCGGTGGCCAAGTTCCTGGACGACCTCCCCACGCTCCACCGCGTGCGCTCCGTCCTCCACGACTTCTACGAGAAGCTCAAGAGCAACTCCGAGAAGATCCGCTTTCTCATGATGACCGGCGTGACGAAGCTCACGAAGCTGTCGGTCTTCTCCGGCCTCAACCACCTCAAGGACCTCTCGACGTCCCCCCGCTTCGCCACGCTGCTGGGCTACACCCACGAGGAGCTGGACGGCGCGCTGCGGGAGAACGTGGAATCCTTTGGCTCACGGAACGGCATGGACTTCGAGACCGCCAAGGCGCGGCTGCTGGAATGGTATGACGGCTACCGCTTCTCCCCGCAGAGCGAGGAGCGGGTCCTCAACCCCGTCTCTTTGGGCAGCCTCTTCGGCGAGGACGGCGGCGAGCTGAAGAGCTACTGGGAGACGACCGGCGGCGCCACGCTGGTCTTCAACCGCCTCCAGGCCGCCGGCAAGATGCCTCCCGACCTGGAGAATGTCCGCGTGAAGCCTATCCAGCTGGACGTGTGCGATGCGGACACGCTGCCCATGGAGTCGCTGCTCTATCAGGGCGGCTATCTCACCATCAAGGAGATCATCCGGCCGGAGGACCCGGAGGAGAGAAAGGTGGAGGCCAATGCTGTGTACCGGCTTGCGCCGCCGAACCGCGAGATCCGCGAGACGCTGAAGGACGGCTATGTGTCCCGAATCCTCGGCCTCAAGGAGGAGGCCTTCGACACGATCATGGACCGCGCGAAACGGCTCATCGCCAAAGGCGACATCCGCGAGGTGATGGAGACCATGCTCTTCTCGCTCTACGCCGCCATCCCGCCGGAGTGGCGGCTGAAGGACGAGGCGGAGGCCAAGCGCTACTTTCAGCTCTTCTTCACCCTGCTCGGCGCCAACCCGCAGCCGGAGTTCCCGTCGGCCCGCGGAAACGCCGACATTGTGGTGGAGCGTCCGGACGCCGTCTATGTCATTGAGTACAAATATGATCGGACGGCGGAGGAGGCCATCCGCCAGATCCGCGACCGCGGCTACGCGGACAAATGGGCCGCCGGCCCCCGCCCCGTGACCCTCGTCGGCGTCAACTTCAACCCGAAGAAGCGCAACATCGACCTGCCGATCATTGAGCCGCTGTGACGAGTCAGACGGCGCATAATACGGAGGACTTATTCACGGACGAAGGCGTAGACCATCGCCTTCTTGCCTGACACGAGCACGTGAAGGCATTGGCGTAGAAGCAGTTGCGGAGGGCATATCTGCTCCAGGTCAGTCCGTGCGCTTAGAAGAATCAGACGGCCCTCCGGCTTCAGCAGGCGCTGACATTCCCGCAGGACGTTCGGATAGAAGTCCCATGGAATGGATGCGTAGAGGCCCCACGGCGGATCCGTGATGATGGCGCTGAAAAAGCCGTCGTCATAGGTGTTCTCAAGAAAATCCTGACAGCGGACGAAAAAGGAGCGGCGGAGGCGGGCGCTGGAGATGCCGTTGACCACCTTCTTCAAGGCATCCATCTGGGCGGAATCTTTGTCGGCGGCGAAAATGCCATGAAACCCGCCGCAGCGGCTGCGGGCCAGCGGGATGGCTCCTGAGCCGGCAAAGGGGTCAAGAACGGTGTCCTCCGGCTGCGGGTGGGACATCTCGCAGAGCAGCGTGGCCAGCTCCGGCCGCAATTCGCCGCGGGGGCAGTCCCGTTTCAGGCCCGTGAGGCGAAGCAGGCCGTAGCTCAGGCCCTCTCTCCGCTCCAGAAGCCAGATTTCGCCCTCCGCCTGTCTGCCGGAAAAAGTGGCGTGTAGGCTATGGCTCAGACTGTCAATCAACCTGAACTGACAGGAACCCGTCAGGGAAACCAATTGGTTCTCTCGCGATGCCACCAACCGAAAGCTCCGAGGCCGCCGCAGTCCCGTCGGCAAGGTCAACGGCTTTCGAATCAGGTCCTCCGCCAGCCGCTCCAGCTTGGGGGAGTCATGACCGCGCTCCCCTGCTGTCCGACAAACCGCGAAGGTGTTGTTCATGTAGGGAAGAAAGCGGCTCCAGGCCTCCGTCTCATAGTCCACGGCGCCGTCAAGGAGCCGCAGGATGCGGACATTGGGGACATCCCGCCGCAGCAACTCCTCAATCACGCTTTCAAAGCCGGAGACAAATGTGGAGAATAGACGCACGGCGCCGCTCTTTGCAGGAAGGCTCACTTTTTGCGATACAGAAGGAATTCAGAGAGCTGGAACTCCTCCTTGTCGCCGGCGACCGCTTGGATTTCAAGTCGTAACACGTTGTATTTCAATGTGTTACGAAGTTTGAACACCTTCAGTTCCTGACGGTTGGCCCATGCGACATCCTTCTGTTCGTCCACCGTGACCCAGGAGATGCCGTCCATAGAGGCCAAGAGCCGCCATGCGACAGGGTCTCGCCATTCGCAGTCGTTGCCGCTGACCAACGCATAGGCGTCCACCGCAGGGGTTTGGCCATTGGGGAATTGGAACTGAAGCCACGGCCGCCGATGGGGCGTGCCGTATTTGGTGCGGACATTGTGGTCGAACGCCATCTCCGGCGACTCCGTGTCCTCAAAGCCCGCATCGGAGGCCTGATGCTGCCCTCCGCATTCGGTCATCACGTTTATGTAGGCGGGAAGAGCCAGCCGTTCAGGGGAATAGAACCGGGCCACCGCGTCCGCCGTGGGGTTGAAGAGGCAGAAGGTGTCCTCAATGGCCTCCACCTGCATGGACAGAGACACGGTTCCCCTGGCCAGCTGCTCCAGCGGCGCCGCCAGACAGGCCCGCAGCATCAGCACTTGCCGCTTCAGGGTGCCGAAGACATCCTGCTCCGCCGGCGTGACGCGGATAAGGCCATTCCATCCCGCCCGCTTCGCCAACGCCATAACCTGCTGCATGCGGGCTGCCTCGTTGACGTCTGGCGCACGAGGCGACTCCACGTCCATCATCGTCAAGGCCTTTCCGTCGGAAGTGCTTGGGGCAAAGGCATATCCACTGGCATAGAGCAGTGCCCGCTTCTCCCAGCTGCCGCATTCCGCCGTCGGCTCCGTTCCTCTCTCCAACAGTGTAAGTTTGCTGATGCGAAGGACTTCCCTCCAATTCCGACGCCAATTCTCCGGCTTGGCCTCCATGATCACATAGGCGCATTTCAGGCGTTTCGCAAACATCGCCATGGCAAACCACTCCTGCAACGTCGCGGCGGGAGCGGGCTCGTAGACAACTGGCTGAACGCCCGCCTCAGACAGCATGTCCATCAGGCGGGCCATCCGTTCAGCCCCCATGGCGGGTGTTATGGGCACGGATTCGCCGTCCGCATCCGTGAACTGCATGCGATAGGACAGGCAGAGTTTGTCCAGCTCCAGAGTCTTCGCCATGGCCAGGGCATCCTCCACCGTTGAGGGGAAGGACGCTGTGTTGAGGCAGAGCATGTCCGCCAGGACCGCATTTCCCGCCATCAGCAGAACCACTCCGATTGCCAACCACCTTCTCATCATGGTAAATACTCCTAACATATTGTATATAAAGATGTTATGACTTTAGAAGAGCCTTTTCCCCCAAGGGGGCCATGCAGACAACCGTCCCCGTCGGCTAGAATCTCCGATAGGGATGACGGATGAAGGAGGTGGCCTCCGGATCGTTCTTGCAGCACAGATTCTCCTCGTCCCAATAGATGCGACGACCGGAGCGAATGGCCAAATTGCCGAGAAGGGCGAGTTTGGTCAAGTCCGCCCCATAGTCCCCCAAGTCGCCGGAGGAATGGGCCTCGCCGCGGCATGCGTTGAGCCATTCGCCGTAGTGGCCGCCCTTGACGGGAGGCAGGGGGTTCTTCGGTCGGCCCACCTCCTTCATGCGGGTTTCGGGGAAGATGCGCGGGCTACCGCCGTAGCAGCCGGCCATCATGCAGCCGTTGGTGCCGTAGAAGACCTGGCCATTGCCCTCGAAGATGGAGCGTCCCTCTTCCAGCAGGGGTGGACGCGGAATATCGAAATGCTTGCCGTCAAACCACTTAAGCGTAAGTGGCGGCAGGGAGCCCCGCGGTCCGAAATAATAGGTGACCCGCGACCATTTTGGCGTGGTGTCGGAATTGGGGGCGTCGGATTCGGCCTCAACCCAAATGGGCGAGCGCAAGTCCAAGGCCCAGAAGGCGACGTCCATGATATGGCATGCCATGTCGCCGATGGCGCCGCAGCCGTAGTCCCACCAGCCGCGCCAGTTGAAATGCACGTTGATGTTGTTGGGGTAGTTGCGCAGGGGTCCCGTTCCGCACCATAGGTTCCAGTTCAGGTTGGGGGGCACGGGCGCGGGGCCGCCCCACGGGGTGCGCTGCGGCCAGATGGGGCGGTCGGAGTAGACATGGACCTCCGTGACGTCGCCGATGGCGCCCTCCCGCAGCCAGGCGTAGGCGCGGCGGGTGTCGTTGCTGGCATGGCCCTGGTTGCCCATCTGGGAGGCCACGCCGTAGCGCTTGGCGGCGCGGCCCATCTCCACCGCCTCCCAGACGGTGTGGGCGCAGGGCTTCTGCACATAGACGTGCTTTCCCATCTGCATGGCCAACATGGCGATGGGAAAATGCATATGGTCGGGCGTGGAGATGGTCACGGCATCGATTTCCTCCCCCAAGTCCTCGAACATCTTCCTATAGTCCTCATACAGACGGGCTTGGGGAAAATCCTTCGCGCGGTTGAGCAGGTTGCCGCGGTCCACGTCGCAGAGGGCGATGATGTTCTCGCCGCTGACGCCGTCGATGTCCGACCATCCTTTGCCGCAGCAGCCCACGGCCGCGATGTTCACCTTTCGGCCGGGGTCGACGAATTTCACCTTGCCGCCGAACCAACGGGTCGCCAGCACCTCCGGGGCAAAGCCGGCCAGAGCGGCCGTCGTCAATCCACCCTTGAGAAAACTCCGTCTTGTGCAGTCCGTCATGGTCTTTCCTTTGTTGGTTGGAAATCGGTTTTTGAGTAGGATTCAGAAGGACAGGAGGAGGCCATTGCGTTGTCTCATTCGGCGCTGTCGTCAGGGATTCAGCATGGTCTTGAAGCCCAAGGTCATGACGCAATCCAACACATGCCGCGAGATTTCGGGTTGGCGTTGGTCCAAAGTGAGGTCAACCTTCTTTGGGGCCGCCGGCAGGCTGGAGATGTCCTTCGGGACACCTTCGGTCTCTGGCCGACTCAGGGCTGACTGATACTTTTCAGGAATCATAACCCTTTGCCATTTAGAAACTTGCTGAAATTCCTTCGAGGTGGGATCCTGTTCATAGCTCTCCAGTATAATGCTGTCCGCATAGAATTTCAGGCTCTTGAAGCCCGGGCGATGGCTGCTGCCCACGGACGGAGCGATGAATTGGGTCCAGGTGCCCCGCTGGAACTGCAGATCCAGATGGAGATGGCCGCTGAAGACGCAGATGACCTGGGGGTTGGCGTTGAACAGCTCGGCCAGATACGGCGCATCCAAAAAGGAGGCAGGCCATACGGTTTCATGGATGACGAAGATGCAGGGCCGGTTCGTGTTGTCGGCCAGATCCTGCTCCATCCATGTTTTGCTTTCGGGTGAGAAGACGGAGCAGGGGTCCTGCTCGCCTCTGATGTCCGTGGCGGCGAACTGGAAATGGAAACCGCCGTAGTTGAAGCTGTAATGAGTGGGGCCGAACACCTTGTCGAAGCCTGGATACCAGTTGTCTCCGGGAATGACGGCATATTCTCCTAACACATTGTCCAAAAATGCTTTAAACCACTTTTGACGCAACTCGCCGGCGGTGGCTGTCGCCGTATCCGTGAAAGGCATGCCGCAATTGTCCCCCGTGATCAGGGTGAAGGCGGGGCGGATGCTGAACTTGGCCACGCTGCAGGCTTTGGCCACTTGGTTCTTGCTGTTTTCATCCACAATGTGATAGTCGCTCATCCACGCCAGCGTGAACAGCGGATTGTCCGGACGGTTGACCCATTCCGGCTCCACCATGGGCTTGATTTCAAACAACTTGCCTGCGTTTTTCAGGCCGCTGACCGAATCTCCGCTGGCGCCCAACGCCCAAAAAGGCATCAAGAGGAGGCCCACCATCATCGCCAAACGTTGTCGTGTCATCATGGTTTCCTTCCGGGGCATGCCCTTCTCTATATACCACTATATATAATATATGCAGCCAAAAAACATATATGGACGATAGCCGCAAAGCGATTCCGCCTTGAAGAGGTTACGGATACTCCGCCTCTTTGAGGCCATTTTTATCGATAAGCGGCATCGTTCTTGTTGCAATATGTCGATAAATCACGAATTGCGAATTGGTTAAATCAGCAGTTCGGCGATTTGGACGGCGTTGAGAGCCGCGCCTTTGAGCAGCTGGTCGCCGCAGACGAAGATTGACAGGCCGCGGTCGAAGCTCAGGTCATCGCGAATGCGGCCCACGAGCACGTCGTACTGGTCGTTGCTCAGGACAGGCATGGGGAACAGGTTGTTGGCGCGGTCATCCACGATTTTGACGCCTGGAGCTTTCGCCAGCGCCTGCAGTGCCTCGTCCACGCTGACCTTGCGGTCCTGTTCGATGGTGATGGACTCCGAATGGGAGCGCAGAATCGGAACGCGGACGCAGGTGGGGCAGACGCGGATTCGGTCGTCATGCAGAATCTTGCGGGTCTCGTTCACCATCTTCATCTCCTCTTCGTTGTAGCCGTTGGGCTGGATGGCCGTGTTGTGGCTGAAGAGGTTGAAGGCGTAGGGGTGGGGGAAGAAGCAGGGCACCGCCGGCTTGCCGGCCAGCACGTCCGCCGTCTGTTTCTCCAGCTCATCCATGCCTTTGGCCCCGGCGCCGCTGGCGCTTTGGTACGTGCTCACGATGATGCGGCGGATGGGGGAGATGTCATAGAGGGGCTTCAGCGCCACCAGCATGATGATGGTGGTGCAGTTGGGGTTGGCGATGATGCCCTTGTGCCATTTCACGTCCTCCGGATTCACCTCCGGAACCACCAGCGGCACGTTGGGGTCCATGCGGAAGGCACTGGAGTTGTCCACCACCACGGCCCCTGCCTTCACGGCGGCGGCGGCGAACTCTCTGGAACGGGAGGCGCCGGCGCTGAACAGGGCGATTTCAACCCCTCTGAAGGAGTTCTGAGTCAGCTCCTCGACCTTCAAAGTCGTGCCTTTGAAGGTGATTTCCTTGCCGGCGGAACGGCTGGAGGCCAACACTTTCACATTCGCCACCGGAAACTGACGCTTCTCCAAGGTCTTCAGCATCTCCACGCCGACGGCCCCCGTGGCACCTACCACGGCAACATTCACTGATCTGCCCATTGTGTTCAAGCTCCGTTGATACGTTTTCACTCATGCCCGCCATTCACTTCCCAAACGGACATGCAACAAATCTATTAATATATTGTTCCCACGGCCAATGACAAGTCTATGACAAAAGCAATTGGCATCGGTGAGGGATAACGGTTTCCCAAAACATAACGGAAAAATCTTGCGTTCCAATTGGAAAAACGGAATTTAGCGGCTAATTTAGGTTTTAAAACAAAATTTTCCGAAAAATCCAACATCAAAGGAACATCATGTTCATTGAAAGGCAGATCCAAAAGGCCGTCGAGGCGGCTAACCGCTTCTTCCCTGCCTTGTTGCTGACAGGAGCGCGTCAGGTGGGGAAAACGACTTTGCTGCGGAAACTTGCGGGAACGGACAGAAAATACGTCACGTTCGATGATGTGGATCTGCGGCTGCTGGCCAAGGAGGACCCCAAGGGCTTTCTGGACCGCTTCAGCCCTCCGGTCCTGCTTGATGAAGTCCAATATGTTCCGAGCCTTCTGAGCTACATCAAGATGGTCATTGACGAGCGGCGCTTTAGCGATCCAGACAATGCCAAGGGGATGTTTTGGCTGACCGGTTCGCAGCAGTTTGAGCTGATGAAAGGCGTGTCCGACTCTCTTGCGGGCCGTATTGGCATTTTCGACATGGGGGGCATCTCGCAGGCCGAGCTCGCGGGGCGCGGCAACCTTCCATTCACGCCGGAAGTCCCTCTCGCCGAAGGAAAAAGGCCAGGCGTCATGGAGCTGTTCCGCAGCATATGGCAGGGGACATATCCAGAGGTCCTGAACGCCACGCCCGAGGAGCGTAACTTGTTCTATTCCAGCTATGTAAGCACCTATTTGGAGCGCGATATACGGAATCTCAAGAACGTGCATGACCTTGACCGCTTCTACAAGTTCATTTGCTCCTGTGCGGCGAGAACGGGACAGATGGTCAACGCCAGCGAACTGTCGCGCGACGCGAGTGTTGATGTGACGACGGTCCAAAACTGGCTTGCCATTCTCAAGGAGTCGCATCTCATCCATCTTCTGCCCCCCTACGCCAGCAGTCTGACTGCCCGACTGGTCAAGACGCCGAAACTGTATTTTTTGGACACGGGGCTCTGCTCCTACCTCACGCATTGGCCAACGCCAGAGACACTGGAGGCGGGCGCGATGGCAGGGGCCATTTTCGAGACATGGTGCATCTCCGAAATCATCAAGACATATTGGAATGCGGGTATGAAAATCGATAACCTGTTCTACTACAGGGATCGCGACCAGCGGGAGATTGGCCTTGTCATCGACACGGCGGAGGGCTTCCACCCCGTTGAATGCAAGAAAACGGCCACGCCAAAGTCTGATGACGCAAGCCATTTCAAGGTCCTTGGGAAACTCGGCAAGCCGGTCCTGAAGGGAGCGGTCCTGTGCGCCTGCGATACCCCTGTCCCGCTACCGAACAAAAATGTTGTCTGCATTCCGGCCGCCGACATCTGATTTGGCAGTGGCCATTGTCAACCTTTTTGAGTAGCATGTGAAGATATTTTTTTGAACAAACTTGTAAATCAAGGTTAGAGCGATAAATTATAATTGTTTTTGTAGCATTCGGCTACAGGATGTCATTTAATCAAGGAGTCTTCAAAACATAGAAAAAGCGTTATCTCTCTTTTGACATAGCCAGCGGTACTTATCGCTGGAGTAGTGCTTTGTGATTTCCTGAAATTAGGACCTTTAGAATTTCACGTAATAGCACACGCTGGAGCACTCCGCGTTGAGCGTCTCTTTTCGTGCTATTACGTAGGTCGTCCTAAACCTCAGGAAATCACGAAGAGAGGCGCTCTTTTTTGTGTGAAAAACACAGGCCTTCAAAACAAGGAGAAAAACCATGGCGGTATTAGATTTGGTAAAATGGGATGTTCCTTCAGATGATTTTATTGTACATAAGTTTATGTCAGAAAATCAATATGAACTTCGCTTAGGTAGTCAACTTGTTGTAAATGAAGGGCAAGAAGCAATATTCGTTAAGGGTGGGGTTGCATTAGACACATTTACAGCAGGTACGCATACGCTAGTAACTGGAAATCTTCCTTTACTTGGGAAATTGGTAAACTCATTTTTTGGTGGGAAAACCCCATTTACTGCTGAGGTTTGGTATGTCAATAAAACAGTCAAAAGAAATATGAAATGGGGGACACCACAGCGTATTCCTCTTTTTGATCCTGCATTAGGTTTTCCGATTAATGTAGGAGCATTTGGTCAGTGGGGATTTAGAATTGATGATTCAAGAAGTTTTGTTACGCAGGTTGTGGGGGCACAACTAGGAGCAGATAGTAAAAAAATATACGAGTATTTTATCGGTGAGATTATTGAAAAATTTAATCAAACTGTCAGTAATATGATTAGCAATGGATTGTCTGTTTTTCAATTGAGCTCAAAACTAGCTGATATTTCTCAAACTGTTAGAGATAATGTTGTAGATGAATTTAATCGATTTGGGATTGAGTTGGTAAACTTTTCTTGTAGCAGCATTAGCATCTCACCTGAGGAAATGAAGAAGATTCAGGATGTGATGGCAAAGAAGATGGAAATGCAACAATTGAGTTCTGTGCAAGTTGGTCAAGGATATATGGCCGCCAAAGGATTTGAAGTCATGAAAGATGCAGCAAATAACAATGGAGCAGTTGGTAATATGATGGGGCTAGGAGCAGGTCTGGGTTTAGCAGTTAATGCTGGTATCCCTTTAGCTTCTCAAACGGCACAATCTGTTTCCCAGAACAATGGACAAATGGGAGAACAGGATGTACTGGCTAAACTAAAAAAACTGAAAATGCTTTTTGAAGAGGGAATTTTGACAGAGGAGGAATATAAGGTTAAAAAGGCTGCTATTATTGACCAGATGTAGGAGAAACATACATGTTAAATCAAGATAGTAGAGCAGAAAATTTAGGAGCACACAAGATAATTGGCATTATCCTATGTCCAATTGTAGCAATTGCAATTGTCATAATAGGGATGATAATGTTTAGAATTGATGCAGACGCATCATCGTTCTGGCATAGAAGTCAATATTTCTGGTATAGACTCATTTGGATAGAATTAATTGTTATATTTGCATTCTATGGAATTATTAATGGGGTACTTCCGCAACTTTTGAAGAAACGCCAACAAACAGGAGCAGGATATATTGGAATAGCTGGAGCAATTAGTCAAGCAACTATTCTATCTTTTTGCTTGTGGTTAATTAGTTTATGGCTTCCAACAGAACGCTTCTATTTTTCTCTAGAGATTAGTTGTCAGATTGTAGTAGTTGTGGTGTGTCTTATAAAGATTTTTCTTCTATTGACTGCACAAAAACTTCAAAATGATGGAATGGAATTGTTGCCTCAAAATGTTAGAACACCTGATGATCTTTATGTATTTTTAGAAATATGTGAGAAGCAGCCATCATTGAATAAGGATATTGTTAAAAGAATCAAGGCCTGTAAAGAAAAGATTAAGTATTCTCTTCCAAGAGTAGGGAATATTTCACAATCTGAGAAATATCGGGTAGTTTCTCAAAAAGTGCAAGACTTTTATGACAAGATGATGAGTGGAAATAGGGACAATTTGCTTGAAGAACTATCCATGATTGATGGAAGACTCCAAGAAGTTATTGCAGAGTGCAAGAAATAACAACAAGAAGGAGAAAAAATGTCAACAGAAGTAGTCAATTTAATGTGTCCTAGTTGTGGTGCGCCTACGGATACATCACAAAAGGTTTGTGAGTTTTGTCAAAGACCTATTGTTGTTACGACCTTCAATAGTGTCAGTGATATGCCAATGGCGGAATTGAACAAATATGCTAATGCCTATAAGAAGGCTTTGGCTGAAAACCCAGAAAATGCAGATATTAATGCTTCCATTGGAATGTGCTATTTGAAGTTAAAACTGCATGAAAAAGCCTTAGAGGCATTTGAAAAAGCAATTGAATCAAACTTTGATAATTCAGAATTGTTTTTCTATTCTGCTATTTGCTTGCTAAATGGAAAAAAGGCAAGTTTACTAGATCGAGCTACCATTGATAAAACAATGAAATATCTTGACTCTGCAATTATGATTGAACCACGTGGCATCTATTATTTTGCTAAGGCTTATGTTAAACTGGATTATTTTGAAAGAAAATTCTTGAAAATTTCACCTAAATGGAATGAGGAATTGGCAAAGGCAAAAGAGGCTGGAGTATCTGAGACAGATATCAAAAATTTCTATTCTGTTTTAGGTGTTAATCCACTCTCTCGATTAGATATTTCTTCCCTACCACAAGAGGATAATATAAGACTCTCAATTGCAGATGAAGGTCCAAAACAAACTTTTACTGCATTTAAGAAAAAGAAGAGTATGTTTGAAGCTTTGCTTCTTGCTTTTATTTTCCCAGGTGCAGGCTTGATATATGTTGGAAAGATACTATATGGTGTAATTTGGCTTTTAATTTCAATTATATTATTCATTATTGTTGGAAATACTGAAAACGAAGGTAGTGAGGTAATGAGTGTTGCCATAATTATTTGGACAATAATCCAAGTCATTACGATAATTGCTACTGGCATCAAGACATGGCAAATAAATAAGGATGATTTTGAGGAATAATATCCTCATTAGTGATAGAAAAACGCAACAAAAGGAGACGGTACAATGTCAGTAAAAGTTCCGCTGAATGTTCCTGAAAATGCATCAAGAGAAGTGATTCTTAGACATGCAAAGAAATTGACAAAAAATGCAGAACAGCGAAAAGTTTTGTCATATTTTTTGCAAGATTGCTGTATCCTTCGACATTTTGGTCTTAAGGATGCAGATTATGAGAAACTGGTTCAGTCTAAAATTGAATCGCTCAACCTGAAAGAACGTGCAATTAACAAAATTGGGCTTGATGAAGAAGAAATATCAGAAATACCACCTGTAAACTTTATAGGCTATTGGATTGATGATAATTTTGTGCGTGAGACGGAAAGTGGAAAATATGTCAGTTCGACATGGATGTCAACTTGGCTATTTTTCTCAAAAACCCAGATATATGTATATGAATATTCATTCTGCATGTGTGCAGATGCAAAGGAAGAAAATACTGAAGAGTATTTTTACAAAGATGTTACTTCGATATCAACAACAAGTGAATCAGTCACACCAAAATGGTTCGCACAAAAAGGAGGTTGCATATTCTCTAAAAAGGGAGTTGCTTCTCGACAGATAGATACCACGAAATTTCAAATTGTTGTTCCAGGAGATAAGTTTAAAGTAGCTATGGATTCATCTGAAGATATTGAACGAATGGTTCAGGCAATGAAACAGCAGTTACGAGACAAGAAGAGTAACTAAAGTATTAGAAAATTGGTTTCTGTATATAATTCTTGCATGAAATACATAATTTCGTGCAAGAATTATTATTTCCTTAATGTTTTTCAAAAAACGATTAAAATAAATAGGGTTGTTAATGTTAAATGATTACTGTAACTTATTTCAATTCCCCAAAGTATAATGTGGTAACAGCTCCAATAAAACGACTTTATCGACCAAAAGTTAAAATTTCATATATTATAAGTTTATTTTTTCTATTATTAATTCTTCAGGGAATTCACATACTTTCTATACATATTTTATGTAGTTATTCAATATGCTATAGTAAAATGTGGTTTACAAAGTTACAGCTTATTTTTTGGTGTTTTGATATTTTAGTTTGTAGTGATTTTATATTCCTTCTTTTCATCATTATTTATCAACATTATGCTCCCTCTTATATACGATTAAGATGCTGTATGAGACCTTCATGTTCAAATTATGCCAAAATAGCCACAATGAAATATGGATTATTCATTGCATTGCCAATGATAGTCCACAGATTATATAGATGCTCGCCATTTATGGGAGTTGACTTTCCTTGAAATATCCCAATAATGTAATCCAGAATCCGTAAATTAAACTTACAAAGAAACAAATAAAATGCAGAAAAATAATTCTACAACATATTGGTTAACAGTATATTCTAGAACATATTTTCCATTTTCCAACCGCCATCAATGAGGCAAACATGATGTAATTTTGTTGATTCGCTTTTTTTGAGAATTGCTGAAAAGTGTTCCAATTGCAACGCATGCTTTTGGATGTCTCTAAGGCAGAGGCAGAGCGTGACGTGTACTGAAAAGACGGAAGAGATTGTATTCAATGAGCAAAAAGGAGCAAATATGAAAACATAGAGTTCAAAAACAGAGAAGATGTGGAACGGCAATAGCACACCGCGAAGCATTGAAAAGCAAGTTGGAAGATTCCCTTTATGAAAAACGACAGAATCCGTGAAGGGGAACCAACTGATTTTTACTTCACGGATTCAGGTTAATATCAATGAACAGGAGTCAAAAATGACACACACAATTTGTCAGGTTATTAAAAAAACACTTGTCCAGAGAGGACTTGCTATCATATTTGTAATTGGACTAATGGCTACTATGAACGGCTGTGGAAATGGAAAGAGTGATGAAGAAATCATCGGTGAACTTGGACAGAAGTTTATGCTAGCACTTTATACAAGTAACAAAGATATGGCCAAAGAAATTTGCAATAAAACAGGGTATGAAACATTTGAGCAATTAAGTTCAATGGTAAAGTTAGCTACTATGGGAATGAATGAACAAGCAGACGAGGCACTCATAATTTCTAAACTAGATGTAGTCGATGTTAAAATGGTCAGTGAAAAAAAAGGTGTCGCTAATATTTTATCATACTTGGATGATGAACCAAAAGAATATTCCATTCCTGCTGAAAAAGATGAGAATGGAAATTGGAAAGTATGTGTTACAAAGCAGAGTTTCAATTAAGTATAAGTATTGATAAGATAATCTCCTCTAACATGAATTTTGAATAATAGTTAGAGGAGATTTTACTAATTAAAAGCATAAATATATGAAAAAATATCGAAATAAAATAATTGTGGTATTTTATTCATTATTATTTCTTTCTATTTTTCTTATTATTGTTTATAAATATCATTCCGCAATAAAACTATCCATAACAAAAGAAAGAATAAATCATTATATTATTGAAAATAATATTAATAAAATACTTAAAACAGGAGATGTTATTTGTCGAAAAGGAAATGGATTTTGGTCAGATATGTGCCGTGACTTTTCACAACATGATAAACGGTTTTCACATGTGGGAATCATAATCAATGAGAATGATAAAAATGTCACCGTCTTGCATGCTGATGTAAATGACTATACAGGTATTGGTTCTGTTACAGAAGTGTCTCTTGTTGACTTTCTGTTGAATGGTGATGGAGCGGCTGTCTATCGTCTTCGAGAAAAGAATCAAAGTATTGAAGATTCTTCTATATTATTGAACATAACCAACAAATATATGAATAGGCCATTTGATTATAAATTGGATTTATCAGAATCTGAAAAGATATATTGCACAGAATTCATATATTGTATTTTTACTGAATTAAAACCAGCTATTACCTTAAAAGTCACAAAAATGGGAGATAAGCCAGTGGTACCTGTTGACAGTTGCAACGACCCAGAACTATTTTTTGAAATCCTACTGTTTCCAAATTTCCATAAATCATGAGATTGTTACTATTCAGAACCTATCCATAAAATCAAAGTTCATGGTCATAATTCAGCCATGGGAACGGCTTTCCAGGATTATCAGGATTCTGAATAGTTATATAAAACACTATTCTTCCTGAAAGACACAATTGGGACCACGTTAATGGTGGCAGGAAATCTGTTCGTGGGTTTCGCTTTGCTTCGCCCACGTCAGGCTCCTGTCAACGCTTCGCGGTTCTGAAACTCTATTTTTCTCGTGCACCGTGGGTTACGCTTACGCCTACGGCGTTGCGCTTACCCACGGCTAATATCCTGCCGCCGCCAAAGCGGCTCTTCTTTTTCAGCATGCCTCGCCTTCTGCCTCTATAGCCTTTTCCGCACATTTTGATGTCTGGGGGAGAGACCGATTCAGCATGATGATTTGCATGAAGAAAAAGCCAAATGCTGTTTTTAGAATTAATATAAGTTATTTATTATTAATAATTTACGATTATTGAATCGGTTTTAGATTGTCTGCGGTTTATGGGTTTTCCACGCAAGAAGGCGGTCCAGGAAGCGGAGGCCGCCGGGTTCGTCGGTGAATTTGCCATCCAGCTGGGCCTCGAAGCATTTGTCCAAGATGGGTTTGAAATTGGGGCCGGGGGCAAAGCCCCGCTGGACAAGATGACGGCCCAAGATGATGGGTTTTGGCGGAGCCTTCTCCACGGCAAGGGCTTGCATCTTTTCCATGAACTGATCGATGGAGGACAGGTCCGCGTCGGGATTGGCGGCCAAGGCGTCGCAGGCGGCCACGTTGGCGAGGAGATCCGGCCGTTTCACGCGCAGGGCGAGTTTGCGGAACGCCTTGTCGGAAGCGTTGTTGCGGACCAGGCACTCCGGCTGCATATGGCAGAGGACCAGCCGAACCACTTGGTCCTCCAGCCGAGGCTGATTCCACAACCGCTCCACGAAATGGCGAGTCGGCGCCTCGCCCATGGTGTCATGGCCATGGCTGATGATGCGGCCATCGCTTTTGCGGACACGGGTGGTGGCGGGCTTTCCGAAATCATGGCAAAGAACCGCCAGTCCCACGGCAAGGTCATCGGCCGGCTCTCCTGTGCGACGGCCCGCCGCGGCGTCAAGGGCCCGCAGGGTATGCTGCCACACATCCCCCTCCGGATGCCAGCGGGGATCCTGTTGGCAACCCACCAAGGCCGCCAGCTCCGGATAATGGCGAAGCCAGCCGCAGGCGCGGAGAAACTCAAGCCCCGCCGAGGGGCGTATCCCCTTCAGCAGCAGCTTCTCCCATTCCGTGCCCAGTCGCTCCCGCGGCAGTTCGTCTTGGCTCATGGTGGCGCAGAGGCGAAGGGTCTCCGGCGCCCCATGGAAGGCGAAGCGGGCGGCAAACTGCATGCCGCGGAGCACCCGCAGCGGGTCTTCGGAAAAGTGGTCGCTCACATGACGAAGGCATTTGGCCTTCAAGTCCTCCAGCCCCTTCCATGGATCGAGAATCTCGCCGCTCAGCGGATCCTTCATGATGGCGTTGATGGTGAAGTCCCGCCGCGCCGCCGCCTGTTCGATGGGAAGATTCGCCACGGCCTCCACCATGAAGCCCCGATGACCGGCTCCCGTCTTGTTCTCCACGCGGGGCAAAGAGATGTCGATGTCGTAATGATGCACCTTGAAGACGCCGAAACTGGCTCCCACCAAGTCCAAATCATAGCGGGAGCCGACGCATTGACGCAGCTGTTCGGGGGATAGGCCATGGACCTCGATATCGAAGTCCTTGCTGTCCAACCCCATAAGGGCATCCCGCACGCAACCGCCCACTAGCAGGGCGCGGCCGCCGGCGTCTTGTATGCGGCGGCATATGTCAAGGACAACGGAATAGCTCATTAAGATTTCGGGATTGACAGTTGGCGGTGTTTTGCGTACCATATAGTATATGGTATATAGAGCAAATTTCATGCCACATTTTGCATCGTTTTGATTTGACGATACGATTTTTCAGCGGATGTGGCTAGCGGGGCGCGGTTAGATGTCGTAGGCCCTTGGACGGCTGAGGATCTCGTTCATGACCAACGCCTTGCGAAGTTCCTGACGGTTTGTGAACGTGACCGGGTAGGGGAGCCTCAGGCCCCGTTTGGACCGTCGCTGATTGGACTTGAGCTGCTCCATCATCTGGGCGAGGTTCTTGGGGGCGCTGTCCTTCGGGCTGATGGCCGTCGTCTTGCTCTTGGCGAAGGTCGAGCTGTCCACATGGGACTTGTCCTTTTGAGTGAAGACCTTGCCCATGGCGTTGCTTTTCTTTCCATGGGCGGCGGCGCCGAAGGCGGAAGCCTCATCCCGTTGCCGTTGGCCCTTATGGCTCTTCCGTTGGTTTTGGGGTCTCTCCTGTCGAGGCAGCGGCGGCGCCGTCGGTTGGGAGTCGATTGGACGTTGCGGCTCCAACGGCATGGCGTCTTTGGCGGCCTCCTCCTGCTCCAGCTTGTCCAGCCCTAGCAGCTCGTCAAAGAGGCTGGGGAGCTGCGGCGGCGGGGACGACGGCGGGGCGATTGGCGACGGACGGCCCATGGATGAGGGCCGAGGGCCGCCGACGGGGCGTCCGCCAGTTGTGGTGTTGCCGCGGAGGCTAGGGGGCTGATGCGAGGGCCGATTGGGCGGATTGGGGGATGACTCGCGATAGGAGCGTTCCGCGGAATTGCGTTTGGCGGCCAGAAAGATTCTGAGGGCCACGAATGCAAACGCGATGATGAAAGGGAAAACTTCTTTCATGACGAAGGGCAATCCAGTTGAATGATGGCTTTGCGCAGAGTCGCTGAATAATATGTAACATCCTGTGGGATAGGAACTTATGATTCATGCCCCGCAGGACGCTCCCCTGCCCGTCATGGGCAGGGGCTTGGGGGACTATTCCGTCTTCTTGGACTCGGAGGCTTCGGGACCCGTGATGCTGTTGCGCATCTCCGTGTCCGCCTGCAGGTTCTCCAGCCGATAGTAGTCCATGACGCCGAGTTTGCCGCTCTTGAGGGCTTCGGCCATGGCCAACGGCACTTCCGCCTGGGCGGCCACGACTTTGGCCTGCATCTCCTGAACGCGGGCCCGCATCTCCTGCTCTTCGGCGACGGCCGCGGCGCGGCGGACTTCGGCGTTCGCCTGCGCGACGCGGGTGTCCGCCTCCGCCTGATCGGCCTGGAGGCGGGAGCCGATGTTGTCGCCAACGTCCACGTCGGCGATGTCAATGGAGAGGATTTCGAAGGCGGTTCCGCTGTCCAGCCCCTTTTTGAGAACGGTCTGGGAGATGTTGTCCGGGTTCTCAAGGACTACCTTGTAGGATTCGGAGGAGCCGATGGTGGAGACGATGCCCTCGCCAACGCGGGCGATGATGGTTTCCTCCGTGGCGCCGCCGACCAGGCTGTCCAGGTTGGCGCGGACGGTGACGCGGGCCTTGGCCTTCACTTGAATGCCGTCTTTGGCGACGGCGTCCACCGTCAGGCGGCCTTTGGAGGGGTTGGGGCAGTCGATGACGCGGGGGTTGACGCTCATGCGGACGGCGTCGAAGACGTCACGGCCGGCCAAGTCGATGGCGGTGGCGCGCTTGAAGGTCAGGGGGATGTTGGCCTTGTCCGCCGCGATAAGGGCGTTGACCACGTTGAGCACGTTGCCGCCGGCCATGAAATGGCCTTCCAGCTCGTCGGTGCTGATCATGTCCAACCCCGCCCGCCGCAACTGGATGTAGGCGCGGACAATTTGGGAGGCGTTGACTTTGCGGAGGGACATTCCCACCAGTTTCCAGACGCCGATGTGGGCGCCGGAGGCCCAGGCCTGAATCCAGACGCCGAAATAGTGGAAGAAGATGAACGCCATCACCAATATCGCGATGAAGGCCACGACACTGAGCATTCCAATGATAGGCATGATAACAGTCCTTTCTTCAGTGAGATGTGAGCCAAGGGGCCGAATGGGTCTATTGAGCGTCTCCCGCTGGCGCCGTGGCGGGGGCGGGGTCCGGAATCAGAACATTGATGATCTGGTTTTCTTGAATCTGCTTGAGAATCTCTTCCACCTGATTGCGGAACAGGTTCTGGCGGATGCCGTCTTTCACGTCATCGAATTCGGCGACGGTGGTGTCGCCGGCCTTGATGAGATGATAGCCGAACTGAGTCTCCACCAGCTTGCTGATTTCGCCGGATTTCAGCTCCGCAAGGGCATCCTCAAAGGGCTTGACCATTTGACCGCGGTTGAATTTCCCCAAGTCGCCGCCCTGTTCTTTGGAGGGGCAGTCGCTGTGGGCCTTGGCCAGTTCCGCGAAATCGGCTCCGTCGGCCAGTTTGGCCTGAATGTCCTCAAGCTTCTTCTTGGCGGCGGCCTTGTCTTCGTCCGACGCATCAGGCTCCACTTTCACCAAAATATGGGAGGCCTGACGCTGCGTGAAGATGGTTTCCTTGTTGTCATCGTAGAACTTCTGGATGTCCTCGTCCTTGATGTCCGCGATCTTCTCCAGATAGGCCTCAATGGCAAGGCCTTCGGCCAGCTTCTTGATCAGCTCCTCCTCCGTCGTGTTCTGGGCGGCCAGCTGTTTGGCATACTCCTCGCCTGCCTGCTCGCGGATTTTCTGAACCTGCTCGGTGGCCTCTTGGATTTTAGGCTTGAAGCCGTCCTTCGCCGCCTCTTCGGCCAGGATCTTCTCCATGGCCATATTCTGCGTCATTCGCTTCGCGACGGCGACGAATTGGTCGGGGGCGATGGGAACCCCTTTCTCAAGAGCGATTTTCACATTGGGCTCCAAGACTTTGCGCAGATCGGCGGCGGTGATTTTGCCATTGCCGTCGGTTCCATAGGTGGCGACCACGTCGGGAATGAGCTTGAAGAGCTCGTCCAGCGTGGCGGCGTTCTCCTGAGGCAGCTGCAGGTCGACGGTGGGGGTTTCCGCCGTGAACGTGGTGGTCGAGGCGGCGGCCTCTTCCGCGGGCTTGGCGGCGGCTTCCGCAGGGGCTTCCTTTTTGCCGCTGTTGCAGGCGGTCAGGACGGCCAGAGAAATGCCCAAGATGGTGGGCGCGAGGGATTTGAGCTTCATGATGTTTCCTTGTTCATTTTGGGGTGGTGGAGCCGGCCTGATGGAGCCGGGCCAGGACTTCCGTTACGCCGGCGCATGGAGACTGCCAGCACCAGGCATGGTAATTGATGGAATTCATAATATAATGCCGAAGATAATCTTTGGTGGCCTGCGACGGCGGAAGAAGATTGTCCGGCCGCTTTCGACAGTAGGCCAACAGCCGCAGATAATCCTCCTGATTGCCGCTTTCACGGAACGGCAGCCAGGCGTCGCAGAGGGAAATCGGAGACTGGCTCCGCCGCATTGCCGCCAGTCGGCCCTTGAGCTCCGCGGGAAGGGCGTCCCAGACGCGGCAGGCGGCCAGAAGCAGGGGCTGCAGTTCCCGCCCTTTGGGGCCGGGAAGGGAGGACGTATTTGGAAGTGTCTGTTGCAGTTGAAGATAGGAATGTTTTGGATGGATGGCCGCCAAGGCGTTGGCCAGCTTGCCCTCCTCGACCAAATCTCCGCTGAAGAGCGCCTTGTCCAAAGCGGTGAGAAGGCGGGCCTCCGTGGATTGGACGGCCTTTTGTCGTAATTCTGTAAGTCGTTGATGCTGAGATAGATAGAATTCTCTGAAGAAGGTGGAGGTGTTGAGGATGTGAAGATGGGCCTGCAGTTTGTCCAGTTCATCCCGCATGGCCTCCGCCGTGGTGTAGGGCATGCCCTTCAAATAGTTGGCCAGCGCCTCCATGGCATCCGGATGGCCGCTGTAGGCCACCAGATCCACGCTGGCCTCCCCGCAGTCCTCCGTTTCCTTAAGCCATTCCCGCAGAAGCTCATAGTCACCATCCAGAAGGATGTTGTTCAAGGCTCGCAGCTGCTGGAGGCGCATGACATGGTGCATGGTGATCTCCGCAAAGCCGGCGGACTCCGGATTCTGCTGGAGCTTCTGGATGGCGAGGACGGCGGCGTTGTCGTCCCCTGCCAACAGAGCGGCGCAGACGTCAGCCACCGCCTGAGAGGTGCTGCGGTTGTAGTCGGGGGCCCTTTGTTTGCGGCACCCGACGGCTCCCATCAGCGCCAGACAGAGGCAGAAGATGAAGAAAAAACGACTTGTCGATTGGCAAAGCATGAAGAAGAGGACACGTTATAGGGATGACAAACGGATTGGTCGGCAAAAGTGATTTTTCCAACCCCATAACATACACCACGCAAGGAGATAAACAAAATGCAACGGGAAGATAAACGCAAATTGGATGAATTAAGGCCCATTTCTTTTCAGATTGGCTTCCAATCTCATCCGCTGGGTTCGGTTCTGGTCCAATTCGGGGGGACGCGTGTGATCTGCGCCGTCTCCATGGAAGAGTCTGTCCCCCGCTGGATGAAGGAGCAGGAGGTGCCTGGCGGGTGGATCACGGCGGAGTACCAGATGCTGCCGTCGGCCACGGGAACCCGAACGGATCGGGAGGTGACCAAAGGCCGTCTGTCCGGCCGCTCCGCGGAGATTCAGCGACTCGTGGGCCGCTCCCTGCGGGCGGTGGTGGACTTGCAGAAGCTGCCGGGCATCACTCTCCATGTGGACTGCGATGTCATCGACGCGGACGGCGGCACGCGCTGCGCCTCCATCACCGGCGCGGGCGTGGCATTGGAGTTGGCGGCGAAACGGCTCATGGAGCAGGGCAAGATCGACCAATGGCCGATTTTGAATCGGGTGGCTGCTGTCAGCGTGGGGTTGCTTCAGGGGGAGGCCCTGCTGGATTTGGCCTATGTGGAGGATTCGGCAGCGGATGTGGACATGAATGTGGTCATGACCGCCGGCGGCCGTTATGTGGAGCTGCAGGGCAGCGGAGAGGAGGCCACGTTCTCCGACACCGATCTGAATCGTCTCTTAACCATTGCCAGAAAGGGACTTGGGGAAATTTTCGCCATGGAGGAGCAGCTGCTGGCGTGACGCCGTTTGCGAAAATTGGACATGGAAGGTGAGACACGGGACGTGTCCATGGCGGGGAATTGCCGCTTTCATGGGGCTTCTTTTGTAAGATGTTGGCCGTGTCAAGTGGAAAGGGAGGGTATATCTATTATATTAAAGCTTCTTTCATTAACGTGGAAATCAGCGATTGGGCAACATGGAAATTTCCGAGCAATTCTATCCGCTGCATTGCTTTGTGCGGCATTACCTATGGGGCTGTCGAGCCCATGGGGAGCATGTGCCGTACATTGCGGACTTGCTTGGGAAGGGCACGGACTGTTCCACGCCGTGGGCGGAGCTGTGGATTGGAGCCCATCCGTCCCAAAGCGCGTTGGTGGGGGATGAGCGCTCCGATGAGACGCTGCTGCATTTCATTCAGGAGCATGCGGATGCGGCGTTGGGACGAGAGACCCGGCAGGCGGGATACGACAGTCTTCCCTTTTTGCTGAAAGTCCTCAGCTGTGAACGGCCCCTTTCCATCCAAAGCCATCCTGACAAGGCCAATGCCGCGCGGCTGCATCAGGATCGACCCGGCCAATATCCGGACGCGAACCACAAGCCGGAGATCATGATCGCTCTGACCCGATTCACGGCCTTGGCCGGATTTCGGCCATTGGAGGACATTTGGGCGGACGTGGAGCGGTTTGAGTCCCTTGCCCGCTGGAGACAGGTTCTGGAGGAGGCCCAGCCGCTGACGTTGCGCACCCTGTGCGAGACGCTGTTCAAGCTGCCCTTTGCGGTGATGCGTCCCGTGTTGCGGGCTCTCCGTCAAGAGCTTGCCTGCCTGGAGAAGCCCAATGAACGGGATGCGCTCTGTCTGAAGCTGATCACCGCCAATCCGGGGGACCGCGGGGTCCTTTTCGCCTATGTGCTGAACCTCCTCACGCTGGCTCCGGGCCAGTCGCTCTTCATTCCGGCCAATGTGCCCCATGCCTACATGGAAGGGACGGGAATTGAGTGCATGGCGAATTCGGACAATGTGATTCGAGCGGGACTGACTCCGAAAGCCGTTGATATCAAGGCACTTATGTCAACGCTTGTTTTCGAGCCTCTGGCATTGGCCCCCGTTCCGCCTCAAGAGGACGGCCATGGCAGAAGTGTCTATACCGTTCCTGTGGAGGAGTTTGCGGTGGAATTCTTTCAGGACTGCACTGTGGACGTCACCGCTCTTCCGGAGAATGGCGGCGTCTTCTTGGTCTTGAAGGGAAGCTTCCGTCTGGAGGCCTCCGGAAGGACCTGGCTGGCCCGCCGCGGCAGCAGCTGGTTCCGGCCCGCATTGCTGCGGGAGGGCAAGATAAGTCCCTGCGAACCCGGAAGTTGTCTTGTTTGGGCAGACGGCATTCGGCCGCCCGCCGCGTTCTCATAAGAGGATTAATAGAGGATTTGTTTTAGGAGGCCAAGGAAAATAGCACAGCGGATTTTGTCATGGGATTCGAGACTGTCCCGCCGAAAGTCTGCCCGTCGCATGGCGTATGCGATGCAACGGCAATGGAGGCGAAGGCAGCTTGGATGTCTGTCGGAATGGCGTGGCCGTTTTGCGAGGTCTCCATCATTGTAGTCGTTCATAGTCAATTTGCAAAGGTCGAACATGTCTCAGGAAAACAACGAATTCGGAAGCCTTTTCGAAGCCAGCATCAAAAAAGAGAACCGCATTGTCCATCTGGGCGAAAAGGTAAAGGGCACCATTTCCATGATAGGCAAGAACACGGTGTTCGTCAATTTGGGCACCCGTGCGGACGGCATCATGGACCCCAAGGACCTGCTGGACTCCAAGGGCGAAATGAAGTTCAAGGTCGGTGATGAAATCGAGGCGTACTGCATGGAGTCCACGGAGGACGGGCTGAAGCTGGTCCGCAGCATGGGCCGCAGCGCGGTGGATTCCAGCGTGGAGGATGCCTACAATGCAGGCATGCCCATCGACGGCAAGGTCACTGGCGAGCGCAAGGGCGGTTTCACGGTCCAGGTGGCCAATGCGGAGGGCTTCTGCCCCTTCTCGCAGATTGACGCGCGGGGCGTGAAGAAAGAGCCGGCGGAGTACATCGGCCAGGTCTTCCCCTTCCAGATCACGGAATACAGCGAAGAGGGACGCAACATCGTGCTGTCTCGCCGCAAGATTTTGGAGAAGGAAGCCGCCCGTCAGCGGGATGAGCTCAAGGCCAGCCTGGCCGTCGGAGACATCCGCACGGGCACAGTGACCCGCATCATGCCTTTCGGCGCGTTCGTGGATTTGGGCGGCGTGGAAGGCATGGTCCATGTCAGCGAGATGGGCTGGGGCCGCGGCCTGAAGGTGGAGGATTGCGTCAGCGAAGGGCAGGAAGTCACCGTCAAGGTTCTGGACGTGAATTGGGGCGATGACAATACCCGCGAACGCATCTCCTTGAGCATCAAGCAGACAGAGAAGAGCCCCTGGGAGCGCATTCCGGAGGATCCGACGTATGCGATCAACGCCAAACGCCACGGCAAGGTGTCCCGCCTGACCTCCTTCGGCGCGTTCATCGAGCTGGAGCCTGGCGTGGAGGGACTGGCCCACATCTCCCAGCTGGGCGTGGAAGAGCATGTGGACAACCCCGCCGACGTGCTGAAGGAAGGGCAGGAGGTCGATGTGACCATTTTGGGTCTGGATTTGGACCGCCGCCGCATCTCCCTCTGCATTGGAGAGCCCAAAATCAAGGAGGAAAAGCCAGCGGAGCTGTCTCTGGAGGAGGAGAAGGAGATCATCGCCATCAACGCCGGCGAGCGGGTTGAAGGCGAAGTGGAAAGCCTGAAGCCCTTCGGCGTCTTCATCAAGCTGCCCAACGGCGAGACTGGTCTCCTGCACATCAGCCAGACTGGCATCACCGGCAACGGCAACATGCAGGTCCGCGCCCTCTACAAGGCCTTCCCCCTGCACAAGAAGGTGGAAGTCGTGGTGCGTGAAGTGACCGACCGCCGAATTTCTTTGTCTCTGCCCGAAATTTTGGAGCAAGAGCAGGAACGAGACGCGATTCGCGATGTCAAAGACGCCGAAAGCTCCGATTTTGGCAGCTTGGGCGATGTGTTCGGCAAGCTGAACCTCTGAGGGCCGAAATCGGCTGACGGAGGGCAATGCAGGCAATCCGTGTGCGAAGGCACACGGGTTGTCTTGTTGCATCTAGGGGAGGAAAGATAGATTTGTTTTTGTAAGTTATTCTGCCAGAAGAAGTTATGACTTATAGGCAGAGGGGAAGGGAAATCGAGGTGAAGATGATGGAAACAGAAGACATGGGAAAAAAGACGATGACAGAAGAAATGGAAACCGCGGCCGCCCCGGAAGAGGCGCAACAGCAGGAAACCGTTGATGGCGAAAATGTTGCGACGGAAAACGGCGATGCGGCCAACAGCGGCGATGCCACGGAGAAAACCGGTTTCTTCCAAAAGTTGAAGGACAAGATGGGCATGTCCGGCGAGAAGGGCGAAAAGAGTGAAAAAGGCGAGAAGGGCGAAAAGGAAGAGGAGCCGCCCAAGCCCGAGGAGCCGAAAGAGCCCACGTTGGAGGAGAAGCTGGCGGAAAGCGAGGCAAAGGTCGCGGAGCTGAACGACCGGCTGCTGCGCTGCCGTGCGGAATTCGACAACTATCGCAAGCGGATGGCGCGGGAGTACGCGGAGAATCGGGAAAGCGCTAAGATCAACACCATCAGCGAGTTCCTAAATGTCTACGACTATTTTATGATGGCCATGGACCATGCGGCCCACTCCAATGACCTGGAGCCGTTGAAGCAGGGCATGGACATGATCTTGAACGAGTTCAAACGGACCTTGGGCAATTTGGGCGTGGCCGAGATTCCGGCCGTGAACTGCCCCTTCGACGCCAAGCTGCATGAGGCGGTGGCACAGGAGGCCAGCGAGACCGTGGAGGAAGGCGTCATCATCCGCCAATGGAAGCCTGGCTTCAAGGTGGGTGACCATCTGCTCCGTCCGGCCACGGTGGTCGTCAGCAGCGGCAAGCCCAAAGCGGAGCCGGAGGCGGCGGAATCGACGGATCAGCCGGAAGCGACGGCGGCGGGCGATGGACCGAAGGCAGAATGATAACGATCTCGTGCTCAATAGGATAAGGAAAACGAAGCAATATGGCAGAGGATTATTATTCAATATTGGAAGTGTCCCGTGACGCCTCGGCGGAGGACATCAAAAAGGCCTACCGAAAACTGGCCATGAAATACCATCCGGACCGTAATCCGGGGGACAAGGCGGCGGAGGAGAAATTCAAGCAGATTTCCGCGGCCTACGAGGTTCTTGGGGACGCGAACAAACGGCAGCGCTATGACCAGCTGGGCCATGACATGTACACCAAAGGCAACGCTGGCGGAAGCGGCATGTCCGCGGAGGACTTGTTCTCTCAAGTGTTCGGCGGCGCCGGCGGCGGATTCTTCAGCGATCTGTTCGGCGGCGGCGGCCGTGCCGCCAACGGCCCCATGGAAGGGGATGACCTCTCCTACGAACTGCAAATCAACTTTGAGGAGGCGGTCTTCGGCTGCAACAAGGAGATCAGCTTCCAGCACACGGAAAACTGCGACCATTGCCACGGCACAGGCGCGGAGCCGGGTTCCTCCAAGAAGACCTGCCCCACCTGCCATGGCCGTGGGCAAGTGACGATGTCCCAAGGCTTTTTCAGTGTCCGCCAAACCTGCTCCACCTGCCGTGGAACGGGTCAGATTGTGGAGAAGCCCTGCCAGACCTGCCGTGGCAAGGGGGTTGTCCGCAAGAAGCGGACCATTTCTCTGCGGGTGCCCGCTGGCGTGGACACCGGCTCGCGGCTCCGTGTCTCCGGAGAAGGGGAGGCGGGCAGCAACGGCGGGCCGGCGGGGGACTTGTATGTGCTGTTTCGAGTTCGCCCCCACGAGATTTTCGAGCGGGACGGAACGAGTCTGCACTGCGAAGTGCCGATTTCCTTCTGCACGGCGGCCTTGGGCGGCCAGGTGGAAGTCCCCACGATTGACGGACGGGCGGAGTTGACCATTCCTCCAGGGACCCAAAACGGCGCCACCTTCCGCATGAAGGGAAAAGGCGTGGCGTCGTTGGTCAGGGGACGGGATCGGGGCGACCAGTACGTCCACGTGGTCGTGGAGGTTCCCACGAAGTTGAGCGCGGAGCAGAAGGAGCTGCTGCAGAAGTTCGAGGACAGTGGGGACAAGAACCAAATCTATCCCAAATGGAAGGCCTTTGTGGAGAAGGCCAAGAAGTTCTTCAGCTAAACGGGCTGTCTATAGTCCACAACAGACATGGAGGGCGCTGAAGTTCGCCTCCGTTCTGCGAAAAGGCTGATGCTGTCTGAAATGTCTTTTTGGTTATTTTTGTGTTTGATGTGGATTTTTACAGGGTTTTGAATCAACACTATATTATATATAGGTATATAGGGGAGAGTTCTCTTCCGTCCATTCATTGAACGAAAACATGGAGTGGTCTTGATGTCTTTGGAAAAAGTCAGACTTGGAATCGTGGGTCTTGGGGCGCGTGGAAGCGGGCTGCTTCCGTTGATTCTGGATATGCCCGATGTCTTGGTGGAGGCCGTCTGCGACCTGTATGAAGACAGAGTGAAGGCGGCTCAAAAAGCCGCCGTAGACAAGGGGAAGCCGGAGCCGAAGGGCTTCACGGATTATCGTAAGATGTTGGAAATGAAGGAGTTAGATGCAGTCATCACCCCTAGCTCCTGGACCAGCCATGTGCGGGTTTGTCTGGATAGCATGGATGCCGGCAAGTACGTGGCCACAGAAGTGGGCGGCGCCACGTCCGTCGAGGAGTGCTGGAGCCTAGTCCGCAAATACGAAGAGACAAAGGTTCCCTGCATGATGTTGGAGAACTGCTGCTATGGACGGGAGGAGCTGACCATTCTGCACATGATTCGCATGGGGCTCTTCGGCGAGGTTGTCCATGCGGAGGGCGGCTACTGCCACGACCTGCGCAGCGAAATCTGCATGGGGGCGGAGAACCGCCATTATCGGCTGGAGAATTTTCGCCACCGCAACGGTGAAATCTATCCCACCCATGAAATCGGCCCCATCGCCAAATATTTGAACATCAACAGGGGCAACCGGATGGTGAGTCTGGTCGCCATGTCCTCCAAGTCTGTGGGATTGAACGAATGGGCACGGCGGAACCGCGGAGAGGATGACGCGCTGGCCAAGGCCCGCTTCAACGAAGGTGACATCGTCACCACCATGATTCGCTGCGCCAATGGCGAGACCATCTTCCTGAAGCATGGCTGCTCTCTTCCCCGCCCCTACAGCCGCTGCAATGTGGTCGAGGGAACCCGTGGCCTCTGGATGGAGGACAAACACTCCATCTCCATTGAGGGCATCACCAAAAATCAGGGCGGCTGGGATCCCGAATGTTGGGAGGATCTGGACAACTACTACGACCGCTATGAACATCCCCTGTGGGTCAAATACCGCGAAAACGGCATTTTCGGCGGACATGGCGGCATGGACGGATTGGTTCTGCGGGCCTTCATCTGCGCGGTCAAGAAGGGCACCCAGACGCCCATCGACGTCTATGACACGGCGGCGTGGATGGCCATCACCCCCTTGAGCGAAGAGTCCATCGCCATGGGCTCCCTTCCGGTTCCCGTTCCGGACTTCACCCATGGAGACTGGATCAACCCGCGCCCCATCGTCCCCGGCCCCTATTGCCTTGACGAGGACGCCCCCATCGCGGAGCTTGAATAAGCGGCCCATGCCGTTGACGGGAGGCGGCCATGACGTTTTTGGGGCTGTCTCCTCTCCCTTTCCTCCCGCTGGCCGAACGATAAAATCACGGTCAACGACGTTTTTTTAGGGCAACGGAGTTGACAAAGCGGGAAAGCCGATTAATTTAAGGTTGTTGTCAATGCCGGGCTAGCTCAGTCGGTAGAGCAGTGGAATCATAATCCACGTGTCATTGGTTCGAACCCGATGCCCGGTACCATTTTAGGACCTGCAGTTTTCTGCAGGTCTTTTTTTGTGCCGACGGTCTTTCCATGGAACTTGCTTCCATGGAAGAGCCGACGGAAGAGGTGTCAGATGGTGCCGAAGAGCCGGTCGCCGGCATCGCCCAATCCAGGCAGGATATAGGCATTGTCGTTGAGGCATTCGTCCAAGGTGCCCAGATAGATGTCCACATCGGGATGGTTTTTGCGGATGACCGCCAAGCCTTCCGGAGCGCCGATGATGTTGATCATCTTGATCTTCTTGACGCCCCGCTTCTTCAGGGCGAAGATGCTGGCGGAGGCGGAGCCGCCGGTGGCCAGCATGGGATCCAGCAGGATGACCACCCGTTCCGCCACATCCGGCGGCATCTTGAAGTAGTATTCCACGGGCTGATGGGTCTCATGGTCCCGATAGAGGCCGATGTGGCCGACTTTGGCGGCGGGAATCAGCTCCAGCATGGCGTCTACCATGCCAAGGCCCGCCCGAAGGATCGGCGCCAGACAGACTTGCTTTGTGATTTGCTTCCCTGTCGTCTTGCACAACGGGGTCTCGATCTCCACATCGACCAGCTGCAGGTCGCGGGTGGCCTCATAGCCGATGAGCAGGGCGATTTCGTTGACCAGCTGCCGAAAATCCTTCGTCTTCGTCTTGATGTCGCGCAGCATGGAGATCTTGTGGAGGATCAGGGGGTGATCCATCAGATGGAGAGTGCCGTTTGCCATGGGCCGATTCCTTCCTGAAAATAATGTTCAGTTACCCTACTTGCCGTTGTCCGCTTCGTTGTTTCGCTGATTGAAGTCCTTGGGGATGATGGCGTTCATGATGACGCCGACCACCGTGGCCACGAAGAGGGCGGAGATGTTGATGGGAATGCCGCCAATGACCACGTTGATGCCATTGGTGGCCCCCAGGCCGATGCCCGCGCAGAGCACGCTGCCCATGATGCAGAGGTTGCGGGTGCTGGCCATGTTCAGCTTGGCCTCCGCGATGGTGCGAATGCCGACGGAGGCGATCATTCCAAACAGAATCAGCTCAATGCCGCCTTTGACAGGGGCGGGAATCGTCTGCAGCACGGCGCCGAATTTGCCGACCAGACCCAAAATGATGGCGAAGACCGCCGCCACCCGCAAAAGGGCCGGATTGTAGTTTTTGGTGGTGGCCAGCACACCAGTGTTCTCCGAATAGGTGGTGTTGGCGGGGCCGCCCAGCAGGCCGGCCACAAAGGTGGCAAGACCATCGCCCACCAAAGTCCGATGGAGGCCCGGGTCCTTGAAGAAGTCCTTGCCGACCACGGCGCCGTTGGTGGTGATGTCGCCCACATGCTCCATGAAGGTGACCAATGCGATGGGGGCGATCATCACGATGGCGGTCAGATTGAACTCGGGAATGCTGAAGGGGTTGCCGATCTGGCTCGTGCCCAGTTTGTCGCCGATGAACGGGAGGTTGAGCCATGGGGCGTTGGCGATGGGCGAGAAGTCCATGTGGAAGATGCCGCACAGGCTCAGCACGCAGCAGAGCACATAGCCCAGCAGGATGCCCAAGAGGATGGGAACCATGCTGAACAGGCGGCGCCGCGAATTCATGCCGGCCATGACCACGGCGAAGACGAAAAGCGCGATGAGGATGTTCTTCAGGGCGGCGGTGTCAAAGACGCAGTCGCCGACGAAGCCGAAGGCATCCTTGACGCCCACGCCTGTCAGCGACAATCCAATGATGATGATGACCGGTCCCGTCACAATGGGTGGAAGAATTTGTCTAAGTCTGTCTGGCCCAATGAAATAGACAATAGCGGCCAATACAAGGTAGACCAGACCGGCCGCCATGATGCCGCTCTGCGCCGCCGGAATTCCGCTCTGGCCGATGATGGTGCAAAGGGCGCCAATGTAGGCGAAACTTGACCCTTGGAACACCGGAACCATGCCCTTGGTGCACAAATGGAACAGCAAGGTGCCCACGCCTGCCGTGAACAACGCCACCGCCGGCGACAGGCCGGTGATCAGCGGAACCAGCACCGTCGATCCGAACATGGCCAGAAGATGCTGAAAACCAAGGGCATAGTCTTGTGATTTTAACATGTATCCTCCACATTTTGATGGGTTGATGAACCGGCGGCCCCGTTCACGCTCTGAAGGAACCGCCAAAATCCCTTTCTATAATATAGCACATTGGTCCCACTTGAACGAATGCCGCCGTTGCCGAATGCGATGAATACAGCTTGTTGGGGCTGTGAAATCAGAGGAGACACATTTGCCCCCATGACTGAAGCGCGAACTACAATGTCGTTTCGACAAAAACATACTCTACCCTAATGTGGTATACATTCCTAATTTCTAATTCCTAATTTCTAATTCCAATTATCCCCTTTTTCCTCTCATGTCACCGCGGGATTTTGCCCCTCCGCCCAATATGCCCCTGAATTCATGCGTTTAATGGTCAATATCGCCCTTTTTTCAGTTTCAAACGCGAGGCAGCAGTTATGGCGTTCCCGAATTCCAGCCTTTCCACCGATGACCTGCTGAACATGTTTCGCAGGATGGTCGTCATCCGCACCTTTGAGGAGACCCTTGGCAATCTATTCAGCAAGGGGGTCCTTGGGGGCACCTCTCATTTCTGCATTGGAGAGGAGGCCAGCGCGGTGGGCGTCATTTTCGCCGCAAAGCCCACGGACTGGCTGATTTCCAATCATCGTGGGCATGGCCATCTTCTGGCCAGGGGATTGCAGGTCCCTCGGGTCATGGGAGAGCTGATGGGCAAGCTGACCGGCTACTGCGGCGGCCGCGGCGGCTCTCAGCACATGAGCGCCATTGACCTCCATTTTTTGGGGACCAACGGCATCACGGGCGGCGGCATTCCCATCGCCACTGGCGCGGCCTTGGCTCTTAAGTACAAGCAGTCCAATGACATCGCTATCGCATTCTTCGGTGACGGAGCCAGCAACCAGGGCACCTTCCATGAAAGCCTGAACATCGCCTCCCTTTGGAAACTGCCTGTCCTTTTCGTCTTGGAGAACAATCTCTATGGCATGAGCACGCCCGTTGCCCATTCCTGCGCCAGCACTGAGCTCTTCCGGCGGGCGGAGGCCTATGGCATGAAGGGCAGCCGACACGAGGCCTTCAATGTGGAGGAGGTGTATACCGTTGCCCAAGAGGCCATTGCGCGGGTTCGTGGTGGGGGCGGACCCGAGCTGCTGGAACTGATGACCTACCGCCAATGCGGTCATTCCAAAAACGACCCCCGAGTCTACCGCACGCGGGAGGAGGAGGCCAAGATGATGGAGAAGGACAGCCTTCTGCTGGCCACCCGCAGCCTGTTGGCTAGGGGACTTTCCCAAGAGCAAATCGACCAGGCCGCCGCGGACGCGCGGGCAGAGGTGGCCAAGGCCACGGAGGAGGCGTTGGCCGCTCCCGCCGGTGGACGCGACGATGCCCTCTCCGGCCTCTTCGCCTGATGATGACGTGATGACGCAAAGGCTTTACCATAAAGGGACTACATATGGCAGACCGTGAAATCTACTATTCCAAAGCTGTCAACGAGGCGCTTGACGAGGAGCTTGCGCGGGATGAAACCGTCATTCTGATGGGAGAGGACATTGGATGCTACGGCGGCGCGTTCGGCGTCACCAAAGGGCTGTGGGAGAAATATGGCGCCCGCCGCATCTGGGAGACGCCGATTTCCGAAGGCAGCTTCACGGGCATCGCGGTGGGCGCCGCCATGATGGGGCTGAAGCCTGTGGTGGAGATCATGTTCATGGATTTCATCGCCTTGGCTTTGGACCAGCTGCTCAACAGCGCCAGCAAGCTGCATTATATGTATGGTGGCCAAGTCACTGTCCCCATGGTACTTCGGACTCCCGGCGGCGCCAAGGGCGGCTATGGCCCCAGCCACTCCCAAATGCTGTCCAACCTGCTGATCGGCATTCCTGGCCTGAAGGTGGTGGCCCCCTCCACCGCCGCCCAGGCCAAAGGCATCTTGAAGGCGGCCATCCGGGAGCCCAATCCTGTGGTGGTCATTGAGAACAAGCGGCTATATCCGCAGAAGGGCATGGTGCCCGAAGGCGATGTCGTTCTGCCGTTGGAAAAGGCCGTGGTGGCCTCCGCCGGAGAGGACATGACGTTGGTAAGCTACTCCTCCATGACTCCCGTCTGTCTGGCCGTCAAAAACGCGCTTCTGAAGGCGGGCATCAATCTGGAGGTCGTGGATCTGGTCAGCCTTCAGCCCATCGACACGGATACGGTCTTCGCCAGCGTCCGCAAGACCGGCCGCGTCATTTTGGTGGAGGAGGCCTGCACTACTGGCGGTGTCATGGCGGAGGTTTCCGCCCTGATTTCAGAGCATTGTCTGGACGCCTTGGAGGCTCCCATCCTGCGGGTGGGCGCCAAAGACGTGCCCATTCCCTCTTCCCTTGCCTTGGAGAAAATCGTTCTGCCTCAGGCGGAGGACATTGTGACAGCCGTCAAACAGCTCCGCGCCTATTAGCCGGCTCCGCCAACAGCTTTCCCTTCTTTTTAGTACACTGCAATAAAATTGCAATAAAATGCAAGTTTGGCCAAACTCAAAAAGTGGCCATTTTTGGCCCCTTTGCATAGGGGAGGTATTAATATACAGGGTCGCCCCTATAACGCAGCAGAGCGCATTCTAGGAGCCTTTACGGGCCTTTTCCCCAAAAAAGAGGGTCATTTTTCGCTCTTCCGCACGCGATTTTGGCCAATTTTCCTCGCGTTTTCGGCTCAAGATGGGCATGCATTTTATGCATGTGTTTTAATGCATTTATTGCAACTTTTGATTATTCTTCCCAGACGGCGGCGCGGAGGAAGGTCATGCGGAAGCTGCCGGAGATGACGCTGGAGCCATCGCCCCAATAGACGGCGGGAGAGCCGGGCTCCGGCCGCAGTTCGCCAGAGGCGGCCAGATTGCCGTCCACCCAAAGGGCGCCGCATTCGGTCTTTCGGTCAATGGCCATGGTGATGCGATGAAGGCCCCCTTCCAGCGGCAGGCTTCTCCATGGGGTCTGGAGGCTGTTGGCCCTGAATTTGAGTATGGAGGCGTAGCAGCCGCGGTCCTCCTTCAGGGCGGGGACGAACATGGCGGCCATGCCGTTGTAGTCCGTTGGGGACTTGGGAGGCCGTTCGGCGGCGACCTCGAACTCCAAAGCGGCAAACCGTCCCGCTGACGACAGAAAAGGCTGTGCACCAACATGGATCAGCCGATGAGTGTGGGCGGTGTCGTTGTCGAAGACCGAACCGCCATCTGGATGTGGCGTCGCTGAATATTCATTTCGGGTGCCCTGCGGATAGACGGGATTGGGGTAATGGACATCCAGATTCCATGGGTGGGGGCGGTCCAGAGCGGCCTTCAGCTCGGGCGTCAGCATGGGTGGCATGGTGACTTCCAGCACTGCGTCCTTCAAGGCAAGTGACTCCTTCAGAACCAGTTGCCGCCATTCGGAGGCTCCGGTTCCCTCTTGCGAAAGGGAGCCGATGAGGAGACTTGCAGTGTCCTTCTCCGGCACCGTGTCATGGCAGTTCGGAATGGGAATGCGGCGTGGGTCCTTCGCGAAAGTGAGGGACGGTCCGCTCCACAGCAAAGCACCGTCCGCCGTGAGAGACAGGCTTTCCTTCGCCAGCCGCAGGGAATAGTCGTGGAAACGGAGGGTGTCGAAGGGAATGTCCGCCTGCGCATACTTCAGATGGATGAGTCCGGGGCGGAAATCCACGATTTCCACGTTGACGCCGTTGGCCGCCCGCAAAACGGCGGTGTAGGGCATGGCATCCGGCAGGACACGCATGGAGAAGGCCAGTTCCAGCGGGGCGCCCATCAGTCCCGCCAGCGGATAGAGCAGATGGAAGCTGCTTTCGCCGCTTTGGTCGTGAATGCGGTAGGCTCCGTCTGCAATAACCTCTGTTCCAGGAGGAAACGGCCCTCCCGCCGCCAAGCGCCGCCATGGAAGCTGTTCGGGCATCCTCAACAGGCGGTCTCCTTTCAGAATAAGTTTATCTTGTTCATAATGAACATCTTGTGAAGTCTCAAACAAAAGCTCGTTGAGGCCCGTGTGGAGAGTTTCCGCGGGAACGCCGTAAGTGGCCACGCTGTCCTGTTGGCGGACGCGCTCAAGAGGTGTCCCGTTGAATTGGACGCGGAGACTGTCCGCATTCCCTGTCAGGGCCACATGAAGCTCCGCCTTCTCCATGGGAACGCGGGCCGGATCCTCCCCTGTCTGAACGATGACCCGATAGGGGCCGGCCTTCATGGGATGGGGGCAGAGAGGCGAAAGCAGCGGCAGCTGATCGTGCTCCTTTTCCTCCGGCCGCACAAGAATGGTGTTGGACCAACGCATCTGGACAGTGGGGAAATAGGTCTTGTTCCGATGAATGACCTTTTCAAGGGAGGTCTCCGCATATTTGAAATAGGATGTGTTGTAGAACATGTTGAAGGAATAGAGACCGTCGGCTCCGGCGGCGTAGGCGGCGGCGGCCTGTCCGTCGTAGGCGCTCTGCTGGTTTCGATCAAAGACGCCGCTGCAGCGGATGTTGCTCAAATCGACGCCGGGGTAGAAGCCCACGCTGTGGCGTTTGCAGAGGGCTCCCATGACGGAATAGGGGGCGAAGTTGCCATGGTCGCCGCCGGAGAACAGCAAATCCAGAAGCCCCTCCGCCATCCACCGTTCGATGTCCATGCCCATGGATTTGCAGATTCCGGGGGAGTCCGCTGTCCGCATGGCGATGAGCACGGGCCGACGGCGCTCTTTGCCGTATTGCTCCGCCTTGCGGCGAATGTCGCGGACCATGTCGGTGAGGCCATCCAGCTCCGCCTGAGTCACCACCTCCTGCCACGCCCACGATTTGAGCAGACAGTCGTCTCGGCAGAAGTCGAATTCCATGCCGTCCACATCGAATTTGCGCATCATCTCATCGGCGATTTCCACCAGATACTGTCGGACTTCGGGGAGCCCATAGTTGAAGCTGGTCCAAGAGCCTCGCGGCGGTGCGTCCTTCGCCGTTCCGCAGAGCCATTGAGGATGGTCTTTCTTGAACTGGGAGAAGGAGTTAGGGAAGAAGCGGTCATGGGTGTCGTTGACGCGGATGGAGCCGAAGAACTCCATGCCGTGGCGGTGGGCGAACTCGCGGGCCAACTCCATGGGATGCTTTCCGGTGGCCTCCTCCAGCTCCTTTGTGACGTCTTTGTAGGCGTCGCCAGAGGGGCCAGGGTTGAAACGGTCGGCGAAGTGGGAGTCATAGGTGAATGTAAGTCCCACGGAACCAGGACAATAGCACAGCACGTCAAATTTGGTCCCCTGCAGCTTGTCCAACATGTAGCTTGTAAAGCCCGCCTCGTTGACAGGTTTGGATTTGGGGAACACGGTGGCATCGCAGCCGTCGTCGTTGACGATGAGATGGCGGGGCTTCGCCTTGACTTGCCGCCACATCCGCCCCCATTCCTCCTGTGAGATTTGCTCTTGGGCAACGCCAGCCATGGCCAGCAGAATGAATGCGGACAGAAGACAACGCATGGTGGATGTTTCCTTTTCTGATTTAATGATATAAGTTGTTGATTGTGAGTAAGTTATATAAATGGTTAATCATGGTTGCCATGATTTCAAGTTGTTGCGCGTCAACGAGTTGAAAACGGCTAGACGAGAAGGGCCAGGCGGGTCTTCTCCGCCATGAAATAGAGGTATCTCAGCCTCACATCGTGGGAGAAGCGCCCCGACAGGTCGTTGTCGAAATGCGGTTGCCCATGGGCGTCTTCATAGAAGCGTTCAACGCCAACGCGGAAGGCTCCGCCGGAGAATGTCTTCCTGGGCACCCGCAGGGAAATGGCCCATCCGTCGGTTGTCTCCGTCCCCTTCTCCCGCGTGAAGACCAAAGGGGCTTTGGGAACATTCTCGCCAAGCTCGTCCATGAGAAAAACCGTGGCCTTCTCGGGGCGGTCCTTTGGAGCCAACAGGTTGATTTTCAGCAGAATATGGCAACTTGTGACCGTATAGGACCAATGGATGCCATGGGAGCCGTAAATCCGCCGCGGCAACGCGGGCCGTCTGCGGTTCAAAAGAAACTTCTGCAGACGCTCCGGCTCCTCCTTGAGAGTATGAGCCATGGCGAAGTCCTTCTTCAACAAGGTTTTAAGACATTGGACCCGCCACGCTAGCTTGGCGGGGTGGAATTTCATCACTTCCGCCTCGGAGTGGTAGCCCAGTCGCGGGTCCTCCTTGCAAAGGGAAATCATGCGGCGGCTGGCGGTGATTTCCGCGCGGACCATGTCCTCCATGCGGTTGAGCTGCGCAGGGGAGCCGCCTCGCAGGATGTCATTGCGCATCTCATAGAAGGAGAGGATGTTAGCCCCTGAGCGGAAGAGCAGCGAAAGGGCTTCCGCCAGCGTGACTTCCCGCTGAAGTTCGGCGGTTCGACCCTGGGGGAGGCACCTCAAACCCGCCTCCCACTGGTCGGCCAGACGGTTGGCCAAAACGACCAGCTCGTGGAGGGAGAAACTCCAAAGCATCTCGCCCACTGCATCTCCCGCCGGCTCGGCCTCCGGCTTCCAGGAGCGGGTCAGAGAGCGGGCCTGAAGCCGCAAATGCAGCGGCCAGACGATGCCATCGTGCATGGGGCCGTAATATTGCACCATGTTGTCCAGTGGATAGTTCTGGTAGGCGTCCGTGAAGGCCTTCCATGCGGCGACGGCGGCTTCGGCGTCCTTGCCCCATGTGGTTTGGGCGAGCCGTCGAAGGAAATCCGTCTCGTTGGAGCGGAATGTCTCAAAGGGCAGACAGCCGGCGGCGCAGCGGTTCATGAGGCCGGGGTAGTTGCCGAAATACCAGCACTGAATGACGCTTTGGACGCCCAGGCGGCGCATCGCCCTGTATTTTCTGTAGATCAAGCTTGGGGCGGGAATATAAGGAACGGTTGCAAGTTCATGGGAACAAGCGACTTGCAGCTTTGCCACCACGGCGCAATGCCCCTTGCACGCCGTTGCGAAACGGCGAAAACGGTCGGCGGGGCCGATGGCGGAGAGCCAGTAGTCTCCCCCTGCGCGGGTCCGTCCCAACTGGGTCTTGCGGACGCCTGACTCGAAGTTGAACGCGATTTGGAGGCCCTTCGGCGACTGAAGCGGCAGTCGGAGCAGCCAGGAGTCCGTGGGGTGTTCGGTGGGGATGTAGAACCAGCTGATGAAATCGGCGGCGGGATTGGCCTCTCGCATGCCCTGAAGCATGGGGGTGGTCAGAATGCGAAAGATTTCCTCCGGAGCCAGCTGGCAGTCTGCGCAGAGCTGACGGAAGGGGGCGTTGGGCTGTTGCATGCTGATGCAGGAGGTGGGCCGCTCGCCGTAATTGATATCAATAAGTCCCGCCAAATGAGGGATTTCCATAAACAGAGAGCGGGTGCATTCATGGAGGTACTGCTGTGCCATTTCGGAGCGGGGGCAGAAGGTGTGCATCTCCTCCATGTACTCCGCATAGGAGAAGCCGAAGCCTTTGCAAGCCTCTGCACCGGAAGGACATGGATTTCCCATGGCGGTTCCCCAACAGTACGGCTCAATGCAGAAGCACCACACGCCGATGCCGTAGCGGCGGCATTTCTCTACTGTGCGCCGCAGCTTCTCCCGACGGCGCAAGGCGTCCGGATGGGTTCCCAGCAAGGTGGTTGTGCAGATTTCGCGGAAGGCGATGGTGAGCCAAATGCCGTTGACGCCGTCGTGGGCCAGACGGGACAGATATTCCTCCGGATAGTAGTCCACGTCCGTCATCAGTTCGTCGATGCAGTGGGGCGGCCGTTTGATGGGGCCGAAGAAGCACCGTGAGATGCGATGCTTCAACCAAGGGGTACGGGTTCTCTGGCCAAAGGGGAGCAGAGGGGAGGCCGCCAGCTGGTCCTGCAGGGCGTAGAGGGCGCGGCGGAGCCCCTCCGTGTCGGCGGCGTCCAGTCGGATGGCGTCCTTTCCCACCGTAATCCGAAACTGTTCTCGTGCATTGAGTTGCGGCGACAGGCCCGACCGGATTGCGATGGCGTCTCCCGCCAGTCCCGCCTCCTGAATGAAGCGGCGCAGGTCGTGGATGGCCGTCTCCAGCAGGGGGTCCATGCCCTCCGCCGCCACGAAGAGGCCCCTTCGCGCGTCCAGGCTGCCTGTCACCGTTTCCGTCGGCGGCAGCGCAGGCCAATTGGGAACGAAGGGAGCATGGCGGCGCAGTTCGGCCACAAAGCCGGGTTCGCCTGCTGGAAAGGGTGGACAAAGTGGAATCATGACATCACGTCCATGGCATTGGCGGCCTGCTGAATAAAAGTCATAACATGTTGATGTGCAATATGTTATGACTAAACTCTGTCGAATACGCGGACATAATCGACGATGAACTGGTCCTGGCCCACAATGTCATAGGCCTCCCGTTTGGGGTAATGGAGTTCCCCGCGATAGCCAAATACCTCTGTGGAAATCAGAATGAACTCAGGCCGATGGGAGACATATTCGGAGATGTGGCCGTTTTCCTCTCCGTCGATGTAGAAGGTGTAACCTGTTTTCTCCCAAAGCATTCCAAAACGATGGAAGACCGTCTGGTCCAGGCCGTCCATGCCGCCGGCGGAAGCCTTCTTCAAATCTAGGCCATATCCTCCCGTGAAGACGTTGTGGGTGACCACTTCCCCTTTGGCAAAGCACTCCATGATATCGATTTCCGTTCCGGATTCGGCGGGATCCAACGTGGCGCCGATGGTGGGCGACTGCATCCAGAAGGCACTCCACCAGCCCTCCGTGCGCTGTTGCAGACGGCAGCGGCACTCATAGTAGCCGTAGGTGTGCGTGAACAGATTCCTCCGCAGTTTGCCGATGGGCCACTGCAGGTGGTCCACGCCGAATTTTGTCTGCTGAACCGGCTCGTCCATGAAATTGTAGCCAGTCTGCAGTTGGGAGCTGACCGGATGGCCGTTCTCTAGCAGGATTTCGAAGACCACATTTCCCTTGCCGTCCAGATGAACCGCCTTGTCTGACCAGGCGGGATGGCGCTTTCCCATCATGGCCAGGCGGAAGTCCCATTTGGTGCG
>JAEEYQ010000035.1 GCA_016288215.1 Lentisphaeria bacterium | reverse complement strand
CCAATGGATGGTCTCCATGGGGTCTTGGAAGTCATGGGAGATGGACTTGTAGAACTCGTTGTAGTTCTCCTCCGTGATGTCCTTCTTGTCCTTCTGCCAGATGGCTTTACGAGAATTCAAAGTTTCTTCGGTGACGGTGACCTTCGGCTTGGCGCCCTCTTTGGGCTTGCCGTCTTCGTCCCGTTCGGTCTCCTCGCGGGTGATGTCCATGCAGATGGGATGCTCCACGAAGTCGGAGAAGCGCTTGACGGTCTTGCGGATCTTCCATTCGTCAAGGAACTCCTCGTTATCGGCGGTCAGATGGAGCGTGATGTCCGTGCCGCGGGTTTCCTTTGTGGCGGGGGACAGCGTGTAGAAGCCGTCTCCGGCGGACTCCCAACGCGTTGCGTCTTCGGGCTTTCCGGCGCGGCGGGTAAGGACGGTCACCTTGTCCGCCACCATGAAGGCGGAGTAGAAGCCGACGCCGAACTGACCGATGAGCTCCGGCGGCAGATTCTCCTTGTTGTTCTGCAGCTGCTCCAAAAAGCGCTTCGTGCCAGAGCTGGCGATGGTACCGATGTTGGCCTCCACCTCTTCCGCGCTCATGCCGATACCGTTGTCGGAGATTGTCAATGTTTTGGCGTCTTTGTCCACAAACAGCTTGATCTTCCAGTCGCTGTTGTTCTCGAGAATGGACTCGTCCTTCAGCGCCTCGAAGCGGACGCGGTCAATGGCGTCGGAGGCGTTGGAGATCAGTTCGCGGAGGAAAATCTCCTTGTTGGAATAGAGGGAATGGATGACCAGGTCCAGAAGCTTCTGGACTTCCGTCTTGAATTGGCGCTGCTCTGTCATGATGCTGTACAACTCCTATGATGGTTTTTCAGTCCCTGTGGAGGACTGAACTTTTTGTGTAAAGCGTTTATAATAAACGAGATACAGAAAAACCGACTGGACGCCGCCCGCAATGGCGGAAGGGCACGGCCCCGTGGCAATTCTGCACCATATTAAGATAGTGTCGTTTTGCAACTTTTCCACTTTGCGGAGCCCATAAAGCGTGGTTTTCGATCCACGAGGGCAGGGGACGTGGAAAGTGAAAAGTGAAGAGTGAAAAGAGAAGAGTGGAAAGTGAAGAGTGAAGAGTGAAAAGTGAAAAGTGAAAAGTGGAAAGTGAAAAGTGGAAAGTGAAAGGTGAAGAGTGAAGAGTGAAAAGAGCCACCCATGAGGGAAGACGAAAATGTAACAGCACCGCGAGGGTTATCGTGATGTGGTGGCTGGAATTTTGGAAGAGAGCAATATATTAGAGTGTTATTGGATGGCGGGAGTTCCCGTTTTTGAACCCTATTTTGACATCAACCCCATAGAAAGACGGCCTGAAAGCCATGAAAAGCAAAGGTGTGAACAGCGAAGTGCTGTCAACGAACAGCAACTATGCCGTGACTTGGGTGCATGCTCTTCCCGACGGAAGACTGTTCACCCTCGCATCAATGGATAAAAACTATCGTCCTGAAAATACTCTTCCCTATGAGCAATTCCTGTTTGGCAGGATTTCAAATGACGGCGGGAAGACGTGGGGAGCCCCCTACCATTTGTATACGTGGCCGGAGAGGATTCCGTCCATGGTCTACGCCGGCTCCTTGATAGACAGTAAAGGGCGCCTTCATGTGTTCGCGATGCGGATCAAGGAGTACGGCTGGCACGACAATGTCTATAAAGGTGGCATAAGTTACGTCAGATTAGATAGTTATGAAGGCGGCAACCCGGTCTACAGCTCCATTCCCTGTCTTGACCGCTATACCGGCTCCCTGAACAATTGCATTGAGACGTCCAATGGGCGGCTGGTCATCCCGTTTTCGACCCTTGCGGGAATACAGGACAGCAAATTCGTGTCAAGCGTCATCTATTCGGACGTCTATGGCCTGAACTGGTCCGTCTCCAATGACATCACCGTCGTCAGTGATGAGAAGAGCATCGAGTCCGGAGCGGTGGAGCCCATTGTGATCGAACTTGAGCAGAACCGGCTTCTTATGCTGATTCGGACGGTGTTGGGAACATTCTGGTACTCAATGTCTTATGATGACGGAAAGACCTGGATGCAGGCCAAGCCCACAAAAATCGTCTCTTCCAATGCGCCTGGCTCCTTTATCCGAATGCCCAATGGCAAGATCTTCCTTGCGTGGAACAACGTGATGGGGCATCCCATGTGCGGCGTGCGCTACAGTTTTGCCCGGCAATGCCTGCACGGCGCGGTCTCCGATGACAATCTGCGCACGCTGAAGGGGGCGCGGATTCTGCTGAAGAAGCGGATCGGCGACACGAATATTTTGCACAATGCCTATCCGTACACGGAAAACGTGGGAAACAACGAGATTCTTCTGCGGACCATTGAAGTCGAGGGAAAAGGCGGTTCGCGATGGGGCATGGAGCAGTCCTATCTGACGAAGGTTTCGCCGAGTTTCCTTGAGGAGACGGAAGTCCATGACAACTGGAATGAATGGGTCTGCGATGTTCCCGCCGCCGATGACGGGGTCGAGCTCCGCCCCACGGCGGAAAATGTCGCCTATGCCATAACCAGTTTCCCCTACGCCACTTCTGGCGAAATCACAGTCGTGACCGAAGGCGAGCTTGATGGCGAAGCCAAGATCTTGCTCTCCAACTGCTATCTGGACCGCCTGAATTTCATGCCAAACTCCCGTGCGAATACATGGGACGACCAAATTCCTGTTTTGTACGATGCCATGGTCGTTTCCGAACCTGGCGTGTGGAAAATGGTGTGGAAAGAGGGGACGATTGCCCTTGAAGTCAATGGCAAGGCCGTGCAGACGGTGCCCATGGCATCATCGCAGGGGTTGAACCATTTCGGCATCCTGTTCAACGGTAGCGGTTTCCTCAAAATCAAGCATTTTGACGCGAAGGCCAATGACAACCGTTGGAACACGGGAATAGAAATGGGCGGTGGTTTATAGGAGTCCGCAGAACACGTGGAAAAGGCCCAGCAGGCACGAACAATATTCGCACTTTTCACAAAATGCACGAAAACAGCGCGTCATATGAAATATAGTATATGGTATATATGTATATGCATGATGTGTGCATGTCTGGCTGAGCCGTCGGATGGAGAGCAATGGTGGCTTGGGAAGGGGACGGAGCAGACCATCGCTGTGGATTCGGCCAGCGGGCGTCTTGTACATTGGGTTGTGCGGGGGGAGGACATCCTGTCCGCCGCATGCGGATTTTCGCTGATGGACGCCACGAACGGCGAGACGGACATCCCATCGCTCATCCGAATCACCCGCAAACCGGATCAATCCATTGAGGTGGAGAGCTGGAGTCGGCGCCTTGAGCTGAATGTGACGGCCATCTATTCCCTGCAGGAGAGCGGAGCCATTCTCATTGACTGCAATGTGACAGACCTGGCGAAGCGTGACAGGGCCATCACCGTCTCCTTCATGGCGGATTTGCGGCCCTCGTCATGGGGGTACGGCAACACATGGATGGGGAATCGGCTGCAGGTTGAGCGGCTTGGGCCTGGACTTGGCCCCAATCAGATTGATCCGTTCAGCGGCCATAAACAGTCCCAAATCCCGCTGGGGAGCCTGGATGACGGACGCGTGAACATCGCCTTCGCCAACTCCATGCGGAAAACGCGCTTCTTCTCTTATTTCGCCGAAGGGCTTGACGATGGCGCGGCGCGGCTCGTCATGAAAGTGGACTTGGGCCTTGTGGGAGAGACGGCCAATTTCCCGCATCAGGCTGATTTCCAGTTCGCCCTTTTGTGCAATGACGGCGACACGGGCGTTCGCGGCGCTTTCCAATCCTATTACAGGACGTTTCCAGACTGCTTCGCCTATCGTTCTCCGCAGGGCGGCTGGGCTTTGTGGGTTGGCGGCGACGAAGCACTGACGGCGGCACTTGAATGCGGCATGGCCTACGACCAGTGGGAATTCGACTTGGGAAAGAGCATGGAGTCCGTCACGAAAATCCAAAAGGCGGGACTGAAGGCCATGGCCTATTCCGAACCTTGGGGAGTGTGGCATCCCATTCGCCCAGAATGGCTTAAGGAAAATTGGAAGACGGCAGCGCCCAAGCCAGTATGCGCCAACTCGTTCTACTGTCCCATCGACACGGAGGCCTTCAAGAGGGAGCTGGCAAACGACCTGGAAGATGGAACGCCCTCCGACCGTTTCCCCTGCGTGACCCGCGACTTCGTGGCGAAAGTCCTCCTCAATACCGCCATCACGGGGAATCATGACGAATGGATTTTCCATGCCTATTCACGAGATGGCCATTCCTTTCCATGGACTCCCAATGCGGACCGAAAGGCATGGGCGTCTGGCATCATCATGGTGAACTCCAGTCCCTACCTTCCGCACCCCAACCGCTACGATCTCCAGCTGGCCCAGCTTGAATATTCCGCTAACATCCTCATGACGAACGGGATGCCAAAGCTGGACGGCGTCTATCTTGACAGTCTCGTCTTTTATCTTGCATGGGACTACTACAACTTCAACCGCGAACACTGGAAAAACGCCACCGTGCCGCTGACGTTCGCCGTGGTGGACGGCAAGGCTGTCCCCGCCATGCACAACGCCTTGGCGAACGCGGAGTTTCTGGCGGAGTTTCGACGCTATTGCGACCGACATGGATACTTCAACGTCGTGAACACATGGTTCCCTGTCACTCAATACAACATCGGCTTCATCGACACCCTTGGCGCTGGCGAACACAGTGGCTCTGGTCTGCAGAAGGCGGCGGACTTCCGGACATTCCGTTTCCTCGCCAAAGACAAACCCATCTCCACGTGTGACTACCGTCTGCTGGAACCCAATGTCACCGTTGAGGAAATTGACGCAAGATGCAATCTGGCACTGATGTACGCCATCATGCCAGGTACGTCCAATGGCTGGGATCGCAAGACATCCGTGGACAAAATCCGCCAAGTCATGCCAAAATACGCAACCTTGCAACGAACGCTGATGGCGGCGGGATGGGAGGTCCTCACCCATGCGACCGTTGACAATGGCGGGCTCATCGAACGATGGGGACACTCCGCGCAGGACGGGCTGTATTTCACGGTTCGGAACGAAGGAGACAAGGAGGCGCGTCTGACGGTGACCCTCCCCGCCGACAAGTACCCCAATGCGGTTTTCAGCGGCGCAGAGGAGCTGCTGGACGGGACGCCTGTCGCCTTTGAGGCGCAGAAGGACGGCTGGCTCCTCTCGCTGGACATCCCGGCTAAACGCACGCAAGTCCTGCGTCTCCAACAGCATTGAGGCCGCGTGGAATGCCTTTGATTTTTGTGCCATAAGAGGCGGTTATAAAAGGACATAGATGATATGAATGCAGATGAGCTTTACAGAATCGTCAGTCTTGGCGAGACCTTCACTGTCCAGTTCAAGGAGAAGATGCCGCATCGAGATTCCATTGCCAGAGAAATTGTCGCCATGTCGAATTCATCTGGGGGAATGATTCTGTTCGGCATAGAGGATGCCACAAACCGGATTATCGGACTGCCATCGGTGGAGATAGAGGAATACGATCGGATTGTCTCTCAGATTGCGAACAGCATACGGCCGAGTGTGCGCGTTCGGACGGAGGTTGTCGATGCCAGTGACGGCCAGATTTCCAAAACTGTGTTGATCGTGCATGTCGCGGAGGGACGGGACAAGCCCTACAAGACGGATAATGGCGAAATCTATGTCAAACAGGGGGCCAACAAGCGAAGGGTGCTCGACAATGGCGAACTGATGCGGATGTTCCAGAACAGCAGAAATCTGTTTGCCGATGAGATGGAAGTCTACGGATCGGGCATTGGTGACCTTGACAAGGATGCCTTTTCCGCCTATTTCGTGAAGGAGTTCGGGGTTCCGTTTGAGGGCAAGGGGCTGGACTATGAAGGAGCCTTGAGGGTGAAGCGGGTCATGCGGAATGGGCAGGTCACGCTGGGGGGACTGCTGTTTTTCGGAGTCGATCCGCAGTCTGTCAAACCGATGTTTACGATTAAGGTCGTTTCCTATTTTGGCAATGACATGGGGGGCAGTCAATACAGAAGCAAGCCTGCGGATTTGCGGGGAACCATTCCGGAATTGTTCAGCAGATGCATGGATTGGCTGAGAGGCAACTTGAGAAGTGTTCAGGATGGACAGAACTTCAATTCCATCGGACATCTTGAAATCAATGAAGAGGCGTTGGTTGAGTTGGTGGAAAACGCGTTGATTCACCGTGACTATTTCAAGAGTGCTCCCATAAGGGTTTTGCTGTTTGACAATCGTCTTGAAATCATTAGTCCGGGGCGTCTGCCGAATAGCCTGACCGTGGAAGAGATGAAATACGGGAATGTCATTGCGCGCAACCCGCTGATAGCCGGTTTTGCCATTCGGACGATGCCCTACAGTGGGTTGGGAACAGGAATCAGCCGTGCGTTGGAGAGGCAGCCGAACATCGAATTGGTTAATGACGTCGAAGGGGATCAATTCAAGATTGTGATATCCAGAAGCCAGCCGTGACAGGCGACGCTCTCGCCCCTCTAGCTAGCTTTGGAGGCTCTGGAAAAATTACCAATTCCAAGTTTCTAATTCCTAATTATTTAATAGGTTGAAAAGATGAACCGAGCAGTCCTTGGAATCATGGCGGCCGTGATGATGGCGGCTGGCGCGGCGGCGGTCTCTGCGGAGGTGGAGAACGAAACGGTCATTGTCCATGGCGACCGTGCGGAGGAATGGGACGAGGCCGTCACCATCGACGAGACCGTGCAATGGAACGGTCGGCCGACGGCCTGCTGGGCCCATGCCAAGACAACGGATGTCGTTCTGCCCAAGGCACCTGCGGATTGGTCAACCTATACTCATGTGCGCCTGTTCGTGCGTTCCGCCGCCAAGACGGACTCCCGCTTCCTGCTCACGCTGAGCAGCGAAAACCCCAACACGGAGGGATGGGACTATTATTATGCGTGGTTCACGGTGGATTGGGAAGGATGGAAGGAGTTCGTGCTGCCGATTCAGCGTTTTAGCCATTCCCGTAACCCATTGGGATTCAATAAGATAAATGGTGTCAAGCTGTTTGCGAAAGGCTGGGGTATGACTCCTGACCCCCGGACGGTCATCCATTTCGGCGACATCTCGTTCGTGGATTCGGACGCGGGCATGTTTACGGAAAAGGCGCTTTTTGAGGCGTTGGACTTTAGCTGGCCGGGCCTGGAGTCGGCGGGCGCGGCGTGGGCTGCCGGAGATGTGGACGAAACCCGAAGGCGGACGGCGGACTATTTTCGCCACCGCACATCTGTTCCATGGCGTTTCGACCCCCACGCCATTGACCGCAACGTGCGCCACAACAAGGCGGCCGCCGACAGAACCGTGGCCGGAGAGGTGCGCCAAGTCTCTGTGGACTATACGTTTCCAAATGGCGACATCGACTGGCTCTACAACCCGACTCTTGTCGACCCCAACATTCCGGACACCAACGAGTGGCAGTGGCAGCTGAACCGCATGGAATTTTGGCCCGATTTGGGGCGGACCTATTGGGCTACGCAGGACGAAAGCTATGCAAAGACTTTTGTAAAACATTTGCGTTCATGGACATCCCAATGTCTGGAACCCTCTGACTCTGGCCGATACGGCCAATCCTCTTGGCGGACCATCGAATGCGGCATCCGCCTGTCGGGCACCTGGCCGAACGCGTACCATTATTTCCTTCATTCGCCGTCGTTTACCGATGCGGACCTGCTTCTCTTCCTACGGTCGTCTCTGGAGCAGATGCGCCATCTGCTCAAATACCCCACGGACGGCAATTGGCTCACCATGGAGATGAACGGCGTCTACACCTTCGCGTCTCTGTTCCCCGAATTCAAGGAGGCGGCGGCGGCGCGGCGGGACGCGATGGACCGCATCTACGCCAGCATGAAACGGCAGTTCCTGCCCGACGGCGCCCAGTTCGAGCTGACGCCCGGCTATCATCAGGTGGCGTTGGACAATGTCATGGCCATTGCGGACAACGCGTTGCGCACTAAGCACATGGATGAATTGCCGGCGGACTTCGTGGCGTTTTTGGAGAAGGCATTCGAGTTCAATGTCAAGATGATGACGCCGAATCGCGATATCCCGCGCTACAACGATTCATGGCGCGTGAACGTCGCCTACATCTCCCGCCGTGCTATGGCCTATTTCCCTGATAACACGACATTTCCATGGATTGCGACAGACGGCAAGGAAGGCAAGGAGCCGCCCTACGGATCCTGCTTCCTGCCATGGGCGGGATATGTGGCCATGCGCTCAAGTTGGTCGTGGGACGCGAATTACGTCAGTTTTGATGTGGGGCCGCTGGGCAATGCCCACGTTCATCAGGACAAGCTCAGTCTGACGATTTGGGCAGGGGACCTGGACCTTCTGTTCGACGATGGCGGCGGCTACTACGAGGCGTCGCCGTTCCGCTCCTATTCCATCTCCGCCTATAGCCACAACACGGTTCTTGTGGACGGCAAGGGGCAGATGCGCGATCCTCGGGACCCGAAGAACAAGATTTCTACTGAACCCATTGATGCACAATGGGTTACGACTTCAGAGCAGGATTATGCGCGGGGCACGTACAATCAGGGCTTCGGCAAGGTCGATGACCGAATCGCGACGCAGACGCGGCAGGTTCTCTTCCTCAAGCCCGCCATCGTTTTGGTGGCGGACACGATGGAGCCGAACGATGAGGCCTCCCACCGCTATCAGGCCCGTTGGCATCTGAATGACACGATGTTGCAGGAGGCCATGGCGGGCCATCCCGCCTTGATGACGACGTTGAAGGACAAGAAGAATCTGATGGTCGTTCCGCTGCTGACGGAGGGGCTGGAGTGCCGTTGGGCCTCCAAGCAGGAGACGCCGGAACTGCTGGGCTGGTACGTGAAGAAGGACAAGGATCCCTATCGCCCCGCCGCGACGGTCTGCCATACGGTCAGCGGCAGCGGCGTGCGCCGCTTCCTGACGATGTTCGTCATTCTGGAACCGGGGCAAGTCTCTCCCATTAAGGAGGTTACGCAGAATTCTGACACTTCGGCGACTGTCGCCTTCACCGATGGCCGCAGGATGACCGTCGCCATGGAGCGGGACCGGCTGACCTATGCGATGCAGCCGGCGGCCGCGCCATGAACACAAAGCGGAAGAAAACCACTGAACACACGGAATATACAGAAACGTTACAATCGTAATTAGGAATTAGGAATTAGGAATTTAACTATTCTGAACCCCTGATGGCCAAAAAAGCAGTTTCATGGTCGTAATTCGGCCAGGCCGAATTACATCTATGGCGTTCTGAACCATCACGACAAATTCCTAATTTCTAATTCCTAATTCCTAATTGATTTACAGCGGTTCTGCCTCGTTGTCCACCGTCCAGACGGGACTGGCGGGTTGGGCGCCCGTATTGTAGCCGACGCGGCGGATGCAGAGCTCGGCGGGGGCGTCGACCGTGTAGAAGAAGAAGGAGAGACGCAGCGTCCGCGCTTGATCGATGCTGCGCAGTTTATCCTCCGGAGCACCATTGCCTTCGGAGAGGAGGAAGGGCACGCTGACGGTGTTCCATTTCTCCGAAAGAAGAATCTTGCGGCTCCAATAGTGGACGCCGTCTTCCTCAACGACGTAGCAGTTGGAGTGAGTGTAGCCACTGCAGCGCAACAACTTCGCCTCAAAATGGAAGCCGCCGGTGTCGGCTGGGAGGGCGATGGGAATGTCTACATCAAGCCGATAATAGCCGATGTCTTCGGTCGGATTCGCGAGTGGGGGAACCTGAACCTTCAGCATGGTGGCGCCGTCGGGTGCGTTGGAATCAGGGACGATTTCCGCTTTCACGGCGTTGGCGTCAAAACGGCCTCGGGCGGCGACGATGGCGTTGCCGATGGAGCCGGTGGTGAAATCGGCGACCCAATGAATGGCGGGGGCGGGTTCAGGCGGCTGCCCCCCGAAGGCGGAGCCGCGTAGAGCCACGGCGGCGGAGTCGAAGGGCGGCTGAGGGCAGGGGGCGTTGGCGTCAATCAGCGAGGCGGCAAGAATCGCGGGCACCACGCCGTCCAGAGTTTGGGTCACGAAATGGATTTTGTCGATTTTCACGTCGGGACGCGGGTTCGGCAGGGTGACGGCGCAGAAATTGAAGTGGGCCTGGTTGGCGTCGAGTCCGCGCACGGCGAAGGTGGTGTTGAAGCCGCTGTAGGGGCGATTCCAGTCCGTGAAGTCCCAACGATAGCGGAGGGGCACGTCAACCTTTTCGCCGTCGGCGTAGATGAAGGACAGCATTGCCGCAGGTGCGTACTCCCACCGTTTTTTGCCATAGTGGCCGGCGGAGCGGTAAGCTTCGGCGTTCAGCGTGGGACGGGAGGCGGTCATCAGCAGGGCGATGGCCTTTGCGGAGCGGTTGACGTCCAGGCCGCAGCCCACCCGGCCGCGTTTGTCGAAGGGGGTGCCGCTCACCGCCATGGCGTAATAGTGGCCGCCGGGGGCCGTCAGCAGACGGAATTTTTCTGGGCGGACGGCCATTTGTCGGGTGAGCTCCGCCAATGCCGCGTCATCCAGCACAGGAAATTGTCCGGATGCTCCAAGTTCCGTGTTGACAACGTCTTCCAGCGGAATCGGGGTAACGTTGCGGCATTCGGGAAGGACGGCTTTTGACGCATCCAGATGGCGAATCATCTCAAAGGTTCCGTCGTAGGTCAGCTGCCAATAGGGGGTCTCGCGATATTTCCACATGTAGTCCAGTCCGTTGACGAAGCCGCCCAAACTGTCGGGGCATTCCTTTTTGAGGTTGGTGAACTGGCCGTTGTCGCTGTAGTACCAATAGACCAAGGTGGAGTCACGCCCGCCGTTGGCTCGGATGGCGCGGAGCATGTTCTGGGTATTGAGGGGCTTGCCGGTGAGGGAATGGCCCACGAGCTGGAAACCCTTGAAGAGACGCATCATGCATTCGGGCAGATGGTCGCGGTAGCACCACCAGAGAATCATATTCTGCGGATTCAGCCTCTTCCGAAGCGTCACGCCATAAGGCCATTCAAGATTGTCAAAGGAGTCTTGGCAGACCATGGGGCGCACGCCATGTTGTAAGACGCAGTTTTCCAGGAAGTTAAGTTCCTGGATATGGGTTGCTGCCAAATCGGGGTCGGCCTTGCAGCGTGGGCATTGGCCATAGGGGCCCAAATAGAGCTCATCCATCATCAGGAAGAAGACCTTGGGGCGGAAGAGCTCAATTTGCTGTTTGATGGCCATGGCCATTAGGGCGTTGGCCTCCTCGCTGTGGGGGCAGATTTGGCTGACCCAGGGGCGGCGTGGAACGCCTTCGGTCATCTTGCTTTCCCAATCCGGATGATAGGTCATCCAGAGGGCGTGGCTCCAGAGCTGAAGGGACGGCGAGATTTCGATGTGGCGGGCGCGGCAAAATGCCGCCAAGTCTTCCATCTCCTTCTTGGTGAAGGCATTAGGGCGGTTGACAAGAGGATTGGGCTCATAGGGGAAGGCCTCTTCGATGCTGAGCAGCAACCAGTTCAGCTTGAGTCCGGCCATGGCGTCCAGACTCTTCTTGAAGGCGGGAAGCTCCTCAGATTTCATGTCCCGAATGGTCATAAAATAACCACGGCGGTCAAAATCTGGCCAGTCGCGGATGGAAAGGCTTGGCAGCGTGGGAGTTGCGGAGTTTCTGATCAGATTCAGCAGAGTCTGCGCCCCATAGAAGAGGCCCGCGCCGCCGCGGGCGGCGACGCGAATTCCTAAGTCATTGATGTCCAGAGTGTAACCCTGCGGGTGCTCTGGCGTGTCGGTCTCTTTGAGCTCAAAGCGGCAGGTCGCGGCGGTGTCCTCGCCGACGACGGTCACTGCAACGTCAAAGCGGTTCAGAGCGGCGGCTAGCTGTTCCGCAATCAGCGCCTCGCTTTCAGGAAGGGCAACGGAAAGCGTCTTCGGAATTGCAAAATGGCCTTCGTCTTGCGTAAGCTGCTGAACGGCAGGAACCAATACAGGTTTTCCGTTCATCCATGTGTTGCTGATGGGAAGGACAGTCGCCGGAGCCTGAGCCGCGACCAGCATGGCAGAAAGCATAAGAGAAATCTTCATGTCGTTTTTCTTCTCCTCTTTCGCGCGCGCGTACATATTATATACATTTAAACAAGACGGATGGGAAGGCCATAAAGGGGGAAATGTGAATTGCGACTTAGAAAGCCGTTGCCATGGTTCATTGCTAATTAATTCTTGGTGGGCTGTGTGGCGGCGGCCCGCTGACGGCGAAGCAGCTCGTTGACTTGGGCGATCATTCGGGCCGGCACGCTTTTCTTCAGCTCCTGGCAGGATTGGCGCTGTTGCCGCAGATTCTCCACACAGCTGTCGTAGGAGCTGGTGGCGGGGGGCGGGTCGGCCTTGAGAGTGGTGACCAAATCCGTCTCCAGATTCAGACTGGCGCAGAGCGTGTAGCAGGCGCCCCATTGTTCCACGGCGTCGGCGATTTCGCCCGCCAAAGAATGCCGTTCCGCCTTTTGGGCAAGGTATTGGGGATATTGATTGACTTCGTAGAGCAGTTTCAGTGCAGCCAGCCGCAGACTGTCCTTTCGTGCCCAGTCCAGCATTTCTCCAGGCGTCCACACCCTGTCATAGACGAGAACCGGCTCCACATCTGGCGTGCTGTCCAGTTCGGAGGCGTCATAGCCAATCTGGCTTTCGGTGATGCGGATGTCGTTGAAGGGATGGGACTCCTCCTGGATGAATTTCTTTGAGTAGAATTCATTGACTTCAATGAGGGCCGTGGTGCCGGGGGCGCGGAGGTTGAAGAAGACGCGGATATGTGCAAGTCGTTCCAGTTCAGTAACATGGATAACCTGCTCAAGGATGTCCTGATAGAAGAGGATGGGAGAGAGGAACTTTTTGGGCTGTGGCGGCTGGGCCTCCGGCTGATAGTCCGGATTAGGGCGCCGCTTGACTTGCCCTTTGCGCCGCAGGGTGCGCATGGCCTGGCGGGTGGCGCTCTCCTGTCCGTCAAAATTGGCGACGACGCCGCCATAGACCACGTAGCCGAAGGGGGACAGACTGCCGCCATTCTCCACGATGCGCACCTGTTTGGCCAGGCCGAAGCGGTTGAGGAAGTCCCGCATTTCGTTCTCCAGATCGCGGCTGTAGGTCAGGCCGATGCCGGGGGTGGTGGAGGACATGTCGCCGATGGAGATGGTGCGGATGAGATAGGTCTCCTCCAGCATCTGGCTGGATTTCATGAAGAGGGCCTCGGTTTTTGGCCGCCATTCGATGACTTTGGGCGGCAAGGGCTTATCGCCTGCCAGCTCGGTCATTTTCTGCAGCATGACGCAGAGGGCGACGACCAGCCCGTGGCGGTTGGTGATGTTCGCCGCCTCGTCGGCCAGTTTCATGTATTCATCGTAGACGCGGGGCAGCATGGCGGAGTAGTCGTCATAGAGGGCATTGCTGATTCGCTCCACGCCGCTGTTTTCGGCGATGGTGTCTCGATAGAGGTCCAGCTCCTGTTTGGAGGTGTCCTGAAGCAGCAGGATGCAGGAGCGATAAAACTCCGCCGCGTCCCAATACTCCTGATGGTCCACCAAGTCCTTGAACTGCTTGCGCCAGCAGATGATGCGCATGGCGGCGCATTGGGAGACCACGGCCTCCAGCTGGTCTTTGAGCTGAATCCATGCGGCGGCGAAGCGTTTGTCCGCCCCATGGCTATGGAGAAATATGGAGAAGTCGCCTTCCACGGAGCCGAGGACGGAGAGGGCATGGGCGTCAAAGACCTTGTGGGACTCCTCCAGTCGGCGGGACTCGTCATCAAGGGCTTTGGCGAAGCTGTCCAGCTGGCGTTTGGCGATGCTTTCGGGCAGCTCCGCGTAGGCGCTTTCGAGGGCGTTGAGGGTTCGTTTGTCGCCAATGGTGTCGAAGCTGATGCCGGCGGGCAGCCCCTTGCGGGTCTCTTCCAGAAGCTCCAATGCCTTAAGCCCTGCGTCGCTGGCCTTTAGGCGAGCGGCTTCCGCCAGGGAGTCCATGACCAGATGGCGCAAATCCACGAGGGACTTGATTTGGTCAAGTTCTCTAAGTAGATCCAGCCGAGTGAGTTGTGGCGGATCTGGAACCACCAGCGTCTTTTTGCGGCTGGCATAGGCTTCGAAGGCTGCCCAGGCGTTTGGGGTGCTGTGTTTCCAATAGGCGTCGTCATCGCATTCCTCCAACGGGATGGTGATGCGGATGGGTTCATCGATGGCTTGGCGGACGTTGCGGAGCAGCTCGCTGTTTTCGTCCCAATTCTCCCGTTTGCCCAGCAGGGCGGGGTTGAATTTCAGCACGCCGTCCGCCGTGAATTCCACCAGTGGATAGCCGTCTTTGGCGAGCTGTTGGGCCCATTTGCGGTAGAGTTCCAGAGCGGCGGCGTTCTGCTCCTTCTGAATCAGCTCCGCGAGGGCGGCGGAAATGCGGCGGCCTCCCGCCTGCTCCTGATACCATGAGAGCATGGCGAAGCGGGCCTCCGGCGAGGCGGCGGCCAGCACTTTGGCGTGCAGTTCACTGCCGTCCCGTTCAATGCCGGGGGGGAGGGAGCCGGTCAGAAAGGCGGTGCAGGAGCACAGCAGACAGACGACGGCGACTCCCGCAATGACGCTGGCATGAAGAGCTTCCGATAGGCGCATGGCGTTCCTTGAGTCCTTCGTCAGGACCGGCTATTTGAGCTTCTTGACCTCGTAGGGGTGATTGCGTTTGGAGACCACTTCGATGTTGAAGCGAATCTCCTCCTCCGGAGTGCCGTTGGGGGTGCCGACGCCCTCAATCTTGTTCAGCACATCCAGCCCTTTGATGAGCTTGCCGAAGACGGTGTGTTTGCCGTCAAGATGGGGCGTGGGAACAAAGCAGATGAAGAACTGGCTGCCGTTGGTGTTGGGGCCGCTGTTGGCCATGGAGAGAATGCCCTTGCCGCTGTGGCGGAGGCGGGGACTGAACTCGTCGGCGATGCGGTAGCCGGGGCCGCCGGTGCCGGGGCGCCCATCAGCGCCACGCTTCGAGTTGGGGCAGCCGCCCTGCGCCATGAAACCATCGATGATCCGATGGAATCTCATGCCGTTGTAATAGCCGCTTTCGGCCAGAGTGATGATGTTGGCCACCGTGTTGGGGACCTCGTCCTCGAACAGTTCGGCATACATGTCGCCTTTGGAGGTGGCGATGCGGATAACGGGATTCTTCTCGACGTCCATGGGAACTCCATCCTTTTCAATGACTTCGCTTTTCTTGAACTGGAACATGTCATGGTTGTCCGTGATGACCGTGACTGTGTTCTTCTTGACAATGACTTTGCCTTCGTAGGTCTTTCCGTTGCGGAGTTTGACCTGGCCGGCGGTGCACAACGCCGCCGTCAACAGCATCCAGAACATGCAGGATTTGAGAATTTTCATGATGAGTTGCCCCCTTTTTATGGAAATTAGGAATTAGGAATTAGAAATTTGAAATTCAGTTAGCAGTTAGGAGTTATAAGTGGTTGATAATTGGGAATTAGGAATTTGGTTGGGGTTATCGGTTGATATGTTGTATATAATATAAGGTATATATAATGTAATGCGTGAATCGCATCTTGCATAAAACAAATGGACAATTGGGCCATTACACCACCGTCATCTCATCCAAAATTTCTAATTCCTAATTTCTAATTCCTAATTTCTAATTCCTAATTTCTAATTCTCTTGACGGCGGCCAGAAGCAGGTAGACGACGACGGTCAGCTCGATGATGGTGGCACCCACGGGCAGGTCGGGGCCGTAGCTCAGGGCAAGGCCCGCCACGCTGCAGAGGAAGCATAAGGCGGTGGCGATGATCATGACGGTGCCCAGTCGGCGGGCGAACAGGGCGGCGGCCGCCGCAGGCAGAACCAGCAGGGCAAGAACCAGCACCACGCCAACGATTTGGGAGAGAATGACCACCGTCATGCCGATGAGCACGTGGAGCCAGAGGGAAACACCGTCCACACTGATGCCCCGCAGTGTCAGCCCCTCTTCATGGAAGCAGAGGACCAGAAAGCGGTTGTGCAGCATCCAGGCGGCGATGAGAATGAAGAGGTCCATGGCGGCCATGATCCACAGGTCGGTTTCGGAGACCAGCAGAATGCTGCCGAAGAGATAGCTGTTCAGATCTTCCTGATAGCCAGGGGTTAAGGCGATGAAGCTGATGCCGGCGGCCACACCAAGGGACCAGATGGCGCTCAGCACGGTGTCCTCCCGCATGCGGTTACGGGAAGTCAGCAGACTGACGGCGACGGAGGCCAGCAGGCCGGCCAGCAAGGAGCCGGCCAGCGGGGTGAATGCGGTCCAGCCCAGTCGGACGGCGCAGAGGCGGGCCAGCCCGATGCCTCCCAGCAGGGAGTGGGAGATGGCCCCTACCATGTAGCTGCGGCGGCGGGCCACCACATAGCTGCCCACAATGCCGCAGGCGACGGAGGCCAGCAGGGCGGCCAGAAGTGCCATGTGCAGAAACGAGGAGTCAATGATATCGGAGAAGAAGGACATAGGGAGCTACAAGGTGTGGTCGCATTCCTGCGGCGGCGTGGTGACGGGGCATTGGATGTGTTCGATGCTGAGCCAGTCGCCATCCGCCAGAGCGTTGACATGGATTTCGCCGATGGCATGCATGTCCGCCATGCGGTTGACGCAGATGACGTGGCTGACATAGCTGGAGACCACGTTCAGGTTGTGGGAGACCAGCAGAATGGTCAGCTCTTGGTTCAGCTGATGGAGCAGCGCGAAGATGCGGTGGCGGTTGGCGGGATCCAGATTGGCCCCCGGCTCGTCCAGCAGCAGCAGTTTCGGCTCGCTGGCCAGCGTTTGGGCAATGAGAACCCGCTGGCGTTCGCCGCCGGAGAGTTGGGAGAAGGCGCGGGAGCCATAGCCCTCCAGCCCGACTTTCTCCAACGCGGCGGCCGCCTTGGCCTTGTCGTCGTGGCCATAGCGTCCGAAGCCGCAGCGCTCCACCCGTCCCATGAGCACCACATCAAGGACGCTGGCGGGAAACTGCATGTCAAATAGCAGATGCTGAGGAACATAGCCAATGTGTCGGCGCACCTTCTCCGGCGCCTGTCCCAACACGCGAACGGTGCCGTAGCGGGGCGTCAGCAGCCCGAGAATCAGCCGCAGCAGCGTGGTTTTGCCGCCGCCGTTGGGCCCCACCATGGCCGCGAAGTCGCCACGATGAAGGGTCAGAGAGATATGGTGCAGCACCTCGTTGGCCTCATAGCCAAAGCAGACATCCTGCAGCTCGATGACCTTTTCCGCCTCCATCAGTCCCCCTCTCCGGCCTCTGGACCGAGACAGGCGGCGCGAAGGTTGGCGGCCAATGTCTCCATGTCTTCTAAGTAATTCTTAGGCAATGGGTTAAATGTTTTTACCGTGGCGCCGAGCTCCTTGGCCAGCCGTTTGGCTGGAGCCGGATTGAACTGAGGCTGAATGCCAATGGCCTTCACGTTCAAGGCACGGGCCTGGCGGATGGTCGCCGCCAAATGTTTGGCGGAGGGTTCCTTGCCATCCAGTTCAATGGGAAGCTGCCGCATGCCATAGGCATCCATAAGATAGCCAAAGGCAGGATGATAGACCATGACGACCTGGCCGTTGCAGGGCGCAAGCAGCGTATCCAGCCGCCTCTTGAGGGCGTTCAGCCGCAGAAGATAGGCGTCCCCCCGTTCTTGATAGGCGGCGGCATGGGCCGGATCCAGTTTGACGCAGACCGCCACGGCGTTGGCGGCGTGCTGCCGCATGTTGTCCACGGACAGCCAGACGTGGGGATCCCGTTCCGTCTCTTCATCGTGATGCGGTTCCCCGTGGTGTTCGCCGTCATGGTGGTGTTCGCCGTCGTGGTGGTGTTCGCCGTCGTGGTGGTGATGCGGTTCGCTCATCTTGCGGAAAGTCATATTTTCCCTCATATCAAGGATTTCCAGCTTTGGAAAGCGTCGGCGGAGTTTGGGCAGAAGTGCCTTTTCCATGGGGGCGCCGATGATGAGCAGCGCATGGGCTTTGCTGAGAAGGGCCATCTGGCGGGAGCCCAAAGAGAAGGTCTCCGGACTGCTGCCCGGCGGCACCAAGGCCTCCACCTCCACATTGTCGCCGCCGATGGCACGGACTGATTCCAGCTGGGGGACGACGCTGACCAGCAGCCGCAGCGGTTCCGGCGGCGTTGCGTTCGGCGCGGCCTCCGCCGCCTGCATTGCGTGTCCTCCCATCAGCAGAATGGCCGCGGGGATGGCGAACGCCAGGTGGAGAAGTTTTGCAAAGCATTGCCTTTTAGAATGATAGACCATACTCATGGAGTCCCTGCCTCCGCAAAGGTATGCTGCTTGAGGGTGCTGCAGAAGTCGTCGTAGCATTCCATGAACGAGTGTCCCGTTTGCGTGGGAATCAGCCGCAGATACTGCTGCAGGGAGTTGTCTTTCTGGTTCTGGAAGGCCTCCATGACGTCCGCCAGCGAAAGGTCCCGCGGATCCTTGCCGGGCACATAGTTGGGTTCACGCTTCTTGATTTGGACGGCGAGAAGCACGTGGTTGTGACAGAGGGTGTCGATCACATGCTGAAGCAGAGTGAGGGAGATGTTGTTGCGTTGCGCGAAGGTCTCCACGCGCCACGGCGTGCCGTCGCGGTAGGCGCGGCAGATGTCATGGATGATGGCGATGCCGAGCAGGATGCGCGCCCCTTGGGAGTGCTTCGCGATGATGCGGGCCAGCCGGATGGTCGTGTGGTTCTGGACGGCGTAGCACAGCTCCGCGCCCAGCAGGATGACGCACCAGTTGGCGTAGAGCCAGGCAAGAAAGAAGGGCAGGGCGGCGAAGGTGCCGTAGATTTTGTTGTAACCTGCCAGACCGACCTGCATGCGGATGTACAGCCACTGCATGATGAACCACAGGATGCCTGTGATCAGGCCGGCGGTCAGCGCAGGGCACAGGCGCACCTTCGTGTGCGGCATGAACATGTAGAAAAAGGCGAAGCCCAAAAACACCATGCCCCAGCCCACCATTCGGATGCCGAGCTGCAGAAGATAGGCCCAGCCGCCCATGACCTCCAATGCCAGCTGGAAGAATCGATGGGAGCGGACGAACGCGTTCATGCTCGTGGCGGAGATGAGAACCACGGGAATCAGAATCAACACCACCAGATACTCGCTGACCTTGTGCAGATAGTCCCGCCCGCGCTTCACCCGCCAGATGCTGTTGAAAGTGTTCTCCAGCTTGGTCATGGAGCTGATGACGCCGATGAGCAGGGTCAGCGACCCCACCAGTCCCAAGGCGGCGAAGTTCGTGTGCTCCACATAGATGAAGATGTTGACCAACGCTGCCTGCAGCGGCGGGGGCAGCGTGGCCGCGAAACCGCCGCCTTCCTCCGCGGCAGGCGTGGGCGCGGTGGCCGCTATTCGGTCATCGTCTTTTGCAGTTGTCTCCTGCGCTTCTTGGGGGGGAGGTTCCTGAACGGGAGTCTCTTCTGTGACTCCTTTTGTATCAATGACTTCTGATTGTTTGGCGGTTGCGGGCGGCTCCTCAGGGAGCGGCTGCACGACACGATAGCTGACGCTGTCCTCTCCCGTTTCGGCGTCCTGCACGATGATTCGCTCCAGTCCGATGATGCTGACCAGTCGGTTGTGCATGCCGATGCCTTTGGAGAAGGAGAACATGATGGCGGCCATGGGCACCAGCGAGACCAACGTGATGTAGGTGAGCGCACAGGACTGCAGATTGCATCGGTCCTGCATATATCCTTGCACGGTAATGGTTAATATGCGACAAAGGGCTTTGCAGGAGCGGGGAAGCACCTTGGATTCCCCCAAATCGTCGGTCCAGATTCCGCTGGTGAAGAAGGACGATAGGCAGGAGAAGAAGGTTTTGATGGAGGATGATTTGGGCGTCGCCATGGAAAACACCTCGTTGGGGGTTCTGTCTTTCGCGGGCAGTATACTAATATATTGCAGAATGACCATAAGGCAAACTCAAGCAAATTAGGAATTAGAAATTAGGAATTAGGAATTTGTCATGTGAAAATTAGGAATTAGAAATTAGGAATTAGGAATTTGTCGAGGAATATTAGGAATTAGAAATTAGAAATTAGGAATTTGTCATGTGAAAATTAGGAATTAGGAATTAGAAATTAGGAATTTGTCATGTGAAAATTAGAAATTAGGAATAACTTTTCAGAACCTTGACGGTTTATGAAATTCGTTGCCATTCATCTTGCATCTCTCGTCTCCCGTCCCTTACCTCCCGTCTCCCGTCCCTCGTCTCCCGTCCCACGTCTCTCATCTCCTGTCTCCCGTCTCTTGTCACCAGAAGAAAGACATGCCGTTTGATTGTCACAAAGGGGGCAAATTGGGGACTGTCTGCTTGAAATCTGCGCAAGGATGGACATAGTATAGAGTGGTTATTCAGCCGTTCCCACTGAAGGGGGCGGCGATGGTGTGGGCGGCGCGGCACGACGCGTCGCGGAGTAAGGACGTCAAGAGAAGGAAAGAGCAAATGTCCCGTCAGATTTTGATAGCCGGCAACTGGAAGATGAACAAAGGCGCCGCGGAAGGCGCACAGCTGATCAAGGACCTGAAGGCCCAGTTTGGGGAATGCCCCTGCTGCTCCTGCGGTCAGAAGCCGGAAGTGTTGGTGTGCCCCCCCTTCACCACGTTGAGCGCCGTGATTGCGGAGACGGCGGGCAGTTGTCTGGAAGTCGGCGCGCAGAATGTCCATTGGGCCGAAAAGGGCGCCTATACGGGTGAGATTTCCGCGGCGATGCTAAAGGAGACAGGCGTGACCTATGTGATCATCGGCCACAGCGAGCGCCGTCAGTATTTTGGCGAGACGGATGCCACGGTCAATCAGCGGCTGTTGGCGGCGTTGAAGGCCGGCCTGAAGGTCATCGTCTGCGTGGGCGAGACTCTGAAGGAGCGGGAGGAAGGCGTCACGATTGCGGTGATTGAGCGGCAGGTCCGTGGCGCGCTGGCCAATGTGGACGCGACGGCCATGAAGGATGTGGTCATCGCCTACGAGCCGGTCTGGGCAATTGGCACGGGCAAAGTCGCCACGGAGGCGCAGGCGCAGGAAGTTCACCAGTGCATCCGCGCCTTGCTGAAGAAGCTGTATGAATGCCCCTGCGTGGCGGACAACACGCGGATTCTCTACGGCGGCAGCATGAACGCCGCCAATGCGGCGGGCTTGCTGGCCCAGCCGGACATCGATGGCGGCCTCATCGGCGGCGCTGCGCTCAAGCCGGCGGATTTCGCGACCATCATCAAGGCGGCCTTCGCGCAAATGAACGCCTAAGGGTTGGCCTGCCGCCCCCGTCGCCTTTCGTTGGGAGGCGGGGTTCATTGTCACCTTGGGAAAGACGGATTTCGTGGCCTCATCATGAAATCCGTCTTTTTTGCACATTTGCACGAAAAAAAGCGGGTTTTGCGGAACCGACGGGGTAATGGAGTGTCTAAAGGTCAGTGTTGGTTCCGTTGGGTCTGCCGGAAGGCGGAAGCGACAGAAGGTTGTGAGGACATGTATGATCAATGAAGAGGACCGGTCCTTGATAGAACGGTTCAAGGCCGGCGATGAAACGGCCTTTGACCGGCTTGTGGACAAGTATTCGGGGCGGGCCTACCAGATTGCCTATGGTATTCTTGGCAATCGGGAGGATGCGGAGGAGGTCGCCCAAGACACGTTTGTCCGCATGAACCGTGCCTTGATGAATTTTCGGGGAGACTCGGAGTTCACCACATGGATGTATCGAATCGCCACAAATTTGGCGAAGAACAAATATCGTTGGAACAAATGCCGTGGAAGCAAGGTCAATGTCAGTATGCAGGAACCCATCGAGGGAGGCTCGGAGGATCAGGCACTGTACATCGATGTCCCCGACGAGCGGCTGACTCCGGATGAGAAGCTGCTCTTCGGCGAGCTGCAGCGGAGCACGGAACAGGAGCTGGCGAAGCTTCCGGACAATTATCGGGAGGCGCTGGTGCTGCGGAATGTGAAGGAATTGAGTTATGAGGAGATTGCCGAGCTGCTGCATTGCAAGCTCGGCACGGTGAAATCCCGTATCGCTAGGGGCAGGGAAGAACTTCGCAGGAATTTGGGATTATGACAACACAAACGGACAAACAGTTGAAAACGGGTGGACATCCCAGTCAGGAGCAGCTGAGCGGCTTTCTGGATGCGGATGCGGTGGATTTGGGCTCTTCCGAATGGATGGACATCTCCAACCATCTGGAGCAGTGCGATGTGTGCCGAAAGCGCCTGCATTCGCTGCGAACGGTGGATGAGCGGGTGGCTCAGGCCATTCGAGTGCCCGTTGACCTGGCCGACCGCATCAAAAGGACCTGCCGTTCAAAGCAGGCGCAACCTACTGTGCCCCAATGGCATTGGTGGTTGGACTCCCGGATTCGCCGAAACGTCGCCTTGGCGGCGTGCCTTTGTCTGATGGCCTATGGCGTTAGTCTCCGCCTGCGTTCCACGGTCAGATCGAATGCCCTGCCGACGATGGCGACGGAGTCCGTCGCGTTGGCGGAAGGGGCCGATGTTCCGTCCCCTGAAACCCAGCCGGACATGATGGCGCAAGTGGAAAAAACTGCGGCGCCGATGCCACAAGCTCCTGCAACGGAAATGGTTGAATCAAGAACGGCCGATGCCTTTGTCGCCGTTGCGCCACCGATGCCACAGGCTCCTGCAACGGAAATGGTTAAATCGAAAACGACCGATGCCTTTGTCGCCAACGCAGTGCAGAATTCGGCGGTCGCATCCCAACGGAAACTGAGAGCCGAGGAGATGCAGACGGTGGGGTTGCAGCGGAGCCGAGGCACTTTCCGTCCGCAGGAAACCCGCTATTATCTGGCCAACCGCATCCATCATGTCTGGCTGATGGACAGTCCTGAGCAGGGACGGAAATTCATCGACGATTTGGCCGCCGACGGCAAACTGCAGGTGGAATGGGATGACCGCTCCGGCACCGCGACCCTCAATGCACGTCTCATCGTGGATGATCGGGAGCTGCAGCAGATTGTGGACGGCATGGCCGACCGCCAATGGGCTCTGCTTTCCCCAAGTCTTCCGCAGCCCGGCAAGGCGGAAAAGGTCCAGTTCCTCGGCAAAGAACTGGTCTATGACGTGAGCCTGGTGCAGAAGGAAGGAGATAAGTAGTTGATAATTAGGGATTAGAAATAAGGAATGTACCTTCAGAACCTGTACGTCCATTGATGAGGCATTAACCCAAATGGCAATCAAATGGAAAAGTAAATTTAGGCAGCGAATTGACGGATGATAACATTTGTGTTATATTGTCCATAGAGTTTATGATATGCCTAAGAAATATATTGAATTTGAAAGAGTTAAATCTTTCATGGAGCAGACAAGTGAAGATGTCCAAAACGAGTACAGGAGCATAGTTGACATACTTGAAAAAGAAGGGCGCCTTTCAATGCCTTTTGGGGAGAAGGTCACAAACCGGAATCTATTTGTTATAAGGGTGATACGTGCCGCAAATATCAGAATCTTCTATGTCTATGGCAAAGATGATTTCGTATATGGTATTTTGGCATATGAAAAGAAAACCCAAACAATACCTAAATATGAGCTAAATCTTGCAATAAAGATAGCATCACAATTAAGAATACAGGGAGTTATATAATGAAACGCATTGAAATGACGGATGAGGAAATAAAAAGAGAAATTGAGTGTCTCGCAAAGAACAAGGAGCAAATTTACGAAGAGCAGAAGCGGGAGCGCGAACGTTTCCTGAATGATCCTGCAAACACTGAATCGCTTAGGCGTGTCAGGCAGAAAATGGCCATTTCAAAACTCCTCTACGATATTAGGTCAAAGGCGAAACTGACCCAGCGGGAAGTGGCACGGCGCATGAACGTTTCCCAAACCGTGGTTGCGCGTCTGGAGCGCGCCAAAGGAGACATCCGACTCTCAACGCTTCAGAACTTCTATGAATCCTGTGGCGCAAAACTCGACCTTACGCCAGTCTGGAAGTGAAGTCAGATTTTATCCTAAAAAGCGCAGTTAAGCTAGTTTATCATTCATAACATACTGAATATAATCATCTTACGATTAGGACAGATGCCCTAATCGTAAATCCCCAAATCTTTTTTGGCGAAAACGGCAGGAATCCCCAAATCGTTTGAGTCTTTAGCGTCTTTGGGAAATGGCCGTCAGCGGGGGAAGCCGTTCTTTTCGATGCGTTCGCCGACGGCGAGGAGGGTCTGGATGTCCTCCATGTCAAGGGAGCCGTCGGGCATAAGGGCGGTGCTGATGGTGAAATTGGCCTGCTGGCGGACGGCTTCCGTGAATTTGTCCCAAATCTGTGCCTCCTTCAGATGGCTTCCGGCCTTTTCGCCGAAATAGCCCCATGCGTCCGGCGTCATGGTGGTGCGCAGTTCCAGCGGCTTCTCCGTCTGCGAGTAGATGAAGCCCTGGACGTCCTGCGGGCTGTTCTCCTCCGGAATGCGATGGGCCAGAGAAAAGAAATCCTCCGTGCCAAGGAGTCCCTGTTCGTAGGAAATGAGCACCTGCGGCTGCTGCATCCGTGTGCAGATGTAGAGGCCTTCGCATTGGAAGCGGGACTTGTCTCCGGAGAGGGGCACATCGATGCCTTCCAGCTGGATGGCGGCGATGGGGCCGTATTGGGAGAGCAGCTCCTTGATCTGAGCCTCCATGAACTCACAGTATTCTTCAAGACGGCTATCTTCTTGGGAATCAATGGGATAGTCTGGCCGAGGCCCCGCCTTCCACTCTTGATTGGTCGGTGCGTGGGGATGGTGCCAATCCCGTCCGTGGGAATACTTTAGGCAGAGACCGACGCCGTGGAATTCGCAGACGGAGGCCAGTTCCGCCACCAAATCCCGCTGGGCGGCGGATTTGGCGCTGGTGAAGTCCGTGTGTTCGGAGTTGAAGAGGCAAAATCCGTCCATATCTCTGGCGGGGAAGGAGATATAGCGTGCGCCGGCGGCGATGGCAAACTCCACGATGTCCACCGCGTTAAAATTGTCAGCGGTGAAGCGCTTCATGAGGGAGGCATAGTCGTTCACGGCGATTTTGTCCTGCTGTTGGATGCGTTCGCCGCGGCCGATAAGGGCATGGAGGCCGAAATTGACGCCGAGGCCGTACTGCGCCTCTTTGAACCAGGCGAGGCAGGCGCCTTTGGGATCTTCCTTGTACATCTCGTCATGGTCGAACAGGAAGGTAGGCGTCGTGTTGATGGAGCCGTCGTCGTTGACGAGAATGGAAATGGGTTTGTAATCTGTCATGACATGGCCTTAAGGCATTGGAACGGAATACCATAGGGCATGGATTCCGGTGACGATCATGCTGATGGAGATGGCGCAGAGAATAAGGCCCGTGATTTTGCTCAAAATGGCGATATTCCCGTAGCCGAGGCATTTGACGATTTGCGTTGAAAAGCACAGCATCAGGCCGATGGCCGACGATGCCAGAAGAATGGCCAGGCTGGTGATGAACTTCTCCTGACACGTGACCATCTCATGGCCCATGACCATGACTGTGCCCAATGTGGCGGGACCGGCGGTGATGGGCACCGCCAGCGGTACCACGGCGCAGCGCATCAGTTCTATGTCACTTTTCGATGTGTGTTTGCTGTCTGTCGAGGTGCTGTTGACCAATGTCACCGCCACCAAAAGCAGCAGGGTTCCGGAACCGGCTCGGAAGGCCTCCACGGTGATGTCGAACAGTTTCAGCACCCAGCTGCCGCCAAGGAACATGATGATGGTGATGGCCGCCGCTCCAATGGCGATGCGGATCGCCAGCTTCTGTTTGGTCTCCAGCGTGGACTCCGTGGTCATGGAGAGGAACACGCTAAACACGAAGAACGGCGTCAGCAGGAAGAAGAACTTCAGTGTCAGCGGCACCAATGCGGTTTTTGTCAGTTCCAATAGCGTTGGGGCGGAGGTGGGACTCATGACAATTAGGAATTAGGAATTAGGAGTTAGGAATTAGCCGTTAGCAGTTTTTCTAGAGCCTCTAGAGCAAGGCTAGGAAAGACGTTGCAGTTCGCGCATCAGCGATGTGCGAAGGCCGAAAACGGCAATCGTAACCCCTTGCATAATAGAGAGTTGCGATTGCTTATGCTCTGAAGGGACATCCGGATGCCCGCGTCCCCTCCGTAATGACGTATCTTGCTGAAGGGACGTGAGTTAGTCCCATTCGGTCACAAATTCGGGCATGGGGAAGTTGGCCGTCAACGCATGGACCTTCTCCTTGACGGAGGCGGCAACCGCGTCATCGCCGATGTGGTCGACAACTTCCGTGATCATGTCCGCGATCTGCTTCATTTCGGCTTCCTTCATGCCACGGGTGGTGACGGCGGGGGTGCCGATGCGCAGGCCGCTGGTGACGGCGGGCTTTTCGGGGTCGAAGGGAATCAAGTTCATGTTGACGGTGATGTCGGCCAGGTCAAGCGCGGTGGCGGCGGCTTTGCCGGTGGTGTGCTTGGGGCGCATGTCAACGAGCATGAGATGATTGTCCGTGCCACCAGACACGATACGGAATCCATTCTGCTGCAAAGAGTTGGCCAAGCAGGCCGCATTGGCCACGATTTGCTTTTGATAGTCTTTGAAGCCGGGCTGCATCGCCTCATGGAAACAGATGGCCTTGGCGGCGATGATATGCATGAGCGGACCGCCCTGGATGCCGGGGAAGACCTGCGAATTGATCTTCTTGATGAGAGACTCTTTGGAGAGGATGAGGCCGCCGCGAGGGCCGCGAAGGGTCTTGTGCGTCGTCGACGTGACGATGTCGCAGTAGGGCACGGGGCTGGGGTGGAGGCCGGCGGCCACGAGGCCCGCGATGTGAGCCATGTCCACCATGAGATAGGCGCCAACCTCGTCCGCAATGGCGCGTAGCCGCGCAAAGTCGATGATGCGCGGATAGGCGCTGGCTCCGGCGAGAATCAGGCGGGGCTTGTTTTCTCTTGCAAGTTTTGCAATATCTTCATAGTCAAGCATTTCAGTATTTGGATTGACACCATAGCCGATGAAGTGGTAGGTGCGGCCGCTGAAATTGACGCTGTGGCCGTGGGTCAGATGGCCGCCGTGGGCCAGACTCATGGCGAGAACGGTGTCCCCCGGCTCCAGGATGGAGAGGTAGGCGGCCATGTTGGCCTGGCTGCCCGAATGGGGCTGCACGTTGGCGGCCTCCGCGCCGAAGAGTTTGCAGGCGCGTTCGATGGCGAGGCTCTCCGCCTCGTCCACATGGACGCAGCCGTTGTAGTAGCGGCGGCCCGGATAGCCCTCCGCGTATTTGTTGGTCATGATGGAGCCGGCGGCGGCGCGGACAGCGGCGCTCGCAAAGTTCTCGGAGGCAATGAGTTCCAGACCGCGCTCCTGACGGGCCTGCTCACGGCGCATGATGGCGGCGATTTCGGGGTCCACCTGCATGATGGGGGCCACGGGGTCGTAGGACAGCGTCTCGATCTTGCGGAGACGGCGGATGTGGCGGGCGCCGTTGGAGAAGGGGGTGGCCAGCCAGGAGTCCACAGTCGCCTCGAACTCTTCGGCGCTCATGGCGTCGCCGCCGGTGACCAACACGTTGGAGGCGTTGTGCTCACGGCTGAGGCGCGCTTTGGTGGGATTCTCGCAAAGTGCCGCGCGGACGCCGTTGTGGCGGTTGGCGATGATGGACATGCCAACGCCGCTGCGGCAGATGAGAATGCCCGCCTGGACTTTGCCTATCTTCATGGCATTGAGCATCTTGGCCGCAAAGTCAGAATAGTCGTCCTCCGGATCCAAAGCATATGGGCCGAAATCGGCGGTCTTGATGCCGCGTTTCGCCAGCATTCCCAAAAGCGCTGTCTTCTTGTCCAGACCGCCGTGATCCGAGGCGACTCCGATGGTGATGTCCTTCAACTTCGACTGCCAATCACAAAATGAGCCCATAGCCGCATGATTCCTTATATTTATGTTGAACTGTGTTTTTCCACTCGCGTGAACAAATTAATGTAATGAGGAATTGGGAATTCGCAATGCGGAAGGGGCAATTTTGCAGAGTTTATGGCTGATAAGATGCCGCCGCAATGGACATGGGACATGACGCAAAACGCAAGGCGCGGAACAATTGGGTCGCCGCAGCCTTGCGAATGTATCTAAGTTATTCTTTATCAATGAGTTACGGCCTTGCGCCTATGTATTGGCCATAGCCGACGGAGCCGGGGGCCAGGCGATAGTCGCGGTGGGCGGCGTCCACGAACTGGGGGATGCCCACGGTGTCGTGGAACGTGGGTTGCCACTGTTTGATGAGATCGGCGAAGGTGGAAGCGTCGTAATAGAGGGCCTTGCCGGTGAGGCTGCTCATGATGAACAGTTCCTTCTGATTTGATCCATTGCCCCACAGGTTGTTGATGAATTGGGGCCATTCCGGCTTCCATTCGCAGCAGATGCGGAAGCAGACTTCCGTGCTGTTGTAGAAGATGTTGTTGCGGAAGATGAAGCCTGTGGTCTTGGCGCGGTTGTTGTAGATCATGAGATGGCCGCCGTTGGGATCGGGCCGTTGGGCGTGGGCCCAGCCGTGGCCGGCGTCCACGAAGGTATTGTTCTCCACAAGAATGTTTTCGGTGATGGAGAATTCGGGGTTGTTCCAATATTCGAAGGAGTATTCGGCGTTCCAGACGGTGTTGTTGCGGTAGGTGATGTTGCGCTCCACGCTGGGGGTCTTGGGGTCGCCGGTGCTGCCTTGGTTGGTCAGCGCCGCATCGTAGATTTCCCAAATCCGGTTGTTCTCCACGAGACAGTCGCTGGCGCTGCACCAAAACTCGATGCCGTTGCCGAAGCGGACGTTGGCACCGTCTTCCCGCGTGTACTGATGGGCGCCGCCGATGTAGGAAAGCTCGCAGTTGCGGATGACGAAGCGCGTGGCGTTGGAGCCGCCGAAGCCATGGGCCCCCACATAGCGGATGCCCAGCCCGTCCACCACCGCGTCGTGCACATTGCCATGGCTGACGCCGAAGCGCCGCAGCACCAGTTCCACGGACTTGTGGCGGACGCCGGGGTTCTCAGGGTATTTCAGCAGGATGTTGTGCTTTTCGCCAAGGTAGACGTAGTGCCCCTCCTGCGAAAGGTCCTCCGGCTTCCAGCGCTTCCAGCCGCAGGGGACGGCGCCGTGGTCGAAGACGATGTTGCCCACGTCAACGGAGATGGTGTCGGCGATTTTGTCCGCCAAGGTCCAGACGCCGGGGGCGGCCTCCTGCCAGTCGGAAGGATTGTCGGCGGCGACGGAGGGCTGGATGAGGGGCAGGGGGCCTTCGCCGTAGTTGCTGTAGACGATGGGCTTTTCAGGCGAGCCACTGTGCAGCTTCAGCGTGTCCCGCCACAGGCCGCCGCGGCGGAAGAGAACCCGGTCGCCCGGCTGCAGCGGCGCCGCGTTCACTTTGGCCAACGTGGCCCACGGGGTGTTGGGGGACAGACCGTCGTTGGCGTCGTTGCCCTTCACATTGTCCACATAGTACTCGCTGGCTGCGCAAATGCCGGATGCCACCATGCAAATGAGAGTCATAGATTTGAAATCCATCATCCTACCTCATATATTGTATAGGTTGTACATGAACAATAAATTTTTATTAAACTATAATGCCAACCCATGGCAGAATCAAGCAAGGAGAGAAAATATGTCTGGCAAGGTGGCCGTGTTGATGGGAAGCGCATCGGATCTTCCGAAAATCGAGTCCTGCGTGACGACGTTGAAAAGCTTTGGAGTGGAGACTGTTGTGCGAGTCATGTCCGCTCATCGGACGCCGGATGTGGTGGCGGAGTTCACCAGTCGCGCGGAGTCCAACGGCTTCCAGGTCATCATTGCGGCGGCCGGCGGCGCGGCCCATCTGGCGGGCGTGGCGGCGGCTCACACGCTGCTGCCCGTGATAGGTATCCCTGTGGAGGGCGGTGCCTTGCATGGCATGGACGCCTTGCTGTCCACCGTGCAGATGCCGGGCGGAATCGCTGTGGCGACGGTGGGCATCGGCAGCGGCGGCGCCACCAATGCGGCATTGTTGGCCATTCAGATTATGGCGTTGCAGGACAAGGACTTGCGGGATAAATTGGCGGCGGACCGCGCCCGCCGGCGGGAAAAGGTGGAGGCGGCGGACCGCGACATGCAGGCCGGCAACTGACGACGGGCTGTTGTCAGATGGACACGGGAACTCGCATGCGATGGAGTCTGGCGGCTGGGCTGCTGTGCGCTTTGGCGCTTTGGGGAGCCGGAGCTGCGGAGTCGGTGTCCGTCAGTGAGACGCTGCCGGAGGCACGGCTGCGGGTCACGGCGGTCTCGTCGGAGGAAGTGCGCCGTCTTGGCCGTTTCGCCACGGACTGCGTGACCATGGCGGACGGATTGCTCAAGGCGGAGAAGGCACCTCGTCAACTCATTCAGCTGCAATGGCTTCCAGAAGAAACGACGACCGAGGGCACGGCGGGGGATCCGCTCTTCGTGGTTCTGCGGGATGACGAAAGCGTGGAGGAGGCGTCCTATCGCATCTGCCATGCCGCCTTTCTGCGGCGGGCGTGGGAGATGGGAACAGGAGGACGGCCGAACATTCCGTCGGCCCGCTGCGCCGCCGCCGCCTTGGCGAACCGCCGCGCCATTCGCTTCTACGCTGGCGGCAATTTCCATGACCCGGACTACATGGTCGCCCGTAAACAGTTCGCCGATGGGCACTTCCCCAACGCGGGCAAGCTGCTGACCGGCGACATGCCGCCGGAGCATGCGCCGCTGTTTCGGCTCTACATGATGCACTGCGACCTGCTGGTGGCCTGTTTCGAGTCCCTTCCCATGGCGAAGGGGGAATTCTTCTCCCGCCTTTTCGAGATGGAGGCCATGGGGCGGGATACCGTAGAAGCCTGTGAATTCATTTTAGGTCAACATATTGCCGCCAATGAAACTCTGCAGCATTGGTATGAGCGGCAAGTGCTGACGGTCAGCCGACGGCTGCGCCAATGGCAGGGCACCGACGCCATTGAGGAAAAGCTGCAGCAGCTGGAGACCATCACCGTGGTCGGCACGGCCAGCGGAGGGGACAGCGTGGCCCGCGTCCGTCTGGAGGAGCTTCCCGACAAGCTGGTGGACTACAAATTGGACAAGCGGGCGTTGGACGCTCTTCAAATCCGCTTTCAGGAACTGGCTTTGGAGGCGCCGTATCTTCTTCAGAAGCCCATTCGACGTTTTGCGGAGTCCTTCGAACTGCTTCGCGCCAAACGGCCTAAGCATTTCAAGATGGAGTTTCAGGCCGCGCGGGAGGAGTTTGAGGCGGCAAAGGAAAAGCAGCGGCAGCTAAAGGCGTGGATGGATCAATGCGAAAAGGAATATGTTCCCTCCAGCCGCCTGTTCGAGGACTATATGGACATCAATCGGCTGTTCAACCACTGGCTGGACGGCGCTTTCCCCCTGCGGAAATGCCTGATGCCGCAAAGTGCTGAAAATTAGGAAGTTGGGGCTGAAAACTAATATTAAATGTTGGTTTCCTCTCGCGTCCCCCGTCCCGCGTCTCTCGTCTCCCGTCCCCCGTCCCGCGTCCCGCGTCTCTCGTCTCCCGTCCCACGTCCTGTGGTTCTCGTCTCACGTCTCGCGTCCCACGTCAAACTCCTGCCTGTTCGTGGGTTTCGCTTCGCTTCACCCACGTCACGCTCCAGCTTGCCCTGCCGTAGCCCGAAGGGCGAAGGAGGGTCACCGCTACGCGGTTTTAAGACCTAACTTTCTCGTGCACCGTGGGTTGCGCTTATGCCTACGGCATTGCGCTTACCCACGGCTATTATCCTGCCGCCGCCAGAGCGGCTCTTGTTTTTCAGCATGCCTCGCCTTCTGCCGCCATGGCCTTTTCTACAAATTTGATGACTGGGAGAGAGACCGATTCAGCATGATGATTTGCATGGAAGAAAAATCCAACTGCTGCTTTTAGGTTTACATTTCTCGCGTCTCACGTCCCTCGTCAAGTGAAAAGTGCCCTCTGCGTCGTAGCAAAAAAAGGACTCCCGCCATGGCAAGGGCACGGGGGGAGTCCGCGAAGGAGAATGCTAACTTACGTAATGCGAGTTATTTGATGTTGAAGGCTTCGCCCTTTTCGGTGAGCAGGAAGACGCCGTCGGCAGGCTTGGCGATATCCATTTTCTTGCTGGCGATGAGAATTTCGCCGGCGGTCAGGCCGCCCACGTGGCCATCCAAGAAGGCGATGTTGCAGCGATCGTTGTGATTCATGCGGTACTGGTTGCCCCAGAGGTTCTGGTCGAAATGGACCAAAGAATGCTGCATACCGCTGTCCACATAGTAGCTGTCGCCAAAGATGATGTTGGAGGAGGGATTCGTCATGTAGGCGGCACGGAGGTTGATGTAGCGGATGCTGTCAACATAGACCTGCTTCCAGGTTGATGTGCCCAGATTGGCATCCGGCCAAATTTGGCCGTAGGCGCAATTCGGTGTGGCGGCCAGGCTCTGGAAATCATCCGACTTCGGGCAGGAAATGATTGGGGAATCCATTTCGATGTAGCCAGTCTTCATTATGCAGTGATGCCATGTGTCGCCAGCCCATTGAATTGGAATGTACTGATGGAAGTCATCCATGTACAGGATGGTGGATTGCATGACGCCGCGGATGTTGGACGCGCAGTTGACGGTGATGGCCTTCTGTTTGGCTTTGGCCAGCGCGGGCAAGAGCATGCCGGCCAGAATGGCGATGATGGCGATGACAACGAGCAGTTCGATGAGGGTGAATGACTTCTTCATTGTTGTAAGTTCCTTTCAATTAGGATGTTATTGCATTTGAAAATGCCCCCACCGAAAAGTTGTTTCGGAGAAAAGGGAAGCACTCTTCATGCAACCATTTATAATTATACTAAACCTTTGACGATAATGCAATAGGGTAACGCGGTTTTTTGTGAAAAAAGTGATTTACGCGTCCCTTGTCACATGAAATGGGTTTCGCTTCGCTCAATCTGTGGGGTCACCGTCTCCAGAAGGAGGGGAGGAAGAGTGCGAGAATGGTGTAGATTTCGAGCCGTCCCGTGATCATGGTCAACGACAGGATGAGCTTGGCGGTGGCGGGCATCCAGCCGAAATTCTGTGATGGGCCGACGGCGCCGAAGCCGGGGCCCACGTTGCTCAGGCAGGTCAGGGCGGCGCTGAAGGAGGTCATGAGGGAGCCGTCAGTGACGCAGAGCAGCGAGACGGCCACGATGACGATGATGGCCAGATAGAGCAGAACGAAGACGCTGGTTTTGCGGAGCAGGTTTTGAGACAGACGGGAGCCGCTGAGACGGACGTCCGTCAGGGTGTGGGGGAAGAGGCAGTAGCGGATTTCCGTCAGCATGGTCTTGACAATGACGATGAGGCGGGAGCATTTCATGCCGCCGGCGGTGGAGCCGCCGCAGCCGCAGGGGAACATGATGAGCAGGAGGAGGGCGCTGGCGAAGGGGAGGTTCCAGGCATCGTAGTCCGAGGTGGTGAATCCGGTTGTGGAGGCCACGGTGGCCGTCTGGAAGGCGGCGGTTCTCAGGCAGTGCTCCACGGTGCGGGGGAATCCGTCCAGCCCTTCCGGATGACCCGCGAAGAGCAAAATCGCGATGATGATGGTGGCGGAGAGGAACATAAGGCTGAAGAAGCGGAACTCCTCATCGGCCCAGAAGCAGAGTTTTCGCGTGATGAGGCTGCGGAGCAGCAGGGTGAAATTGCAGGCGCTCATCAGCATGAGAAGAGTGGTGCCCCATTGGAGGACGGGAGAGGGGAAGGCGGCGAAACTGTTGTTTTTGGTGGAGAAGCCGCCGGTGGAGATGGTGCTGAAGGCGTGGCAGAGGGCGTCGAATCCCGTCATGCCACAAAGTTTGTAGAGGCAGAAGGCGCAGAGGGTGAGACAGATATAGACACGGAGCACCCAGCGGACAGAGTTGAAGAGACGGGGCGTTAATTGATCGCTATCTGTCTTTAGGCCAGGGACTTCCGCATTATAGAGGAGATTTCCTCTGTTGATGTGGAGCAGCGGGAGAATCAAAAGCACGAAGAAGACGATGCCGACGCCGCCCAGCCAGTTGAGAAGGCTTCTCCAGAAAAGGATGCCGGCGGGAAGGCTTTCGATGCCGTTGGGCAGGAACGTGCCGCCGCGAAGGGGCAGGGTGTTGCAGACCACACTGGCGCCCGTGGTGGTCAGGCCGGAGGCGGCCTCGAAAAGAGAGTCAGGCAGGGACATGCCGACGATGAGCGTGAAGGGAAGGGCGCTGAAACAGGAGGCGGTCAACCACGCAAAGGCCACTGTGGCAAAGCCTTCGCGAAGTCCGGTGGTGTAGTCGCCTTCGTCCCGCCGTTTTTTTGTGCTGAGGAAGGCGATGCTCCCAAAGACCAGCGTGATCAGCCCGCATAGTCCCATGCGGCTGTAGACCATGGCCGGATCCCCCTTCAGCCAGGAGACTACGGCGGCCAATCCCATGCAAAGGCACAGGATGAACAGCAGAAAGGAGATCACGTGGATGACGGGCCGGATGCTCATACGAATAGAATTAGAAATTAGGAATTAGGAATTAGGAATTTGAAATTCGAATTAGGAATTAGGAATTTGAAATTAGGAATTTGAATTTCGAATTAGAAATGAGGAATTTTATAAGATATTATGGGAAAGTGAGTTGGATTAATCGAAGAGGGCTTTGATTTTGGATTCGGTGGAGGGGGTCACGACGGCCACCAGAATGTCTCCGGCCTGAAGGCGCGTCTTGCCGGAGGGGGCCAAGATGTCCGTCCCGCGGAAGAGCATGGCCAACATCACATCCTGCGGCAGTTTGCAGTCCATGACTTGCTTTCCACAGAGGCGGGAGTTGGGTTTGACGGTGAATTCGGTCATGTAGGCTTGGCTGGCCAGCAGGCGGGAGTCGATGCGGAAGTTGCCGGTTTCCATCAACTTGAAGATGGCGTTGGCGGAGACGAGCGTGGAGTTGAAGCCGCAGTCGATGATGTCCATGGCGGGGACGATGCTGATGTATTCGGGCTTGTGGGTGATGGTCACCACTTTGTCGGCCCCCAGCCGTTTGGCGAGGATGCAGGCGAGGATGTTGTTTTCGTCGTCCTCCTCCGCTCCGATGAAGACATCGCATTTGCCGATTCCGGCCTCATGGAGGACCTCTTCGTCAGTGGTGGAACCATGAAGGACCTTGCAGGAGGACGGCAGTTGGGCCAGAAGGGCCTCTCCCTTTTCCTCCGACGCCTCCACAAAACGGACTTCGTGGCCTTGGCTCAGGGCCGATTCGGCGATGATTTTGCCCAACAGGGTGGCGCCCGCGATGATGATCAGCTTGCGGGTGGAAGTGGGTTCGGGGGAGACGCTGTCGATGAAGGTCTGCACATCCTTTCGGTGGCCGGCGATGTACAGCTTGTCGTTGGGCTGCAGGACGGTTTTGCCGTGGGGAATCATGAGCTGATGGTTGCGGACAAGAGCGGCGAATCGGACCAGACTGAGGGCCTCCGTGTTGGAGAGATCCATGATGCGCTGGCCGGCCAGCGGGGAGCTCTCCCGAATGGCGATGGTGATGATGGAGGCCTCCGGATGGGAGAGATGGACCTCTTCCAAAATGATGCGGCTGGGCAGCACGTCCAGGACTTTGACGGCGCATTCGGCAGGGGATGAGAAGGCTTTGGTGATGCCGAAGAAGCCGGGGGTCAGGCCGGAGCCGTCGTCAAAGATGTCCATGGAATAAAGTCGGCAGATGATGCGCTGAACGCCGAAATGGCGGGCGATCTGGCAGGCGAGGACATTGGAGGACTGGTCGCCGCTGACGGCCAGCAGCATGTCCGCGCGTTCGATGCCGGCCTGTTTCATGAGCTGGATGTCCGTGGCGTTGCCGCCCAACATCATGACGTCCAGCTTGTCACGCAGTTCGTCCACGCCCTTTAGCGAGGAGTCGATGATGGTGACGTCGTGGTTTGCCGTGCTGAGGCGGGAGGCCAGAAGCCTGCCCAGTTCGCCTGCCCCGATGATGATGATTTTCACGTTGGATTCCCGTTATTGCGGTCTATATATAGTATATGGTATATAATATAGCCCGTAAAAGCGTTGCTGTCAGCAAACCAGCTCGTCCATGATGGCGCCGTCCGTCAGACGAAGGAGCTGGATTCGGCCATTGTCAAAGAAGGCGAAGGAGGGCGGATTGCCGTTTTTTGGAAGGGAGATGGAGCCTGGGTTGAGCAGGATGGCGCCGTCCGGATGGCGGGCGAGCTGGGGGATGTGGGTGTGGCCGTAGGCGAACAGGTTGCAGTTGGCCATAGGAAGTAGATGTGCGGGGTTCCAGATGTGGCCATGGGTGGCGAAGATGCGAAGTCCGTCCACCAGAAGGGTGGTGTAGTCGCCCATGAGGGGGAATTCCAGCAGCATCTGGTCCACTTCGCTGTCGCAGTTGCCGCGGACGGCGATGATCGTCGCCTTCAGGCTGTTCAGCAGGGGCACGGCGTCGGCTGGTGCGTAAGTCTGCTGAATGGGATTGCGGGGGCCGTGGTAGAGGGCGTCTCCCAACAGGATGAGCTGTTGCGGATTGAGCTGCTCAATGTGCTCCATCAGCCGTTTCAGACTGGCGGCGTTGCCGTGGACATCGGAGAAGAAAAGCAATTTCATGCTTTTGTAACCTGTTGATTATCAGTTAGTTGCAAGTTTTTGTGCAAGCTGGTCCAGTTCGGCCTCCGTCAGGCCGCCGCGGCGAAGATAGGCTCTGGCGGCCTGCTGCAGTTTGGCGGGACGCAGGGAACGCAGACCAAAGGCGGTCTTCAAGTTGTCCCGCAGACTCTCTGTGATGAGGGAAGCGGATTTGGAGCTGGGAGCGATGCGATAATAGTTAATGAACGTCGCAAGATAGTCCTGCTCAACGTCTTCCAAGGTTGCTCCCATGAACAGCGCCACGATGGCGCAGGCGATGCCGGAGCGGTCCTGCCCCTCCTTGCAGTGGATGAGATAGGGCGGCTGCCGCTCCAACAGGAAGCGGAGTCCACGGGCCAAATCGGATGCAAAGTTCTGCTGAGACACATCGACGGACATCTTGACGAAGAGGGTGGGGCGTCCGATGCAGTAGGTGTCCGCCGCGCCGTCCATGGCCTGGGCCTCCGCCTCCGTGTCCGCCATGTTCAGGATGGTCTGGATGCCGACGCGTCGGGCGGCGGCGTCAGCGAAGGAGGCGCGGCCGAGCGCGGGGTTCAGGGGGGAGGAGCTGCGATAGAGGCGGTTAGGGGCGATGCGGCCGATGACGACGGGACGGAAGTTGGCGAAGGCGTCGTCGGTCAGCTCGGGATAATCCTCCCGTCGGTTGCTGCGCTGCAGGCTGTGAAGGGCAAGCTGGTCCGCGTAGCCGCCCTTGCGCTGCAGCCGGATGTCCACAAGCAGAGGGAAGGCAATGCCGTCGGCGGGCTTCCAGGTGGCTTTGCCGCCGTTTGTCGTTTCCTGCTTCTCCGCCAGATGCCATCGGCTGGCGGCATCGCCATAGAAGATGGTGACGCAGACGGGAAGCTCCGGCTTCTTCGCCGTGACCAGCGCCGGCGAGCCGGCCTTGACGCAGCGGAAACTGGGCACCACGGGCATGACGTGGGTCCGACCCGCCAACGACAGCTTCACCACGTCCGCCTGCTGAAAGCCCGCCGCCAGAAAGTCCTCTGTGGAGATGGCGAGCCACAGGCCGCCATAGTTGTCGATGTGGGCGGTGTCCGGAAGGACGGTGACCACGTTGGGGACGGAACGGCAGCCGACGATGAAAAGCAGTAGCCAACCCCAGAGAAGGAAGAAACGTTTCATTTCAGTTGGGAATTGCTTAAGTTATTGGTAATAGGAAAGTTAGGTTTTTTTAGAGCTTCCCGAGGAGCAAGCGCCCCTAGAGCGCCTTTTCCATGTAGAGGATGTTCTTCCCGTCTCTGAATTCGTAGCGGACAACGTCCATCATCTTCTTGACCATGAAGATGCCGAGTCCGCCGGCCTGACGTTGCTCCGAGCCTTGGGTGATGTCCGGATCATTGTGCAGGAGAGGATTATAGGGTTGTCCTGCATCGGTGAAGGAGAGGGCGATTTTGCCGCCCTCCGACGGAATGGCCATTGTCATCTCGAAGGTTTTCGCGCCGGAGTAGTTGATGATGTTGGAGGCGATTTCGTCAAGAGCGATGGCCAGTTTGGCGAAGATCTTCGGAGGACAGCCGGCGGCGTCCAGAAAGGTCTCCAGACAGGCGGCGGCGGCGGCGATGCCCTCCAAGGTGGCGGGAAAGTCTCGTGTGAGGCAAGGGGACTCCAGCCCGTCAGCGGGGTGGGGGCCATTGCCCTGCGCCTGCGGTGTTCCATCGACATGTGGATTGGTTGGAGTCATGGTTGCCTTTTGGAGGATGACGCGTTTGCCGCCCGTCTGCTCCATGGGGGCATGAACGGCGCACGCTGGGGGGTCACTCAATGGTCAGAATATCTGCAAATCCTGTGATTTCAAAGACTTCCATGACAGTTTCGTTGACATGGATGATTTTCATGGCCCCTTGCTTGGCCATGGTCTTCTGGGCGGTCAGCAGAATGCGCAGCCCGGCGGAGGAGATGTAGTCCAGGTCTTTGAAATCAAAGACCAGCTCCGTGATGCCGGCGATTTCCGCATTCAGCTCCGCCTCCAGTTTGGGGGATGTGGTGGTGTCCAGCCGTCCGGAGACGGTCAAGGTCAGTTTGGTGTTTTCTTTGCTTTTCGCGATTTCCATAAAACGTCCATTTGGGTTAAGCTTGCCGCTGTTAAAACAATATACTATAACCGCGCCGTCAGAGCCCGTCAAATCATCTCATGGACTCTGTTGACATGTCGCGTTGGCGTGGACCTGGCCGCGCCCGCCTCCCATAGCGTTGTTCTGTTCACCATCGTTCGGGGGGAAGAATCTCCTTCAGGCGGGCTTGGAGAAGGGCCAAGTAATAGGTGTTAAGGGCTTTATGCCATTCGTCCGGAGGCAGGACATCATTGCGGGCGATGGTGTCCCATGGCGGGGACAGGCGGAAGAAGCTGCCCACATGGTTCAGCACGAACATGGCCTCGGCCTGGATGACCACAGGGGATGCATCCGGAAGAATCTGCATGAACATGGCATTCAGATAGGTGATGACAGGCTTGTAGAACTCCTCCAGAAGCATGGGAAGGCATTGGGAGGGACGGGCCAGCTCGGAGGCGAACATGCGTCGGCGGCAGAGAGAGAGGGTGTCGTCCCGAAGCAGAAAGAAGGTCAGCCTGTCGAGAACCGTTCCCATCTGTTTTATCCACGCCGTCAGGGTCGTGCAAGGGGGCGGCGGTTCGTGAAGCCAGGTGTCGGGGGCATCATCTGTTTTTATAAGCATCCTGAACACAGCAACATACAGCTTTTCCTTCGAGCCGAAGTAATAATTGACGGCGGCGGTGTTCACATTAGCCTTTGAGCAGATCATCCGGATGGATGTCCCTTTGAAGCCCTTTTCGGCGAAAAGGGAAGCCGCGCATTTCAGAAGGCTTTCCCGCTGATGCTGATTTTGGGAATGGGATGTTCTGGCGCTTGGCATAATGTTCTGGGGTGCAGCACGTTATGGGGAATTTGGCGGGTTATCGGAAAGGCGTTCAATCAGCGTCAGGCCGCAGTGTTTGGCGATGTTCAGACAGTCGTTTCGATTCCCCCAGACGTCGATGGGCTGATGGGCGTCGCTGTTGGTGATGGCCCGTGGCTGCAGTTCCCCCGCCAGCTCCCAGAAGGGAAGCAGCGGATAGGCGAAGCGCCATGTTCCGTGATCTTGAATCATGCGTTTCCGCAATCCGTAGCCGTTGATTTCCAAGGGGATGTCATATTGGATGGCCGCCTCGATGATGGCTTTGGAGCAAGCTTGGGTCTCCGCATCCCATCCCATGTAGCAGAGGCCGAACAGGTCCGGATGGGCGATGAAGGCGAAAAGACCGGAGCCGATGAGCTGGATGATGTGGTCCGTATAGGCATGGAGCTGGTCGGCGGACATGCTGGTGCCGAACATGCCCAGCCATTCTCCCTTGTAGGGATAGTTGTGGACGGCTCCCACCAGATAGTCGAAATGATAGCGCCCCAACAGCTCGTCACGGAAGAAAGACAGGCTCTCCGGAACGTATTCGCATTCCATGCCCAAATAGATCTGCAGTTCGGGAAAGTCCTTTTGGGCCTGCCGAACCTGCTGGACATAGAGGGGCAGTTCGTCGACGGACATGCGGACGGAGTCCCAACGGCCATCCGGATGGGGGGTGTGGTCGGAGAAGCCCAACGTGGTCATGTCGCTGTCCAGAGCGAAGTGGCAGTAGTCCGCCGGCACGCCGGTGGCATGTTTGCAAAGGCAGGTGTGAGTATGATAATTGGCGCGTTGCATGGATGAATCCGAATTTTCGAAGAAGTTAACCTCTATAACTATAGCACATCATGGCGAAAATGCCGTCTGCCTGGGTGGAAAAAGGGCGATTACCGAAGGCGGCCGTACAGTTCGAAGAACTGCTCCTCATAGTCGTCGAACAAACCATACTCCCGCAGCATGTTGCCCAGGTGGTCCGCATCCTCTCGAGTCCGACTGGTGGCAAAGGCCTGCTCGACTTCTTGGCGAATGCCTTCGGGCACGCCGTCTTTCAGGTCAAGAAGCCCCCGATGCTTCATTTGGGAGGCGTTGTAGGGGAGGGAGCGGCGAATCAGCTCGTTGAGGAAATACAGCAGGGAGACTTCCCAAAAGGCGTCGGGGGCCACGAGCACCCCATGGACATCGTCCAGATTGTCCTGCGCGTCCCGTCCGATCTCCTCCGCCACCTCTTCGGCCACGCCGCCGACCAGCTCCTCGCTGTGCTCCTCTTTCCGCAGGCACAGTCCATATTGGAGGATGCGCATGGTGTCGCTGCTCTTGAGCACGTTCTCGAAATACTGTCTGGCTTCGGTGCCGAAATTGTCCAGAAGCTGATGGATGAACAGATGGGGCGTGATGATGCGGGGGCGTTCAGAGGCCACTTCGCCGCAGCGGATCTTCACATGGGCGTCATCGCCTGCCACGGCGGACACCACATGATAGCGGACGCGTGTCTCCCCAAAGGTCTCCAGAAGCTTTGGCGGCATGTATACGATTTTCGTCATGCGTGCCGCAAACCATAATTCATTGTAGCTGGCCATATTGCAAATTTATCGCTGAAGAATGTTGGGCCGCTCTTTCCCTTGGGGCCTCTTGGTGGGGGAAGACGGCGTCTTTCCATAAATATACCGTTCCTCCACTTTTTTTCATCTCTTAACTTGAAGATTTCAGAACAAAGGGTACTTTAATATACGTGTTTGGACAAGATGCCTGATGGTGTAATGGTAGCACAACTGATTCTGGTTCAGTTTGTCTTGGTTCGAGTCCAGGTCAGGCAGCCACCTTTCCAAACGCCACAATTGAACAATTGCCTGATGGTGTAATGGTAGCACAACTGATTCTGGTTCAGTTTGTCTTGGTTCGAGTCCAGGTCAGGCAGCCACATCATGAACAGACCGGCCTAAAGCCGGTCTTTTTTTGCTCTTCCCCCTAATGGATGAGTTTTGCCGCATCCTGTTGCATGGCAGTGAGATGCGCATCGGAAATCTGGCTTTCCGCATAGATTTTGCAGATGGGCTCCGTGCCGGAGGGGCGGATGGCGGCCCAGCCGTCTTTCGTGATGATCTTCACGCCTCCGATGGATTTGCCATTGCCTGGCGCCTGGGTCAGAATGGCGGTGATGGGGCTGCCGCCGAGGGTGCTGACGGTCACGGAGTCTGCCGACAGCTTGCCCACGGCCGCCATCTGTTCTGGAGCCATGCGTTGATCCAGCCGCGCGTAATGGAAGACGCCTTCGGTCTCGCACAGCTTGGCGTAGTGCTGGCTGGGCGTCTGGCCGGTCACCGCCAAAATCTCCGCCGCCAGCAGAGCCATGATGATGCCGTCCTTGTCCGTGCTCCAGACCGTGCCGTCCTTCCGCAGGAAACTGGCGCCGGCGCTTTCTTCGCCGCCGAAGCCGAGAGAACCGTCGAAGAGGCCGGGTGCGAACCATTTGAAGCCGACGGGCACCTCGTAGAGGGTGCGTCCCAATCGGGCGGCCACACGGTCAATCATGCTGCTGCTGACCACCGTTTTGCCAACGGCCAGGTTGTTTTTCCATAAGTTCCTGCTGGAGAACAAGTAATGAATGGCGGCAGCCAGATAGGCGTTGGGATTCATCAGTCCTCCGTCTGGCGTCACGATGCCGTGGCGGTCAAAGTCCGGATCATTGCCGAAGGCGATGTCGAAGCTCTTCCGAAGCACGATGAGACTGGCCATGGCGTATTTGGAGGAGCAGTCCATGCGGATGCGGCCGTCGTGGTCCACGTGCATGAAGCGGAAGGTGGGGTCTGGCACATCGTTGCGGATGGTCATGTTGAAGCCGTAGTGTTTGGCCACGGGGCGCCAGTAGGCGAGGCCCGCGCCGCCGAGGGCGTCCACCCCGATGTTGATGCCTTTGCGGGCGATGGCGTCCATGTCGATGATGTTGGCCAGGTCCTCCACATAGGGGGTCACATAGTCGTAAGGCTGGATGCAGGAGGATTTTCGCGCTTCCGTATAGGGCAGGGCGGCCACATCGCGGTTGCCGTTCTTAAGATGTTGGTTGGCGGCGTTGGCGATCCAAGAGGTCACATCGGTGTCCGCCGGTCCGCCATTGGGGGGATTGTATTTGATGCCGCCGTCGGATGGCGGGTTGTGGGAGGGGGTGATGATGATGCCGTCCGCCAGGTCGGTTTTGCGGTTTCGGTTGTGGCAGAGGATGGCGTGGGAGACGACGGGCGTGGGGGTGTAGCCGTCGTGTTCATCAATGAACACATTGGTTTGGTTTGCCGCAAGTACCTGAATGACAGTGGCATATGCAGGATGTGAGAGCGCATGGGTGTCCTTGCCGAGGTAGATGGGGCCGGTGATGCCCTTTTCCTTGCGGTAGTCGCAGATGGCCTGTGCGATGGCCAGAATGTGGCTTTCGGTGAAGGTGCCGTTAAGGGATGTGCCGCGGTGGCCGGAGGTCCCGAAAGTGACGCCCTGGCCCGGTTCAGCCAAATTGGGCTTTGCAAGGTAGTATTGGGAGATGAGTTGGGGGATGTCCTGCAGGAGGGCAGGGGGGACGGGAGAGCCGGCCAGAGGGTTCAACATCGTGCTTTCCTTTATATATATAATAGGTATAGAGAACGAACGGTTTTCGTGACGGGCGGAACGGGGCGGCGTCATGTGTCGCGGCGGCCCTTTTCCACAACCATGCTATAAATCTATTCGGCAAAGGGACGTTTTCAAGTTGATTGCCCAAAAGTCATTGTCATCCGCCGAAATGGAAAAAGAGAAGAGTGAGACACATCCCGTCCCTCCTCCTTCGTCTCATCTCCCGTCCCCCGTCTCATCTCCTCCCGTCCCCCGTCTCATCTCCTCCCGTCCCTCGTCTCTCGTCTCCCGTCCCTCGTCTCTCGTCTCCCGTCCCTTGTCCCTTGTCCCTCGTCACGATTGAGCCTAAAAAGTCCCCTCATCGTTTGAAAGACAGCGAAATGGGGTGTACGTTTTAATGTCAAAAGCGTTCCATGGGGTGTCGTGTATTCATTTTCTTGCGAAAAAGGAAATAAAATGAAAACTTGGATTATGGGACTTTTGCTGGCGGGAAGCATGGCTTTTGGTGAAGCTGTGGGGCCGAACCTAGTGAAGAACCCGGGCTTTGAGGAGATGACCGCCGATGGCGCCGCCATGCATTGGAGCTGCGACCCGTCGGTCTATCGTGTCGTCGATGGGGGGCGAAATGGCGGCAAATGCATGAGCTTCACGAACGGCGACCCGAATGTCTATCGGTTGTGCAGCATCGCCTTGGACTGCGAGCCGGGGACGATGTACGAGTTCTCCTGCTGGGTGAAGACGGAAGACGTTCAAGGCGAGGATGGTGGCGCGACTCTTTGTCTGGAAGGCTATGACAAAGGAGCCTATCTGGGCGGCGGCTATCCTGTTGGCGTCAAAGGGACATCGGACTGGATACAGATTCGGTCGCAATGGCAGATTCCCGAAATGGCCAACCATGCCGTTTTGGACGTCTATGTCAACAAGGGCATGACGGGCAAGGCGTGGTTCGATGATGTGAGCTGCCGACGCTACTATCCGCCTCTGATGGGAAGCCTCACGGCCAACCTCTACCGTGGATTGGCGGCGGAGGGGCCCATCGAGTTTCGGGGCGGCTTGAGTCTCGGCACGTGGAACGCGACGCCGGCGGATGTCCGCGGCAGCTTCCGCATCTATACGGCTGATGGTCAACTGATTACGACTTTTGCCCCAACGGAGGTCACGGAGCGCTATGCCGCGGCTGTCATCGACGCCGCCGAGCTGTCCAACGGCAAGTACCGCTTGGTGGCGGACTTCTCGCTGAAGGACGGCACCCATCAGGGGACAAGCGAATGCCGCTTCGAGAAGGTCGCCGCGCTTCCGAAACGGCGAAACTACATTGACGGACACCGCCGGCTGATCGTGGACGGCAAGCCCTTCTTCCCCTTGGGCATGTATTGGGGTTCCGTGAACGAGGCGGATCTGGTGCTTTTCTCCAAGACGGCGTTCAATTGCCTGATGTCCTACAATCCTCCTGACGACACGGCCACAATGGACATGATCGACCGACACGGCTTGAAGATTCTCTACTCCGTAAAGGACATCTTCCATGGCATTCACGGCTGCCCGAAGGATATCACGACGGAGGCGGAGGAGCAGGCGTTCATCCAACGGAAGACGGAACGGTTCAAAGGCCATCCCGCGCTGCTGGCGTGGTACATCAACGATGAGCTGCCCTCCACCATGATGGAGCGCCTTGACGGGCGGCAGCGGCTCATGGAGGAGCTGGACCCTGACCATCCCACGTGGGTTGTCCTCTACCAGTATCATGAAATCAGCCGCTATCTGAACAGCTTCGACGTGATCGGCACAGACCCCTATCCGGTTCCGGGGGATTTGGGAGAGGCCGGCGTGCAAGCCCGCGCCGTGCGGCAACAGACCAACGGCCAGCGCGCCATGTGGCAGGTGCCCCAGGCCTTCGACTGGGCCTGCTATCGGGACACGGAGGAGGCGCGCTCCAAAACCCGTCCGCCGACGGAGGAGGAAATGCGCGCCATGTCATGGATGGCCATCGTCAATGGGGCCAACGGCCTCGTCTACTATTCCTTCTTTGATTTGAAGCGCCCTGTGGTGAAAATTCCCTTTGAGGAAAGCTTCGGCCGCGTTTGCCGCGTGGCGGAGGAAATCAAGCGCTTTGTTCCTGTCATCCTGTCCATCGAGGCGGCGCCGCAGGTGAAGGTCGTGAAGGGCGGCATTGATGTCCGCGTCTGGAGCCATGAGGGCAGGACCTATCTTTTGACGGTCAATGGCAAGAAAACGGCGGTGAATGCACAAGTATCTGTGAATAAGGGATTTGCAGATGCATCAAATGTCCTGGGCACTCAAGGTGGCGTCACATGGAAGGGAACGGTCCTTGACCTTGAATTCGCCCCTTATGAGGCGAAGATGATTGTTCTGCAATAAGACGTCAATTCGGGCCTTTGGGGCGAATGAAGTGGCGTCATGATGAAATGGAGAGGAATAATGCCGACGGCAGTGATTACTTTTGATGATGTGGTGCGGTCCCAGCTGGACAACGCGGTGCCGATTTTGCAGAAGCACAGCTTCAAGGCCACGTTCTTTGTCTGCGATTGGTTCTGCGATTCGCCGATTCATCCGCTGAAGCAGGGGATGTTCCGAAAGGATCTGCAGACCCTGCATCAGTTGGGCTTCGAGCTGGGCAACCACACGCGGGATCATGCGGATCCCGCCAAACTTTCCGTTGAGGAGAATATGGCGCAGGTGTCCTATGTGGAGGAGATGTTCCGCGAAGAGGGGCTGCCGGCTCCATCGGTCTACGCATACCCTGGCGGTCCCTTTGCGGCGACGGCGGCCGAGGCGGTGAAACGGCTAGGCTACAGGGCCGCGAGGACCGGCCACCCCCTCCCGCTGGACATGGAGGCGCTGGACCTCTACAATCTGCCTTCCTATCTGCTTTGCGACGACCGTCCCGAAGGCTTCCAGTCGGTCGTCGCCGCGCTGAAGGAGGGAAAATCCGTCATCTTGACCTATCATGGAATTCCGGATGTGGAGCATCCATGGTGCAATGTCTCTCCAGAGCATTTCGCTCAGCAAATGCAGCTTCTGGCGGACTTGGGCTGCGACTGCCCCGCCTTTTCAGATTTCGTAAATCAATTGGCAATTCATAATTAGTGAAAAACTACTTTTTAGTGCTTTTGCGGCTCTTATTGGGGGCATGATGGCATATGGACCTGTCATGGCATGGATTCTTTAAGATGCTGAAATGGCGTATGTTATGTAATCATGGGTTAATCCGCTTTGGCTTGCGCGATGGCGGGACAAGGCAAAATCCGAAATGACTGTGTCACCTTTTACTTTAGAGCCCCGAACCTTGCCTTTGCATAGTCTCCACGATTATGATTTTGTGGCTTTTCATGTCTCTTGTCTTAACAAAGAGAACGAGAATATATGACTAGAGACATGACATGTGATGCATATCAATTACTGATAAAATTACCCCTAATCTTAAAAAAAAGTCGAATAAAATTGAAAAAGGATTTGAATTATTTGACATTACATCCATATTATATATGTTTTCATTGATTGAGTTGTTTTTCCACAATCGTGAATTCGTGGATTCCTTTTTAGTTGGGCTTGATGTGGTTTTCGGTGTGTTGTTGTGAATGCTTTGACCGCAAATCACGATGAGACCGGCTGAAGAGGAATTTCACGGATTCCATTGTAAAACAAGGCACAACAAACAGGAGAACAAAAATGCCTAAAATGACCGATGCCCAGAAAAAGAACATGCAGGAAGGCCGCCAGTTTGCGAAGCAAGCCCGCGCCGCCGCCAACGAGCTCTTTGAGAAGTATGGTGATTTCATTGGTACCGCCAAGTTCTGGAAGGGCGTTGACCTGGGGCTCCGCCGCGACATTGCCGCCGCTCTGAAGCGTGCTGAAAAGGTTGATCTGAAGAAGGAAATCAACGACCTCGAGAAGCAGCTTGAGGCCAAAAAGGAAGAGTACAATAAGTAATTCATTTGTTGAGGACATGAGGAGGCTGATGTGTTGTCGGCCTTCCCTTGTCGATTCTTTGTAAAAGGGCGCCACGTTGACAACGTGACGCCTTTTGTCTTTTTGTGATAAGAGAAGAGTGAAGAGCGGGGCAGGGGACGCGAAAAGCGAAAAGCGAAGAGCGAAGAGTGAAGAGCGAAGAGTGAAGAGTGAAGAGTAAAGAGCGAAGAGTGAAGAGCGAAGAGTGAAGAGTGGGGCAGGGGACGCGAAAAGTGAAAAGCGAAGAGTGAAGAGTGGGGCAGGGGACGCGAAAAGTGAAGAGTGAAGAGTGGGACGTCTGCCACCTCTCGTCTTGACGCGACGCGAGACGCGGCGGATTCTCACAAAGGGGTATTGTCAAAGTGGATATATAAGGTTATATTGTGTCTTGCGATGGGGCCTCATGAGGCGTGGGGTCCTGAACATTGCCGTTTCAAGGCTTTTTCGCCGTAACCGAAAGAACGTCACAACAAAGACTTGGAGGTAAAAATGCAGGGCACATTCCGTTTTTCGTTTGGTCCGTGGAACATCCATGAGGGAGCTGATCCCTTCGGACCGGAGGTTCGCCGCACCATTCCCTTCAACCAAAAGCTTGAACAGTACAAGAAGCTCGGCTTTGACGGCATCCAGTTCCACGACGATGACGCCGTCCCGAATTTGGCGGAGCTCTCTCCGGCGGAGATTGTCAAGGCGGCCAGCGAGCTGAAGAAGGTTCTGGACGACCACGGGCTGGTCGCCGAATTCGTGGCGCCGCGGATGTGGTTCGCGCCACAGACCATCGACGGCGGCTACACCAACAATTGCCCGAAGTGCCGTGAATACGCCATTGAGCGCAGCAAACGCGCCATCGACATCGCCAACGCCTTGGGCACCCGCAACATCGTCCTGTGGCTGGCGCGGGAAGGCACCTATATCCGCGAGGCCAAGGACCCCGTGGTGGCGACGGAGCGCATCGCGGCCGCCATGCAGGCGATGTTGGACTATGACCCGAACATCCGCATCATGATCGAGTCCAAGCCCAATGAGCCGGTGGACCATGCCTACATACCCACCATCGGCCACGCCATTGCCATGGGACTGCTCACGAACGCCCCCGACCGCGTGGGGTGCCTCATCGAGACCGCCCACGCCCTTCTCGCCAACCTCTGTCCGTCGGACGAGATGGGCTTCGCGTTGGCCCACAAGAAGCTGTGGAGCGTCCATCTGAACGACCAGAACGGCCTCAAGTTCGATCAGGACCAGACCTTTGGCGCCGTCGATCCGCGCCGCGCCCTCAATCAGGTGCGGGTGCTGGACAAACACGGCTACGGCAGCAACGGCGAGTGGATCGGGCTGGATGTGAAGGTCATGCGCACCCAGAAGGAGGGCGTCGATCTGAAGCATTTGGAATACAGCCGGAAGATCTTCCTGAAACTGTTGGAAATCTCCCGCTCGCTGGATGACAGCCAGATTGACCAGCTCATTGCGGACCGCGACTACGAGGAGCTGAATTTCTACATCCTCAACGCGATGCTGAAGGGATGACAGCTGACTTGGCGGCGGCGCATTGGCGCGGCCATGGCGGTCATAGAAGAAACACGCAAACCAGGGAGCTTTGAGATTATGAAACGGAAAATCAGAATGGGAATGGTCGGCGGCGGACCCGGAGCCTTCATCGGTGCCGTGCATCGCATCGCGGCCAGAATGGATGGCGAAATCGAGTTGGTGAGCGGCGTCTTCGGCCGCGACGCCGCGAAATCAGCCCAGTTCGCGGAGGAGCTCTATCTTGACCCCGCCCGCGGCTATGCGGATTATAAGACCATGATACAGCGTGAGTTGGCCATGCCGGAGGACAAACGCATTGACTTTGTCACCATCTGCACGCCGAATTTCTGCCACTATGAGATTGCCAAGGCGTTTTTGGAGGCGGGTTTCCATGTGCTGTGCGAAAAGCCGCTGGCCATGAGTTCGGCGGAGGCCAGCGATCTGGAGGCGTTGGTGAAGCGGAGCGGCAAGATGTTCTGCCTGATGCACAACTACACGGGCTTCCCGATGGTGCGGCAGGCCCGCCAGCTGATTCGCAGCGGCGCCTTGGGAACGGTCCGCAAGGTCAATGTGGAATATTCTCTCGGGTGGCTGGCCGCCCCCAACGCCGGCAAGCAGGCCGCCTGGCGGGTCGATCCCAAACAGGCCGGCATCTCCGGCTGCATGGCGGACATCGGCACCCATGCCCAAAACCTCATTGAGTTCGTGACGGGCATGCCCATTCTGGAGGTCAGCGCGGAGCTCGCGACCTTCGTCGAGGGGAGAAGTCTTGACGACGACGGCAGCGTCCTCCTGCGCTTCGGCAACGGCGCCCGCGGCGTCATCTTCGCCAGCGAAGTGGCGACGGGAGAAGAGAACAACTTCATCCTGAAGATCTACGGCGACAAGGCCGCCCTCGAATGGCAGGAGCAGGATCCGGAGAACCTCATCATCCGCTCCAACGACGCGCCGATTCAGGTCCTCCGCCGCGGCTGGCCGGGCACCGGCGACGAGGCCGCCCGCAATTCGCGGCTGCCCGCCGGACATCCCGAGGGCTTCATCGAGGCCTTCGCCAACATCTACAAGATGTTCGCGGAGTCCATCCGCAGCGGCAAGCCCGGCGATTATCCGTCCGTCGCGGATGGCGTGGCGGAGATGCGCTTCTTGGAGGCCATCGTCGCCAATTCCAACGGCACGGAGAAGTGGACTCGAATCGCCCCCTGACGCCGCTGATACGATGAATCCGTGAAGGGCATTTGACCTCCTTCACGGATTTGTTATTATAACATGCTGCAAGGCAATAAGTTAGGCGATTGCCGTCTCAAATTCGCCCTTGGCGTTGGCCAATGCGCAGGCGGCGGAAACCGGCTTCTCGAAATCCGCGAAGACGCCGCCGCATTTGCCTAGAATGAGGTCGCAGGCCGCCGCCGCTGAAGGAACGTCGAAATTCGGCTCCACTTGGCTTTCGCAGGGGACATTGCGTTCATAGGTGGCCACGTAGAAAGCCTGGCCCGGCTGAAGGGTGAATTCACGGACCAGCAGGGCGTCTTTGCGAACGATGGCCAGCCAGCCTTGGCTGCCATCGGGAGTGACCACGCCCGTGATGCGGGGGGTGTCCAGACTGTCATGCTCATAGTCCATGGACAGCATGACGTAGGCCAGCGCGTCCCGCGGGGCCATGCCGGACTGGATCTTTTCGGCCACGGGGTCGGTTTGGGAGCCATTGCTGACCACCGCCAGCCCGCGGGCGATGCGGAGGCAGTTGTAGGCGATGTAGGGATTCCGATGGATGTCGTTCTCGTATCCGGGCTTAGGGACAATGGCGATGCCACGTTCCAAAATCTTCGCCTCCCGATTGGGGAAGGAGCGGGAGGAGACCCGATAGAGGGCGGCGCCCAGATGGGCTTTGGTGCAGCCGACGGCGACGATGCGTCCGATGTACATGGTGAGTGTCCTTATGTTCGTTGGTTGATGAAAACGGCCAGACCGGCCGCGATGACAAAACAAATGCCGATGCAGAACAGGATGTAGTTCCGGCGGGAACCCCGCAGAAAGGTGACGTCGGCGTTTGCGTCGGCCGCCTTTTCCGTCAGGGCGTTGAGAAAGCGCCTTTGGCCGCCGATGACGCCCATGAGAAACAGCAGGGCGGCGATGGCGGCGGCGTGCCATGGGGTCTTCAGCAGATGGTCCGCAAAGAACAGGCCGGCTCCGGAGAAGACCATGGCCATGGCACCTTCCTGAAACAGGGCAGGGAGACTGGCCATGGCCGCCGACCGCCGCACGGGCTCCTGGGCAAGGGCCAGACGCCGTTGGAGACAGACCGCCACAAGAGCCGCCGTCACGCCAATGACCGCTGTTCCAATGGAAAAAACAGAGAAATCAGACAACATATAAAGCGGTTGAACGTTAAATTACCATTATATTATTGGATGTTACACCGCTGGAAAAACCGTTTCCCTTTAAGATAAGTGGAATGACGCCCCTTGTCAACATGATGGATGGCGATTCCAGCGGAATTAGGTGTTTGAAATTGGGGAGTTGGCGATTGGCTGGGCGATGCCCAAGGCCTCTTGTTATAGACATAAGTTGCTAATTTCCAATTAATTATGGGAGATTTTGCACAATGCAGACCTTATCTATGAGTCAGCGGATGGGCTGGATAGGGGTTCTGGCCTTTGGCCTGCTGGTGGGGACGCTTCGTGGCATCAGCGTGAAGGATGCGGCCACGGCGTTGGATTGTCCTGATGGCGTGACACTTGTGGAATTGGTATACTGGAAATACAGCCTTGGCGAGGACCATGAGATCATCGTTGACGAGGAGACGCAGGAGGAGATTTACACGCAGAGTTCGGGCAAGGACAGCTGGGCCGTTCAGAAGGAGACCAGCGGCGGTGGCATGACGGCGGATGGGGTGTCCTGTCTGGTCAGCACCATCAAGACGGGAAATGTTTCCTTCGACGCACTCATGTCTCGAATTGTTCTAACTGTCTCCACGCCAGGGACTTTTGGCTTCAAATACAAGACGTCCACCGACTCGGGGGACGAAATCCGATGGTATCTGGACGGAGAGCTTCTGGGCAGCGAAAGCGGCTACGGCACGGAACAGGAGTGGGAAGAGGCGGAGATTGACATCCAGGGGCTGGCTGCCAGCGGCCCCTATGAAGGAACCGCGAAGCACGAAATCGTCATCGCCTTCTACAAGGACGAACCCAAATACGAATACAATGACAAGGATAGGCTGGTCTATGTGCCTGACGGGCCGGAGAAGCCCAATTGGGCCGACTATGACGGCGACACCGAATGGTATCAGGAGGATATGGCGGAATACAACTCCTTCAAGAACTGCATTTGGGTGGATCAGGTGACGTGGCAGCCGACGGAGCCCGAAATGTCGTTGTCCCCTGAAGGCGGCTTCAAGGCCACTGAGCCCTATGACGTGGATGTCATGGGCAACCTGGGGGACTTTGGCTATGTCCTTCACTACACGACAGATGGAACGGAGCCGACGGCCGAAAGCCCGTTGTATGACGAAACGGATTCCATCGCCGTGGAGCAATCCTGCCGGATCATCGTCAAGGCCTTTGAAAAGACGGCGGACGAGACGGAGCATCCCGTGGAGCCGGAACTGCGGCGTGAAGGGGACTACGGGCTTCAGGTCAAGAGACCCACATTGGAGATTTTGGCGGAGGAGTCCACCGAGAGCCAGGTCATGGTGAAGGCCGCCTGCGAGACGGAGGGGGCGACGATTTGGCTGGCGTTGGACGGCGGCGAGCTGGAGCCGGCCGCCGCCGACGGACGGTTGGCGGTCTCCCGCGAGGCGGCGGTTGTCGCCGTGGCCAAAAAGGCAGGATGGGAGGACAGCGAGACGGCCATGCTGACGGTGACTCGGCTGGCGTCTCCCGTCATCACGGGCGAAGGCACCGACAAGCCATGGTTCGAGGGGCAGCTCACGGTCTCCTGCCAGGCGGCGGGCGGAACGGTCTTTGTGGACGATGGCGGCGGCTGGCGTGCCATGGACGGACCGCTGACGCTGACGGAGACCACCGCCCTGCGTTTTGTCGCCCGCGAAGCCGGAAAACTGGAAAGCCCCGTCACTGACGCACTATATTATAAGGTAAAGGAAACTCGTCTTGGCGAGGGGCCATGGGCCGTGCGGGACGGCTGGAACGCGTTGGCGTTGACATGGCAGCTGCTGCCGGCGTCCCGGCTGGCTCTCATGGAGCGGTTCCGCTTCTGGGAGCTGGAGCCGACCGCCTGCGTCTGGTCGGTTGCGCAAAATCTGGAGCCCGGTAAGGTCTACTGGTTCCATGCGGAGCGTGCCGCCGCTGTGGAACCTCTTGTCATCAAGGGATTTGAACCAAATCGAGAGCCGACGGTTCTCCGTCAGGGATGGAACATGGTGTTTGCGGATGAGACGGGAGACGATGCGTGCTGGCGGTGGGAGGCCGATCGGCAGTGCTATGTCTTCCGTACACTGGAATTCGGCGAGTGGGGATGGCGTTACTTGCCTTGAATCAGCAAGATAGGCGATTTTTTTCTCAAAAATGGTAAACAAATGATGAAAAATAGCATAAGTCATTGTATTGCAATAAGTTATGTGATTATTTCCATGGCGGTGCCGTGGGCTTGGGCGGTGTCCGTGAAGGACGCCACCGAGGCCTTGGAATGCCAAGGCGGCATCACGCTGGAGGGCTTTGTCTACCGAAAATACAGTGTGAATGATGATGGAGACATCATCGAAATCGGCGGCGAGCCCGTCTATAAGGACTCGGAGGGAAACTCCTATTGGAAGGTGATGAAGAAGAAGGACAGCGACACCAACACCTCCCCTGCCTACGGCGGCAGCTGTCTCCAAAGCGATGTGCCCACCGGCAAGCCGGCCAATGACGCGCTGCTCTCGCAGATTGTCTTCAGCGTCAGCGGACCGGGCATCCTTACCTTCTATTATAAGACCTCCACGGACATGGGCGACGAGCTGGTATGGTATTTGGACGGCGAAGACATGGGCAGCGCCTCCGGCTACGGATTGGACCAGGAGTGGGAGGACGCGGAGATCATGGTGGCGGGAATGGCCGCCGGCGGCCCCTTCGAGGGGACGTACAACCACGAGATCATCATCGCCTTCAGCAAGGACGAACCCTATTATGGCTACAATGACAAAGACAAATGGGCCTACATTCCAGATGGGCCGGAGAAGCCGGAGAAGAGCGACTACGACGGCGACACAGAATGGTACAAGGAGGATCTGGCCGAATACAACTCCTATAAGAACTGCGTATGGATCGACCGAGTCGTCTGGACGCCGGACACCCCGACGATGAGCCTGCGATGGGAGCCCGCCACCTCCACGTTGGACGTCATCGGCAACCTGGCCGATTTCGGCTACGTGGTCCTTTACACCACAGACGGCAGCGAGCCGGTTCCCACCAGTCCACTGTTGAATATGGAAGAGGGTGTGGTGCTTGAGCACAGCTGCACGGTCACCGCCAAGGCCTTCCGTCTCCTGCCCAGCGGCTCCTATGGCGCCGTCAGCCCCGTGCTCCGCGTTCAGGGCACCTTCTCGGTGCAGACGGCATCTCCCGTGTTGACGGTGGAGGAAGCCGCCTGCACCGATGGCCAGGTCGCGTTGAGGGCGACCTGCGAGACGGAGGGGGCGCGGATTTGGTATCGGTTGGGAGACGCCGCGGAAGAGCCGCTGCCAAAGGACGGGCTCATCCGGGTGGCACGGCCCGTCGAGGTCACCGCTGTCGCCCGCTGCGAGGGACGGGAGGACAGCCAGACGGTCACCCGAGCCGTTGAGCAACTGGCGCCGCCTGACCTTCGCCGAAAGGACGGCGGGACAGATGTCTTCTTCGACAAGCTGATGGCACCGCTGATTCTGCTTTGCTCCTATGACGGAGGCCGTCTGTTCGTGGACGATGGCGGCGGCTGGGTGCCACAGGAGGGGGCGGGCGGCGTCCGGGAGCTGGCGCTGACGGCCTCCGCGTCGCTGAAGCTGATCTGCCGAGAGCCAGGCAAGCTCTCCAGCCCCGTGGTGACCGCTGACTACTATTGCGTGGACAGCCAGCTTTTGGTGGGCGGCACCATCGGCTTCCAGGTGGCCAAAGGGTGGAATCTGATGGGCATGACCCTTCAGCTGACGCCAGAAAGCCAGCGGGAGCTGTTGGACCAATGGGCGTTCTACGGGCTGGACGGCTCTGGAACTGCCTTGGTTCGGGCCACCGAGCTGAAGGTTGGCAGGGGGTATTGGTTCCATGCGCCGCCGGACGAGCCCGAATTGGAGTGGGGCATGATCCTCCCCGGAGCCACGGTGCCGCGGCTGCCGGCTTTCGGAAAGGGCTGGCGGCTTGGAGTCGGCGACGGCACGGCGATGGAGGGCTGGAAGTGGGTTCCCAACCGCAGCGTCTTTGTCCATGGCCCCTTGAAAAAGGGGGAAGCCGGCTGGATTTATGGCGAATGAGCCATTTTTTCGGTAAAAAATGAACTTTTTTGAAAAAAATTGCATGATGTCTCTTGCCAGATTGAAGAATGGTTGTAAATTGAATTGTGTTCTGATGACCGAACCGGGCGGAACGGGTGTTCCACCCCGCCGCGAAGGGCATCCCTCCAAGGCAAAAAAGGCGGTTTTCGATGAAAAAGTGTGTTTTTTTTCAAAATAGAGCAAAAAAAAGCATTTTCCTGTTTGACTTAACTGTACAAAGCAATATTTTATATGAAGTTTTTTCCTGAGCGCTGGCTTGCCGTTGACACGACAGGAGGCAACTCCGGTTGGAGGAGGGCGAGCGAAGGTACGAAAGGAGGAGGCAAGGGTAGAGAGAGTGAGTGATTTTTAGTTGTTTAGTTATAGTAGTTGAGTGTTTCACAAACAAGGCCGCCCTGGTGGGTGGCCGGAAAGCAAAGCGAATCAGAAAGGATTCCAAATGAAGAAATTGGTTACCATGTCTCTGGCGCTGATCGTCGGCGCCGCCGTCACCGCACAGACCTTGGTCTATGACTACAAGGCCTCCATCAAGATGGCCACTGGCGCCATCAAGCAGCTCAAGTACACCGAGAGCAGCGCGAAGGTCTCTGGCTATTTCGACACCTACAGCGTGAAGAGCCACAGCTTGGCCGGCTATCTGCTGGTTGATGCTTGCTCTGGCTGCAATGGCGAAATGGTTCAGTCCGATCCCGAAGACGTCTACAACGACGCTTGGCTGTATGTTGCCCGCAAGGGTGAGAAGCTGGTGAAGCCCGCTGTCATGCGCGTTCCCGCCGGTTTTGCCGCTGGTGGCTTTGGCCCGAACGTCGGCGCCAAGGAAAACGGCACCCCCACCGATGTGAAGAAGATCACGGATGCCTGGGGCTACCTGGTCTATTCCATTCCCTATGCTGGCATGACCAAGACCATCACCGTCAAGAAGATGTCTGAAGACGTGAACTACGGCTTCATGGGCTACTTCACTGGCGCTGGCTGGCTGGAAGCCGCTGGTTTCGGCAAACTGTCCACCGACGTTGTCGAAGACCTCTGCATCCCCTCCATCTGCGATGATCCCGAAATCATCTCTGGTTACAGCTGCCTGCAGGTCAAGACCCTGAACGGCGCTGTGGTCGGCATGTTCGACTACTACGGCCTCTGCTGGGATCCCGGCATCTTCGACATCTGCACTGTTCACTCCATCCTTGAGGCCTCTGTCTATGGCAACTGGTCCATCAAGCTGAACAAGAAGATGAGCGGCTCCTTCGAGGTTGCTGAGTCCAACGTGGCCAAGAAGATGAACACTGGCTTCTTCTACGGCGACCCCGAACTGGTTCCGGAAGTCACGGCCTACGAGACCTATCCCTGGGCCAACTCCTCCGCCGTTTCGGCCTCTGACAAATAAGTCAACTGGACGATGATCAATCACTGATTGATACAGTGTGAGTGATGTGGGGGTATGAAAACCTGGAAAGGTTCTCATACCCCCTTTCTCTTTGAGAGGGAGAGGGGAAATGCGGACTAACGGTAAAATTTGGGTAGGGGTTTGCGTGGCGGCCATCGTCCTTTGGCTGGCATGGAACCTTCGGGAGGCGTTCTCTTCAAGGGGAACGGTCCCGCCAGAGAAAGAGGGAAACGGCACCGCCGCCGTTGAGACCAAGGGACAGACTTCGGTAGAGGGAGACGCGGGGGAGACGTCGACCGCTTCTGCCGAAGAGTCGGATGAGGGCGAAACGGCGAAACTGGATCCAGCCCGCCAAAGCGCAGGAGCCAATATGCTGCGCCAGCTGGATGAACGTATGACGGAGGCGGAGAAAAACCGCCCCGAATGTTTGGATTTGGCTCGAAAACTGCTGCGCATGCCAGGCGCGGACCGTTTTCAGTCTGAAGCCATTCAGGCTTTGCAATGGCTTGGGGGAGAAGAAGTTCTGGATGATTTTCTATATGCGATGAAAGAGGGGTCCAATACGGTCAACGAGGAAGGCCAGGCCGGCCTGCTGCAAGTGCTGCAGGAATTGGACGATGAGGACTTGAAGAAGCAATATATTCCGAAGGCTGTCATGTTGGCTTCCAGCACGGAAAGCCGAAATGTCCTGCTGATGGCGCTTTCGGACATGGATGCGGAGGTGTCTGTTCCCGTCTTGGTTTCCCTGCTGAAAAGTCGGCGGGAAGAGGATGTGGAGCAGGCCAAGGAATATCTGGAGCGGATCACGGAGGATGATTCCATTGACACGCCGGAGGCGGCGATGAAATGGCTGGAGACGCATCCAAAAAAGCCTGCGGTGCAGGGAGATACAGATCCGGATGCAGAGACTCTTTTGGAGCAGTAGCGGGATTGGGAAGCCGGAGGGATGGCGACGATGACGTGGATTGAGACAGTCGGAATGTCAATGAAATGGATTACGGCACGACGTTGGGGCAAGATCGGCGTGGGACTTGCCGTCGCCATGGTCTTGTGGGGAACGGGATGTTCTCCAAAGACGAAGGACACGCCGACGGACGACGCGAACAAGACGGCAGAGCCGGAGATTCGCATTCCCGACAATCTGAAGATTGTGGGCAGCAAGGAGGAGGCCGAGGAGGAGATGAACGAGATGGCCTCGCTGGCGCCCTCCGACACGGCACTGCAGGTGGGGGATTTGACCATCACATGGGGGCAGTTGCTGTCGTTCATGAAAAAGCAGTACCATGTGGATTTCAATAAGGACAGACAGCTGGCTTCCTATCTGACCAAGATTGTTGTGAAGAAAATGCTTTATCGGGAGTTGATGCTGGAGGATGCGCGGAGCCGTGGCGTGGAGGTCAGCAAGGAGGATGAGGAGCATTATCTAAAGATGTTGGCCGAGGCGGCGGAGAAGGAGGATGGCCAGAAGACCTTGGAGAGATTTCTTTCCGAGTTTCCCAAAGAGACGAGCAATCCGCTGGAAATCAGCTATGGTGACATGCTGAAGTTGGCGAAATACAACGACACATTGGTGAAGGACATTGTCATTACCGAAGAGGAGCTGGAGGCGGAGCTGGTGCGGGTTCGTCAGGCGGATGTGCAGGCGAAGAAGGACAATGAAGAGGTCAAGCAGAAGCTCGGCGAACTGCTGGATTTGCCTGAAATGCAGACAGATGAGGGATTTGCGGGATTGGCGAGAACCTATTCCGACGGCACGGAGGCCGCCCGCGGCGGCTATTTGGGCTATTTCACCCGCCAGCAGGCGGCGGAAGGCAATGAGCTGGAGGAGTTTCCGTGGAATGCGGGCGAGGTGACGCCGGTCATCGAGACTTCCACGGGTTTTCGCATCATGCGGGTGATGGACGTGATCAGCGATGAAGGCGGCGAGAAGCTGAAACTGGCTCAGATTCTACAGGAGAAGAGGCCGCTGAATAACATCCAGACGTTGGCGGATCTGCGTCCGCTTTATCTGAAGCGGAAGCAACAGGAGCTTCTGAATGCGCGGGCCAAGGAGTTGGTGAAGGCCGCCTCCTATTCCTGCCCGCTGTTTCCCAAAGGTCTTTGATTTTTCCCTATACCATATTCTTATATAAGGAGAGGCTGAATGAACACAACAAAACGTGGACATTGGATGGGATTTGGGCTGATGGCATTCCTGTGCGGCATTTTGGCCCAGGCGGCGATTCCGCTGCCAACCGGTTGGTCGGACAACTGGGTGGCGGTCAAACAGGACGCCTATGACAACAACAAGCCGCTGATGGTGCTGGTGGGCAAGACCTCCGGCTGTCCCAACTGCGAGAACCTGGAGACCCGGGTGCTGAATTCCACGGTATGGCAGAACTATGCGGCCGGCCGCTCCAGCGGCTATACGTACACAAACGGCATTGCCCAGATGTTCTTCAACACCATTTCCTTCGTGACCTATGACGGCGTTTCCGGCAAAGCCGTCTTGGGCAAAATCAAATCCACCTTTGGCAACGGCACGGCCTATCCTTGGCTCTACATCTTCCGTGTCAAGAATCCGGGGCCTGGAGCCGAAAAAGATGATTTGGAGCTCATCGCCAGTTTCCGCGGGACGGCGGGCACCGTCAACGGTGTCAGCTTCGGGGTCACGGCGGAGAGTCTCATCGCCGTGGTGGAGTCCTATGTCACCAAATCCCCCTGGTCCTCCTATTTCATGAACATCGCCGCTCCCACGGTCGATTACACGTTCAGCGACAATGGCGCCTCCGCGACCGTCACCTTGAGCTCCCGCGACAACGCGACCATCTACTACACGACCAACGGCAACAAGCCGACCACCAGCTCCACCCGCTACACGAAGGCCCTGACCATCACCACCGCCACGACCCTGAAGGCCATCGCCTATGGCGACGGGAAGATCAGCGACGTCACGACTTTGGAGATCGACAAGCAGCCCAATCCCATCATCACCGTGGCGGAGGACAAGGCCAGTTTTTCTCTCACCTACGGTTCGACGGATGAAGAGGGGTTCTTGGTCTACACGTTGGACGGCTCCGAACCCTCCTTCCTCAATGGCTATGTCTACGAGGACGTTGCTGTGGAAATCGACGAGACCGTCACCGTCATCAATGCGCGAGCGTTGGCCTATGGCGATCTTTCCAGCGCTGTGGTGACGAAGGAAGTGGAGCGTCAGCCGGAGACGGGGACCGTCGAGCCCCCCGAGTTCACCATCAATGCGACAAATCCGGTCTGGATGAACAAACTGACCGTGAGTCTCAGCTGCCCCACGGACGACGCCACCATCCTTTATGCCATTGGCGATGGAGAGACCTTCGCCGATTATCAGACCTACAAAGGCGCCTTTAGCGTGGTCCCCAACAAGACGGTGAAGGCCAAGGCCATCAAAGAGAATTGGGACGACAGCGAGGAGGTCAGCAAACAGTTCACCATGCTCAAGAACACGGTGGTGCTGACGGGAGCCCGGATCGTGGACGCGGGGGAGACCACCGTGACGGTTTCCTTTGACGTGACGCCTGAAAATGCGGGCATCAGCATCGACGGGCTGGCTGGCGGCCGGCGGATTTGGTGCGCCGCCAATGAGACCGTGGAGCTGCCCGTGGGCGCCACTTACACCATCTACGCGCACGCTCCTGACTATCTCACCAGCGACAAATTGGTCTTCACGCCGCAGGCGGCGAATGCCAGCCGCACCTACAGCGCCACCCGTGGCCAGTATGACGATGGAGACGCAGGAAACGTGCAGGGGTCCTTCGGACCGGGCTGGAACCTGGTGGCCTTGCCTGCCTATGATTTCACAAGACGCTCCATGGAAGTCCTTGCCGAGCGGCTCTACCAGTTTGACGCGGCGAAAAATGCTCTGGTCAAAGCGGAGACCATCGAGGCGGGCGGTGTCTACTATTGGTATGCGGAAGCGGACGACGAAATCACCGTGACGGGCCGGGCTGGACAGGCTCAGGGCAAGTCCCTGCCCGCGGGATGGAATTTGGCCGCGCCGCAGGATGAGGTCGGCGACGGCAACTGCTGGGTGCTCCGCAATGGCCGCTTCCTGCCCGTGCCGAAGAACGACGTCAGCGCCGGAGAGGGCTTCTGGATCTACAAGGCGGAGTAATCCGTCATCGACTTTTGGGGGAATTCAAACGCCGCCGTGCATCGCGCCGAAGCGTGATGGTGAATGATGCGCCGCGGCGTTTTCGCCATGAAAATGGCGAAGGGGATGTCATAATAGGGAATTTGCAACATGAAAAAGTCTACCATTTTACTTGTTCTTTTGGCCGCCTTTTGCGCATCGGCGGCCGAATGGTTGAGCGATGCGGCCGAGGCCAAGCGGCTGGCACAGCAGTCGGGACGTCCGCTCATGGTGCTCATGGGCAACTCCTCGGGCTCGTGCAGTTATTGTAACAGCTTCAAATACAAGATTTTAGAGACAGAGAAGTGGAAAAGCTACGCCGATGAGAAGAGCCTGGTGCTTCTGTATGCGGACCGCAACAATCCGGATACCATCAAACTGCTCCAGCCGCTTGTCCGCCTCTACAAGCTCAGCGAATACCCCACCATCTTCCTTTTCCATGTGAGGGCGGACGCCGATGTCACCACCAATGACTTGGACGACGCCAACGTGGACTATTTGGGCGGCTTCACCTATCGGCGGGAGAGAGTGGTGACCCCGCCGAATGGGGAGTCCATCACCCTCATCAACACGCCGGAATGCTTCATCCGCGTCTTGGAGGGATATTTCCCCAACGAATATTGGACAAGTTTGGATCAGCCCCCCGTGACCATCGCCATCCCCGGCAAGCTGAATCCGGTGACCACCGCCAGCGGAACGGTGGGCCGCTATGGCCCCTACACCCTCAACGGCTATACGTGGCGGCAGGATTTCCTTTTTCAGGGACTGGGAAACCAGCGCTATGACTTCTACATCGCCTCCGGCTATGCCTGCCCCGCCGGCGTGACCATCTCGGCGGAAGTCTGGCTGGCGGACGCGGATGGCAAGGCCACGGGCAATGCGCTGCTCAACCGAATCTCCGATGGCTTCGAGGACTTCAAAAGGGGTTTCTATTTTGACGCTCCAAAGGATGGTATGTATCTCCTGCGCCTTTCACGCCCCATGAAAGCCTCCATTACCGGCGTGAGCTTCACCTTGAGGGCCCACGAGGCGCCGGCCGCCCCTCAGCCGGGGGAGCTGACCAATCCCCTTTGGGAGACGGCGGAGCTGGGGAAGTGGACCATGAATCTGGAGGCGGCGTTGGCGTTGGGCAAGCCGGTTCTGCTGTATTTCACGGGTGTCCGCTGGTGCCCCTATTGCCTTCATACGGAGAATAATGTCTTCTCCACCAATACGTTCCGAGATTTTGTGGCAGACCGCTATGCGTTGGTCGCGATTGACAACTACCTTCGGGACGGCAACGGACCCTCTCTGCTGTCGGATCGGGACGGCTATTTGAAGGCCAACGGGCTGAGTTGGGAAGACGGACAGCAGCGCATAGAGGAGAATCTGGCTCTGCAGCGTCGCATGAAACTGCCCGGAGCGGATTCCGTCAAGATGATTAGCTATCCCACCTCATTGCTGCTGCGTCCGGACGGCACGGTCATCGGCCGCGGAGCCAGCGGCTATGACGCAGACCGCTATGTGAAACGGCTGGCCCAGATGGAGCAGATGGCCGATGAAGTCGGCGAGGAGCATAACAATTACGCCTCTTGGACGGATGAGACCCTTGCCGCTGGCCAGCGGCTGGAGCGGACCATTGGCGGTCCGGACACGGCGGATTGGTACGCCGTCGCGGCCAAGGCGGATCAGGCACTTCGTTTCGCGTTGTCCGCTTCAGGGGAAAGCGTGGTCGGCAATGTGACGCTGGCGGTCTACGATGACAGCGGCAAAGACGCGGCGGCAGGCAATCTGCTGCATTCTGTCACCGCGCCGTTGTCGGAGGGGGCTGTCTTGGACTATCGCCCCCATGGAGAGGAGGCGTTGCGACTGCAGGTTCTCGTGAGGAACGCCGAAGAGGTGGTCAACTATGCGCTGACTTGCCACGCCGAGGCGCTGAACAATGATGTGAGCTGGCAGGACAGTCAGGTCGTGGTCCCCTATACGGCGGATGTGGCTCGGCTTCCCGTGCTGATTCAGGCCGTGGGACCCCAAAGCGCAGAGGTCTGCCGGGTCGCCTTTTCCGTCGTTGGCGAAACGGCGGTCGACGGCGTTCATATTGACGCGGTGGCCGGCGAGCTGATCTGGACCGCGGAGCAGGCGCAGGCGGGGGAAATCCGTTATGTGGACGTGCCCTTGCGGCATCCGGATCCGTGGGTTGGCGCCAAAACCTTTTCGGTTTCTCTGCAGGCGGTGGAGAACGGCTGGATTGTGGGCTCGCCGCTGACCCATGTCAGCTATGAGGCCCTGCCGGGTTTTGAAACGGAGACCATGGCGATTCGCGTCCCCTCGGACATTCCCATGGAGGATGTGGAGCTGGCGGTGCTCAACGGCATGGAGCAGGTGGAGGTGCGCCTTGTGGAGGGAACTCTTCCCGAAGGAATCGGATGGCGTTTTGACATGGCGGCCTCCCGGCTGGTTCTCAATGGGCGCATGACGGAGGCGGACAGCGCCACGCTGACCTTCCAGGCCTTCTCTGGAGACCTGGCGGGCGGCACCATGAAGGTGACGCTGACCGCCACGCCGCTGGAGGAGTTGAACCCCAATTGCCAAAATCAGCTCTTCCTTGCGCGAATTCAGGACTTGGAGAGGACAGGGGCCTTCGATTCAGGAGTCGGCTTCCTGTCCATGACCAGCTCGACAGAGGGCCTGCGGGCGCAGGTTTTGCTGCAGGACGGCGAACACGAGTTCACCGCAGACCACTGGACCTCCGTGGACACGTTGACAGGAAAATTACATATCATATTGCGCTGCAATGATTTAGATGATATCATTGCCCTGAGCGTGGAGAATGATGACAACGGAACCCTGTCTGGCTCCTTCGGCGCCTTTGCCGTGGAAGGCGAGCGGAACATTTGGAATGAAGACCAGCCGGCGGATGAATATGCGGGATGCTACACCATCGCCCTTTCCCCCTACGATGGCACCAGTCCCTTCCAGGGAACCGGCTGGTTGCGGATGACCGTGCTGGCCTCCGACGGAAGCGTGGCGCTGCAGGGGATGCTGCCTGACGGCACCGCCATCGCCAGCCGGGCCTTTGTCCGAAACGTGGTCAGCGACGGCAATATGCTCTTGGGGCGGATTTTCTTCTTCTCCCCTTTGGATGACGGAATCGGATTCGTCGCCGGCTCGCTGGACTTGCTTCCCCTCTCCAGTCGGAATGAGGAGGAGGCCTCCATCTCCTCCTGCGAACTGGCCATCGCATGGCATGACGGCCAGCGGCTTTGCGGTCTAGAGCCCTGCGGCGCAAGCTATTACCCAGGTGTCAGCTTGGGCGAGCAAATCGACGAGGCGGACTACGGCAATGAGCTGTTCTTCATGGCCGGATACCCGAAGAATCTCACAGTCAACGGGTTACATGCGGTTTCCGCCTCTCTGCCGAATGCCGTTCGCATCATTGACCAGGCGGATGACTCCTTTGAGACGGATCCTGCCTATCTTCCCGCCTATCTCGTTGACTATGGCCGCCCAGACCCCATCACGGGCATGCCGTGGGCGGACGGCGCCAATCTGGTTCTTGCCTATGACCGGGACTTGGGAATCTTCCAAGGCCAATTCACCATCCGTTTCCCCACGTCGGATGGCTCCTTCGAAGATCGGATCGTGCAATGCCAAGGCGTGCTGACGCCTATCCCCGGCAGCTGCTGCCGCGAGGATCCCATGCCCGCCGGACAGGGCTTCTATTTGGTGGAGGCGGAGGATGGCGCATGGTATTCCTATCCCGTCACCATTCGGCCGGACAACCCGCTGGCGATGGACTACTGGTGGTACGACCTCAAGACAAAGGTCACCTACGACTTGGAGCTGGCCCGCCCCGTCTTCCATGTGACAGAGGATGGACAGGGTGTCCAGTTGTCCTGCCTCCAGGAGGAGGCGCAGATTTTCTATGCGGTGAATGACGCCCCGCAGGGATTTGCCGCCGCGCTGTACAAAGACGGCGAAATCCTCCCCTTGACGGCTATGGAGACCGTGACCGCATGGGCCTGTCTGGATTTCCTCACGGGGCCCTCCACGGTTCTGACCGTGCTGCCGCCGCCTCAGGTGGTGGGGATCCAAGCTGCGGATGGACAGGATAAATCCTTGGACATCAATGTCTTCGAGGTGACAGACTTCCCGCTGGCGGTCACTACGGCCTTGCCGACGGAGGCGGCGACGCTTTGGGTTGATGGCGTGGCGCAGGCGGACAATGGCTTCACGCTGGCCACGCCGGGCAACGTGTCCCTCTCCTGTAGTCTGGAGGATGAGTGGGAACAGGGGCGTCAATATGCGCCGTCGCCGAATGTCACCATGACTGTTTGTGTGGCGGACGAGGAGTTCACCTACGGTGCGGAGGGAACGATGGCGTTGACGGTCGGCTGGAATCTGGTCGGCATCCCGCTTGAACTTACAGAAGTATCTGAGCAAGAAATACTTAGCAAATATCTTGTTTTTGGAATGGATGACCACGGGAACTGGGTCCGTCCTGCAAGATTGACGGTCGGAGGTGCCTACTGGATTTGGATGGAGGCACCGCTGGAGCCGGTGGTATTGCGGGGGACGAGGCCGGGACGTCAAAAACTGAATGATGGTCGCCTCGAATGGCGGCTGGGCGATGCGGAAGACCATTGCGGGACATGGCGTTGGCAGGATGGACGGTATGTCTGGAGCGAGGAGCCGCAGCCGGAAGGCACCGGCGTCTGGTTCCATGAATGAAACCTCTTGCAAGACAGTGAGTTAGGATGTGGAGGAGAAAAATGCGCCGAGGCAAAGGTTGGTTGATGGCGATTGGGCTTGTGGCATGGGGCTGTTTGGCTCAAGAGGTTCCTGCCGCGAAGCCGGTTTTGGCGGTGCAGGATCCGAACGCCCTGCGCGTGGGGAAGATTCTGGATCGGGAATATCGCCAGATTGAGTTTGCGCTGGTGAATCAGTCGGAGGAGGAAGTGACCCTCAACGCCATTCGGTCGGACTGCGCCTGCATGGCGATTGAGGTTGGCGCGGAAAAGACGGTCCTGCCGCCCGGTGGCGTGCATAAGGTGCGGATGAAGCTCCACGGCGGCTATACGAAAGAGGGCCCCCTGACCAAAGGCCTGATGGTCGACCGCGAAGGGGCCGATGTGCCGCTTTCCATTTCCTTTTTCGGCGAAGTGGTGCCCGCGTTGGTCGTCAAACCGTCCAACACCTTGAATTTGGGTAATTTCATGGGCATCGATGTGCCTTGGGAGAAGGAGTTTACCATCACCAATGTGCTGACGGACGGTCGCCAGGTCACCTTGGACGCGCCTCCCGACGACGAACTCTTCCACTACACGTTGGAGGCAAAGGAGCAGAGCTGGACGCTGAAGCTGTCTCCCAAATTGCCGTTGCCGGAGGGGCGGCTTCGGAAGACGGTCATCCTAAAGCAGCATGGTCTGGAGAATTATGAAGACGTGCCTCTGTCGGTAAAGGGCATGGTCTACGGCCTGAGCAACCTGCATCTGTCCACCCATGATGTGAAGATTTCCCGCGCGGCGTTGGAAGAGGGGCAGACCGTGACCGCGACTCTGCGGGTGCTGCCAGGCAAGGCGGAGCAACGGACGGCGACCATGGGCAGAATGGGGCGTCGGATTGCGGAGACGGCAGCGGCGGCGGATACCATCGCCGCATTGGAAGAGGAGAGCGGCGTCTGGAAGAAAAAGGAGACGTGGGAGAAAGTGTCCGCTGGACTGGTGTGGAAGGTGCCCACCGGCGTGACCGTGGAACGTAAGTTGCTGGAGGACGGAATCTTGCTGGAAGTCCGCTTGTCGGCGGAGCTTCTTGAGGTCCCCGGCCCCAAACGGAGCACCAAAGTCCTCTGCAATGGACGGGACATCGGCTATGTGAATTTCCGTGTGCTGAAATAGAATCAGAAGGACAAGAAAGTCAGCTGGGGCCTAATTTCAAATTCCCAAGTAACGATTCGGAAGGAGTTTCTACTTTCTACTTCCTAATTCCAAATTTCTAATTCCTAACTTCTAATTCCTAATTGTTTATGCGTTTTTGGATTGTTCTATTGAGTCTGCTGTTGGCCATCGTCTCTGAGGGGACGGCCGCCGCACGTCCATGGGTCATCCTCTTTGGGTCACGGGACTGTGAGGAGTGCGCTTCCCTGAAGGAGGACTGGAGCACGGTCGGCGACTTGGAGAACGGTCCCATCCTGTTCTTTCTGCCCATGGAGGAGCCGTCCAACTATCGTCTGTTGGGACGCATCGAGGAGCGGCTTCAGGTTCAGGAGAAAAGCACCACGTTTCCTGTTCTGCTCATCGGCCACCGTCTGATTGTGGGCGCGGATGCCTTCTACGAGCAGGAAGGCGAGATGGCCAGTCAATTGGAGAATCTGCTTCGGATTCCGGAGACAGAGGGCATTGTCCAGGCGGCGGAGCAGGCCACGAGCCTGATTGTGGAATACATCGCCCCTGCGACGGCAGGGCAGACGGACGCCGCATCCGCTGCCGCCATCGACTCGTTGGCGAATTCGGGGCCTGCTGTGCCGCGGGTGCTCCTTTTCTATCAGAAGAACTGCCGCAAATGCTCCCGCCAGGAGCTGGAACTGAATGTGCTGTCCACCACGCTGCCGACTCTTGAGGTGACACGGATGGACATCGGCACGCTTGAGGGACAGGCCATGCTCAAACGGGCTCTGGAGCATTTTCCCCAGCTGGCGGAGCGCCGCAAGCCCGCCCCTGTCGTCTGTTTCGGAACACAGGCGGTGGCGGACAACCTGGCCACGGCCGACCAAATCCAGCGGGAGCTGGAGGCCAATCCGCCTTCCATCCCCTTCTGGATGAGTCCGCTGACCGAGGCCGAACTGGCCGCCACGCAGGCCACACAGGAGCATTTTGTCCAGACCGCCACCTTGTGGATGGCCATCTCCGGCGGGCTGGCGGATGGCTTTAACCCTTGCGCCTTCGCCACTTCCATCTTTTTGGTCAATTACCTCCTATATCTCAAGCGGAGGAAACGGGACATTGCCATCGTGGGGGGCTGCTTTTGTTTGGGCGTCTTCATCACCTATTTCCTCTTTGGCATGGGCATCTCCTACGTCATCAACCAGTTAAATCGGATGACCTGGTTGCGTCTCGGCCTCTACGGGCTGTTCTGCCTGCTCAGCGCCGTCTTGTTCGTCGGCCATCTTCGGGACGCTTTACGCTATAAGCGCAGCGGAAACGCCAGCGACATGGATTTGGGGCTGTCCGGCAAGACCCATCACCGCATTCATGACAAGATTCGCCAGTTGACGGAGCATCAGTCGTGGCTGATGGCGCCGGCGGCGCTGGTGTTGGGCTTTGTGGTGTCGTCCATGGAGTTTGTCTGCACGGGGCAGGTGCTTTTGCCAGTGCTGACCGCCATCAACGCGACCCATGGCGTCAGCTTTCATGCGCTGACTCTGCTGTTCATCTACAATGTCTTCTTCATCCTGCCGCTGCTGCTGATCACGGTGCTGGCCATCAGCGGCGTGGGCGGCAAGGCCATTGCCTCTTGGGCGCGAGTCCATGTGTTTGAGACAAAACTGGGCATGGCCGCGCTGTTCGCCGCCCTGACGCTTTTCATGGGATGGCTCTTCCTCCGCGCCCTGTGACGTTTCAGAATGTCTGCGTCCCTTTCCCAAACGCGCTTTTCACAACGCCATTGATTTTATGCAATAATATGCATAATAATGAATGCAATTAATGAATGCTTTTCTCTTGCTGTCAGTGGCGGCGAAATTGGTGAAAATTGCGTCCGAAAGAGCTAAAATGCACCCTGTTTTTTGGGGTGGATGCCCCTTCCGGGGCCCCACGATGCCCTTCCTTGCGTTGTATGTGCAATCCTGTGTATTAATACCTCTGATGCCCTATGGGCCCTGGAAGGGCCGTTTCTGCGAGTTTTACTGTTTTTGCATTTTTATTCATTGTTTTGCAATAATCAAAGGGGCAGAATTCGCAATCGTCTAGTTCTGATGCTTCTTGCGGGGAAGAACATTCTGCAAGGGGGCATAGGATGACCGGCGGTCATTTTGTGGCGGACGGCGGTCGCTTTGTGGCTCACGGCGGTCATTTTGTGGCGGACGGCGGTCGTTTTGTGGCGGACGGCGGTCATTTTGTGGTGGACGGCGGTCGTTTTGTGGCTCACGGCGGTCCTGTAGGCGGGTCGCAATCGTCTTCATGGCAAGATTGGCCGTGGCAAAGGCGGCGTGGAGGTTGAAGCCACCCGTGGGGCCATCGATGTCCATCACTTCTCCTGCAAAGAAAAGGCCTGGCAGGCGTTTGGCCTCTAACGTCTCCCGATGGATTTCCGAAAGGGCCACGCCGCCGACAGTCACGATGGCCTCCTTGGCGGGACGCAGGCCGATTACGGTGGGGCGGATGGTCTGGAGGCGCTCGGCAAGCTCATCGACGGAGCCAATGTCCCGCCCAAGGGCGCGAGTCAGTCCTGTGATGGCCGTCGGCCCCAAGCCCAGTTCGCGGCAAATGGCCTCCGGCAGCCGTTCTGGCGTGCGTTGGAGCACGTCCCTCCATTTGCCGACGCCGTTGCGGAAGACATGGGGCGTCAAATCCAACGTCAGCTCGAAAGACGTGATTTGATGGTGGGCGGCCAGCCGGGTCGCGTCAAAGATGGCGGCGCCCCGAAGGCATTGGCCGCCGCAAAGCACATTGCCCTCCGTGACGGCGATTCGGCGGCCGTTTGCCGTAAGGGTCACGCGGACATCTGGAATGGAGATGTCCGCCTGGCTGTGCAGCCATGCATCGGCCACCTCGATGCCCACGAGTCCGGGGCGCAGGGGCGTGACCTCCAGCCCCAAATCCTTGGCGAACTGCTGTCCGTCTCCCACGCTGCCAGTTTTGGGGTAGGAGGCGCCGCCTGTGGCCACCAGAACGCATTTGGCCTCAAGCGCCAGTTTGGCGCAGCGGACTCGATAGCCGCCCTCCACGGGCTCCAGTCCGGTCACGGGGCAGTTGAGCAGCAGAGGCACCTCCAGATCCCGCAGCTTGTCGATGAAGGTGTGAAGCACATCGTCGGCTTTTTCGCTTTTGGGATAGACGCGGTTGCGGTTGAGAATCAGCGGCAGCCCGGCCTCCTCGAACCAGGTCCGAAGGGCTCGCGGCGGCAAAAGCTCCAAAGCCGGCCGGAGAAAGTCGCCGATGGTTTCGCCGTAGGCGGCGGCCATGTCCTCCGCCGTGCCCACATGGCTGAGATTGCAGCGGTTGTTTCCTGTCAGCAGCAGTTTAAGGCCGGCGCGGTGACGCTTTTCCAACAGGATGCAGGACAGGCCCGCCCTGCCGGCAAGCACTGCCGACATCAGACCGGCCGCGCCGGCGCCAATGATAATCAAGTCCGTGTTCATCATAAGGATACGTTCAGATTCAGGCCATCGTAGGCGATGGTGATGTCCTCCGGAAGCCGTGCCTGCTCGGACGCATGCAGGGTTTCGTGGGAGATGTGGGTGAAATAGGTATGGGCGGCACCAAGGAACCTGGCCAGCGCCAAAGCGGAGTCAAAATGCAGGTGGGTGGGATGCGGTTTTGTCCGAAGTGCATCAATGACAAGGACTTGGATGCCTTCCAGAAGCGGGAGGGAGCTTTCGGGGATGCCGCTGCAGTCAGTCAGATAGGCCAAGTTGCCCATGCGGTAGCCGATGCTGAGCCAGCGGCCATGGAGAAGGGGGACAGGCTGGATGCAAAGTGGTCCCACCGTAAAGGGCGCGTCCCACACCGCATGGGGCTCAAGCCGCGGGATGCCCCAGCCGAAAGCGGGGTTCCGTTCCTGAAAGACATATTCGAAGTGACTCATTAGGAACTGGATATGCTCTTGGGCCGCGTAGACGGGAAGGGGCTGATGGGTTAGGCGGGTGAAGGCGCGAAGGTCATCCAGCCCGTTCAGATGGTCCGCGTGGGTGTGGGTCAGCAGCATGGCGTCCAGCCGCTCTATGCCATAGCGCAGGGCCTGAAGCCGCAGGTCGGGACCGGAGTCGATGAGGAGGCTGACGTCCTCATTGTGTATCCACACGCTGGAGCGGAGGCGGTTGTCGCGGGGATCTTGAGAAGTGCATGTGGGACAGTGGCATCCGATCATGGGGATGCCATAGGATGTGCCAGAACCTAAAAACGTCAGGGTAAAGCCGCTCATCGTGGGAAAACATGTTCGCATTGCGCACACCGTGGGTTATATTTTCTCTGTGTCGGCGACTCATGCCGACAAAGGGGCAACCCGACCGTCAAAGGCCTTCCGAAGGGATGGCCTCCAACGGGGCACGCTCTGCCCATAATCATATACCCAAAATCCAGTTTTTCAATTTTCTGCACGCAAAAAGACATGACAAGCGACACACAAAATCCCGCCGCGCCCATCGCGGAGACCGCAGAACGCATCCGCAAGGCACTTCATCGGGTGGTTGTCGGCCAGGACACCGCCATCGATGAGATGATCATCACTCTTCTGGCCGGCGGCCATGCCTTGCTCACAGGCGTGCCTGGTTTGGGTAAGACGTTGCTGGTGAAGAGTTTAGCGCAATTGTTCTCCTTGAGCTTCAAGCGGATTCAGTTCACGCCGGACTTGATGCCAGCGGACATCTTTGGCACGGAGGTCATGGAGGAGGATGTCCATGCGGGAACCCGCTCCTTCCGCTTCATCCCTGGCCCCGTCTTCGCCAACATGGTTCTTGCGGACGAAATCAACCGGACCCCGCCCAAGACGCAGGCCGCCCTGCTGGAGGCCATGGGAGAGGGCCATGTGACCACGGGCGGCAAGAGCTATCCGCTGGAGCAGCCGTTTTTCGTGCTGGCCACGCAGAATCCGGTGGAGCTTTCGGGGACCTATCCTCTTCCGGAGGCCCAATTGGACCGCTTTCTCATGAACATCGTCATCGACTATCTTCCCGTGGAGGACGAAATTCGCATGGTGAAGGCGACCACGGGAGAGGCGAATTGGGACCTTGAGCCGGCGGTCAGCCAGCAGGAGATTCTGCAGCTGCAGCGCATGGTGCGGGAAGTGCCGGCGTCGGACAACGTGGTTGCCTACGCCGTTCGGCTTTGCGCGGCGACCCGTCCTCATACGGCGACGGCGGCTCCGCGAATCGACGAACTGGTCCATTGGGGCGCCGGCTCCCGCGCGGCTCAGGCGCTGATTCTGGCGGGCAAGGCCCGCGCTCTGCTGCAGGGGCGGCTGAATGTGGCCTGCGAGGATGTTAAAGCGCTGGCATTGCCTGTTTTGCGACATCGCGTCATCCCCAGCTTCCGCGCCGAGGCAGAGAACATCAGCGTCAACGCGATTTTGGAGGATATCCTGCGGGCGGTGAAGGAGTAAGCTTCGATGCCCCTCGTTTTTACGGGATGTGTGAAAAGAGGCAGTTAATATGAGAAAAACTAATGTCTGACTATCAATTCTGATGGAATTGGGCCAGGGCTTCGCCTTCGTCGCCCGATGAATTTGCGGCGTGCGATGCCATCCACCTAGAGCCGATACGTTATTTTGTGCAAGAGCGGGACTACCAATGAATCACGATGTTGAAAAGAACTTCGAGGTCACAAAATGAACCATCTGGAATTGCTGATAAAAGAGCTGGTCATGCAAAACAAGGAAACAACTTGGCTTGAATTCAAGGTGAGCAATGACGAACCTGTTATGATTGGTCAGGATATTTGCGCTCTTGCCAATGCCGCCGCTCTAGTTGGCAGAGACAAGGCGTATTTGATTTGGGGTGTCGAAGACGAGACCCATAAATTGAAGGGAACTACTTTCAATTGGCAAACCGCCAAAGTTGGTAATGAGGAGTTGGAAAATTGGTTGCGTCACAATTTGTCACACAATGCCAACTTTGAAATTAACTCAGTGCAAATTGACAAGAAATGGTTCGTTGTTCTCGAAATTGTAGCGGCAGTCGGCAGTACTGTGATGTTCCGCAAGGAAGAGTTCATTCGAATCGGTAGTTATACGAAGAAACTCAACGATTATCCGGCTGTCAAAAAGGATTTGTGGAGCAAGTTGCGCTACCGTGACTTTGAGACACAAGCGGCAAAAACTAATTTGGAACTCAGTCAAGCTCTTGATATGCTTGATTATCCTGCTTACTTTTCTTTGCAGAACAAGTCCATTCCTGATGGATACAATAATATCGCCCATGATTTGTTGGAAGACGAACTGCTCAAAAAGCAGGATAATGGACTATTCACCATAACCAATTTGGGAGCAGTCCTCTTTGCACGCCGTCTCGCGGAATTTCCCACGGTGTCCAGAAAGGCGATCCGGGTGGCCCTGTTTGAAGGGAAAAGCAAGATTCAGCTACTCAAGGATTATAGTGGGCAAAATGGATATGCCATCGGCTTTTCCGGAGTCATGGAGTTTCTGAAAGCCTTGTTGCCAACCAAAGAGGTGATTGACGGAGCTAGGCGTAAGACGGAGGATCGTTATCCGGAAATCGCCCTTCGCGAAACTATTGCAAATGCCCTTATTCACCAAGACTTTTCCGTCAGCGGCGCAGGACCGGTAGTAGAAGTTTATGCAGATCGAATTGAAATTTACAATCCAGGAGCCCCCTTGGTCGATATCGAGCGTATCATTGACACGCCTCCCAAGTCGCGCAACGAAAAACTTGCTTCCATGATGCGGCGCCTGAAAATGTGTGAAGAGCTGGGGACCGGTTGGGATAAGATTGTAACGACTTGTGAGTTGATGCAACTTCCAACTCCCGAGATTCAAATTTATGAAGAAAACACCAAGGTCACTTTGTTCTCATTCATTCCATATACGATGCTTACGGGCGACGCCAAATTGCGAGCGTGCTATTTCCATGCCTGCATATCGTACATAACCCAAGAGCCGATGAACAACAGCTCTCTCAGAAAACGCTTTGGCTTGGACGAAAAAAATGCATCCAGCATATCGAGACTTTTGAAAGAGGCAGTGGAGGCAGGGCGTATCCGGGTGGCTGACCCGGATACCGCTCCCAGATACATGCGGTACATTCCGTACTGGGCATAGTTAACTTGCCGGCAACTTGCAGAACAGCGGTTTTAGGGAGGAGTTTGAACAGAACGAGAGGTCAGTTTTAACTTGCCGGCAACTTGCAGAACAGTGGTTTTGGGGAGGAGTTTGAACAGAACGAGAGGTCAGTTTTAACTTGCCGGTAACTTGCTGACAACTTGCAGAACAGTGGTTTTGGGGAGGAGTTTGAACAGAACGAGAGGTCAATTTTAACTTGCCGGTAACTTGCTGATAGACGTAGAGTAGGATCTAAAAGTCCATTCATATACCAAGTGCCTAAGGGACAGAGATTAAGATGAACCACGACGCCCAAAATAGCTTTGAGACAGAAATCCTTGACTGACTGACTTCTATCCAAAGTGGTTGGACGATGACGATGGGCGCCAGCTTCCGCGCCGAGGCGGAAAACATCAGCGTCAACGCGATTTTGGAGGATGTCCTGCGGGCGGTGAAGGAGTAAGTGGTTGACGCGCAATGGGTTAGGATGATTTTAGCTGGAACGCGAGACGTGAGACGCGAGACAAGGGACGATGGCGCAAATGTTACGCCATGAAGTTCCGTGTCCCGTTGCAGTTTGGATAATCCATGCAGCTCCAAAATGCCCTGCCTGCATTACGGCCTTTGCGGGCAATCATCTTTCTCATGGGTTTACCACATTTGGGGCACTGGGGAACTTGTGCCTCAGTCTGATTGTCACGTGTTTCCAGCCGTGCCCTGCTCATGCGTTCGGAGAAGCCGCCATTTTCACGGAAGCTTTCTGCAAGGCTCTCCATTTGGCGATGCAACAGACTGCAGGCTTGGTCAATCACCACCAATATGCCATTTGCGGCGTCAATGGGGGATTCTGTCTCAAGAAAGGATGAAAAGCGTTGGCGCATGGCAAGAATGTATTTGCCGTAATCATGACGCGATAGAATTGAACCATTGTAACGGTCAAGAGCGATGGACTTCAGCTGAATGACGTGGGAATCATTTTCCGTCCAAGGCGCATAACCTTGCCCAATGAGAAAGGCTTCATAATCTCCAGCCAGCTCCTCAAGCGAGCCTTTCGCCACATCGTAGAGCCGCAATTCGGTTTCCTTGCTTGTTCCGGCCCTTGATGACCCTTCAACGATGTTCTGCCGCGCTGACCTCGCGGCGCCGATCATCTGTCCGACAGTCTTGCCGAGGGCGTCATTCTTGTAGGAATAGTTGCGTTTGCAGAAAACTTCCGTCGCATGGAAGATGAGACAGACATAGCTAAATGAGAGGGTTCGGCGATAGCCGCCGTGGGAGCTTATGATTTCAGACATGAGAACTTTCCATATGTAATGACAAGGGAATTGCTGCTTGCTCATGAAAGCAACATGATACAAGAGATAGAATAGCAGAGAAAAACAAGTTTTCAATGCTAACATGTTCATTATCATATAGAAACATCAATTATCATGGTAAATGGCATGAAGGCATAAGGCAATCATTAGGGGTGATTAACGTGTCACTCTTTTCTCTTTCTCCTCTTGTCTCCCCTCCCGTCCCCCGTCCCCCGTCCTACCTTTTCGTTCCCGTCTCCCGTCCCTTGTCCCACTTTTCGCTCCCGTCTCCCGTCCCCCGTCCCACTTTTGGCTCCCGTCCCTCGTCCCGCTCTTAACTTTTCACTCTTAACTTTTCACTTTCCGCGTCCATATGCTAAAATCGATTTATGGTTTCCAAACCATAAAAATTATGGTCATTTTGGGTTTCCAAACCATGAAAACTACTTATAACATGTTATGAAGTACAAATTGTTTTCCCAAAATCACGATGTCTGAAATTACGCCGCTTTCGGCGCAATAACATCATGGAACATCTTCACGATGTTCATCAGAGCTTGCGTCTTCTCTTCGAAATGATCCGGATTGAAGGTCGTCTTGAAGGGATCCCTGTTCAGCAAATCCATTGGCACGATGTCGCCGTTCTGGCGGACAAAATTCACGATTTCCTTGATGAACTCCTGCTGGATGGAATTGAATTGATAATCATGCTCCCAGGCCGCAAGCTTCTCGTTGATGGTCCGATTGTCCAATCCCACCAGTTGCCGAATAAACGCCGCCGGCTGCATCCCGCTGGCATATTTGACATAGTCGTCTTCCGTTCCAAGACTGTTCAGGAT
>JAEEYQ010000034.1 GCA_016288215.1 Lentisphaeria bacterium | reverse complement strand
TAGTCTTCATCCTTCCCGCGCAGATCATAGCAGAGGAACTCCCATTTCTGCAGACAATGATTCTTCGCGACGGAGTAAATCTCCTGCCGCAGCACCTCCCGTTCGGGACAATCCTTGCCATAATGCAGGTCGATGAACTCATCAATCAACTCCATCGACAACATTCTGCGCAATTGTTTGCGACGACGCACCCCCTTCCAAAACGGCGTCGCCTTGAAATAGTTCAGTAGATGTAGAAAAAAAGTGTTTCGCATCTATTCACCTTGGTCATGATTACCCCGAATCTACGGCTTTCGCAAAATTCATCAAAATCATTTATAACTTATTGATAGTAAATAAGTTACATGATTTCAAATCGTTCTCATGCCGCAAACGGGCTCTGACAGCGCAACCCTTAGGGCGTCAGGCGTTTAGGGCTACGGAAGAGGAACATGGCCTCGTTGATGTGCAGACCGACCAGCAGCATGGTGAGGCGGTCGACGCCGATGCCGAAGCCGCCATGGGGCGGGCAGCCGTATTTGAAGAATTCGAGATAGAATTTCACGTCCTCCGCGAGTCCCTTCTCCTCCGCCTGCTTCTTGAGAATCTCGTAGCGGTGCTCCCGTTGGGCGCCAGTGGTGATTTCCGTGCCGCGCCAAATCAGGTCGTAGCCTTGAGGGACGCCATTCGCGTCGCGCATGTGGTAGAAGGCGCGCTTGGCGGCGTCGAAATCCGTGACGAAGAGGAATTCGTGGTTGTGTTTCTTTTTAACCCAGTCGTAGCTAAGATGCTCTGCCTCAGAGGTTAAGTCCCCCTTCTCCGAATCCGGGACCGTGTAGCCGAATTCCTTTTCCAGCTCCGCATACAGTTCCGCAAGGGAAATGACGGGGAACGGCGTCTCCGGAACGATGACCTCCAGCCCGAAGGTCTCCTGAATCTGCTCGCCGTACTGCTGTTTGACCTCCTTCAGCATATGGGTCAGCAGCTGCTCTTCCATGGCCATCACATCGCGGAAGGACGTGATGTAGCTGAACTCCAAGTCGAAGCCCGTGAATTCCGTGGTGTGCTTGTTGGTGAAGGACTTCTCCGCGCGGAAGACCGGTCCCACCTCGAAGATGCGCTCAAAGCCGCCGGCCATGGCCATCTGCTTGTAGAACTGGGGGCTTTGGGCCAAATAGGCTTTGGTGTCAAAGTAGTCCACCGCAAAGACTTCCGACCCGCTCTCGCTGGCGGCGCCAATGAGCTTCGGCGTATGAATCTCCAAAAAGCGGCGCTCCAGCAGGAAGTCCCGCATGGCCTTGACCATGGCGGTCTGGACTTTGAACAGCAGCTGGTTGCGCTCCGAACGCAGGTCCACCCAACGGTAATCCAGCCGCAGGTCCACGCTGGACCGCTCGATGGCCGGCTTCTTCTTCGTGGCGGGAATGTCCTCTCGGGCGATGGGAAGCGGCGCGGCGATGGACTCGATTTCAATGCGCTCCGGAATCACCTCAACGCCGTTAAGTTTCACGTATTCACTGGCATGGGCCACGCCCGTGACGGTGATGACGGAGTCCAGAGTCAGCTGGTCCAACAGTGGCAGCATGTCCTCGTGGTTCTTCTTCTCGATGGTCACCTGGACTTTGCCGCTGATGTCTTTCAAGACGATGAAGGCCATGGTGCCGCCATTGCGGAAATTCTCAATGAAGCCATGCAGGAGCACCGGCACTTCCAAATGCTGCTTAATCTCGCCAATATAAACCCGTTCCATATTCCTCTTCTTTCAAACCATGGGGTTGCACTGAAAAACTGCGTCCTTATAATGTATATGGAATCAGGCCAGATTCAACTTTTCCACCCCAATTCCCTCCCCCAACCCCCCAACTCGCCCCTTGCCCTCTGCCATGACTGTGCCCCCTGCCCCACTTTTCACTTTTCGCGCCACGTCGCTCGTCTCCTGTCCCACATCCCATTCTCTTGCATCCCACAAGAGTCATAATGATTCTGTGTGAATTTGTAAGATTCTGAATGATAATAGGTTATAAAACAACAAGCAGGTTTGAAGCGATAAAGGAAGGAGGTATAGTAAGGACATAGGCACATGACAGAGTTATGAGTCAGGGGCATGGATATGGCCAACTTGTCGTCCTCCACGGATTGAAATGGCGAGTTGCCTCCCATTTCTCCTCCGGCCAAACATGCAGTGGGCGGTTAATGGAAGAAGAAAAGTCAATTTATAAGTTGACTTCCGGAAAATCACACATATAGTAGACAATGTTTCAAGGTCCTATAAATCATAGAGACGCCAATTCATATGGGGTTGTGCGATTATCCGACTTAAGGGAGCAATTGCCTGAGGTCTATGATAAACTTTTGCTGAAATGTGAATGGGAAAGAATGCATTCTCTTGGTTTTTTATGGCGAAAGGACACGGAAGAATTGCCAGAGGCAGTCAAAGACTTGCTTAAAATGCGGAAAAAGAACGAAAACTTGTATAGGAAACTTGTGGCAAGCATAAAACTTCAGTTGGAAGAAAGGGATATTGTTGCAAATAAGAATCGAGTGAGGCCATGGAAATCTGACAATGTGGGCAGAAATCAGATTTATGAGTTCAAATCATCAGCAGGCTTGGGGTTCAGGCTGTTCTTTTTCATCCATGAAGAAGAGGTTGTTATTTGTACTCATGGATGGGAGAAGGACAACGAAAAATCCAAAACCAAACAAGACCAACAATTTAGCCGTGCTGAAAAATATCGGTTTCTCTTTGAGCAATGAGAGGGAGAAAAAGCAAATGAAAATTGACAAAGACACAAAAAAGCTACTTGATGACCTGGAATGCATCGATCTTGACAATGATGTCGCCTTTATCACTGAATCGATAAAGGCAAAATTTGTGGAAGATGTCTGTCAAATCATGGAGGCAAAAGGCATCAGCAAGTCAGAATTGGCAAAACGGCTTAACAAGTCCAAGCAGTATGTTTCGCGGGTTTTGAATGAGACAACCAATTTTACCATGAAGTCCATGGTGGAAATTTCCATGGCATTAGGGTGTTCCATTGAACTGAAAATGATGAACAGGCCAGAGGTTTTGCAAGCCATAGAGAAAAGTTCTCGAAGCACCACCGCCATTCACGCGTCAGCCCCAACGGGACGGCGGAAGACCGCTGGGGGAGAGCGCAGCCCCGAAAGCGCAACCCACCGATTTGTCCCCCGTCCCATGTCCCGCGTCTAACAAAAATAGTGAAATAACCGTCTGTTCGTGAGTTGCACTCGTGCCTTTGGGACTTGCACTCTTCACGTTTCACTCTTCGTGCCCCCTCAGTTCCAATTTCCCCTTCCGGAAGTTGACGGCAGGGGAATCGCCCCTATATTTTGAGGCAGACAATCCACCCCTTCCGCATTCAGACTGCTCCATGTTTTCCATCGAACCCATTCACCATGTATGCCGCGTCGCGGACCTGGCTGGCAACGAACCGCTTATCCTCTTCTCCGGCAAGGAGATGCTGATGGCAAGAGACGCCGATGGTGCCCTTCGCCTTCCCCTGGCCTCCCATATGGCATCCTATCTTCCTGAAAATGAGGAACTTATCCTTTCCGGGAAGTTGGACGATGTACCCTGCTACGGCATGGAAATGACCTTGAACGGAACGTCCCTTCCACAGGACGTGGTTTCCATGCAAATACGTAATGTATTCTCCCAGAACACGTTAGACATTATGAACGCCATCAGCCGTTGTTGTGAACTGTATCCATGGTGGCGACGGCATCGTCTCTGCGGTCGCTGTGGCGCGGAACTCGCGTTCTCCCAGTCGGATATGGCGCGAGTCTGTCCCCATTGCGGCGAACGCTATTATCCGCAGCTGGCTCCGGCGGTCATCATCGCCATCTCGCGGAATGACGGACAAGAGCTGCTGCTGGCCCATAACCGCCGCGCTCCCGATGGCATATTCGGCCTGATTGCAGGCTTTGTGGAGGCGGGAGAAACGGTGGAGCAGGCCGTGGAACGGGAGATTCAGGAGGAAACCGGCCTCCGCGTGAAAAACATCCACTATCTGTCCAGCCAGCCATGGCCCTTCCCCAACAGCCTCATGCTCGCCTTCCGCGCGGACTACGCCTCCGGCTCCCCCTGCCCCGATGGCAATGAGCTGACCGAACTGGGCTGGTTCTCCAAAGACACCCTTCCCAAAACTCCGCCGCCAGGCAGCATCGCCTATGATGTGATTCGCCGTTTCTTCGCCTGAGCCCTTGCCCTCTTTTCACTTTTCACTTTTCACTTTTCACTTTTCACTTTTCACTTTTCACTTTTCACTCTTCACTTTTCACTCTTCACTTTTCACTCTTCACTTTTCACTCTTCACTTTTCACTCTTCACTTTTCACTCTTCTCTTATCGAGTCTCCCGTCTCCCGTCTCTCGTCCCACGTTTTAGGTTAAAATCTGCATCTAGGGGCGTTATGCCAATGCAATGGAGCGTGTCTGATTGTCATTTTTCAATCTGCGTGGAGAAATAGGACTTCATGGATTCTTTCGTGATGATTTTTCCCATCTCCGCATTCTGCCATGGAGGAGTCGCATGAGACATTTCGCTTAGTGCCCACGCGGAATATTGTCCAAACGTAAAATAGACCTCATCAAGAAGTTTCCTTTCATCATCCGTATACTCTTGAAGCCGAGCACCTTCTGGTCGCGGAATGGCGTCAGAGCCGAACTCCTTGTATTTGTCATAGACAACGGGAAGGACAGGACCAAACGTCCACTTCTCAAAATCCTCCGGAAACAATGGATTTCCAAGAATGGCCAAGGCAAACCCCTGAGCATAATACAATAGCTTTTGGAGTTTCATGTTGGATATGGCATCCCCTGCATCTCCTGTTTGGAGACGGAGAAAATATTCAGCGGTTTTGAAGCAATCGCACATCGGGGAAACCTCTTCTTGTTGGCAACGCATTGAATTACCTAATTTTTATTATATACCCTATTCAGAAAAAAGCAAACATGGAAGATATTCCGCAACAGAAAACATGATTCTGCCATAACACATTGCCTGCTGTTTCACTCTTCCCCTCTCACGAATCGCGTTCTGAAGTCCATTGCATTTTTATGAATGAACTGAAAGATAATGAAATATAGTGCAAGAATGGCAAAATGCAAAAAAGTGGCCCATTTTGGCCCTATATATCAAAAGAGGTATTAATATACAGGGTCGTCCCTATCATGCGAGGAAGGGCATCGTGGGGCCGCGGAACGGCCATCGCCCCAAAAATCAAGGGCGTTTTTTGTTCCTCCGGATGTAATTTTCGTCATTTTCGCCGTTTTTCACGGCCTCATTTTGACTTTCACTATTCGCAATTCATTATTATGCATTATATTGCAGTCCTTCATGGCGGCGGGATATGAGGCTGCAGAATCAGACGTCAGCCCTCACGGGGCGGTGGAACACAGTCGTAATATATAATATACTGTTGCTCAACGACTTACATAGAACCAAAGCGACGGCATTTCGGGCAAGGTGGCAAACCGCCATGCATGGGGACCGCCGTCCACGGGAATCGTGCCCATGGGATTGCCGGCGGGGTCCAAAGCGGTGACCGTGGGGCGGGCTTCTCCAGGCAGGATAATTTCCGCAGGGATGAATTTGGCGATGGCGGGACCGTCACCCCACCGGTCCTTGATGGTCGTATGGTTCTCGTCCCATTCCATGCCCACGTTGGCGATGGTGCCCACCAAAGACAGCAGCATCCGTTGGGAGGCGGCGATTTCACGGTCGTCCAAGGCCACTAGCGTGAAGGCGGCGGTGTCCGTTTTCGGCAGTTTGGCCGCCACCGTCACCTCTCCCATGGGCACCGTCCGTCCACCCAAATGCCCCATCGCCGCCTTGGCCTTCGGCGCGTTCACGATGAAGATGCCCTGCTGCGGTTTATCCAATGACCACGTGAGGCAGGACGTGCGCAGCGGAAGGGCGGTGCCAAGCTCTCCGTTGACGACGGTGACGGCATCGCCTTCCTCCACGAACCGCGTCTCCAAACGTCCTGCAAAGAAAGGGGATGACGGATAGCCGGGAACCGCCGTGCTCCATTTTTTCAACTCATTATCCATCAACAAGTTACGAATTAACGGCTGCGGCACGGTGATGGTCACCGCCTGCTCTGCGGGAGGAATCAGCCCCAGCCGAAAGACCATCGCCGCAAAATGGGACGTCACCATCTTGGCCGGATTGGGGGCCATGCTGAAGTATCCAGCCAGACGGACTTTCTCCTTCATGTCCACGGGATGGACGTAGGAGAACTGATAGAGGCCGTCCCAATCCTGAAAAGCCGCAAAACTGCCCAACAGGGGAAACATCTCGGCCAGATGCTCGCTGGGCGCAGGATGGTCGTATTCGGAGACCGTGAATGGCTTTCCCGCTGTGCGCCAACGACTTAGATAGGTCAGCACACCGCCGCTGTCGTTGTCCACCATCGGACTGTTTCCAATGGTCCAATGGAGGGCGCTCCACGAATGTCCCGCCGCGAACAGGGGATGCTGCCAATAGGCATGCATGTCCACGAAATCGGCGATTTCGCTTTCCCGCAAGTGCCCAAAGACGCCACCGTAGGAGGCCTGCGTGTCCGTCACCAGCGCCTTCACCTTCAACGTGCCTTTCAGGAAATCCGTCATCTCCCGCGAATAGCGGAAGTCCAGTTCCCGCAGGAACGTCCGATAGTCCCCGCTCATGGTCATCGGCGCAAGTTCTTCTGGGAAAGGAATTTGTGAAAATTCAGCCGCATTGGCGAACGGCATGGGCCGCTCGCCCTCGAACAGGCCAATGTCCTTCACGACAACCGTCGCCGGCGTGGAGCGCCCCTGCAAGTTCAACGTGAAGCGCTTCTTGACGTTCTGCAGCCCCATGACGTTCAGTTGGACTTCCACCTCCTGCCATTCCGGCGTCACGTTGATTGCTTTGGAGCAATAGTTGTGCCACGGCGGCTCCGCATGGGCCAGGCTGACGTGAATGACGCGGGGCACATCGCAGCGGATTCGGAAGCGGGCCAGATAACGGCCGCCCTCCTTCAGGGTGATGGAGAAGAAATGCATCTGATAGGCCCAATCCACCGTCCCGTCCTTCAGCAGTTTCAGCTCATATTCCCCCTCAGCGGGCTGGGACGGCTCGAAATAGCCCACCTGCTCCCCTTCGAAATGTGGCGTCATGCCGGCCACCATGTTGACGGACGACAACGGCTGCTGCTCCGCCGTCCATGCCTGGATGACAGCAGGGGCGTTGCCGTATTTCCGCGCCAGCCAGCCATGCCACAGCACCAGCAGGCAGTCCCCCCACGGCGTCCCCGAAAGCTCCGCCAGATTGTACGAATTCTCCAGCAGATCGATGGCGTCTTCGTTGTTGATTTCGATGCAGAAGACGCCGGGGTCGTCGGTCATCGGGAGCTTGGAATAGGGGCTGACCGCCGTCAGCAGTTCCCGCGCATACTGTTTCTGCTGTTCGATGAACGGCGGATAGAAGCGGTCCAGGCCCTTGCCGTAGTGGAAGGCGGACTTATGGCTTAACCCCTTGTACCATCGGGAGACATGCAAGTTGATGTTGACATAGATGCCCTCCTGATTCAGACAATGGATGAACCACTGCAGACGGTCCACCATGTCCGGCTCGAAGGCGGTCTGGTCCGCGTTCCAGATGTGGCGGTTGTCCATGTGATGGAAACGGACGACGTTGATGCCCAGCTGCCGCATGCGTTTGGCGATCAGCGGAGCCACCTCCTTGTCCGGAAAGGCCCTTGAGAAGGTGACATTGGTGCCAAAGAAGCGGATCCGCGAACCGTCCGGAAGGGCGAAATGCCCGTCCTTCAAGGAGATACGTTGGCTCGCAGGCCCTGGATTCAGAAAGGCCACGCTGCCCAGGCTGCTCTCCGGCGCCACCCGCGCATCCGTCTGAAAGGGAAACCACCCCGCGGGAATCTCTTGGGCAATGGCGCTCAACGCCACCAGTGCGGCAATCACCAGCCTTCGCATGTTTCGCTCCTGTTTTTGCATGGTATTTGGAAGGGCAGTTGCCCCCTCGACATCTGTCCATGTCAAAATATACCACCAGTTTCGCCGCAACACCACCGCCAAACGCCCTCTTTGCTTGAAACCCTCTTCATATAGGCTAAATTAAAAATGATGTTTCACGGCGATGGAAAGGGGCTTCTCTCCAAGTCCTCTTTTTCTGTCACCGCTTTGAGCATTAAATATCTATCTCACTCATATTCAATAAGTTACAATCTCAAGCGAAAACTGTTTCAGGATATAAGGAACCTTCCATGAATATTGCACTCAACACGGACTTTTCCACCGACACGGGGAATCCGGAGCCCCATCTGAAACTCATGGCGGGAGCCGGCTTCACCCATGTCCACTGGTGCCACCAGTGGTGCACGGATTTCATCTACACGCCCAGCGAAATCCGCCAAATCCATCAGTGGCTGAAGCAATACGGGCTGACCCTTCTGGACATCCATGGCAGCGCCGGCAACGAAAAGTGCTGGTTTTCGACAGTGGAATTTCAACGGCAGGCCGGCGTCGAGCTGGTCGCCAACCGCATGCGGATGCTGAGGGAATGCGAGGGAACCGGCACGGTCATGATGCACATTCCAGCCATCGGCGTGCAGACTCCCGCAGAGGAAATCGACGGCATCCGTCTCCGTCTCGCCGCCCTGAAAAAGTCCCTTGACGAGCTCATGCCCCTTTCTCGGGAGCTTCACGTGCCCCTTGCCCTCGAAAACATGCCTGGAGACACCTTCGCCATCATGGACGAGCTGTTCGACGTCTATCCCGCCGATTTCATCGGACTCTGCTTTGACAGCGGACACGGTCACATGCAGGACGACCATGGGCTGGACAACCTGGACCGCCACAAGGACAGGCTCCTTGCCCTCCATATCCATGACAACGACGGCAAAGGCGACCTGCATCAGCCGCCGTTCTACGGCACGCTGGACTGGGACCGCTTCGCCGACATTCTAAAGCGCTCCCCCTACCCGAGAGAAATCAGCTTCGAACTCTCAAAGTACAATACGCCTTTCAAAGAGGATCTGAACGCCTTCATTCACGACGCCTATCAGCGTTGTCTGAATTTCACCCAAATGGTTCGCGGCTGAACCGACGACGGAAACGATAGGCATGGGCATTTCCTCCCGTCATATCGGCATTGGCGAGGTTCTCATCGCGGGCATCGGCTGGGGATTCATGGGGGCCTTTGTTCGAACGTTGCATGCCAATGGGCTGCAACCACTTACCATAGCCGCCCTGCGCTCCGGCTTCTCCGCCATCGTCCTGCTGACGGCCCTTGCCCTCTGCCGTCCCCAACTGCTCAAGGTGCGACTGAAGGATTTGTGGTGCATGGCGGGAAGCGGTCTGGTCAGCCTGCTGATGTTCAACCTCTGCTATTTCACCACCCTGCAGCACACGTCCATCGGCATCGCCGTCATCCTGCTGTACACCTCCCCCATCTTCGTCACCCTGATGTCCCACTTCTGCTTTGGGGAAGCCTTTCGGCGACGCACCTTCATCGCGCTGGCCCTTGTGACGGCGGGTTGCGTTCTGGTCTCCGGCGTCATTCAGCAGGAAGACAGCATCCGCCTGCCCTTTCCGGTCTTTCTTTTGGGGCTGGGCTCCGGCTTCTTCTATGCGCTGTACAGCATCTTTGGCCGTTGCGCCCAACAGCGCGGCTATTCCAGCGCCACCATCTCCCTGTGGACCTTTCTTTTCGCCGCCATGGGGACCCTGCCTCTGGCGGACTACGCCGCCATCCGCCCCCTGCTGGGCTCGGCCAGCGGTTTTTGGCTGCCGCTGGCGGGACTCGTCCCCATCTCCACCATCCTCCCCTATGTGGCGTATACAGCGGGACTTAAGCGACTGACACCGTCAACGGCCGCCATCATTGCCACCTCGGAGCCCGTCACCGCCACCCTAGTGGGCATCCTGCTGTTCCATGAAACCCTGACATGGAGCTCCCTCACAGGCATGATACTCATTCTCGCCGCCATGTTCCTTTAATTGCAAATCGGCAATTGTGGCTGGTAAACCAGAGGGGCGAGACTCGGGGGCAAATGTCCACCCGCCGCCACCACGGCCATGGCGAATTCGGCGGCCATCGTATATCTAAATCCATAACTCATTGATAATCAATGAGTTACAGAATTACATTGATGGCCTGCGAAAATGAGCGAGGTGCTTCACACGATTCGCGGGATGGTGGGCAGCGGTTTGTGGCTGACGAAGGGCCGCGTCAGCTCCTCCTCCAAATTCAACACATCCACAAAGTCATTGGGCGAATCCTCCGGGCTGACGCCCAATAGCTTCACCCTGACCAAGTTGTACACCAAGTTGCCGAAGTCCTCCGTCTTGTGGATGTTCCACGCCGTCAGGACGTCCCATGCCATGGGGCCATATTTCCTTAGCAGCTCCTTCACGATGCTGTGGACCAGCTCCTGACCGGTCACATGACGGCTTCCCCGCACCTGAGAGCGCTTTTCATAGTCCTTCATGGCCGCCTGAACGGCCTCCTCCATGAACAAATACGCCTGAATGGGGTACCGGTCATCATTTTTGAGCACAGCCGCGAGCTTCGCCTGATGTTCCTCTTGCTCATTCATCGCCGCCACCCTTTTCAGTTCCGGATGCCGGCCTTGATTTTGGCCGCCATCTCCTGCATCGCCTCCGGACTTTCATACTTCTGGACGGGAGCCTCGATAAGCACCTTGTCCGACACAAAGCGCGGTAACACATGCAGATGCGTATGGGGTACCGCCTGTCCGGCCACCGCTCCGTTGTTGAGGAAGAGGTTGAAGCCCTCCGCCCCTGTCGCCCGCATCACGGCGGCGCCCAATTTGGCGGCGACGGCCATCATGCGGCCCGCCGTCTCCTCCGGCAACGTGGTGCAGCTGTGATGATGGTCCTTCGGGACAATCACCATATGCCCTGGATTAAACGGCGCAATGTCCAAAAACGCCAAAACCAAATCATCCTCATAGACGCGGCAGGAGGGAATCTCCCCCTTCAGAATACGACAAAAGACACAATCATCGGCCAATGCCATTTTTACTCTCCTTTTGATGGGGTCAACGGATGAAATTCGTCGGTGTCCACGGCTCGTTTTCCGGCAGGGGAATCACGCCCTTGGCATGGTCAATGCATTTGAGCAACCAGGCCATGTTGTTCGCCAGCGTGCGCATGGTCTGCAGCCCCTCCTTGTCCTGACGGACATCTTCGGGGGTCATGCCATGAACGCTGTTCCAATATTGCGAGGTCACAATGGGCATGCTTGTCTTCATAAAGTACTTGAGCAGACGATCATAGGTGGCACTTGCCCCGCCGCGGCGCGCACTGACCACCACGGCCGCCGGCTTGTTGACCAGCCAGGAGGAGCCGCAGAAGAAGACCCGATCCAACAGAGATGTGAGCACTCCGTTGGGGCCGGCATAGTACACAGGGGACCCAACCACAATGCCGTCCGCCTCCCGCATGAGCTTTGCGCATTCCACGGCTCCATCGTCATCAAAGGCGCAGAAGCCGTCTTTGCAGCGGCCACAGGCGAGACATCCCCGCATGGGGCGGTTGCCGATGTGGAAGAAGCGGGTCTGGATGCCATGGCGCTCCAGCTGAGCGGCCACTTCGGCCAAAGCCGTATAGGTGCATCCCTTTTCGTGGGGACTGCCATTGATCAACAACACATTCATATGAAGCCTTTCCGTTTGCATCGCCTTATACCATATATATAAGGTATATGGCGATTCAGCCCATTACGAACCGCAAAACCAACAGATCTGCGTGTTCCGCAGACCTCTGTCGAATCGTCACACGGCATATAGAGCCGAAAAGGCCCTGACAAGCGCAATCGCCTGCCAGGGCCACGAAAGACAGATTGAATCAGCCGTCGTTTTACTTGCCGCTGATGGCGCCATGGCCGCGGAACGTGCGGGTCGGGGAGAACTCGCCCAGACGATGGCCAACCATGTTTTCCGTCACGAACACATTGACAAAGCTCTTGCCGTTATGCACAGAAAACGTATGACCCACGAATTCCGGCATAATCATGGATCGGCGGGACCAGGTCTTCACAACCTTCTTCTCGCCTTTGGCATTCATGGCATCCACTTTCTCCTTCAGCGGAAGATCCACAAATGGCCCTTTCTTGATGGAACGAGATGACATTACTTTTTCCTCCGTTGAATGATGAAGCGATCAGAATTCTTCTTGGGCTTGCGGGTGCGATAGCCCTTGGCCAGCTGGCCCCAGGGGGACTGAGGATGGCCACCACCGCAGGTACGGCCTTCACCACCGCCCATCGGGTGATCCACAGGATTCATCACGACGCCGCGGACGTGGGGGCGTTTGCCCAGATAGCGCTTCTTGCCAGCCTTGCCCAGGCTGATGGCAGAATGTTCCAGATTGCCCACCTGCCCAATGGTCGCACGGCAATTGCCATGGATGAGACGGACTTCGCCGCTGGGCAGCTTGACCTGCACGTAATTGCCTTCCTTGGCACGGACGATGGCAACCTGTCCTGCGGAGCGGGCAATCTTGGCCCCCTGCCCCGGAACCATTTCAATGCAATGGACGTTCAGACCTTCGGGGATGTCCTTCAGGCACATGGCGTTGCCGGGCTTGAACTCGGCTTCCGAACCGCTGCGGACCTTGTCCCCCTGCTTCAGACCGACTGGAGCCAGAATGTAGGCCTTCTTGCCGTCTTCATACTCCAGCAGGGCAATGCGGGAACTGCGGTTGGGATCATACTCGATATGAGCCACCACCGCCGCCACATCGTCTTTCGTACGGCGGAAATCAATGATGCGGTAACGGCGCTTGTTGCCGCCGCCGCGGAAACGCGTGGTCACGCGGCCCAAGTTGTTACGGCCACCCGTGGAACGCATGCCCACGGTCAGGGACTTTTCGGGCTTCCTGCGGGTCAGTTCGCTGTAATCACTGACCGTCATCTGTCTCCGTCCGGGAGACGTCGGCTTGTATTTCTTAATACCCATGATATTATCTCTCGCTAGTTTATGACGTTCAGAGCAGTTCGATCGTGCCTTCCTTCAGGGTGACCAGCGCCTTCTTCCAGTCAGGACGCTTGCCCATGCGGGAACCTCTCATGCGCTTCTTCTTGCCGAGGCAGTTCATCACGTTCACCTTGCCGACCTTCACGCCCTCAAAGACCGCTTCCACCGCCTGGCGGATCTCGATCTTGTTGGCCTTCGGATTGACCTTCAGGGTATAGCGGTTGAACTTGTCGGTCAGGTTGGAAGCCTTTTCCGTAATCAGCACGGTATAAACGACATCGTATGGATTGTTCATGGCATGTCCTCCTGCGAATTAGGCCAGTCGCTTGTTCAGCGCCTCAAGCCCCGCCTCGGTTATCACGACTTTTTTGAAGAGCAGCATCCAGTAGGTGTTCACCGCATGGGCGTTCAGCACCAGCACGTTAGGCAGATTGCGGGCGGCAAGCTCCACATTCTCCGTGCACTCGTCCACGATGACCAAAGCGTTCTCGCCCACACCGATGGCTGCCAGCATGGCCGTCATCTTCTTGGTTTTCGGCTCATCAAAATCCAACGAATCAATGAGGACAACCTCTTCTGCGTCCAACCGGTCCGTAAACGCACGACGGAGAGCAAGCTTCTCCACCTTCGAGTTCACTTTCTTCGCATAGCTGCGGGGCTGGGGTCCGAAAACCACACCACCGCCGCGCCACACGGGGCTGCGGGAACTGCCGGCACGCGCACGGCCATTGCCCTTCTGACGCCACGGCTTCGCGCCGCCGCCAGAAACCATGCCGCGAGTCTTCGTCGCCGCCGTGCCGGAACGCATCCGCGCCAAGAAGGCAACCACGGAGTCCTTCACCGCCTGCTCGCCTTTCACGCGCTCAAGCAGCTCGTCCTGCACTTCCACGCTCTTGCCGGCTTCCGCACCGGCTATCGTCTTTACCGTCAATGTTGTAGCCATTGCAGTCTCCCTCCTTATTTCTTCACCGCATTGCGGACAACCACCACGCCGCCAATGGGGCCGGGAATCCCGCCCTTCACCAACAGCAGGTTGTTCTCGGGACGAACTTGAACCACCAGGAGGTTCTGCACGGTCCGCCGAACATCGCCCATGTGACCCGGCATCTTCCGGCCTTTGTAGACCTTGCCAGGAGCCGCGCACATACCAATGGAACCCGTGCGGCGCACCCACGCGCCACCATGGCTCGCACGACCGCCACCAAAATTCCAGCGGCGGACGACGCCCGCGAAGCCGCGGCCCTTCGTGCGGCCAATCACGTCCACAAACTCATTGGCCGCGAACGTGTCCGCGCCAATCGTGTCTCCCACCGCATAGGTGGGATCTTCGTCAAGGCGCATCTCGCGGATGACCGCCGGAGGATTGTCCTGCAATCCCGCCTTCTCGAGATTCCCGAGAATCGCCTTGGTCACATTCTTCTTCTTGCGGCTGCCAAAGCCAATCTGAACAGCGCTGTAGCCGTCCTTGGCCTGCGTCCGCAACGCAATGACCGGGCAGGGACCCAATTCAATGGCCGTCACCGGAACCATCTCGCCCGATTCGGTATACAGATGGGTCATGCCCAATTTTCTGCCAAGTAGTCCTTTTTTCATCTCTAACCTCCCCCGTCATATCTTGATGATGATATCCACGCCCGCAGGAAGGTTCAGCTTCTTCAGCTCGTCAACCGTCTTGCTGCTCGGATTGATGATGTCCAACACCCGCTTATGGGTGCGGATCTCAAACTGCTCCATGGACTTCTTGTCGACATGGGGGGAACGATTCACCGTAAAGCGCTCGATTTTCGTCGGCAAGGGAATCGGGCCGGCAACCTGTGCGCCCGTCCGCTTCACCGTGTTGACGATTTCAGCGGTGGACTGGTCCAGGATCGTGTGCTCAAAAGCCTGGAGTCGAATTCGAATTGTTTGCCTGTTAGCCATCTTCAGTTTTCAAACCTTCGTTTACTGTTCATCACTTATGGCCCCGTTCCCGAAATGCATACATGGACGGCTCGGCCACCACATCTCCGCGACCGCCACTGAGCGACCGCAGCGAGGACGCGTAGCCGAACATTTCCGACAACGGCACCAACGCGACAATTCGTGACACCCCAAGTGCCAACGAGTCAATCTCGGTCACACGGCCTCGCCGAGCCGTCAGATCGGCGATGACCGGCCCAAGATGATCCTGGGGCACACTCACTTCAACCAGCATGACCGGTTCCATTTCGGCCCGTCCGGCGGCGGCTATGGCATCTGCCAACGCCAGACGTGCAACATTGAGGAACGCCAGCTCGGACATGGACCTTGCATCATAATCCACATCCAGAGCCCGGACACGCATATCTGTCATCGGATGACCATTGCCGTCATCCGCTTTCAGAACCATCCAAAGCCCCTGCTCCAACGCCTCCTGACAGGAAACGGGAAGCCGCTTGCGGACGTCTCCGCAGTCCAGCTCCACGCCGCCTCCCTTGGCCAGCGGCTCAACCTCCAGCTTCAGGAAAGCCCAGTAGCAGGTTCCGTCCACCATCCTTTTCTCGAAGCGCCTTTCGGCGACTTGTCTGGACAGGATGGTGTCCTTGTATTCCACATGCGGCTTCCCGACTTTCGCCGAGACCCCGCATTCCGTCTTCAGCCTCTCTCGGACAATGTCCAAATGAAGCTCGCCCATGCCGGCCACGGTCCATTGACCCAAGCCCGGCCCGTCCTTCACCCGCAGCGTCGGATCCTCCGCCGCAAAGCGACGCAGCGCCTCGCCGAGCGATCCGCCCTGCTCCGCGCTCTCCGCTTCCATCGTCCAGCTGACGACGGGTTCGGGAAACGTCATCTGTTGAAGAGCGACCTCTGAGCCAGGTTCACCCAGCGTGTCGCCCGTCAACGTCTCCTCGTCCAGTCCCAAAAGGGAGACCACCTCGCCCACCTCCGCCCGTTCAAGGGGCTCGCAGGCATCCGCCGTCACCCTTTCGACCGCGGCGACCTCCATGACATGGCCCGTCCTCATGTTCTGAAGCCGGTCACCTGCCGCCACATGGCCGCCGTAAATCCGCACAAAGACCCTTCTGCCGTCTCCGTTCCAGCCAGAACTGACTCGGAACGCCAGCAGGCGGGCCGCCTCTCCGCCATCTGCCTCCACCGAAGGAGGCGGCAGATAGTCGCAAATCGCATCCAGCAACGCATCCACGCCCTGGTTGCCCAAGGAGCTTCCGCAAAGCACCGGCATGACCTGCATCCGCCGCACCGCTTTGGTCAATGCCCTCTTCAGGCTGGCCGACGCAGGCTCCCTGTCGGACATATAGTCCCGCAGAATGCCGTCATCCAGCTCCGCAAGACACTCCACAAGATAGTCCCGCGCCTCCTGCAGGCCGTCCATGGAGTTCCATGAAACCGTCCCGCCGTCGCCGCCGATCCAGCGTCCCGTCAGCAGGTCAATGGAACCGCGGAAGCGGTCCTCGCTGCCCACAGGGAACTGCAGCGGAAGCGGAAGCACCTTGAAGCGCTCGCGAATCTGGCGAACCACATTCTGGAAATCAGCCCCCGTCCGATCCATCTTATTGACGAAGGCGATTGCCGGAATCCCATGCCGTCGCGCACAGCGCCACACCGTCTCAGACTGGGCCTGGACGCCGCGGACGGCGCAGAACACGGCGACAGCTCCATCCATCACACGAAGCGACCGCTCCACTTCCGCCGTGAAATCGATATGCCCCGGCGTGTCGATGATGTTCAGCTGGCATTGCCGCCAGTGGCACGTCACCGCCGCGCTGATGATGCTGATGCCACGATCCCGCTCCTGAGGAAGCCAATCCGTCACAGTCGTGCCTTCATGGACCTCCCCCATGATGGAGATGACGCCTGTGTCGTAGAGCATCCGCTCCGTCAACGTCGTCTTCCCCGCGTCAATGTGGGCGATGATGCCCACATTTCGAATCGATGGAGACGCATTCCGCATTCCACAAGAGGAGCCTGACAACTCATCCTGCATCTGCACGCCTCCGTTAAACACATTCGCCCCGGCTCCCGTCAAACGAGGGAACCGGGGACAAATTCAAAGCCAATTACCAGCGATAATGGGCAAACGCCTTGTTCGCATTCGCCATCTTGTGGACATCGTCCCGCTTCTTCACGGCATTGCCCGTGTTGTCAAAGGCGTCCAGAAGCTCGCCTGCCAGCGCCTTGCGCATAGGCACCCCTTTGCGGGCGCGGGCAAAGCCCACAATCCAACGCAGGGCCACCGCTGTCTGACGGTCAGCAGGAACTTCCAGAGGAACCTGGTAGGTGGCGCCACCGACTCGACGGCTCTTGACTTCCAGACGCGGCTTCACATTCTCCAACGCCTGCTGGAAGACCTCCAGGGGATCCATGTCCGTCTTCTTTTCTTTAATCGCATCAAGAGCACCGTACACAATGCCCTGGGCAACGCTCTTCTTGCCGCGTTCCATCACGGCATTGATAAAGCGGGCGATGATTTCGCTGTTGTAGATAATGTCCGGAGTCACCGGACGCTTGTCTGCTTTACGTCTTCTCATGGATGTCTCTTCCTGACTTGACTCACGCGCCTATCCGGCCATCGGCCATCGGCGCCCTATATATCCTATTTCTTCTTCTTCGCATCAGTGGCGGCACCGGGCTTCGGGCGCTTCGTGCCGTATTTCGAACGTCCCTGACGGCGCTTGTCAATGCCAAGGGTGTCCAGTTTGCCACGAACCACATGGTACCGAACGCCAGGCAGATCCCGCACACGACCGCCGCGCACCAGCACCACGCTGTGCTCCTGCAGGTTGTGGCCTTCGCCGCCGATGTAAGCCGTCACTTCCTGACCATTGGTCAGGCGGACACGGGCGATTTTCCGCATGGCGGAATTCGGCTTCTTGGGGGTACGGGTGGTCACCTGAAGGCAGACACCACGGCGCTGCGGGCATTGGGCCAACGCACGCACACGGCTTTTGACCGGCTTGTCAGTACGGCCATTTCGAATCAATTGATTGATTGTCGGCATTACTACTTCCTATACTGTGTTGAAACATATAAAAATGAGACTACTAATCTAATGCGTCATGTCAAATTTGCAAATCATCACAACGACATTGGACAGCAAAGCTCACATTTGTCACCGTTTTTCCATAGAAAGGAGCCGGATTTCAGCCAAATGGCAAAAATTCCGGCTCCTTGTTTTGTTGTGTCAAGGCCCCCTTTACACGTCCAGGAACCCCCGCAGGTCATCCAGCTGCTTGCGGGCGTTCTCCTCTTCCGCGCTGACTTGGGAACCAGCCGCCTCCGCCGCCTCCTCCTGAGGCGCGTTGAAGGTCAGCTTCACGTTCTGCACCGTGTAGTAGCCCGTTCCCGCCGGAATCAGGTTACCCATGATGACGTTCTCCTTGAAGCCCCGCAGATAGTCGATTCGGCCAAAGGTGGCGGCTTCGGTCAGCACGCGGGTGGTGTCCTGGAAGGACGCCGCCGAGATGAAGCTTTCCGTCGCCAAAGAGGCTTTGGTAATGCCCAGCAGGATGGACGCCGCACGGGCCGGCTCGCCGCCTTCGGCGATGACTCGGGCGTTCTCCTCGTCCCGCTCCCGCTTGTCCACGATTTCGCCGAAGAGGAACCGAGTCTGCCCCGGATCGGTGATGCGCACTTTCCGCATCATCTGGCGGACGATGATCTCAATGTGCTTGTCGTTGATTTCAACACCCTGAACCCGATAGACTTGCTGCACTTCATTCACAAGGAACTCCTGCAGTTCGTGTTCACCGCAGATTTCCAGCATGTCGGAAAGCACCACGCCACCATCCGTCAGCGGAGCGCCCTTGGTGATGAAGTCGCCGTTGAATACGACGATGCGCTTGCCAGCGGGAATCAGATGGTCTTCGTATTTTCCGTTCTCCAGATCCCGGATGCGGATGTTGCGGCGGCCCTTGACCGGCTTGTCCAGCTCCACCACACCATCGATCTTGGCAATCTCCGCCGCTTCCTTCGGACGACGGGCCTCGAACAGCTCCGCGACACGGGGAAGACCACCAGTAATATCTTTGGTACGGGTGCTCTGGCGGGGGGACTTGGCCAAAATCTCACCAGCCTGCACGATCTGCCCTTCCTCCACGACGATGTGCGCATTGGCGGGCAGGCTGTAGGTATCGATGACCTGGTCGGAGTCCACGCTGTCCGTGGCGTCCTCCGGCAGGATGACCAAGGTGGGATGGACATCGTCGCTGTGCTCCTGCACAATGACTTCCTCCTTACCGCTGGTACCGCTGATCTCGTGCTTCATGGTGGTGCCTTCAATCAAGTCGCGGTAGCCAACTTTACCGGCCATCTTGGTGATGATCGGGACGTTGTAGGGATCCCATTCCACGAAGCGCTCGCCGACCTCAACCCATTCGCCGTCTGTCTTGGACAGGGTGGCGCCGGGCATCAGCTCGTAGCTTTCCAATTCCACGCCGTCTTTGGACTCAATGGCCACACGGCCGTTTTTGCCCAAAACGACATATTTTCCGTCCTGTGTCGGCACAGGGAACGCGCTTTGCAGGCGCAGCACACCGCTGTGAACCGCTTTGTTGTAGGACTGGCTGGACGTCGCCGACGCGGTACCGCCAAAGTGGAATGTACGCATGGTCAGCTGGGTGCCAGGCTCGCCGATGGACTGGGCGGCGATGATGCCCAGAGGATCGCCCTCCTGAGGCAACGCCCCCGTGGCCAGATTTCGGCCGTAGCACTTGGCGCAGACGCCCCGCTCGCTGGCGCAAGTCAGGACGGAGCGGATGGAGACGTGGTCAATGCCCAACTCGCCAATGCGCTTGGCGATCGGCGCGGTGATCTCCTCTCCAGGCCCCACCAGGACCTGACGGGAAACGGGGTCGCGAATCTCGCTGACGCTGAAGCGCCCGATGATGCGGTCCTCCAGCGGCACACGGTCCTCATTGCCCTCTCGGATGGGACGACACACAATGCCGTTCGTGGTGCCGCAGTCATATTCCACGCAAATCACATCGTGGGCCACGTCAACCAGTCGGCGGGTCATGTAACCAGAGTCAGCCGTCTTCAACGCAGTGTCAGCCAAACCTTTACGAGCGCCGTGAGAGCTGATGAAGTATTCCAGAACGGAGAGGCCTTCACGGAAATTCGCCAAAATCGGCCGCTCAATGATTTCGCCGGAGGGCTTGGCCATCAGACCTCGCATGCCAGCCAGCTGGCGGACCTGGTCCTTACTGCCTCGCGCGCCAGAATCCAACATGGCGAACACAGGGTTGATTTCGTCGCGGCCGTCATTTTCGGACAAGACCTTGAACAGGCGGTCGGCCAGCTCATTGTTGACACGGGTCCAAACGTCAATGGCCTTATTGTAGCGCTCCTGCTCGGTGATGGCACCGATGCGGCGCTGTTCGCTGATGTTGTCCACTTCCTTCTGGGCCTTGTCCACAAGCTCGGCCTTTTCCTTCGGCACAATCATGTCCTGAATGCCGATGGAGAAGCCGGACCACGTGGCGTACTCATAGCCCAGGTCCTTCAGCTTGTCCAAAACCTCAATCAATCCAGCCCGGCCCACGGTCTCATAGCAGTCTTTGATCATGCGGCCCAGCTCCTTCTTGCCGGCGGGGCCGTTGAAGAAGCCCATGCTCTTGGGCCAGATCTCGTTGAAGATGCAGCGGCCCACGGTGGTGACGATGAAGGGGTTGTTCTTGACGGAGACGCCCCATACCGTGTCCTTGCCGTAGAAGGGGTTGCGCAGGTTTACGAAATCGTGCATGGAGACGACCTTGTTGTCGTAGGCGCGCAGCAATTCATGGTAGTCGTTGAACCAACGCTGCTCCAGGGGAGGCTTGGCGTTGAAAGCCTCATGCAGCTTTTTGTTCTCATAGCACAGATAGTAGACACCCAAGGTGATGTCCTGGCTGGGAGTCGTGATCGGCTTCCCGTTTGCAGGGGAGAAGATGTTGTTGGGGGCGAGCATGATCAGCTTCGCCTCCAGCTGCGCCTCGTTGGACAGCGGGACGTGGACAGCCATCTGGTCGCCGTCGAAGTCCGCGTTGAAGGCCGTGCAGACCAGCGGATGCAGACGGATGGCCTGGCCCTCGATCAGAATCGGGTCGAAGGCCTGGATGCTCAGACGGTGCAGCGTCGGCGCGCGGTTCAGCAGAATGGGATGTCCTTTGATGACCTCATCCAAAATGTCCCACACTTCCTTGCGGCGCTGCTCGATCCACTTCTTCGCGTTGCGGATGGTGTGGACATAGCCACGGGACTTCAGGCGGCGCATGATGAACGGCTCGAACAGCGTCAGGGCCATGGTCTTCGGCAGACCACACTGGTTGATGCGCAGCTCGGGGCCGACGACGATGACGGAGCGGCCGGAGTAGTCCACGCGCTTGCCCAGCAGGTTCTGGCGGAAACGGCCCTGTTTGCCTTTGAGCATGTCTGTCAAGGACTTAAGAGGACGGTTTCCGGTGCCGGTGACAGCGCGGCCATGGCGGCCATTGTCCAACAGGGCGTCCACCGCCTCCTGCAGCATGCGCTTCTCGTTGCGGATGATGACTTCCGGCGTCTTCAGATGCAACAGGTTGTGCAGACGATTGTTACGGTTAATGACACGACGATAGAGGTCATTCAGGTCAGAGGTGGCGAAGCGACCGCCCTCCAAGGGAACCAGTGGCCGCAGCTCCGGCGGGATGACCGGCAGCACATGCAGAATCATCCAGCAGGGGTTCATGCCATTGGACAGGAAGCCCTCCACCAGACGCACCCGCTTGGCCAGCTTCTTGCGGTCCGCCTTGCTGTGGGTGTTGATCAGCTTTTCGGACAGGTCCTTCTGCATGGCGGGCAGATCCAGCTGGCTCAACAGAGTCTCAATGGCCTCGGCGCCCATGCCGGCCTTGAACGCGTCCCCGTATTCGGAGACGTTTTCGCGATATTCCTGCTCCTTCAGCAACTGCTTGTACTGCAACGGCGTATCGCCTGGATCCGTCACCACCCACTCTTCATAATACAGCACCTTCTCCAGATTGCGCTGCGTCATGTCCAACATCAGGCCAAGACGGCTGGGCATGCATTTGTAGAACCACACATGAGACACGGGAACCGCCAGTTCCAGATGCCCCATGCGCTCACGGCGAACCCGAGACAGGGTCACTTCCACGCCGCAGCGGTCGCAGGTCACGCCTTTGTGCTTCACCCGCTTGTATTTGCCGCAATTGCATTCCCAGTCCCTCGTGGGGCCGAAAATCCGTTCGCAGAAAAGACCGCCCTTTTCCGGCTTGAACGTTCGATAGTTGATGGTCTCCGGATTCTTGACCTCGCCGTGGCTCCAGGAACGAATGGTGTCCGGAGACGCGACGCCGATGGTCACATATTTCGCGCCTTCCATGCCATCAACAATACCGCTAAGTTGTTTTTGCGTGCTGTCCAATGAAACAGCCCTCCATTGTTATCGTCAAACGTTGACTCGGAACACTAAAGACACCCATGACGTCGCCACAGGCGGCGCCTCCCCCGGCCTTCCCGTCAGGCCATGGCCCCCTTGGTCTGCCTGACCCGGATATCCAGGCACAGACTCTGCATTTCCTTCATCAGGACGTTGAAGGATTCGGGGGTTCCTGCCGTCAGCGAGTTGTCGCCGTGCATGATGGACTCGTAGATTTTCGTGCGTCCAGTCACGTCGTCGCTCTTGACGGTCAGCATTTCCTGCAGGGTATAGGCGGCGCCGTAGGCCTCCAGCGCCCAGACTTCCATTTCGCCGAAGCGCTGGCCGCCGTGCTGCGCCTTGCCTCCCAACGGCTGCTGGGTGACCAGCGAGTAAGGGCCGGTGGCACGGGCGTGGATCTTGTTGGCGACCAGGTGGTCCAGTTTCAGCATGTAAATCTGGCCCACCATGACCCGCTGGCCGAAGGCCTCGCCGGTGCGGCCGTCGTAGAGACGGGTCTTGCCGTCGAGTCCGATGAAGCAGTCGCTGCGGTCCCGTCCCGCCTCGTCAATCACCTTGCCGCTCTTGTCAATCGTCCAGCCCTGTTCCTCCACCTTCTTCTGACGGGCTTTGGAGAGAAGGTCGATGATGCTGTCTTCATGGATGCCGTCGAACACAGGCGTGGCCACGCTCATGCCGAGAATGCGCGCCGCCCATCCCACATGGGTCTCGAAAACCTGTCCCACATTCATTCGGGACGGCACGCCCAGCGGGTTGAGCACAATGTCCACCGGCGTGCCATCGGCCATGAACGGCATGTCGGCCACCGGGACGATCTTGGCCACGATACCTTTGTTACCATGGCGGCCAGCCATCTTGTCGCCGATGGAAATGCGGCGCTTGCTGGCGATGTAGACCTTGACGGACTTGATCTGCCCCAACTCGGAGCCATCGCCCTTGTTCAGGAGCTCGATGGCCTCCTTGCGGCACTGCTCGTTGTCCCGCAGTTTGGAGCGGTAGCCCTTGATGATCTCGTCGATGCGGGTCTTCTCCTCGCATTCCCGCATGATGTAGCAGTCGTATTTCGCGGCCAGGCGGCCCAACATCACTTTCGTGATTTTGCGGTCCGCAGGAACCAGTTCCTGCGGCTCATTCGCCGTCAGGCAGGTGATGGCGTTGGAAAGCTTCTGACCGAGGAACTCTTCGCTGAGGACCCGAACCATCTCGTCACGAATGCTCTGCTCCTCAGAGCGGTATTTCAACTCCGTGTCCTTGATCTTCGCCTTGATGTCGCTCTTGGACATCTTGGCCTTGGTGGGATCCATGCGGCGTTCGATACGGACGTCCATCACGATGCCGGAGCATCCCTCCGGAACCTTCAGGGAGCTGTCCTTCACATCCGCCGCCTTCTCGCCGAAGATCGCCTTCAGCAGACGCTCTTCAGGAGCCAGCTCCGTCTCGCTCTTGGGGGTGATCTTGCCGACCAGAATGTCCCCCGGCTTGACTTCGGCGCCAATGCGGATCACGCCTTCCGTGTCCAGATTGCGGGAGGCCTCCTCGCCCACGTTCGGAATGTCGCGGGTGATTTCCTCCGGACCCAATTTGGTGTCACGGGCGATCACGTCCTCCATGTCCACATGGATGGAGGTGTAGACGTCGTTCTGCACCAGCCGCTCGCTGATGATGATGGCGTCTTCGAAATTATAGCCGTGCCACGGCATGAAAGCCACCATGACGTTGCGGCCAAGAGCCAGCTCGCCGCCGTCCGTGCAGGCACCGTCCGCGATGGCCTGTCCTTTGGCGACCTGCTGGCCGCGGCGGACGATGGGGCGCTGGTTGACCAGGGTGGAGGCGTTGGAGCGCAGGAACTTCATCAGGTGATATTCCTGCACGCTCTCCGGATAGGCGGTCTCCTCAGGCATGAGTCCATCGCGGGTGATGATGATATGACAAGCATCCGCCTCGGCGATGATTCCCTCCTCCTTTGCCACGATGATGGCGCGGGAGTCCCGTGCGACCACATGCTCCAGTCCGGTTCCCACCAACGGGGCCTCCGCCTTGAGCAACGGCACCGCCTGACGCTGCATGTTGGATCCCATCAGCGCACGGTTGGCGTCGTCGTGCTCCAGGAAGGGGATGAGGCCTGCCGCCGCGCTAATCAGCTGCCGCGGTGACACATCGATGAACTTCACCTTCTCGCGGTTGAACACGCCCGAATCGCCATACTGGCGAGCGAGGACCTGCTTGTTGACGAAGGCGCCCTTCTCGTTCTGCGGGGCGTTGGCCTGGGCAATGATGTATTCCTCCTCTTCATCGGCGGTCAGGTACTTGACTTCATTGGTCACAATGCTGTTCTTGACCACGCGGTAGGGGGTCTGGATGAAGCCCAGCCGGTCAATCTTCCCGTAAAGGGCCAAAGACGAAATCAAACCGATGTTCGGGCCTTCAGGGGTCTCAATGGGGCAGACGCGCCCATAATGGCTGGGATGGACGTCGCGGACATCAAAGCCTGCGCGCTCGCGGGTCAGTCCCCCAGGTCCCAACGCGCTCAGACGGCGCTTGTTGGTCAGTTCGGCCAGGCAGTTGGTCTGATCCATGAACTGGCTGAGCTGATTGCGGCCAAAGAAGTCACGAACCACGCTGGCCAGCGGGCGGGAGCTGATGATCTTGCTGATGCTGAGCTCCTCCGGCTGGCTTTCGCTTTGGCTCAGATGCTCTCTCACCAACGTGGCCGTCCGATTCAGACCGACCCGGCACTGGTTCTGGAGCAGTTCGCCAACCGTGCGGATGCGGCGGCGGCCCAAATGGTCAATGTCATCCGTCGTCACGCCTTCTACGCCATGGCGCAGCTTCATCAGATAAGTGGTGGCGGCGGCGATGTCGTAGCGGGTAAGGACGCGGACGTTCTCATCCACATTGATGCCCAGTCTCTGGTTCATCTTGAAACGGCCCACCAGCCCCAAGTCGTAGCGGCGCGCATCTTCAAACAGACGGCGGAACAGCAACTTCGCATTGGCGGCGGACGGCGGGTCCGTGGGACGCATCCGATGGTAAATCTCCTTTTGGGCGTCTTCGGCGGTTTTGGTCGTGTCCTTTTGCAGGCAGCGGACGAAGAAGTCCCCGATCTTTCCCGTGCGAACCACGGAAATGGACTTCACGCCGGCGTCCTTCAGACTCTCCAAGGTCTTCTCGTTCAACGACTCCAGTTCCTCCACAAGGGTGAGCTCGGGGTCTTGAGGGTCAACCACCTTTTCCGCTGTATAGATATCGGAAGGATCCGCTTCCTTGAGCAGCTTGGCCACCGTGGCCTTCTCCACGGTGTAGACGGCATCCAGAAGCTCCTTGTTGTTCTCAAAGCCAAAGGCCCGGAGGAAGACGCTGATGAGGAATTTCCGTCTGCGCCGCTTCCGGTCCAGATAGATATAGATATAGTCATTGATGTCGAACTGGACTTCCAGCCAGGAGCCATGGTCCGCAATGATCTTATAGGAATACAGGGTCTTGCCACTGGCATGGTGGCTGGCCTCAAAGCAGACGCCCGGGGAGCGGTGCAGCTGACTGACAATGACACGCTCCGCCCCGTTGATGACAAACGAGCCGCTCTCCGTCATCAATGGCATCTCGCCGAGGCAAATCTTCTCTTCCTTGACGTCCTTGTTGTTCCGTGAACGAAGACGGAACGTCACATTCAACGCCGCTTGATAGGTCCCCCCGTCTTTCAGACAGTCCACCAGGGGAACTTTGGGTTCACCGATTTCGTAGCGCACAAACTCCAGACCGCAGCTCGTCTCCGACGTGCTGTTCTCCCGATCTGGAAAAATGTCCTTGAAAATTTCCTGCAGTCCCTGGTTCTCCCGTTGATCGGGATGCTTGTCCAATTGCAGAAAATCAGCGTAGGACTTTGTCTGCAGCTCGATAAGATCCGGTATATCAATGACATCCTTAAGACGTCCGTAATTAACGCGTTCTGACATGCTTTTTCGCCTCAACCGTTGCGACTCTCCATCCCGCCGATTCTCCATTGCCAATAAAGGACTGACATGACGGATGCATGTTTTCCATGCGATGTCTGTCATGCAGTCCCTATGATCATCCGGCCGGAAGCAGCCGGATGATCCTCCTGCACGGCATGACCATTACGGTCAAACCAAGCAGTGTCGACCTTATTTCACTTCGACTTTGGCGCCGGCTTCTTCCAGCTTGGCTTTCAGCTGGGCAGCCTCTTCCTTGGAGACGCCCTGCTTCACAGGCTTCGGGGCTTCCGTGACCAGGTCCTTGGCTTCCTTCAGGCCCAGACCCGTGATGGTGCGGACTTCCTTGATGACGGCGATCTTGTTGGCGCCGGCATCGGTCAGGATGACGTCAAATTCCGTCTTCTCCTCTTCAGGAGCGGCGGCGGCGGCGGCCGGACCAGCGGCGGCAACGGCCACAGGAGCAGCAGCACTGACGCCAAGGCGCTCTTCCAAAGCCTTCACGAGCTTGGAAACTTCCAGAACAGTCAGGCCTTCAATATAGCTGATGAACTGTTCCATCTTTTCATCGACAACGACTTTGTTCTCTTCGGACATTGTTAGTACCTCCAACGTGATATTAAGCTACCTGCTCGTCTTTCTTTTTGCAGTAAGCATCCAAAACATACACAATACTCGCCAGTTTGGCATTCAGCACGCGCACCAGCTGGCTGGCAGGAGCCTGCAACAGGCCCAGCAACTGCGCCAGAAGCACCTCGCGGGACGGCAGATCCGCCATCGCAAAGGCATCAGCCTGATTCAACAGGGCACCTTCGACGACCGCCAGCTTGACAGTCATCTGATCTTTTCCCTTGAGGAAATCCCTGACGCACTTCATCAGGGCGACAGGATCGCAGGCGCCGCTGACCAGGGCCGTGTCGCCGGACAAGTCGAATGCGGCCAGCCCGTCCATGCCGAGGGCCTCCGCGGCCTTCTTCAGCAGGGTGTTCGGAACAACGCGGCACACAGCGTCCAATTCGGCGAGTTTGCAGCGGAACTCGTTAAATGTGTTGGCCTTAAGGCCCTTGTAGGTGATCAGGACGATCGGGCGGTTCTCCACCAACCCCTTGATCTCCCCGACCATTTGCGATTTTTCTGCTCTCATGGTCTTATGCCTTTGCAGCGACTTTCACGTCCAGACGAATACCAGGACTCATCGTGGAACTCAATGTCATTGACTGAAGATAGACACCTTTGGCCGCCGAGGGACGCGCACGCAGGATGGTGCTCAGGACAGCCTGCGCATTCTCCTCCAACGCCTCCTTCGTGAAGGACATCTTGCCAATGGGAACCATCACGCAGCCGGCACGGTCGCAGCGGTATTCCACACGGCCTGCCTTGGCGTCGTGAACGGCGCTGGCGGTGTCCTCTGTCACGGTTCCGGTCTTCGGATTCGGCATCAGGCCACGGGGACCCAACACACGACCCAAGGTCCGGACTTCCTTCATGGCAGACGGCGTGGCGATCAGGACGTCAAAATCCAGCCAACCCCCACGGATCTTCTGGATAAGCTCCTCATAGCCGACCTCGTCCGCCCCTGCGTCCTTGGCCTTCACCGCGAACTCGCCCTCCGCAATCACAACCACGGTCTGCTTCTTGCCGGTTCCCTGAGGGAGAACCATGGCGCCGCGGACAATCTGGTCAGACTGGCGGGGGTCAATGCCGAGACGGAAAGCCAATTCCACGGTCTCGTCGAATTTAATGGTGCTAGGCATTTCCTTCAGCAAACGAATCCCCTCGCTCAGGGGATAGTACTGCTGGCGGTTGAACACCTTCAGCCGGGAGCGATAAAGTTTACTTCTCTTCATCGACCACCTCGATTCCCATGCTACGCGCCGTCCCAGCAATGATCTTCACTGCTGCATCCATGTTCCTCGCGTTCAAATCAGCCTTCTTCGTCTCAGCAATCTGCTCAAGATCCTTGCGGGTCACCTTGCCAACTGTTTCACGCCCAGGGGTTTTCGCCCCTGACGCGATGTTGGCAGCCTTCTTCAGCAGAACTGCGGCGGGTGGTGATTTTGTGATGAACGTGAAAGAACGATCCTGGTAGACAGTGATGACAACCGGAATCACGAGTCCCGCTTGTCCCTGGGTAGCCGCGTTGAACTGCTTGCAGAATTCCATGATGTTGACACCGGCCTGACCCAGGCTCGGCCCAACGGGCGGAGCAGGATTGGCGGCGCCAGCTGGAATCTGCAAACGCACTTCTCCAACGACTTTCTTTGCCATTATGAACCTCTTTCACCACGACGACGGTCAGAACCGACAGGTATTCCCCCTATCATCGTGTCCTTCTTTGTCTTCTATTCGAAACTGCCATCATCGACAGTTCCGCCCTGCCGTAAAAAATCTTTTTCAGGAAGACCGCTCACTCCTCCGGAATCTCAACCTGCCAGGACTCCAAATCCACAACTGGAACCAGTCGGTTGAAAATCTCGGCGGACACCGTAAAGCGCAGACGCAGCGTGTCCACGCTCTCCACCGTCCCTTCGAATCCCTCGAAAGCACCGCTGGTGATCTTCACCCGCGCGCCCACCTGAGGCAGCGGCGGCGTCTTGGCAGCGGCCTTTCCGCTCTCTTCGCCATTGGAGGGCATCATGTCCTCCACTTCCGCGTCCGTCAGCGGAACAGGATGCTCGCCGCCGATGAGCCCAATGGCCCCTTGGGTCTCCTTGATGAAATCCCATGTTCCCGGCCGCAGCTGGGTCTGCTCACGGTCACGGTACAAAACACAGCGGACAAGGACATACCCTGGATAGAGCTTGCGCTCCTTCTCCACGATTTTGCCCTCACGGCGCTCCTTGACAATCTCTACAGGCACCCGGATCTCCAGAATTCCCGTGTCGCGCCCCTCCGCCCGATCCTGTTGATTGCGGATTTCCAGGCTCTTTTTGACACGGTTCTCCATTCCAGACATGACCTGGAGCACGTACCATTTCGCCCCACTCTCAATTTCGTCCTCTATCGCATCCATCGCATCTTCCTACAACTTAGGTTGCTTACTCTCCTGCATCCCTCGTCAAATTCCACCGATTGTCCCCCTTTATTCGACTTCGCCAGGGGGCAAGGAAATGCGGCTTCCCGAAGCCGTCATCTCATCGCGTTCCGGTTCAGATGCTTCCGGTAATCGTGCGCACCACCAACTCGAAAGCGAAATCGGCCACGCAGACAAAGACGCTCAGCAGAATGAGAGAGGAAACTACGACGAGTGTCGATTCATACAGCTCCTGCTTCGTCGGCCATGAACATTTCTTCAACTCCGCGACCGTTTCAGAATAATACTTCCGTATGGCTTCGACTGGATTCTTCATCAAGGGGCTTCTTTCTGCTGAAAACTGGTGGGGAAATCCACCTTCATTGCTCCTCATCCCCCATGGGGGAGTCAGAGAAGAAAATGGCAGGTGAGACAGGGATCGAACCTGCGACCTGCGGTTTTGGAGACCGCCGCTCTACCAATTGAGCTACTCACCTGCACGCTACATCATGCAAATGTTCCAACCCAACGGACACACTCACGCCTAGCGCGTTTCGCGGTGCATCACATGCTTCTTGCAGAAGGGGCAGAACTTCTTCTTTTCCAAACGGCCCGGAGTGTTGCGCTTATTCTTCGTCGATGTGTAATTGCGACTTTTGCACTCCGTACAGGCCAAAATGATGATGTCTCTTGGCATAGGAACAACCTCGCTTCATCTCCCCTCCTGCACGGCCAACCGTGCAGGAGGCGGAAATCCGATTACTCAATGATTTCGGAAACGCGGCCAGCGCCGACGGTGCGGCCACCTTCACGGATAGCGAAGCGCAGACCTTTTTCCATAGCCACAGGGCAAATCAGCTCGACGCCCATGCTGACGTTATCGCCAGGCATAACCATGGCCACGTCTTCAGGCAGCTCGATGTTGCCGGTCACGTCGGTGGTACGGAAATAGAACTGGGGGCGATATCCGGTCTTGAACGGCTTGTTACGGCCGCCTTCAGCCTGGCTCAGCACATAGACCTCAGCGCGGAACTTGGTATGGGGGGTGATGGTCTTCGGCAGAGCGAGAACCTGACCGCGCTCCACATCCTCTTTCTTGGTGCCGCGGAGCAGGCAGCCGATGTTGTCGCCGGCCTGGCCCTGGTCAAGCAGTTTGCGGAACATTTCCACGCCGGTGACCGTCGTCTTGACGGTTTCGCGGATACCAACGATTTCCACTTCGTTACCGACTTTGATGACACCGCGCTCCACACGGCCGGTCACAACCGTACCACGGCCTTCGATGGAGAACACGTCTTCAATCGGCATCAGGAAGGGCTGATCCAACGGGCGGACAGGATCCGGAATGTAGGAGTCGACCGCATCCATGAGCTCGGTGATGCACTTGCAGGCGGGATCGTCGGGGTTGCCGGTCTTCTCGATGGCCTCGCCGGCCTTCAGAGCGGAACCGCGGATGATCGGAATCTCGTCGCCAGGGAACTCATACTTGCTGAGCAGTTCGCGGACTTCCATCTCGACGAGCTCCAGCAGCTCTTCATCGTCAACCTGGTCAACCTTGTTGATGAAAACAACGATGGCGGGCACGCCAACCTGACGGGCCAGCAGGATGTGCTCACGGGTCTGGGCCATGGGACCGTCGGTGGCGGCGATGACCAGAATCGCGCCATCCATCTGGGCGGCGCCGGTGATCATGTTCTTGATGTAGTCAGCATGTCCGGGGCAGTCCACGTGCGCATAGTGGCGCTTGGCCGTCTGATACTCAACGTGGGCGGTGTTGATGGTGATACCGCGTTCACGCTCTTCCGGGGCATTGTCGATTTCAGCATAGCTACGGACATCGCCGCCGAAGCGCTTCGCCTGAACCATCGTAATGGCAGCGGTCAAGGTGGTTTTGCCATGGTCAACGTGGCCAATCGTGCCGATGTTCACATGGGGTTTATCACGTACGAAAGTTTCTTTTGCCATTTTCTGAATCCTTCTTCTTGGAGTCCCTGACTGACTTTCATACCGGAAAGCCCGCCACACATAAAAATAACTAAATCAATGAAAAATCCACGAGCACCAGCTCTTGAGGCCGCAGCATCTCTTCAACAGAAGTCAAAGAGACAACTGGAGCCCATGATCGGATTTGAACCGATGACCTCATCCTTACCAAGGATGCGCTCTACCAACTGAGCTACGTGGGCTTCTTTTAAACCTCTATTGTCCTCGTCCTCGTTTCTCCTCTCCCAAAAAAGAACTTGATTAATGTAGGCCATAATTGCCCAATGTCAAGTCCCTTTGTCGCATTTTGGCGGCTTTTTTCCTTTTTTTTGTAAGAGGAGGGGCATTTCCCGGCCATGAATCATGGGAAACGCCCCGACTGGAGGACGCTTCGCGTCAGGCCTGGGTGCCTTCGGCTGCCTCCGCCTCAGGAGCGGGAGCATCCGCGGCCTGTGCGGGCTCGGCCGCTTCGGCGGCCTCTTCCTTCTGAGCACGGGACAGGGCATCGTCCAACGCACCGCCCAAGTCGCCCAAATCGCCACCGACGCTGGAGGAAGCCGCCGGGGAGGCGGAGCGCTGCGAGGAGCCATCGCCCACATCCTTCATGCTCAAGCCGATGCGGCGTTCATCCGTGTTGATGTTCTTGACGCGGGTCTTGACGATATCGCCAATCTGCACCACGTCCTTCACGCGGCTGACGCGCTCGTCGCTGAGCTCGGAGATGTGAATCAGTCCGTCGATGCCGCCGTCCAGTTCCACGAAGGCGCCGAAGCTGGCCAGTTTGGTGACCTTGCCCTCCACGATGTCGCCCACTTGATACTTGTTCTGGATGCTCTGCCACGGATCATCCGTTAACTTCTTCATACTCAAGGAGATACGCTGATTCTCGGCATCCACTTCCAGAATGACGGCCTCCACTTCCTGCCCCTTGGTCAGCACCTCGCTGGGGTGGTTGATCTTGCGGATCCAGGACATGTCGGAGACATGAATCATGCCGTCGATGTCGTCCTGAATCTGGACGAAGGCGCCATAGCCGGTCATGTTGCGGACCTTGCCCTTGATGCGGGTGCCCTTGGGATAGCGCTCCTTGATGACTTCCCACGGGTTCGGCTGCGCCTGACGCAGGCCCAGGGAGATCTTCCGCTCGTCCTTCTTGACATCCAGCACGACGGCTTCCACTTCCTGTCCCACGCTGAGCACTTCGCTGGCCTTGTTGATCTTCTTCGTCCACGACATCTCCGTGATGTGGATGAGGCCCTCAATGCCCTCTTCCAGCTCCACGAACGCGCCATAGACCATGACGTTGACCACACGGCCCTTGACCCGGGAGCCGACGGGATACTTGACGTTGACCGTGTCCCACGGATTGCCTTCCTTCTGCTTCAGGCCGAGGGAGACGCGCTGGCGTTCGCGGTCCACTTCCAGAATCATGACTTCGATTTCCTGCCCCACATGGACAACCTCGTTGGGGTTGGTGACCCGGCCCCAGCTCATGTCCGTGATGTGCAGCAGACCGTCCATGCCATTCAGGTCCACGAACGCGCCGAAATCGGTGATGTTCTTCACAATGCCGCGGCGGATCTGATGGGGCTCCAGCTCGTTGAGCAGAACCGCCCGCTGCTTCTCGCGCTCCGCCTCAAGCAGCTCGCGGCGGGACAGAACAATATTGCGACGCTCCGCATTGATCTTGAGAATCTTGAACTCGTCTTCCTTGCCCACATAGTCGTCCAGGTTGCGGGTGGGGCCCAAATCCACTTGGGAGCCGGGCAGGAACGCGTCGACGCCCACATCCACCATGAGGCCGCCTTTGACACGGCTGCGGATGACGCCCTTGATGAGGCTGCCTTCCGGATACTGCTCCACCAGACGGTCCCATGCGCGCTGCAGCTCCGCCTTGTGCAGGCTGACGTGAGGCGTGTTGTCCTCGTCCTCAATCTGCTCCAGGTAGACTTCCAGCTCGTCACCGACTTTCAGGTCATCCCAGTTCTTCAGTTCGGAACGGTCAATGAACGCCTCCGCCTTCGACCCAATGTCCAACAGGACCCCTTTGTCGTTCTTTTCGGCGATGCGCCCTTTGACGATCGTGTTTTCAGAGGTTGGATTGCTCTGTTCCTGCGCCTTCAACAGTTCGTCCATCGAAGGCATGTTCTCGAGATTAATGCTGTTTTTGCTCATGTTGTTTTTTAAGTTTCAGTGTGACAAACGATTACGACACACCGCAGGCCAGACGGGGCACCACGGCACCAAAATTGACAAAAAGACTTATTACTATAATCTGATTTGACGCCATTGCAAATTTGCATTGTGTTTTTCTGTGGCCTGTCGATTGTTCAGAGGTGCAGGACGAGGGACGCAGGGTAAAAAGCGAAACGCGACGTTTTCGCGCATTCCATCAGGGCGGGAGCTTGCATTCTGCGCAATTGCGGCCATACTATATTCCTATTATATATAGCATCCATACCCATGTCCCAAAGGCCCTCCCATGAAAAGAGCGATATTGACCATGATGACGACCTTGTTCTTCAGCGGCATTTCCACGATGGCGCAGGAGCTGCCAGACATTTCCACATTGGACCCCCATTGGGCGAACGGCGCCCTGAGCATCGCCCATTGGGGGTGGGGAAAGCTGGAGAATCCGGCGGAAATTGGCCGCCTCCCCTTTCAGCCACAGTCTCCGGGCATCAGCCTTGCCCTGCCCTATGATGCTCATTACAGCGATTTTGCGTTGAAAAATCCGGAACTGCTTTCCCAAATCGTGATTGAGGCCGAACACTACAACCCCGCCCATGCCATCGTCGGCGATGAACTGGACGGCATGATGGTCTATGTCAGCGTCGACGGCAAGGACTTCACGCCAGCCAAACCGCGCGTCACCTCCCAATTCCATACCGTGACCGACCATGACGGCAAGAAGACCATCTGGGTGCGCATCACGTTGAACGGCAGCTTCTACGGCCAATATTTCCGCCTCCATGCGCCATGGGGGAAGCCGGGCTATGTCTATCGGTTCTTCAACGGGCCCAAATGCGTCAAAGCCTTCGCCAAACTCAAAATCGAGCATTTTTCCGTTCCCATGAGCGTCCATGGCCCCTTGGACTATTGCGTTGACCTTTCGGGCATCGAAGACGTGAAGGGCACGGCAGTCTTCCGGCTCGAAAATCATAACATATTGATTACAAATAACTTAGAAGAATTCAAGAACAACGCGTCAGCGAGCGTGTCCGTCACCTTGCCGCCGCTTTCGGCCGGCATCCACACAGCCTGTCTGGACTTAGTGCGCGACGACGGAACGGTTCTGGCGACCCGCCAGCAAAAATTCGCCTATTGGCCCGACAAGGTGGTTCTGACACGCACGGCGTCGCCCCAATGGCAGGACCGCACGGCGTTCATCGGCTCTCGTGGCGTCCCGTTTCTGTGCGCCACGGCCACGGGAGCCACCGCCGCATTCACCGTGCCCCGCGACGGCGCCTTCGCCCTTTACGCCACCCTGCGGGGCAAGGGCACGTTTCGATTTGCCTTCTCCCAAGAGGTCCGCGAGCATGTGGGGCTCGACCTGTGGAGTCCGGAACATGACAGCAGCCCTTGGGTGATGGGAGAGACCTTCATTGGCATCGCCGCCCTGAAGAGCGGCGACATCATCGAGGCCACTGCCAAAAGCGCGGACGCGCAATTGGGGGACGTTTTCATCGTGCCGGCCAGCGAGGAGCAGCAGCGCATTTACCGTGACCAGACTCCGGAAGACGCCTTCCAGAGCATCATTGTCCATGGCGACGGATTCAGCGACTTCTTCTTTCAGGAAATGACCTTACCCATTATGCAGGAACGCATTGCGTCATTGGCAAAGGCCCATGTCATCGCCTACGATTGGTGCATTGGCACCAGCGCGACCAACTATCGCAGCCAAGTGGCGACGATGTTCGGCAAACAGCGCAATGTGACTTTCTCCCGCGAACGCGACCGACAGGCGGCGGAGCGCATGGAGACCCTCATCCAAACCACAGGCAAGGACTCCCTGCAGATCTTCCGCGAAGAGACGCGAAAGCATAACATGCTCTATTCCATTACCTTGCGCCCAAATGCATTCTACGGCAAGACCGATGTGGACAAAAACGCGCAATATCTGATGGACCATCCGGAGTTCTACATCACGGACCTGCAGGGCCATGCCTCGAAGCCCAGCTATGCCTATCCCGAAGTGCGGAACTTCTATCTGTCTCTGGCCAAGGAGATTGCAGCCTACAAGCCCGACATGATGATCCTTGAATTCCTGCGCCACCCGCCCTATTTCGGCTATGACAAGCCTTTGGTGGAAAGGTACCGCCAGCTCTACGGCTCCTGCGACAAAGGCAACTACATGGACGAACACTGGCTTCATATGATTGGCCAGATCATGACCGACTGGATCGCCGATGTCCACCGCGAAATCAAGGCAATCCATCCCGACATCCAATTGATGATCAGCTTCGACTGCAAAAACTTCCGTCAATACGGCTTCGACATGGAGGCCATTCTCCAGCGGGGTTTGGCGGACGCCATCTCCCCCGGCTTCTACGGCAACGGCCCCAACAAAACCTTTGCGCTTAAGCCGTTTTGGGACATGATCAAGCTGTCTCCAAAACCCGTAAAGCTCTATCCCCGAGTGGAAAACACCATCGAAGGACACGACCCCACGCCAGAGGAGGAGGCAGGGCTGGTCAAGCGCCCCGTGCAAATCTATTGTTCAGAAAATCAGTGGAAATCCATCTTCTATCACTTCATGCAGGAAGGGGCCGACGGTCTCCGGCCGTTCAACGTCGGCGGCGCCTCCATGGCCAAAATGCTCAACGACCGCGCGGGAGTCAAACGCTTTGTCACGTTTGTGGAACCCCTGCTGGACATACGGTATTTGGGGTATGAAGAGACAGACCGCCCACGGAATTGACATGGCGACAGGAGGGACCGTCATCGATGTTCCGGTGGCTCCCTCCACAATAATTCGGCGGCAAAACTTGCAATAATTGTATATTATTGAATTCAAATAATGAATACCCTTTTCCCGCTGAAACAGAGGGCAAAATTGGCGAAAAATCGTGTCCGAAGGGGTGAAAAACGCACCTTGTTTTTAGGGAAAATGCCCGCCAGGGCCCCACAGTTGGCCTCTATCGCATTTTAGGGTTAATCCTGTATATTAATACCTCTTATACCAAACGAGGCCTAAAAGGGCCATTTCTGCGATTTTGGCATTTTTGCATTTTCTTTCATTTATTGCATCAATCAACTAACGCATTATGGCGCAAATTTCGGTTCAAGCAAGTCATCCATGCGGCAGCCAAGGGTCCTGCTAAGCGAGAACAGCGTCTCTCCAGCCGCACGGTTGATGTCCTTCGCGCCAAGTTCGTATTGCTGCAGCGTTCGCAGATTGACGCCTGACCGTTCGCTCAGCCTCCGTTGGGTCATGCGGCAGGATTTGCGCAGCCGCTGCAGGTTGGTGACCGGCTTGCGCCCCTTGAGAATCTCCGCGATGGCATCGGCGGCGCAATCCTCCCCCACCTCATGGAGTGTGGGATACAACCCCTCCAGCTCCGCAACGGGAAGCAGCGCATGGATTTGCGCAAAACTCCATCCCTCCCGCCATTGGACAAACGCCATGATCCAGCCGCACCAATAGGCGGAGGAAAAGTCATAGCAGATTTGCGGCGCGGCAGTGATGGCGGAAAGCCCCGCCCTGCGAAGGGTCTCAAGCACCAACTCCGTGCCTGACATTCCAGACACAACCCGCGGGACGCCGGCTCCAAAGGGCTCCGCAAGGCCCGACACGATGAAAAGCGACAAAAAGGCATCAAGTTCAAGTCGTTGGCATTCATGGGCATAGTCAAACGCCTCGCCCAAATTGCACATGGCATCGTTGAGATAATCGTCAGCGTAGGCGTGGGTCATCGGGTTTGACCTCCTCTCGGATGATGTCCAGCATGAACAGGCCTGTGGACACCTCGCGTTCAAGCTCAGCGCGGTATGCGGCCCGCGCCTCCTCATCCCGCCGTTTTCGGCGCGGATAGTAGACTTGGCGCTCCACGGGCGAATAGGACACGAAGCGAAGCGCCTGAAAAGCGGCTGGACTTTTGAGGACTGTCTGCCGTCCAAGCTCTCCCAATCTCATGGCGTAGGAAAGCAGGGCAAGGGAGATTTCATTTGCCACAAAAGCCCTTGCGAAAGAGAAATAGGAATCATCAGCGCGATGTCCGATCACCACATCAGCCTCTTTGACAGGCGGCATGAAATTCGCCTCAAGCCATTCCATGCCACGGGCCATCACGGGAGTCGAGACGCGAATTCGCCGATTGTGCATCAGAACGGCAAGCCAATGCAGGATGGTGTACGGCGCCTCGTCAAGGCGAAGCCGTCGCAGCGAACCCATGTCCAGCACATACTGGTTCACATAGCCGCCGGACGCTTCGGTGCAGGCCCATTCACGGGCCAGCTCGATGTCCTCCGTGCAGTAGAATCCAAGTCCGTAGTCGTTGTAGCTCTTCCCTTTGCCGTATTCCGGGCAGGACACGATTTCGGGTGAGCCGTGGTATAGCGTGACAGGTTCCATCTTTCCTTTCAAATGCAAAAGTACTTCTGTAGAGTTATAAAACAAATATACTTCCCTAGACGTACTTTTCAAGTCATGAGGGCCATAATCCCTGTTCGATTGATTTTGCTTGCCCCTTTGCTTTTCGCTTTTCAGGGGACAAGGGACAGGAGACGGGGGACGGGAGACGGGAGACATGCAAATTACTGATAAAACGTTTCTTATAGCAAATATCATGGTCATAATTACTGCCATGGCAACGGCTTTCTTATACTCTCCCGTCCCCCGTCCCCAGTCCCTCGTTCCACTTTTCTATAAAAAAAGCAAAAAACATGACTTTTTTCAACCTAACGACTTGACAAAAAATGGTGGGGCAAATTATACTTCATTAGGTTAATAATAGACAAGACATAGAACAGAAAGGACTCCATAAGATGAAATGCAAACTGAAGCACATCGTCGCCGCCGTCGTGGGACTGGCGTGCATGGCATCGGCGCGGGACGCGGGCAAGGCGCCCCTTCTCGTCAGCACCACCATCGACTACCTGGACTACGTCTTCTGCTACAAGGGGACGGAACCCTACTATCCCCTTGAGGAGTACGAGAAGGTCATCCGCGAATTCTCGGAAAACGGCATCAAGAAGATCTATCTTCGCGTAAATATCTGCGGCAGAACCCATTACCCAACGAAAGTGGCGGGGCAGTACGGCGACGGCGGCGCCATCCACTGGGGCCATTGGGAAAAGGCGGGCGAACGGCTGACGGAGACCTACCGCCACTACAACATCTGCACGGAGACCATCCGCCTCGGCCACAAATACGGCCTGGAGGTGTGGGGGTGGGAGAGCCTCTACGACGATGCGGCCTTCAGATTCGAGAAACCACGTGATCCCAAATACATGGAGGCCTACGAGCGGCTCCGGGGCATGCCGCTGGTCGATCCGTGGTATCTGGACAACCCCGACGCCTGCATCGCCACCTGGGCCCGGCCGGAAGTCACCCGCGAACAGGCGGACGCCATCACGGCGGAGGCCCGCCAGAAGACCGTCGGCAAAATCGTCTGCATCAATCCGGACCTCTATGACCGCCCTGGCCCCGTCAAACTCAAAAAGGACAATCTGAAGCTGCTGGTCAGCGACGACAACGCCACCTTCCGCCCCTACACCATGGACTTCAACCTGAACGTGGACGAATACAAGGGCCACCACCGCATCACCCTCTCCGGCCTGGCCATCTCCGCTCCCTACGTCAAATTGGTCTGCACGGACGGCGGATCCACCTTCAGCATGGTTCTCTCCAATGAGGACTGGCGGCATCAAGTCTATGATACGGAAGGACATACGCTGCCCACCGCCTGGGCTTGGTGTGAAGGCAAACCGGAGGAGACGCCGCTGGACATGGAGTCCATCAGCAAATGTCCCGCCGCGTGGGACGGAGTTGGCCGCCATGCAGGCTTCATGGTGGGCGCCGTCCCCATGCCAGCCGTGCCCGTCGAATACCATCTGGGCATCGCGGAGTTCAACGTGCCCAAGGCCATGGAGCACAAGGTCGCCCGCTTCGCCGAGCTGGCCGAATACCCCTTTGACGGGTTCATCTTCAATCTAAGAAGTCATCACCCCTTGTCCAACAACGAGATGCCGCGTTTCGGCTTCAATGCGGAGCTGCTGGCCAAATTCGCCGCCCGCCACGGCCGCCCCTTCCGCAACACAGAGGAGGACATCGCCGCCCTGTTCCAGATTCGCGGCGAAGGCGTCGCCGACTTCTTCCTGAACTGCAAGAAGAAAACCAGCGGGCGCCCCCTCTATCTGGCCGGCGTCATGCCCCCCGAACTGGCGGACCATCCCAAATACGTCCCCCTCTACGGCCAGCTCCCCTGGCTCTATCGTCGCTATTTTGACGACGGCTCCATCGATGGCGTCATCATGTCCGGCGGCGGCGGTGGCTGGTACCAAGGCACGGACTTCTCCCACTTCTTCTCCACGTCAATCACCGGTGGCAAGCCCATCAAGCTGGGCATCTTCCGCGAAATGATCTTCCATCCGAAGGACTGGGACTTCGCGGCGGATCTTGAGGCGTTGCGCGCAAGCAATCTGGACGAGGTCGAGCTGTACGAAAGCATGATCCTCAACGGCAACCCCAAGGCCTTCGAGTTCATCAAAGGCACCGCGAAGCCCGGCGAGAAGATGGTCTTCGAATGGCTCGGAGACTGAATGTGGAATGAGGAATGAGAAATTAGGAATTAGGAATTTGTCAACACATTGATTACGAGATGGTTAAACAGTTCTAGCTATTCTAGAGACTCTAGAAATAATTCCTAATTTCTAATTCCTAATTTCTAATTTTCCCTATTGGTCATTTCCGCCAGCAGAGCGGGGACCAACTCATTGAACGGCAGGCTTTTGACCTTCACGCCATGGCGGAAGAGAATACCGCGGCCCTTGCTTCCCGCGATGCCCACGTCGGCGTCCTTCGCCTCCCCTGGCCCATTGACCTCGCAGCCCATGATGGCCACCTTGCGGACGGTGATGCGGACGCCCTTCGCCTTTAGGGCCTCGATGCCGCGCTCCACCTCCTCCACGACACGGAATAAATCGATGGACGTGCGTCCGCAGGTGGGGCAAGCGATGATTTCAGGCTCCGCCTGACGCAAGCCGACGGCCTCCAAAATGCGGCGGGCGGCCAGCACCTCCTCCTCCGGCGGCGCCGTCAAACTGACCCGCAGGGTGTCTCCAATGCCGTCCAAAAGCAGCGCCCCCAGTCCGGCGGCCGATTTGATGAGGCCGACGGAACGCGGGCCGGCTTCCGTGATGCCGATGTGCTGCGGAATGTCCGAAACCTGCGCAAAACGGCGGCAGGTCTCCACCGTGGTGCGGACATCCGACGATTTCAGGCTGACTTTGAGATGGTCGCAGCCCGCCTGCTGAAACAGCTCAATGTAATGCTGCGCCGCCAGCGTGAAGGCCTCCGGACTGTTGCCATGGCGTTGACGGATTTCCGCCGGCAGGCTGCCGCTGTTGACACCGATGCGCACGCAGCAGCCGCGTTTCGCCGCGCAGGCGGCCACTTCCCGCACCCGCGCCTCGTTGAGCAGGTTGCCTGGATTGACGCGGATGCCGTGGGCGCCGGCCTCCATGGCCCTGATGGCCAGTTGGGAGTCGAAATGGATGTCCGCCACCACGGGAATCGGGCTTTCTTCACAAATCCTTTGGAATGAGGGAATTACGGAAGCCGTTGGAATGGCGCACCGGATGATTTGGCAGCCGAGGGCGGCCAGAGAGCGGATTTGGCTCAGCGTCGCCGCGGCGTCTCCCGTGTCCGTGTTCGTCATGGATTGAATCGAGACCGGGGCGCCGCCGCCGATTTCCACATTGCCAAGTCTTATTTTCCGAGTCATCTTCATTTCCAATCAAGAGAGTCCACAGAACACACAGAATAAACGGAAGTTTCTAATTTCCAATCAGCAAGCCCCATAAGTTCCATAGAATCATGGCAAACAGAAGCAGCAGCACGGCGATGCCACTGACGGCCAAGACGATGGGCAAGAGGGAATGCGTCCGCGGGGACGATGCAGCGGCGGCGCTTCCATCGGAGCCTTTGTCCGACGACGGTTCTGGCTCCGTTGCTGCTGGCTCCATTCCAAGTGCTTCCGCCAAAACAGGATAGCCATTCGGTCGGTCGGCTGGAGATTCTGCGCTCATGTCATGGAAGAGACGGCGAAGGGATTCCGGAAGCCCGGGCTGATTGCCATAGAGGGTCTGCCAGCAGATGCCCAAACTGTACATGTCCCCTGCCAAATTCGGCTCCTGACCAGGCCGAAATTCGGGTGCGCAGTAGTCCAGAGACGGCGGCGGCAGACGAAGGGCGGCGGCCACGCCAAAACCGCCGATGTGGAGACGTCCGTCCGCATCCGCCTGCAACACTTTGGGGGTCAATGCGCCGTGATACAACCCAACGGCGGCCGCCGCCCGCAGGATGGAGACGGCCTGCCGCATCTGTTCCATGGCCATTTCAGGAGTCAACCGCCGCTGAAGCACCGCCTTGCCGCTTCCGACGAATTGGGTGACCGCATAAGTCCATTCCCCCTCGTGGCCGCAGGCGTAGACGGAGTTGACGCCCGGATGGGCGATGGAAGCCTGAAGACGAACCCGCTCCAAAAAGGCCTCCCGCTCCTCCAGCGGAAACGCCGCCGCCGAAACCCGCATGACGCAGGCCTCCCGGTCAAGGGAGGGATCCAGAGCCCGAAAGATTTCGACTCCCTCCTCCTCCTTCAGCCGCTCTTCCAGAAGCCATTTCCCAAACCATTGGGGGACAGTGACTTGCCTATGGCATGAAAGACAGGCGGTTTGGCTCAGCGGAGGAAGTTCCCCCACTTCCATCCGCTGTCCGCAATAGGGACAGGCGATTCTCATCTGGCCACTCCGTTGCTGCGCCCTTCCATTTTATCCCCAAAAATGCACGGTTGCAAACAGCCGCTTGCGCATAGCCAATTGCCATTTCATAGGATAAAAAAAGGCACACCTTGTGCCGGCATGCCTTTTCCTCTTTGTCTTGCGGCAGGAGAACCGCCTTTCGCGGATTCCCCTGTCTCTCGACCCTGTTCCGAATTGTCTCAAAGTTCTCTGGCAAACGCCCCTCTTTCGCGGCGGAGTTTATAACTCACTGCACCAGAACGACTTAGAACAATTCGGGTTTCTTATTGCCTCGCCGTCAACGGACTACCGGGCGGCACGGGCCTTTTCAATCAGCTGCGCGAACGCATCGGGCTCGTTGACAGCCAGCTCGGCCAGCTGTTTGCGATCCAGCTCCACGCCGGCCTTGTTGAGGCCATCGATCAGCCAGCTGTATTTGAAGTCCGCCGCGCGGCAGGCCGCATTGATGCGAACCGTCCACAGGCTGCGATACAGGCGCTTCTTCCGCTTGCGGCCGATATAGGCGTTGGCCATGGCATGATCCACGGCACCGTAGGCCATGCGGATAAGCTTGCTGCGGTTCCCGCGGAACCCTTTCGCCTGCTCCAACACGCGCTTGCGACGCTTGCGGGAGGCAACTGAACACGTTGTCCTAGACATCTTTATCCTCCATCATGGACTCCATGAAATGGAATCCTATATTCCTCAATTCATAATCTGACCAAACCCGTTGACGTCCTTTTCGGACAGCCGGACTACAGACCGTAGGGGAGAGAGGCCTTCAGGCGGCTCATCTCCGTGGACTTCACGGCGGCGTCCTGCCCCAGTCTTCTCTTGCGCTTTGAGCTCTTCTTGGTGAGGATGTGCCGGCCACCGGCGCGGTTGTGGCGGAATTTGCCCGTCCCGGTTTCCTTGAAACGCTTGGCGGCCGCCTTTCTGGTCTTCATCTTTGGCATTGCTGTACCTGTCCTGTTACCCTGTGGCGCGCCCCTGTCTCCAGAGGCACTCCGTTATGACTTCTATTTACAAATGATGACTTCAACCTGACAACCAGCCGAACTTGCACAACGGGGGGACTTCCCCCTCTCATGGCCTTGCCTCCCCTAATCTTGAGGCACGGTCATTTCTGAGGCTTGGGAGCCACCACGGCGATGATGCTCTTGCCCATCTGCTTGGGAGGAGCATCAATGACAGAGACATCAGCCACCGCCTGAAGGAAGCGGTCCAGAACCTGGTTGCCGAGTTCCGGATGCGCCATCTCACGGCCGCGAAATGCAAGCAGAACTTTTACTTTATCACCTTTTTCCAAAAAAGCAACCGAATGCTTCACCTTTGTTGTGAAATCATTGGTGTCAATGTTCGGATGGAGCTTGATCTCCTTGACTTTTTGCTGTACCTGCTTCCGCTTGGCATCCTTTGCGCGTTTGCCTTCCTCATACTGGTACTTGCCGAAATCCATGATTCGGCAGACCGGCGGATCGGCCTTGGCGGCCATCTCCACCAAGTCCAGACCAGCCGCGGCGGCGCGTTCCAGAGCCGTCTCAAACGACACTAGACCCAACTGCTCATTGGTGGCGGACAACAGGCGAACCGTCTTTCCACGAAAGACACGATCTCCACTTTTTAACAGGCGTGCGATGGGAGTACCCTCCTAATTGAATTCCATGACAATTGCCGACGCGACGCCGCGCCGGCGGCTTCTTCAAAGGCGCGAAGCCGAAGCCTCAACGCCTTAACCATCAATTTACACCAACTTACGCGCTTGTCACGCGCGATTCTCCTGTTCTGCAGCGATTTTTGCAACAAAATCCGCAAAGGCCATGGTGCCCTCCTCGCCGTTGGCACGGCTGCGGACGGACACTTCCCGCTGCGCGGCCTCCCGTTCGCCCACGATGAGCAGATACGGGATGCGGGCGTTGCGGCCACGGCGGATCTTGCCGCCGATGGGGTCGGCCTCCATGTCCACGGTCGCGCGGAACTTGCTCTTGCGCAGTTCGGCGGCCAGCTCATTGGCATAGTCGTTGAACTTCTCGCTGATGGGCAGAATCCGCACCTGCTCCGGCGCGAGCCACAGCGGGAAGGCCCCCGCGTAGTGCTCGATGAGGATGCCGAAGAAGCGCTCCAAAGAGCCCAACAGCGCACGGTGCACCATGTAGGGGCGGTGCTTCTGGCCATCCTGCCCCACGTAGGTCATGTCGAAGCGTTCGGGCAGATTGAAGTCGAACTGGATGGTGCTGGTCTGCCATTCGCGGCCGAGGGCGTCCTTGATCTTCAGGTCGATCTTCGGTCCGTAGAAGGCGCCGCCGCCCTCGTCCACTTCGCAGGAGATGCCTTCGGCCTGAACGGCCTTTTCCAAAGAGGTCATGGCCTGCGCCCACATGCGGTCATCGCCGACCGCCTTGGCGGGACGCGTCGCCAAATATGCCTTGATCTCCTTGAATCCAAAGCACTTCCACATATAGAGGCTAAAGCGGAGCACTTCGCGGATTTCGTCTTCGATCTGTTCCGGCGTGCAGATGATGTGGGCATCGTCCTGCGTGAAGCCACGGACTCGCATGAGGCCGTGGAGGACGCCCGCCTTCTCATAGCGGTAGACCGTGCCCAACTCCGCCCAGCGGGCCGGCAGGTCGCGGTAGGAGCGGGGGCGCTCCTTGTAGATCATGATGTGGAAGGGGCAGTTCATCGGCTTCACGTAGTAGGGATCGCCGTCGATTTCCATGTTGGCGTACATGCCGTCGCGGTAGAAATCCAGATGGCCGCTGGTCTCCCACAGCAGGGAGCGGCCCACATGGGGCGTGTAGAGCAGCTCATAGCCATGTTCGTAATGCGCTGCCTTCCAGAAGGTTTCGATGATGTGGCGGATGCGGGCGCCGTTGGGATGCCAGCAGACCAGACCCGGCCCGATCTCCTCATGGGTGCTGAACAGTTCCATCTCCGTGCCGATGCGGCGATGGTCCCGCTTCTTCGCCTCCTCGATGCGGTCCAGATAGGCCTGCAGGTCCTCTTTGGAGGCGAAGGCCGTGCCGTAGATGCGCTGCAGCATCGGATTCTTCTCATTGCCGCGGAAGTAGGAGCCCGCGATGGACAGCAGTTTCACCGCGCCAATCTGGGTGCTGTTCTCCACGTGGGGCCCCCGGCAGAGGTCGATGAAGTCGCCGCACTGATACAGGCTCACCGTCTCGCCTTCCGGAATGTCCGCCAGACGCTCCAGCTTGTAGGTCTGGCCCAGCTTCTCGAAGAGGGCCTGCGCCTCCGCGCGGCTGACTTCCTTGCGCTCAAAGGGCAGCTGCCGTCCAATCATCTTCCGCATCTCCTTCTCGATGACCTTCAGGTCCTCCGGAGACAGGCGGTGTTCCATGTCAAAGTCGTAGTAGAAGCCCTCTTCCGTGGCGGGACCGATGTCGAACTTCGCGTCCGGATAGAGCTTCTGCACCACGGCGGCCATGATATGCGCGGCACTGTGCCGCATCACGTTCAAATCCATTTCAGACATTTTTTCTCTCCATATTATATATATTGTATTTGTATGACAAAAAGGGGTTGACAACGTCCCACGCCGCCTCCGAAGCCACGCTGCAGGCCAACGGACTATTCCAGCACTCCCTTGGTGGACATGACCGCCTTTCCGTTGACGGCCACCGCCTGCGCCAGCGCCCGCCCGAAGGCCTTGAAGATGGCCTCCAGCCCGTGATGGTTCTCCTCGCAGGCGAGCAAATCCACATGCAGGGTCAGCCCCGCCGTGTTCGCCACGCTTTGGAAGAACTCATGGAAGAGGCGGGCGGAGACTCCGCCCACCGTCTGTTCCGGAAGGGAAACCCGCCAGGACAGATGCGGGCGGCCGGACAAGTCCATGACGACTCGCGCAAGAGACTCATCCATCGGGATATATGACGAACCGAAGCGAGTTATCCCGCGCTTGTCGCCCAACGCGTTCTTCAACGCCTGGCCAAGCGCGAGTCCCACATCCTCCATCGTGTGATGGGCATCCACCTCCAAATCCCCCTGAACCTGCAGCGACAGATTGAAGCCGCCGTGGCAGGCAAAGGCCGTCAGCATGTGGTCAAAAAAGCCGACGCCCGTCCGCACCTGGACCGCGGCGCCGCCCGCGGCGGCGTCCAACCCAAGCGTCAACGAGATGTCCGTCTCTTTGGTCTTTCGTTCAATGCATGCTTCTCTGGACATAAATGCACCTTGTTTGGATTCTCTCCACTTTTCGCAATAGGATAATATATTGGTACTATGCATTTTTCATAGTACAAAGCCCCTATCTTCCGCAAGTTTTCGCAAAATTTCATGGAAGGAGGGCGGGAGTCATTGCCATTTTGGCAATTGATGGGTATATTCAAGACTGACATGAAACCATCAAAGGGCGGCAGGACATGACCACCATCCATCAACAGAAAAGACAATTCATCCGCAGCCTGGGCCTCCGCCGATTCGGCTCCCACGGCTGGGCCGACGGCGAGTTCCAGACCGCCTTCCAACGGCTTCACGACCAGCCAGAGCTTCTGGAGCAGGCTCCCGTCATCTGGAGGACACGGACCCGCACCGTCCGCAAAGTGACCTTGCCGGCGGACGTGGGCGGGCAGACTGTCGCCGTCAAGACCCAGTTCGAGTTCGCCTTGACGAACACGTGGGGCCGCCATTCGAAGATGGGGCGGGAAGCGCTGAATTTCCTTCTGCTTGAGGCGCAAGGATTTCCCATGGTCCGCCTGCTGGCCTATGAGGAGCACCGCCGTTTCGGTGTGCTGACGTTCAACCAGATCATCACGGAATTCGCGGAGGGCTACGACAGCGGCATGGCCTTCATGCCCGGCAAGCCGCTGGAGCACGACAGCGCCCTCCGCCGCGAGTTCACCCGCCGCAACATGGAGCTGTTGGGCCGTCTCCATGAACTCAAATGCCTCCACCGCGGCTTCTATCCCTACAATCTGCTTTGGAGAAAACAGGCGGACGGAAGCTTGGAGATCCGCTGGCTCGATGTGGCCACCTGCCGCTTCAAGTGCCTGCCCTATCGATTCTTCCACACCTACATCCGACGGGATTTGAGCGGCTATTTCCGCAAATTGAACGCCTCCCGCGACGAGATGCAGGAGGCCCTGGAGGTCTATTGCCGCCACAATCCGCGCTGCCCCTGGACAGCGCAAGAGCTTATGGCCAAACTTACTGTTCATCTTGATTAACATCGATCAAATCGTCATACAATGAAACGGCTACTGAAAAAAATCGAAGACATCTACAAGCCGGGTCTGGGTGCCAGGCAATTTCTCTGCAGCCTGCTCTTCTGGGGAATCGCAAGTGGCTGCTTCGGCGCCATCATGAACAACTACCTCTCCGAAATCATTGGCATGTCGCCTGTCCGAAGAGGCGATTTGGAGTTCTTCAGGGAAATGCCCGGCCTGCTTCTGTTTCTCTTCATCGCGCTGATGTACAAGTATTCCGAATGGCGCATCCTGAAAATCAGCCTGCTCTTCTCCCTGGCTGGAGTCTTCAGCCTTGTGTTCTACGCAGGCACAAGCTTTGTCATGGCGACCCTTCTGATCGTCCTTTTCTCTACAGGCGAGCATCTGGCCATGCCAGTGCGCAGCAATCTGGCCATGACACTTGCCAAGGACGACTACGCGGGGCGTTCCCTCGGCATTCTCACGAGCCTGAGCAATGCGGGAATCGTCATCGGCAGCCTGCTGACGGCGTTGGTGTTCTGGTCCGGCTCCGGCAACGTTCTGCAGGTGGAGAACAGGCGCCTCCTCTACGCCGTCGTCTGGGCGTTGGCCAGCCTTCTCATTGCCGTCGCCCTCGCCTGCGTCCTGCGCTTCCGGACGGACGGCACGGCGCCCACACGACGCCCACGCCTCTACTTCCACAGAAAATACACCAAATTCTACGGTCTCGAAATCTTCTACGGCGCGCGCAAGCAGATTTTCATGACGTTCGCCCCCTACGTCCTCATCCAATGCTACCATGTCATGCCGCAGCACATGGCCATCCTGTTGGGACTGTGCGCGTTGGTCAACATCTTCTGCGCGCCGCAGATCGGCCGTATCATCGACTATCTCGGCTATAGAACCGTCATGATCTGGGACACCATCATCCTCTTCTTCGTCTGCATCGCCTACGGCTACGCCGACAAGATCTTCCCCGCCTCCGTCGCCTACTACGTCGTCTGCCTCAACTATCTTCTCGATGCCGTCCTGACCACCACATCCATGTCTTCAAGTATGTATGTAAGAGACATTTCCGACTCGCCGGAAGAGACCAGCTCCACATTGTCCACCGGCATTTCCATCAACCATCTCATCAGCATCTTCGCCGCCCTCATCGGCGGTCGCGTCTGGCAGCGCTACGGCGTGGGAGTCCTTTTCACCTTCTCCGCCATCATGGGACTGTGCAACAGCGCCTTCGCCTACACCATTCCCGCCCCCCGCAAACGGCACGCCAATCTATAGACGCGACACCGCTTTAGAAGAAGTCATAACATATTGAATAGCAATGATTTACGATAAATTTCACACATCACAGATCTCCTTTCCGCTTGGGGGCATCGGCGCCGGCTGCATCGGACTCTCCGGCAACGGAAGTCTCGTTGACTGGGAGATTTACAACGACCCCAACAAACACAGCAGCTTGGGGCTGAGCCACTTCGCGATCCGCGCCGAAAACGGCGGCCGCGTCGTCGGCTGCCGCATTCTGAAAGGCGACACACCGCCGCCCTACTCCGGTTTCGGCGACGCCGTCCCCTACCGTGGCTTCGGCTTCGGACCGGACAGCGATTCCCTCTGCGGCCTCCCCCACTTCCGCGAACACACCTTCATTGGCGAGTTCCCCATGGCCCGCATCGACTTCGGCGGAGAGGACTTCCCCGCCACCGTCTCCCTCGGCGCATGGAGCGTCTTCATCCCCGGAGACGACAAAAACTCCAGTCTGCCCGCCGCCTTCTTCGACATTGACTGGACCAACACCGCCGCCACCCCTCTTGACTTCACCGTCATCTGCGCCATCGGCAACCCGTGGATGGGGGCGGAGGTCGTCAACGTCCGTCAAGAGGACGGCGCCATGTGGCTCCGACGCGGCGGCGACCCTGCGGATTTTGACTACGGCGAACTCGCCTTCTCCTGTCTCGAGCCTCTGGAGCGTCAGTCATGGCAGGAGTATTTCTACCGCGGCGGCTGGCGGGACCGACTCGAAAGCTATTGGAACGACCTCCGTCAGGCGGGTCCCTTCCGCAACCGCCGTTACAACGGCCCCTCAAACGGCAACGACACGGCGCTGCTGGCCGCCCATGTCTCCCTCGCCCCCGGCCAATCCCACCGCACCTCCTTCGTCCTCACATGGCACGTCCCCAACCGCCGCAACACATGGGACTCCGCGGCGGACGCCAATGCCGCCGCCGCCGGCCTCGCCAACCGCTGGCGCAACTACTACGCCACCCTCTGGCAAGACGCTTTGGACTCAAACCGCTACGCCAGAATGCATTATGACACGCTTCGTGCCCAGACGCAACGCTTCCACGACGCCCTGTTCCAGCCATCGCTGCCGCCGGAAGTGACCGACGCGGTCTCCGCCACGCTGTCCGTCCTGAAAAGCCCCACCTGCCTCCGGCTGGAGGACGGCACCTTCTACGGTTGGGAAGGGGTCAACGCCCATTCAGGCTCCTGCGAAGGCTCCTGCGCCCACGTGTGGGGCTATCAGCAGGCCCTCCCCTTCCTCTTCCCCCAACTGGAGCGCTCCATGCACGAAGCCCACTGGCGCTACAGCGTGGACGAAAACGGCGGCAGCCATTTCCGCCTCAAGCTCCCCCTCGGCATCCATGCGAAGCCAGACTGGTTCCGCCCCTGCGTCGACGGCCAGATGGGAGACATCATGAAGGCGTTCCGCGACTGGAAGATTTCCGGCGATACAAAATGGCTAAAAACTTGGTATCCAATTCTTAAGAGAACTCTTGAATACGCCTGGAGCGACCAGAACCCCGACCGGTGGGACCCCGGCCGCCGCGGTGTCATCAGCGGACGCCAACATCACACGCTGGACATGGAATTGTTTGGTCCAAATGCCTGGCTGGAAGGACATTACCTCGGCGCCCTGCTGGCCATGTCCCAAATGGCCACCGTCTGCAACGACCCCGCCTTCGCGGACGAATGCCGCCGCCTCTTCGAGGCTGGCAGCCGCTGGACGGAGGCCAACCTCTTCAACGGCAGCTACTACTGCCAGAAGGTGGAGGTCACGGACCGCGCCGTCGTCGACGCCTTCCAGGCTGACAACTATTGGGACGAGGAGCATCATCAGATCAAATATCAGATTGGAGACGGCTGCGAAATCGACATGCAGGTCGCCCAATGGTACGCCACCCTCTACGGCATCGGCCGGATTTTCGACCCAGAGCACAATCGGACCGCGCTGCGCTCCCTCTTCCACAACAACTTCAAGGCCTCCATGCGGGACCACGTCAACACCTGGCGCATCTATTCCCTCAACGATGAAGCGGGCATGGTCATCTGCGTCTGGCCAGACGCCGCCGCCCGCCCCGTCATCCCCCTGCCCTACGCCTCCGAGACCATGCATGGATTCGAATACGCCGCCGCCGCCCATCTGATCTGCGAAGGCATGGTGGAGGAGGGGCTGACGGTGGTCCGCTCCATCCGCGACCGCTATGACGGTGCCAAACGCAATCCGTGGAACGAGATTGAATGCGGCAGCAACTACGCCCGCAGCATGGCTGCCTTCGGCCTGCTCAACAGCCTTAGCGGCTTCTCCTTTGACCGCGGCGCAGGCCGTCTCGGCTTCCGCCCCCGCCTCGCGCCCCCCGCCGCCTTCCTCTGGGCCCTCGGCGACTTCTGGGGCGTGTTAGAATGGCGAGACGACGGTGCCACACTTCGTGTCGAAGGCGGCTCCTTCCGCCTCAAGGAGCTGGAGCTTCCCTTCGAGTCCATCTCTCTGCGGCTCAACGGAAAAGAGACGCCGCTGGACATTCCGCTTACGGCAGGAGACGCCATTGAAATCATAAACAACTGTAAAAAAACAACTTAACCATTATCACAACATTCCGTCCCCCACCCGCTTTCACCTCCGTCGGCTCATCCCATGACAGAAACCGCAGCCAACTCATACTCCCCGCCGCGATGCTACATCATCGCTGGCCCCAACGGCGCAGGAAAAACGACCTTCGCGCTGAAGTTCTTGCCGCAAACCGCTGGATGCGAACGATTTGTCAATGCGGATGAAATCGCCAAGGGCCTTTCGCCGCTGAATCCCCACGCCGCCCTCATCCAGGCCACCCGCATCTTCCTGGACACCATCGAACAGGCCATTGAGGCACGGGAGAGCTTCGCCTTCGAGACCACCTTGTCCGGCAAGACCTATCTCAACCGCATCCGCCAATGGCGCCATCTGGGCTGGGAGGTCATTCTCATCTATTTGTATGTAAGAAGCCCCCAACTGTCGGAAGACCGTGTGAAGGAGCGAGTTCAACAGGGCGGACATGACATTCCGCGGGAAGATATCAACCGACGTTTCCCGCGAAGCCTTGCAAATCTTCTAGAATATGCTAAAGTATGTAATCGTGTTTTATGCCTTGACAACTCGCAGGCGGGAATCAAGGTCATTTTCGAGCAAACCTGTGGCGCAGCGCCCCGTGTCGAAGACGAGGCCCTGTACCATGAAATTCTAACATACTCTGAAACCCATGTCTGAAGAAGCCAAAAAAATCGCGGAGGCCCTGCAGGGAGCGGTCAATGAGGAAATGCTCCGAAAGGCGAAGCTCGGCTACAAGGCCGTCATCGCCGACGAAAGGGGCCACGTGAAAGTGCTCTCCGCTAAATACGTTGTGCGCAAGATGCGTCTGGAAGGGCTGTTCTGAAACAACGCCCTTTTGATTGACGCCCCTCTGCACGGCGGAACCATCCGCCGCGCGGCTGTCTGTGTCGTCTTCTTTAAGTTGATTTATCGCAAAAAACGCAGTTAAGCAGGCGGTTATGCAAATTGCATCCTCCGGGTGCTTGCCACTCCACGGCATCCACGTCTCCCGTCTCCCGTCTCCCGTCTCCCGTCTCCCGTCCCGCGTCTCCCGTCCCGCGTCTCCCGTCCCGCGTCTCCCGTCCCGCGTCTCCCGTCTCCCGTCCCGCGTCTTCTTCCACAAATGCGGCTCAAGACTTCTTGTCGCGCAATTCATGAGACACTCACCCAATGGATTGACTTGGGTGTCTTTTTATAAGATGCTTATATGCAACATTTTATGAATGCATAATCAGTTTAACTGCGTATTTTAGGCTTATACGTCTCCACCATGCGGTTCTCGCCGTTCCACACCTGCGTCCAGCCGCTGGACGCGTCCACCGGGCGGCAGGTCATGCTGCCGTCCAGGTCGTAGGCGAAATCCAGCTGCACATTGTTCTCTGTGGCGGAGGTGTACTGGTTGAGGCTGTTGGTCGTGTAGGTCCACGGCACGCCCGCTTCGCTGGCGGTGATTCGGTTGCCGATTGGGTCGTAACTGTATGAGTAAGAATATGTTGTGTCCATGTTGAAAGAAATTACGGAAATAGTCCGCACTCTGACATCTCTTTTATAGATTTATCATCAAGGTACATAGCAGCCAAATCATTGACAACAGTAGTAGGGTCATTAGAAAAATGATGAGGTTACAACACCTTGTTAGACCCGACTTCTTACACATATTGTATGAAATGTAAATAAAGCTAACAATGCAATCATAAACAACCTGATTATCATCAATTGAGGATGAATTCCAATAAAATATATTTAAATTATGAACAAATGTACATAGAATAATTTGGATAATATATACATACTTATGGTTATTAGAAAATAGTATAAATAACAAACTGATTGTCCGTATGCATAGAATTTCAAATCCCAAATTTCCGTATAACCATTCTGGCATTTCTAGTAGGAACAAAGACGTAATCCATCCCATGTAGATGAGTAAGGACATGATATTTTCCTTATCCTTTGATATACAAAAAGATATAATATTAGTAATAAATAAGCATAGCAACCATGGGAAAATAACCGTAGTCAAAACCCAGAAAGTAAACATAGCTCCACCAAGACTATCTTCGCCATTTGCACAACTAATGCCCTGCAATACAAAACTCATTAAAATATAGTTAAGGAATGCAAAGTCAAATCTTCCAAGACTAGAAACAATATAGAATTTTTTGTTCATTAGTTAATATGCAAGAACTAAATTGTCACCAAACTATTACTGGCTCAATATATGGGAGAATACCTGCCTCCTTTTGAGGATTGCAAGAGGCGTCGACAGTTTTCAAATCAGAGGCATTTCGTCTGACAAGCTCACACAAGTTACCTGATTTGTAATATTCGAAGCCAATTCTTATTGCCACTTGATCTTCAACTTCATCTCCATTTAAATCCGGACGAAATACAGCTTTCAGTGCTTCCTTATACTTTTTACTGTCTATAAGTTGCGCAATTCCAGCTGCATATATAGCCAACTCTTCAAAAATACCTGCCTTTAGCGCAACATAGCCATAATGGATATTGGATATGGCTTCAAATTGTATACACATCCCGCATAATGTTACAGCTTCTTTGCATTTAGGACATACGGATTCATCATTTTTATTCATTTGCCGTAAGTTACTTTTGAAGTCCCATGGACCATCTGTCTTGACTATTTTTTTAAATTTCTTTAGATGTAACATGAATAATGCTTGTAAATCTATTTTTCTCTGTTCTTGATTTATATACTCATACCATTTTAATTCTTTTTTCAATTCTCTCATATATTTTGATATTTTATTTGTAATTTTATGGTTCATAAATAATACCATCAATTTTTAAATGCGATTTTGATGGATTCTCTTCATTTGTATATTCAAAATGGGGCTTGACTGAATAAATTAGTTTGTTTGACTCATCTATTACTTTCTGTATTTTCTCTGAATCCTTATAATATATAGCAACAAACAAAGAAAGTATTAATGTTTTTTCTATCTCATCTACCTTGGCATAATTTTCCCATAATGTCTGATGAATCTTCTCTGAAATGAAGAGATTATTCTCGGATATGCAATTAAGTGCTTTTAATCTCATGGATTCATCATCTGATTTTAAACAATATAAAATCAAATCTTCCTTTATAGGATAATTTTTTGGATATTTTAATAATATTAATTTAATTAAAATATCATTATTTAGATATTTGGGATAGGATTCAACTAAATTTATTCTTATGAAATTTGGGAAATTACCATATATTTCAGTAGCTTCTTCTCCTAGTAAGTAAATCATTACAAGCATGATTCTAGGTAATAAAATCTTAAATCCTTTATTTATTATTAATAATGTCAAAACCACTAATGATATATATATACAAATTCTTTTCTTTTTATCACAAATGTTTTTCATTTTTACCTCGTATTATTTCATTACATATATTCAATTTTTTTTAAAACAAAAAATCATTAAAAATATCATAATCTGCAGAAATTCCATTTCCAATTCTTTTTATATTATAATGGTTTGATTTTTTAAAATAATTTCTAAATCTTCAATTCCAGTACAATTATTTGAGAATTCTTGATTTATCTGATTATATATTTGCAATTCTTCAAAAAAAGAATTAGTTAATGATATTGTATTTACTATGTTACCTATATTTTTCCCCGAAGCTCCAATAATTGTTGTATAGACTCCCCATTTATAATTTGAATTAACAGTATCTAAAAGACCATTTGCTTTATCTCTTTTATCTGCTATTTCATACGAATTATAGTTATTAATTATTATATAATAATCACTAATTTTTGTTGCTATTCCATTAATAGGCCTAGAATTTGCTTTCTTTGTTATAATATTGAGCCATTCAGAATAGGTTTGAGCACCACCTTTTTTTACCAATTGTATCAATTCAGAAAATGTAATAATATTATTGTTGACATTCCAATATAATTTATCATTATAAATATCAAATATTCTAGGAATATCAACATAAACATCTTTATATAATAAATTATGTTCAACAAAGATCAATTTCATATTAATAATTTTAATTCTACATTTATCACAAGTAAGCAAGTAGTGAATTATAAGTTTATCTAAGCCCAAATGATCCATATTATTCACGATATTATTACTTACAACTGAAAATAAGTTTATTATACTAAAACTACTAATAATATCTCTTCTTGACCAACGACCAATTAAAGGAAGATAAAATCTATAGTTATAGTACAATATTCCCAGCAGATTTTCAGCTACTTCAGACGAAAAACCTATATGTGCATTGTAAGTACTGATAATTCCCCCGAATGGGGCGTAGGCGTAGGTCTCCTGCAGCGTGCCGTTTGCGGATGTCTTCTGCATGACGTTCTTGTTGGCGTTGTGGAGGAAATACGATGTGCCGCTTGTGTCCGCAGTCGCCAATATGACGTCCAGACCGACATCGAAGGGCTGCCAGAAGTGGCGCATCGCGACGGCGTTGCCGTTTAGCGCGTCGAGCTCCTCCACGCACTTGAAGCCGTCGTAGACAAAGTATGTCTTTGATACAAGCGTGTTTCCGCTGTAGACGCACTTCTCGACGCGGCGCCCCATGTAGTCGTATTTGAAGGTCAGCTTGTCATTGCCCTTGTACGTCTCCACCATGCGGTTCTCGCCGTTCCAAATTTGCGTCCAGCCGCTTGCCGCGTCCATGGGGCGGCAGGTCATGCTGCCGTCCAGGTCGTAGGCGAAATCCAGCTGCACATTGTTCTCCGTGGCGGAGGTGTATTGGTTCAGATTGTTCGTCGTGTACGTCCACGGCACGCCCGCCTCGGACGCAGCGACGCGGTTTCCAATTGGGTCGTAACAGTATGAGTACGAATAGGTTGCATCGACATTGGACTGCGCCCCGACAAGCTCGCTGCGGTCGTTGTAGCTGTAGGAGATGACATCCGCCGTCGTGTACGCGCCGCCGGAGCGGGACATGGAGCTGCGCCGGCCAACGGCGTCATTGACGTAGCCGACTGCACACAACATGCGTGGAAACAGTGCCTTGCGCTTCTGGTTCTTCATGGTCGAACTCCTTGATGGCTATTAAGATGAAAATCCCAAAGTCACGGCGGCGTATGCATAAACATGGACAGGCGGGGAACATGGAAAACTCCCGCAAACCCTGCCAGTAGTTAAGTTACACATCTTCTTCTCAAGACGCAAATCACCCAAATAAGAAAAATCGTAACTAGAAATTGGTGGCATCTGATGACACATTTCGATTAAAACATTTGATATTTATGCTCTTTCTTACAAATAGGTTGATGACAGAAACAACTATTAATTCGATGTTATTGATGGTCATAATTGGGTATTGCCTTAGACTCTATTGAATCATGAGATTGTCCTCAATATTTCTCATAAATTTTAACACTTCTTGGGCATCATATTGTAAATCGAGTATTATTTCATTGGTGTAGAATAAAGAATTATGCATTTTGTATGCAAAATCTTCTAATGAATTTTCTAATATTAGTTTTATTGAAAGATTATAAAATTTATATAGAGAATATCTACATGAAGGAAAAATTAACAATAGGGAATTTGGTTGTTTCATGTAATCATCATATACTTTCGAATTCAATCCCCCTTTGTCATATACACATTTTAAGAAATATACATAACTAATTTTACATCTATTTTTTAAATAGTCACATGATGATAATATATATGTCTCTAAGGATTTAAAATAGTTAATATTTCTGCATGTAATATCCAAATTAATATCTTTAATCCATTTTAAATTGTATGATACTGAATAAATATATCTTATAGCACATACACACCCTGCTCTACTCTCATATCCTTTTAGATGTTCTAAAATGCACATTAATATGTCAAAGGATTCTTTTATCTTAAAAAACTGTTCGGTTTTGTTGGTTTCATTAGACATTAAAATATTATTTCTAATTCTTGAAGTTTCTACAGTAAATATAAATCTGGGTAAATCGAAGAAATCACGAAGGTTATATTCATATGGAATATCAAGTGTTCTTTCATCTATGAATAATTCTTTCTGCCTCTTGTTGTTGTAAAAACAATTCTTAAACTTTTCATTTTTAATGATGGAAACAACTTCATTATATTGTTTTGATACACATAAGTTATCAATCTCTTCTTGAGCTGTTTTATCAAACCCTCCATATTCTTTATATATATTATAACTTTTTATTCCAGAAATATCATAAAAAGACTCGATATCAGTTATTATTTTATATTCCAACTCTTTTGTCTCACAAAAATTATTATTTATACTCGATGTATGTATCAGATATGCTTTATTCACTAATTGTTCATTCGTAGAGTGTTGCCAAATTGAATACAAAGAAAATGCAATATAGAAAGAAAGAAATATAAACACTAAAAAGGAAAGTTTATATTTTACTTTTTGGTTGTTTTTATGTAGAATCACTGATATAAAATATGAAAATGGAAATAATCCAAATGTAAAAAGCAAAATAGGTAATATAATATCATCCCAACTTTCACATAACAATTCTATAAAACCATCAAACTCTTTATACGTTATCCACAATAATGAGACATATCTGGATGTAATATAGGAGAAAGAAAAATATAGCAATATCATGTGAACTATGACTATTAAGAAATAAAAATTTAGGCTATGAATTCTAATAATTTTGGTAATCATTTTACTCATTTCCATTTTTTATATTTATCTGGAAATACAGTATTAGTGGGAGAAATTTCGGTTTTATTAATTATCTCAAATTCCACTTCATTAG
>JAEEYQ010000033.1 GCA_016288215.1 Lentisphaeria bacterium | reverse complement strand
TCCTGAAGTGATTTGAAAGGGTATTTCGTCTGAACAGGGATTTGCAGATTCATTTGACAAACGTCGGAACTTGCTGTAATATATGTCATCGTCCTTTGCACAACACGGTAAGCTTCCCCAAAGGAGCCTTTGATGTTCAGCGCCACCGCCATAAGCGACAAGAATGACAGCATGCGCCCCATCGACAGAGGGCACGTAAGCCGTCTGCCGTGGATTCTGGTGGCGATTCTGCTCTTCCTCTATCAACTTGCGACCAGCGGCTGGACGCAGGTCTGGAACGGCGAGAACCGCATGGTCGAGACATTCAAGGGCAGCGACCTCCTCACCTTCAAATACGACTACATGGGGAGAAGAGTGGAGAAGTGCGTCTATTCCAACAACACCCTGACCTCCAGGACCTTGTACGTCTACGACGGCTTCAAGTGCGTGGAGGAGCTCGACGCGCTGGCCGCCAGCACCGTGACCATGCGCCACATCTGGCAGCCCTTCGACGCCGGCCTGGACGTCATCCTCGCCACGACGGACGCCAGCGGCACATCCTGTTTCCTCCACGACGCCAACAAGAACGTCGTCGCCATGGCAGGTGCGAACGGACAGGTCACGGATACCTATGCGTATGATCCGTTTGGAAACTGTGTTCATACGGGTGTATCCACCAATCCTTTGCAATTCTCATCTGAACGCCACGATACGGAGACCGCGTTGGTTTACTATAACTATCGGCACTATGGTCCCTCGCTCGGTCGCTGGCTGTCAAGAGATCCGATAGGGGAAGTGGGTGATGAACAGCTATATAGGATGATTCACAACAATTGCATTAATCTTTATGACTCTCTTGGTGAAAAGAGTGAAGAATGTCTTTTTTGCGGTCCAGACTACACTCAAGTGCTAGCTGATGCACTCAACAATGCCCTTATGAAATGGGCTCATGATTATGGTGGATATACTGATAATTTATTTAGATATTTTAATTATAGATTACGTTTTCGCTGGCTTGCCATGCTTGACATAGGCTCAGAATTGGATCGTCCGGTAATTAAGAAATATGATAATAAATTGGGAATATCCTGCCCTTCTGGAGAAAAGTGCAAACGTACATACGAAATCTGCAATGTATGTGTTCATGATCATTTCATTGGCAACATTTTGTATGGCTTCTGGATGAAGTTATTTGATTTTACAAAATATACTGCACATTTAGGTGGACATGGATATCAGTATATGAGCTCCGGTCATGAAGACTATTCTTATGACCAGGCTGGATACGAATTGGGATTTGCTCTATTTGCATCTGATATATATCTTTTTACAAAAGATTCCGTGTGTCGAATCATAGAAGGACACGAAGCCTTTGCACGTGCAAACAATACAGGAACTGATTATACAGAGTGCTCAAAATGTCCACTTCCATAAAGATGACCTATAAAGACTATATATTTGCCATTATTGGATTCATTGGTTCACTTCTTTTTTCCGTTTTTACTATCTTGGGATATGCAATATATCGTGCATCTGTAGTTCATCCATCTCTTAGACATCCTTTTGAAATGCAGCTTGTATATCTCAAAGATTTTTTGTTCTCTTTTATCGTATTAATTCTGTATATTTCAATGCTAATTCTTTCAATTTATAAAAACAGAATAAAATCAAATAAATATAAATTTGGAATTATGCTTCCTTATAGCCTTGTCGGAACACTATGTTTTGCTAAAATCATTTATAAATCGTGTGTAAACCTAATAAATGATGATGAATTATTATCTATATCAATTAGTGATTATTTAGAAAACGTTATTATTCATATTGTAATTATTCATATTTCAATGTTTATTTTTGTGCATTTTTTTCTTATATTATATAGATGTTTATATTCAGTAATTATGAAAAAACATTATTATTGAATGCAGGTATTTAGATGCAAGAACAAAGAGGTCATATATGTAGAAAAACTGACTGTGTTTTGCGGCGCACGTCCATGTCCCGCTCCGGCAGCGCATACACGACATCGGACACCATCAGCTACACCTACAACGACCGCAGCGAGCTGGTTGGTGCACAGTCCAATGTCGATGCAACATACTCTTACTCATACACCTACGACCTCATCGGCAATCGCGTCGCAGCCAGCGAGGCGGGCGTCCCGTGGACCTACACCTCCAACAGCCTCAACCAGTACACCACCGCCACGGAGAACAATGTCAACTTCTCCTTCTCCTACGACCTGGACGGCAGCATGACCTACCGCCCCGTGGACGGGACCAGCGGCTGGACGCAGAGGTGGAACGTCGAGAACCGCATGATTGAAACATACAAGACGTGAGCATGAAGAGTCGCAGGCATCATTCCATGACTTCATAGCCCCTTGGGGCTGAATTACAGTCACCGCAACGGCTTCCATTGTCCAACGGGATTCTGAATAGTTACCAAAATTGTTCATGGGAATGGGCAATTTTCCCATGCGGTAGTACATTATTATATCCTATCATTAATATAAAGGAGAGAGCCATGACACTTGAACTCAAGCAGAACGCAGCCTATTCCCTTTTGGTGCCCACGAGCATGGGCATCCGTTTGACGCCCACCGTGCGGCAGCCCTTCCACTGCAGCGACATGTTCCAGATGCAGGTGACCAGCGCGGAGACAAACGTCGCCAGCATCGTGTCCTATTTGGGGCTTCCCGTCAAGGTGTTGACGGCGTTTGTGAAGGACAGCCCCATCGCGCGCATGATCAAGGACAACCTGGCCAGCCGCCATTTCGCCTACGAAGGCCCCGAATTCGATCAGGGCGGCCCTTGGGGCTACCGCCATCAGTTCAATCTGGCGGACAGCGGCTTCGGCTGCCGCGGCCCCCGCGTCTTCAACGACCGCGCAGGGGAAGTCGGCCGCGAGCTGGAGGCCAAATACTTCGACCTCGACCGCATCTTCGGCGACGAAGGCGTGCAGATCGTGCATGTCTCCGGCCTGATTGGCGCCCTGTCCCCCAAGACCAGCCGCTTCTGTCTCGAACTGGCCCGCGCCGCCAAAAAGCACGGCACGAAAATCTCCTTCGACCTCAATTACCGCGCTTCCTTCTGGAAGGACCGCGAACAGGAGCTGACGGACATCTTCGGCGAGATCGCCTCCATCGCGGACATTCTCATCGGCAATGAGGAGGATTTCCAGCTCTGCCTCAAAATCAAGGGGCCGGAGGCCGGAGGAAAGGACATCGCAGCCAAAATCGACAATTTCAAGGAGATGGTCATGCGCGTGAAGGCCGCCTATCCCAACGCCACCGCCTTCGCCACCACGCTGCGAGAAGTGGTCAGCGCCAACACCCACCGCTGGGGCGCCATCGCCAACGTGGATGGTGCATGGCAAGTCGTTGAACCGCGGGAGATTACGGTTCTGGACCGCATCGGTGGCGGCGACGGCTTCGTCGGCGGTTTCCTCTATGCGATTCTGCGGGGCTGGGAGCCGGAGAAGTGGATTCAGTTCGGCTGGGCCACGGGGGCGTTGGCCACGACCCATCTGACGGACTATGCGCAGCCTGCCGATGAAGAGCAGGTGTGGAGCATCTGGAAAGGCAATGCACGCGTAAAGCGTTGATGATAAATAACTTAGGATGAAGGTTCTTCGTCTCAACCCCATCACGAGAAAACGCTGGGAGCGGTTTCGCCGCCTACGGCGGGCCTGGGTGTCCCTTTGGCTGCTGGCGGGGTTGTACGTGCTTTGCCTTGTCGCGGAACTGCTGTGCAACGAGCGGCCGCTGATTGTCCATCATCGCGGAAAATGGTTCTTTCCTCTCTTCCGATACTATTCGGACGACGCGCTGACGGGCAGCGGCATCGGCACACGGCCGGACTACCACGCCATTGAAACGTCCGCCGCCTTCACGGAAAATGGCTCTTGGATGTGGTGGCCGCTCATCGGCAGCGGCCCCAATGAAATCATTCCGTTGGATAGCCTAAAGCCCTATCTCCGTGTGGATTGCAGACTGGAACCTGTTCCGGCGGTCTGCGGCGGCGGCGTGGACGCGTCGCTGAACTTGACGCGGCTGGTGGGGGCGGAAAGCCTCTTCCCAGCTGGCGTCCCCGACTGGCAGGAACGGCCATGGACGCAGTTTTGGGAACTGCCGGAAGAGTTGAAAGAGGCGTTGGAGGCGCGTTTCGCCAACCGCGATGCGGAGGCGGTGACTCTTCGCTGCAACGGCATTGGCGATGTTCCGGCGGTGGAGGTCTCCCTGACGGCCTACAAGGCCCGCGCGGCGGCGCCGCGGCAGGTTCGGCTCACCTTGCGGCAACGACAAGAAAGCAGCCATCTGCGGCGGCGTTGGCTCTTAAAACATGCGCAAGATCCTCTTGCAGAAGGAGATAAGCGTTTTTCGGGTCTTCCGGCCCCTTTGCGGGAACGCATGGCTCGGCTGGCGGCCGCCGCCCAGACGGACGGACCGCAGGAGGAGGATGTCTCCGTGGAGGGAATGGCCTGCCGACTGCAATGCGAATGTGAGCAGGTCCGCTATCCCTTCCGTCCCGTTCCCGGCCATTGGTTTGGCATCGACGATGCGGGGCGCGATGTGTTGGCCCGCATCCTCTATGGCCTGCGCACCGCGTTGAGCTTCGGCTTCATTCTGGTCATCTGCTCCCTCACGGTGGGGACGGCCATCGGGGCCCTGCAGGGCTTTCTCGGCGGCTGGGTGGACGTGGCGGGGCAGCGCGCCATCGAAATCTGGAGCGCCTTGCCGTTCCTGTACATCATCATCCTGCTGGGCTCCATCTACGGCCCCAGCTTCTGGCTCATGATACTCTGCTATGCGCTGTTCAACTGGATTGGCATCTCCTATTACATGCGGGCGGAGATGCTGCGCCTGCGGAAACTGCCCTTTGTGGAGGCGGCCCGCTGCCTCGGCCTGCCCGCTTGGAAGATTGTCGTCCGCCACATTCTGCCCAATGCGATTGTGCCGCTGATCACGTTCTTCCCCTTCTCGCTGGTGGGGGCCATCGGCTCTCTGGCGGCGTTGGACTATTTGGGCTTCGGCCTGCCGGCCCAGACGCCCAGTCTCGGCCAGCTGCTGCAGCAGGCGCAGAATCTGCGGTGGGCGTGGTGGCTGATTCTGTATCCGTCGCTGGCGCTTTTTGTCGTGATGCTGCTTGGCGTCTTTGTCGGCGAGGGTGTCCGCGAGGCATTTGACCCGAAGAAACAGAGCCGATGGACTTGATTCGGGCAGAAAAAGGAAACGTCCCATGAATGTGTCAATCAAGAATCTTGTCAAATGCTATGGCGAAGTCCGTGCGTTGAACGACCTGAGTCTGGAGATCGCCGACGGCGAGCTGTTCTTCCTTCTAGGGCCCTCCGGCTGCGGCAAATCCACGCTTCTGCGCTGCATCGGCGGCTTCGAGAAGCCGACTTCCGGCCAGATTCTGTTTGATGGAAAGGACGTCTCCGCCTTGCCGCCAAGCGACCGCAACACGGCGATGGTCTTCCAGGGCTATGCGCTGTGGCCGCACATGACCGTGGAGGAGAATGTGGCCTTTGGCCTCGAAATGCGCAAGATTCCGAAGGAAGAGCGGGACCGCCGCGTCATGGCCGCGCTGAAGGGCGTCCAAATTGAGACCCTTGGCAAACGCAAGCCCAATGAGCTCTCCGGCGGTCAGCAGCAGCGCGTCGCGCTGGCGCGGACTCTTGTGGTGGAGCCCGGCTGCCTCCTGCTCGACGAACCGCTGGCCAATCTGGACGCCAAACTGCGGCGGGACATGCGGCAGGAAATCCGTAGCCTTTGCAAAGATAACGGTCTGACAGGCATTTACGTGACTCATGACCGACAGGAGGCCTTGAGCATGGCTGACCGCATCGCCGTGCTCAAGGACGGCGTCATCCAGCAGATCGGGTCGCCGCAGGAGCTCTACCGCCATCCCGTCAGCGCCTTCATCGCCAGCTTCATCGGCGAGACGAATTTCGTCAAGGGCACAGTCCGTGGCGAAACCGACGGCATGACCCAGATTGAGACGGCCGACGGCATGCTCATGGCCGCCCAGACCGGGCAGACGACAGGGGCGAACGTGCTGATATCCATTCGGCCCGAGGCACTTGGCTATGCGAAAGGCGACGAGATGAACCAGCTGGCGGGCCGCATCACGAAGAGCGACTACATGGGTGAAATCGCCGACCATTGGGCCAAGACGGCCTCTGGCGCGGAACTTGGCTTCTTCGAGCTGAATCCGCAGCGGGATCTTCCGGAAGGCACCGCCGTGAAACTGACCGTCAAGCCGGAGGACGTGGTCATCGTCCGCGAAGATTGATGCCGTAACCGCCTCATGCGACATTGTTTACGACGACGGTTATGAAAAGTCCGCGGAACGCAAAGACCTCAACAATGGAATGTTTTCATAACTTATTTATAATGAACAAGTTATGACTTTTGTGCTTTGTGGGGTCACGGCAGAACGGGAAGCCGGAGACAGGAGAGGCGGGTGGCGTCGTGGAAGACCTGCTGGCGGGCCGTGCGGATTTCGCGGTCGCTGCCTGAATTCAGATTGCGGTCGAACTGCGGGAAGTTGCTGCTTGTGATCTCCAGCCGGATGCGATGCCCCGCCTTGAAGCAATTGGCGATGCTCCACATATCTATTGTATAGGATATGGGCTCATTGGGAACTACGGGCTCGGGGGCGACGCCATCGCTTTCATGGCGGTAGCTGGCCCGCAGGACGCCGTCCGCCAGATTGAAGGCGCGGCCGTCGGGAAAGACGTCGATGAGCTGGGCGACGAAATCCGTGTCGGTCGCCGACGTGGCGGCGTGCAGGATTAGGGAGAGCTTGCCTGCGATGGTCACGTCTGCCGTCAGCGGCGCGGTGGTGTAGACAAGCACATCCTGCCGTTCCTCCACTTTCCGCTGGTCATGGGAGCCGCTGGTGCAGCAGATGCTGTGGCCGCCGTTGGTGGGCACGGGGTTCGCGGGGTCGTAGACATAGGTGTCCGGCTTCTCGTCGCCTTTTGGCGGCTCCCACGACAGGCTGCCGTCGCCGTGGAGGGTGTTGGCGGCGCCCCCGCTGTGCAGGAAGAGGGTGCGTTCGCGGGCCCCTGGAGGCGGCCAGCTGTCCGCGCTCATCCATGTATTGGAGCCGAACATGAAGTATTTGAGCGGCGGTTCGTTTGGAAGGGGATCCGCCTGAGGATTCTGCAGAAGCCCCATGAGAAAGCGTCGCAAGGGGATGTAGTAGTGGGTTTCGAGGCTAAAGTCGTCCCCGCGAGGCAGTTCGCCCAGGTCCTGGCCATGGGTCCACGGACCGATGACGCAGCGCGTGAAGGCGCGGCCCTCCTGCGTTGGCGCATCGCGTCGCATGGCCATGAAGCCTTCAAGAACGCCTTTGACATGGATGTCAAACCAGCCGGACTGAATATAGGCCGGACATGGCACGTTGGGAATGATGGTCTTCAGCGACATCTTACGCCACAGCGCGGAGCGGGGCGTCATGGTCAGCCAGTCCTTCCAGAAGCCGACCTTGCCGAGACCGGCGGCCTCATCGATCTCCGCCAAAGGCAGATGCCATGCCAGCTCATCGCCTTTCAAGGTGACGCGCCTTTCCGGCGGAAGATTTTGGTTCCAAACGCCCAAACCCCAGTCGATGAATAACTTAAGGCAAACAAGGCCATTGCGGCGCTTGGGGGTCTCGTCATAGGTGAGGGGGCAGATCGCGGGGGAGATGGCCACGAGCCCCTTTGGCGAGCATGATGCTGCAAACCATTGCGCCGCACCAAGATATGAACCTCCCGTCATGGCGATGCGTCCATTGCACCACGGCTGGTCCGCCACCCATTTCAGACAGTCCTCTCCGTCCTCAATCTCCTGCAGCCATGGATACCACTCCCCTTCGGAGGCCCCGGAGCCGCGGACATCCTGCTCCACATAGCAGACGGGAAGGTCGTCGAAGGGGGACGACTCCGCCACTGCACCCGCCGCGCGGTACAGATTGCGCACCACGATGGCGGGAAAGCGGCCTTCGCCCTTTGGAAAATGGACGGACGTGAACAGGCGGACGCCATCCCGCATGGGCACCTGATAGGTCTTCAGGCGGGGTTGGGCGGCGTCCGCGTTGGTTGCGTTCCCATTGGCGGCATCCGCGAGAAGGGAGCTGGCACACAGGAGGGCCAGTCCCATGCACATGGGATGGAAGTGGCTCATGGGCGGGTCTTTCCGAAGATGGCCTTCAGCTTGCCGTCGCTGACTTTAGGCGTCCGGTCATAGTTGTAGACGCCGTTCTGCTCCTGCTCCACATCGGTGAGCTGAGTGTAGCAGTAGCCGCTCAGCTGGGGGATGGCGAGCATGGTGTCCACCTGCTCCGCGATTTTGGCGCAGAGCTCGTCTTCGTTCTTGAGGGACATGCCGTAGTAGCCCCATGTGTTGTCGGCGAACTTGCAGCGTTCCGGCGGGATGAACATGAAGCCGCCGAATTCGTCGTTGAAATAGGGCTGGCCGCCGTAGGGGGCCTCGTGGGCGGGGTCGTGGCGGAAGACGGGATAGCCGTCTTCGGGGACCAGGGACTTCCGCAGCTCCTCCGCGTTCTGGCGGTAGACATGGACCGTCCACAGGTCTGTCTTCACATGGAGATAGCCGCTGGTTTCGTTGACGGGACGGGTGGGATCCGTCCGCCGCGTCAAATCGTAGACCGCGGCCATCCGCAGGCGGTAGGCCTCCCAATTGAGGATGGCGGACGTCTCGTTGACGGGCGACCAGCTGATGATGGACGGATGGCTGAAGTCCCGTTCCATGACCGCCGGCCATTCCATGAGGAAGTTGCCGAAGCTGGCTTCCTGCGCGGCGGCGCTGAGCTCGAGATTGCCTTCGGTCTCCGCGGCGCCTGGCCGTGTCCACGCCATGCCCCAGCTGGGATATTCGCCCCATGTGAGGTAGCCCAATTTGTCCGCCCAATAATGGAAGCGCTCCTCGAAGACCTTCTGGTGGAGGCGTGCGCCGTTGAATCCGGCGGCCATGGAGAGGAGGATGTCCTGTTTGAGCGCCTCGTCGGAGGGGGCCGTCCAGATGCCGTCTGGATAGAAGCCCTGGTCGAGCACGAAGCGCAGGAAAATCTCCTTGTTGTTGAGGAAGTATTTGTTGCCTTCGATGTGGATTTTGCGGAGGCCTGCGTAGCCGGTGGCGTGGTCCAGCAGGGTGCCGTCGGCGGCCTCCACGGCGTAGTCGATGTCATAGAGGAAGGGATCTTCCGGGGACCAGGGGCGGATGTCTCGGAGCGGGACGGTCAGCGGCACGGCGTCATTGGCGGCGGCGGTGGCCTGGCCGACCACGGTCTCGCCCATGCGCACGGTGACGTGGAAGCGCAGACCCCGTTCCGTCTGGAAGAAGGTGGGCGTGAAGGTGAAGGCGCCGTCGTCAAGATTCGGCGTGACGCGGCAACTGCGGATGCCGCTCATGGCGACGGCCTCCAGCCACACGGTCTGCCAGATGCCCGTGACGCGGGTGTAGTGGCAGCCGGCCGACTTGAAATGCGTGCTCTGTTTGCCGCCGCCTTGGGTCAGCAGACGCAGATTGTCCTCCGCATAGACGACCAGATGGTGCGTGGAGCCTGCGGTGACGAGGGACGTGATGTCAAAGAAGAAGGAGGAGCTGCTGCCGATGTGACGGCCGGCCAGCTTGCCGTCCACGAAGGCGCGGCAATCGTAGTCCACGGCGCCGAAATGGAGCAGAATGCGTTTGCCTTTCCAGTCGGCGGGGATGGTGATGGTGCGGTGGTAGAAGAGGGCGGGAATGAAGTCCGTGTGGGCGACGCCTGAAAGTTTGGACTCGGGGCAGAAGGGAATCTGGATGCGCCCTTCGAAGCCGGTGCTGTTCTGCAGGCCGCGCTCCAGACCGCTTTTGCCAAAATCAAAGGTGTAGCTCCATTCGCCGTTGAGGTTGAGCCAGTCGGGACGGACAAATTGGGGCCGTGGATATTCGCTTCTGTACATGGATGTTCCTTTCATGAGGCAGACGTCAAGGTCTTTTGTGGCTTTCCGTGTGTTTTGTGGACTCCTTCTGAATCGTTTCGCGGTCGTTACTATAATGCCCAAAGCCTGTCCCTCAAGGCACAAGGGGAGTCCGTTGGCGGAATTTCCATGGATTTGACGATTGCGGATTGCGAATTGCGACTTTTCAATATATAATAAGGAAGTGGACACAACGGGCCGCATGGCTCGAATCAATCAACGAAAGCGAGGTCGATGTATGGCAGCAAAATTCAAGGTGGGCATTTCGGGGTTGCGCATGGGAGAGTCGTGGGCGCAGGCGGTGATGAACAATCCGGACTGCGAGTTGTCCGCCGTCTATGACGCCTTCTACAAGGAGAACACGTCCATCAACTATCGGTTCTTCGAGAATTCCGGCGCCGCCATCGTGGACAGCTACGCCGCCCTGTTGGCGGACAAGCCGGACATCGTCATCGTGGCCTCCCCCGACCATTTTCATGCGGAACAGTCCATTCAGGCCATGGAGGCGGGCTGCGATGTCATCTGCGAAAAGCCCTTGACGCCCACCGTCGCCCAATGCCGCGAGCTGATTGCGGCGGTTCAGCGGACGGGACGCAAGTTCATGACGGGACAAGTCTGCCGTTTCGCCCCTGGCTTCGCGTTGGCGAAGGCCCTTGTGGAGGAAGGGCGCATCGGCCGAATCGCCTGCATTGAAACGGAATACGCCCACAACTACGGCTTGGGCTCCGAGGGCTTCCAGGCATGGCGCAAATCTGCCGCCGTGGGCCGCGAGAATGTCCTTGGGGGCGGCTGCCACGCCATGGACCTGCTGCGCTGGCTGGCGGGAGAGCCGGAGAGCGTCTATGCCGTCGGCAACCATCTGCTCATGCCGGATTGGGCCACCACCGACAGCTGCTACGCCGTCCTGAAATTCGCCAGCGGCGCCATCGGCAAGCTCTTCGCCTCCTGTGGCACCAACGCGCCCTATACGATGCGCACGGTCATCCATGGCACGGAAGGCACCATTGTCTGTGACAATACCAGTGACCATATCTCTCTCTGCGAGAAGAAGTTACAGAAAATCGCAGGAACCATGGCCTTCGCCCGCATTCCCGTGGGCATCAAGAGCCACAATGTGGCCAACGAGCTCACCGATTTCGTGGCGCGGCTGAAGGACGGCGCCCCCATCGCCACCGACGTCTTCGAGGGCAGCCGCACCGTCGCCTTGGGCGAGGCCATTCTCACGTCCATCCGAACTGGTCTGCCGGAAAAGCCCGCCACCTTCTGAGTCGTCATCTCAACCTGTCATCCAAAGGAGTGTCCATGTTGAATCTCGCCGCTTCTTCTCCCTTCCGCGCTGTTCGATGCCTCGTCGTCGTCGGCATGCTGTGCGCCGTCCTTCTGTGCGGATGCCAGTCTTCCATCCGGGTCTCCGGAAAAGCCGTCCGCCCCTACGAATATCCGCCCATGCGCTACGACGGCAGCTATTGGAGCGAGACTCTTTGGGAAAAGGACAACCACATCACCGTCAGCGACCGTCGGCACACCGTGGCCGCCGTCCGCTTCCGCACCAATTACCTCTATTCTTTGGCGACCGTTCTCACCTTGGGGCTTTGGGCGCCGGTGGACATTGAATGGGAGGAGAACAATGATTAGAAACCTCTGCGTCTTCATCGACGGCACCATGCAGGACCGCTCTCCGGAGGAGGCCGCCACGGATTCCAACGTGGTCTGCCTCTACAACTGCTCTCCTGATGTGGACGCAGGGGAACTCCAGCAGCGCTGCTACTACCGCAAGGGCGTGGGGACCCGCGCCCACGAGTCCATCACTGGCGGCGCTTTGGGCTTCGGCCTGGACGAACGGATCACGGAGGCCAAAATGTGGCTGGACGACGAATGCGCCATGGCTCTAGAGGACGGCTGCCAGCCCCGTCTCTACCTGTTTGGCTTTTCGCGGGGGGCCTTCGCCGTTCGGGTTCTGGCCACCTTCCTGCAGCAGGACATTGAGTTCCTTGGGGTTTGGGATACCGTTAAAGCCACTCCAGGCAACGACTTCGGCATTTCGGAGCTGCCGCCGTACGTCAAACACGCCTGCCATGCCATGGCCATCGACGAGCACCGCAGCATCTTTGACGTGTTCCGCTTCAAACCCGTTGACCGTCTGGCTGAACGTTGGTTCAGCGGCTCCCACACCGACGTGGGCGGCGGCTACCGAAAACGGGAGCTGGCGGACATCACTCTCCGCTGGATGGCCAATCAGGCTGTCGATCATGGTCTTATCGTCAACAGGGAGAAGCTGAATCTGGATGCGCCGGTGGATTTGACCATGGAGCCCGAAATCCACAATGAGGACAACAGCGGCTGGGGCATCACCAACGTCTTCAAAAGCCGCAAATGGACCATTCAGCGGGTCATTGGCGTCACCGATGCCCTGGACGATACGGTCCTGTACATCCGCGATCATTGGAAAGACCTGATCAGCAACGATTTGCTTGCCCAAAACCAGCACTTCATCGGCCATGGCTCCAACGACACCATCGCCTGAAGAGCCAGAGGAGGCGTGGGGGATGTGCCGATTGTCGGTGTTAATCGTTATGTTATTGCGGTAGAGGATGTTATCATAAAATGCACACAGGCGGGTGAGTATCGCATGAATTGTGCGACCGAGAGTTTTGATCTACAACGACAAAGAGTGAAAAGTGCTCCCGTCCCCCGTCCCTCGTCCCTTGTCCCGCGGTTCTCGTCTCTCGTCTCGCGTCTCTCGTCCCACGTCAGGCTCCTGCTTGCCCGCCGTAGCCCGAAGGGCGAAGGAGGGTCACCGCTACGCGGTTCTAAAATCCAACTTTCTCGTGCTTTCGGAATGCCGCTCCATTCCGTCTTTTTTTTCATCATTGCATTTTTTGCAATATCCAAAAGCCCCAAATAGGCGTTTTTTCTCCAAACAGGGGAAATGCGGAAATGCGTTTAAAGGGGCCTAGAAGGAGCCATGTCCATTTTAGGTATTAATATACCTGAAACCATGTCCTGTGCCGTAGAACGCGTTTCTGTGGCCCTAATGGCCATTCATCCCCTAAAAAGGGGTGAAAATTGGTCCGCGGCGGCGAGTTTTCATCTATGCCGCGAAAGGGCCGTCAGCTTCTGTCAAAACATGCAAAAAATGCAATATTTATTGCCTTGCCTCATGGCGCAGTTTGACATGATGGGGCGTCCCAACCGCCCTGAAGGGAGCAAATTGGCGTTTTTGTTGGGCTGATGGGTTGCGGACTTATGGCAGTGGGCTACATTAAGATGTGAATGGCTTCGAAGCCAGAAGCGCCTTTTCGAGGCGACGTGATTTCTGGCGGAGAGGCGGACTGAGCAGATAGGAGAGACATCATGTCGACAGCACCCACCCTTGTGATTTTGGCGGCCGGCCTCGGCAGCCGCTTCGGCGGTGACATCAAGCAGATGGCCCCTGTTGGGCCAAACGATGAATTTGTTCTGGACTATTCCATCTATGATGCATGGAAGGCGGGTTTCCGCAAAGTCGCCCTCGTCATTCGGCCGGAGTTGGAAGCTCCTCTGCGGGAACATTTTGCGGGAAAGGCCGACCGTTTTTTGGAATTGGTGTATCCCATTCAGCGCAAAGACGATCTGCCAGCCGGCTACAGCTTCCCGCCGGACCGCGTGAAGCCGTGGGGCACGGGCCATGCCATCTGGAGCGCGCGGAACGTGGTGTCCACCCCCTTCGCCACCATCAACGCGGATGACTTCTATGGCCGCTCCGCCTTCCAGACCATGGCGGAGTTCCTTCAGTCCGACAGCTGTTCGGACCATTGCTACGCCATGGTGGGCTATCCCGTGGCCAACACGCTGTCGGAGAACGGCACCGTGTCCCGCGGCGTCTGCGCACGGGACGCCAGCGGCTGCCTGACGGAGGTCATCGAGCGGACCAACATCCTGCGCCGCGAAGAGGGCATCGCCTTTCAGGACGATGACGGCTCGTGGAAGCCACTGCCGCCGGAAGTGCCTGTGTCCCTGAACTTTTGGGGCTTCACTCCCAGCCTCTTCCCCCGTCTGGAGACGCTGTTCGAGGAGTTTCTCGCCGCGAAGCCCGGCCCCAAGGCCGAATTCTTCATTCCGAGCGTGGTGGACACCCTCATCAAGCGCGGCATCGTGAAGACACGGGTTCTGGACACGGACAGCCATTGGTTCGGCATGACCTACGCGCAGGACACCCAAAACGTCCGTGCCCGCATCGCGGAGCTGATTGCAGAGGGCCATTACCCGCAGCGCCTGTTTAGTTGATAAGTCATTGATTACCAAATACTTACATAAATTTTAAAAAAGCAAAGGAAACGCCATTATGAAGATGCCATTTCGTCTGATCAAACCTGTCACTGTTCCTGTTTTGGATCCGGATTTCCGTCCGCCGGTGCTGGCCAACCGCGCCTTTTTGGCGGAAGTGGACGCTTCTGGCGCGGCTATTCCGCTGATCATCGCCGTGGAGCGGGACCAGCAGCGCGTGTCCCGCTTTGAAAGCCGCATTTTCGACATGGCCCATCCTCGCGCCGCCGCCAATTTCTTCTATGTGGAGCGCATTCTGAAGTTCCTCCTGTGGCAGTTCGGCGGCTGGAAGGTCACCATCCACGCGCCGCTGGAGCTGGTCCGCTGGCTGCAGGCGTGCTACAGCGACACAGGCATCCGCGCCTTTGACGCGGAGTTTTGGGGCGACCAGACTTACGAGCACGAGATGGAAATCATCCATGCTCCTGCGCCAGAGGATGTTCCGCCTGCCAATGACGGGGCGGGAAGCGCCGTGAAACTGGACTGGACCGGATGGCGCATTGGCTTCGATTTGGGCGCCAGCGACCGCAAAGTCGCCGTCGCCAAAGACGGCAAACTGGCCCTGAAGGCGGACGGCGAGCCGGTTCTCAGCGAAGAGTACGTGTGGGATCCCAAGCCCCAGACGGACATCAAATGGCATTTCGACCAGATCAACTGGGTGCTGAAAGAGGCGGAGAAGGCCGTCAAGGCCATTGATCCGCAGGCCCGCATCGAGGCCATCGGCGGCAGCTCCGCCGGCGTCTATGTGGACGGACGTGTCCGCGTCGCCTCCCTCTTCCGCGGCATCACGCCGAGAGAGCGCTTCGACCGCGAGGCGGCCCCCATCTTCAAGGAAATCCAGAAGGCATGGGGCATTCCGCTGCGGCTGGAGAATGACGGCGACGTCACCGCGCTGGCCGGCGCCATCTCGTTGGGCGACGGCGCCGTCCTCGGCCTCGCCATGGGTTCCTCCCTGGCCGGCGGCTATGTGGACGAAAACCGCGCCATCAAAGGCTGGATGAACGAGCTGGCCTTCGCACCTGTGGACTACAATCCCCGCGCCGCCGTGGATGAATGGTCGCGGGACTTCGGCGTCGGCGCCAACTACTTCTCGCAGCAGGCGGTTGCGCGGCTCATCCATGCCGCGGGCATTGAGATGCCGGACATTCCCGAAGCGGCCTTCCCGCTGCGCCTCAAGCGCGTGCAGGAGCTTATGGCCAACGGCGACGAACGCGCGCGCCGCATCTACGAGACCATCGGCGTCTATTTCGGCTACAGCGTGGCCCATTACTGCTCCTTCTACAACCCCGTCCGCCACATTGAGGTCCTTGGCCGGGTGGTCAGCGGCGAAGGCGGCCGCATCATCCTTGACTTGGCTCGCGATGTCCTAAATCGCGAATTCCCAGAGCTTTCCGGCGTGGACTTCTATGAGCCGGACGAGCGGGAGAAGCGCCACGGCCAGGCGGCGGCGGCGGCCAGCCTTCCCATCGCGTAGTCATCACAGCGTCTTCTGAAAGGAATCGTGGAAATGGATATCAACGAACGCAACCAGTTCATCATGGAGAAGCTGAACGAGGGCATGTCCCTCTCGGATGTGCAAAAGCTTCTGGCGGAAGAACATGGGATAAAGATGACCTATCTGGACCTGCGGCTGGCGGCGGCGGAGTTGGCCGTCAATTGGGAGAAGCAGGACAAGCCGAAGCCCGCGGCTGCCGCGCCGGCGGATTTGTCGGTGGCTTCCGCCGAAACGGACGCTTTGGCGGACGAGACGGCGGAGGATGATATCCAAGATGTTGATACAGAAGAAGATATGACGGAAGCCGAAGAAGAGGCTCCCGACGGGGCGGCCGCCGATGAGGACAATGAGGCGGCCACCGCCGGCGAGACCAAGGTCACTCTTGACGAGGAACCCTATCCGGGAACCGCCGTGAGCGGCAAGGTCACTTTCGCCTCTGGAATCAGCGGCATGTGGTACATGGATCGCATGGGGCGGTTGGGCATGAACCTTCCCGAAGGGTCGGAACAGCCGAGCCAGGAGGATATCTCCCTCTTCCAGAAGGAGTTGCAAAATACCATGAAGCGGGCGCAGGACGAGCTGAAGGCGGAGCTGGCCAAAGGGAAGACGAAAGTCACCCTGAACCCCATCGTCCGTCCGGGTTCCGTCTGCAGCGGCGACGTGACCTTCGCCTCCGGAAGCAAGGGCGAATGGTTCCTTGACAACGCGGGGCGGCTGGACTACGAGCTGGCGGAAGGCTCCGAAAAGCCTACAACGAAGGACTTGCGGCTGTTCCAGTTTGAACTTGAGAAGTTGTTGCGGGAGAAGGGCATGGCCTAGACGGCTCCGGCGGGGGAGGGCGGCTGACGCTCCCCCGCGCCGACCATCGGCCTTTTCATCATGTGCGGTATCGCAGGCATCTACCATCATTCGGAGCCGGAGAAAATCCTTCTCCGGGTGACCGCTATGACGAAGGTGATGGCGCACCGCGGACCGGACGGGGAGGGCGTCCGCACGGTTTCGGACAGGCTCTGCCTGGGCCACCGCCGCCTCGCCATCATTGACCTGCTTCCGGAGGCTGCGCAGCCCATGCAGGACGCGGACAACGGCAACTGGCTGGTCTTCAACGGCGAAATCTACAACTACCGCGAATTACGTAAAGAACTGGGCGAGAAGGACTTCCGCACAAAATCGGACACGGAGGCCATTCTGAAGGCCTATGCCCGCTGGGGCGAAGACGGCCTGCGGCGGCTGGACGGCATCTTCGCCTTCGCGCTGTGGGACGCGGCGAACCGCAGCCTTCTTCTGGCACGGGATGCCTTGGGCGTCAAACCGCTCTACATTTATGAAAACGGCGGCGAGTTCCTGTTCGCGTCGGAAGTCCGCGCCCTTCTTGCGGGCGGCGTCCCGCCGAAACTGGATTTGGCGGGGCTGGACGGTTATCTTGCCTATGGTTCTGTGCAGGAACCCTTTACGTTGATTGACGGCGTCCGTTCGCTGCCGCCGGGCCATTTTCTCCGCATTGAGGAAGACGGCCACCGTCGCGAAGGGCGCTTCTGGGAGCCGGATTTGACGCAGCTGGCCATGAACGAGGCGGAAAGCCGCGAAGAGGTGGCGCGGCTGCTGCGCCGCGCCGTGCGGTCTCAACAGTTGGCGGATGTGCCTGTCTCCGTGTTTTTAAGCGGCGGCATCGACAGTGCGGCCATTTTGGCCTGCATGGACAAGACGGTTCCTGGCGGCGTCAGTGCGCATACCATTATCTTTGAGGATGCGAATTTTGACGAACGGCGGGAGGCGGCGTTGGCGGCGAAGGCCAACGAAGTCGTTCATCATGAACTACTTCTGGATGGCGCAACGGTTCGTGCCCATGCGACGCAGGCCCTGGAGGCCTTTGATCAGCCCAGCGTGGACGGGCTGAACACGTGGTTTGTGTCGCTGGCGGTGCGGCAGACCGGCTGCCGCTGCGCCCTTTCCGGCGTGGGCGGCGACGAGCTGTTCGTGGGCTACAACGGCTTTGCTAACCCACGTCGGCTCATGGCATTGCAGAAATGGGTCCGCCATTGCCCCGCTGGACTGCTGCACACGATGGCCGCCGCCACCACTTCGGAGAAGCTGCGGAAAATGGCACGGCTGGCCGACTATCCCGCTTCGGCCTATTTCCTTGCGCGACAGATCTTTTCGCCTGAACTGCGTCAGAGCCTAATGGCGCCGCGGCTTTGCGAGGCGGATTGGCGGGACGTCTGCTTCGGTCCGCTGGATTCCGTCGCCCTTTCCGACGAAATCGCGCAAATCTCCTTTTGGGAGCTGCGCACCTACATGCTTTCCACGCTGCTGCGGGACACAGACCAGATGGGCATGGCCCATGGCCTCGAAATTCGCGTCCCTCTGCTGGATCGTCAGCTGGTGGAAACGATGCTGCGGCTGCCGTCCCGCCACAAGCTGGACAGCCGAATCGCCAAGCCCCTTCTGGTGCACGCCGCCGGAGACCGTCTGCCGCCCGAATGCGTCTCCCATCCCAAAAGGGGCTTCGTCCTTCCCTTTGACGCCTATTTTCAACATGCTTTCCAAGAGGAACTTACAGAATGCTTCCGAGGTGGCGGCGATGACCTGTTCGACGGCGACGCATTGGCTCGCCTCTGGAACGGCTATGCCGCCGGCCGCGTGCCGTGGGGGCGCATCTGGCTTGTGTTCACCCTGCGCAATTGGCTGCGGCGCGTAAACAGTCCCCTTTCAAAGTAGTCTTTGTCCATTTTATTGTGATTTTTTTCAATAGTCAATTGGAGATTGTTTGACTATTTGTCAAAAGTTTTGTAACTATGTGGTGACACCCTCATGGAACAGCAAACAACGTCCAGTAAAAGTGATAAAGCGCCCCCTTTTGGAAGTTCGGATGTTGCTTTTTTTCACTTTTTATGGATGAGCTCTCTTCTTCGAATTTGTTTTTTTATAGGTGAGCCCATGGGTATTGAAGGCATTGTAGTCACTCTACCTGCCATTTGTTTTATCTTGATTTTGATGTTGTTTTGGATTTTGCCATTGAATTTACTGGCTTATTTTACAACAAGGCATCAAGATTGCCTCATGTCCATTCTCATTTATGTTGGATGGCTGGCTTCACTTTTTATTGAGTCTGGTCTAAGTGACATGCTACCAGAATGGTATAAGTGCAAAGGGTTGCTTTGGCTACTTTGTTTAAGGGTAATCATACTGCTTTTTATGGTTTTCAATAATAAGTCAACATATATATTTGGGGTGAAAATCATCCTTTGTATCCTTTTATACTTATGTGCAATGTATTCGCATGTTTTTTTCCTTGTTCGTGATTGTTGCCTCAGCATTGTATATGTGTTCTATGCCTTGTGCCGTAAGAATGGCTGGAGCCGTAGCTGTAACCATATTATTTCCCTATATGTCATTGCCATGCTCATTATATCCATAATCTCTTGGAGAATATCTGGATTATTCCAATGATGAAAGGATAATCAGCAGCCCACGAGTTACGTAAATTATTTCCTTTCAGGGCCTTGCAAAATCCATGCCATGGCAGGTCCACATGCCATCGTGTCCCCAAAGGAGTTGCAACGCGGCTCAATTGAGGTAAGCCGGAGGAAGGCTCCACCCCATGGCTCCACCCCATGGCTCCACCGTCCCGACGAAGATGAATTGGGAACGTGGTCAACTGCGGTTTTAGGGTTATATTATGTCATGAGTGTCGGGCAATGGCTGTCACTCGGCTTTGAGCCTTGCCATCTATATTCGTAAGTTATTGATTATAAATTAGTTATAAATAATTCTTCTTGTGGAGTGTCACGCTGATGAAGACAACATTCGCCTTCCCGAAGAAGCTGTGGGAGACCCCTGAAATTCCCGCGCTGAACCGCCTGGTTCCGCGCGCCACGCTGTATCCCTTTGATACCGTGGAGAATGCGCTCTCCGGCGACCGCGAGAAATCCCCTTGGTTCAAACTATTGAACGGGACGTGGAAATTCAAATACCTCACGGATCCGGAGGCCCCCGAGGCGATGACGTTCATGAATCCACAGGCCAAAGTGACCGGCTGGAGCACCATCGCCGTGCCGGGCAACTGGACCATGCAGGGGTTCGACCGCCCCCACTACACGAACGTGGTCATGCCCTTTGGCGACTACCCGCCGCAGGTGCCCGCCGAAAACCCCACGGGCCTCTACCGCACCACGTTCACCGTCCCGAAGAACTGGGCCAAACGACGCATCGTGTTGCATTTCGGCGGCGTGGAAAGCGCCTTCTTCGTCTATGTGAACGGCACAGACATCGGCTTTGGCAAGGACAGCCGAACCCCCTCCGAGTTTGACATCACCGAGTTTGTGAAGAGCGGTTCCAACACGTTGGCCGTCAAGGTGATACGGTGGTCGGACTCCAGTTTCATCGAGGACCAGGACCATTGGTGGATGGCGGGCATCCACCGCGAAGTCTACCTCTATTCCACGCCGGAGACCGCCTCCATCACGGACGTCTTCGCCACGGGAACGCCCAATGAGGCCCTTGACGCGGCGGAACTGAAACTGGAGTTGCGGGCGGAGTTCCACAATGGGCAGCCCCAGGCCGGCTGGAGCTTTGTGTCGCAGCTCTACGATGCAAAAGGACGGCAGGTCTTCGACGAGGCGGTGAAGAGCGAGCTGCCGCAGTCCACGCTGCCCCGAGCCACCAACCGAGGCCACCGTGCCGAACTGACGGTGCATGTGGACCATCCCGCCCTGTGGTCCGACGAGACGCCGAACCTGTACACGCTGGTGGTCAGCCTCTGCGATCCGGACGGCGTGCAAGTGGACGTGACCAGCACCCGCATCGGCTTCCGTTCACTGCAAGTCAAAGACCGCCAACTGCTTATCAACGGCAAGCCGGTCCTCATCAAAGGCGTCAACGTCCATGACTTCGACCAATTTCAGGGAAAATGCGTGCCACGGGAAACGATTCTGGCGGACATCCTGCTGCTCAAGCAGTTCAATTTCAACGCGATACGCACATCCCACTATCCCCACGACCCCTATTTCTACGACCTCTGCGACGAGTATGGCCTCTATGTGATTGACGAGACCAACATCGAGGCCCACCACTACTACGGCAATCTCTGCGATGACCCCCGTTGGGCCAACGCGTTCCTGCAGAGGGCGATACACATGGTCGAGCGGGACAAGAACCACCCCTGCGTCATCTTCTGGTCGTTGGGCAACGAAACCGGCTGCGGACACAACCACGAGGCCATGGCCGGATGGATCCGCAGCTTCGATCCGTCGCGGCTGCTGCATTACGAAGGCGCGCTCACCATGTTCACGCAAGGCGTCTCCGTCTGGCCAGACGGCATCGGCAAACGCGTCACGGACATCATCGCGCCCATGTATCCCAGCCTCGACGCGCTGCGCCGCTGGTCCGACAACAGCCATGACTGGCGGCCGCTCATCTGCTGCGAATACGCCCACGCCATGGGCAACAGCTGCGGCAATCTGAAGGAGTATTTCGAGGCCTTCGAGAACTGGCCCGGCCTCCAGGGCGGCTTCATCTGGGACTGGGTGGAGCAGGCTCTCGTAGCCAAGACGGCGGACGGACGCCCCTACTGGGCCTATGGCGGCGATTTTGGCGACGTCCCCAACGACAAGAACTTCTGCTGCAATGGCATGGTCTGGCCGGACCGGACGCCAAAGCCGCAGATGTTTGAATTCAAGAAACTTGCGCAACCCTTCGCCATTACCGCCGTCAACTTGAACGCAGGGCGCTTCTGTCTGCGCAATAAACGTTGGTTCAGCAGTTTAGACGACTTGAAAATCACCTGGACCCTGGGCACGGGACAGCGCACGCTGCAGGAGGGTGAATTGAAGATGCCGGAAGTGGCGCCTGCCGCTTCCGTTGAAATTCGGATCGAGGGGCTCGACGTCCCCGAACTGCTGCCTGGAGAGGAATGCTTCCTCACCTTCCATGTGCTGACGCTGAAGGACAAGCCGTGGGCGGCGGCCGGCCACGAAGTGGGCTGGGAGCAGTTCGCCATGCCCTTCTCCGCTCCCGCCGCCTGTCCCGAATCGCCCGAAGGCACGCTGACGGTGAAGGACGGCAAGGACGGCAAGGTGCAGGTCATTGGACGGCATTTCGTGCTGAACGTGGACAAGAAGGCGGCGCAGATCACAGGCTATTCGTGGCAGAACAAGGCGCTGATCCTCTCCGGCCCGCAGCTGAATCTGTGGCGCGCCGTGACGGACAACGATGGCGTCAAGACATGGGACAGCCAGCCGACCAAGGCGTTGGGCCGCTGGCTGAAGGCGGGCCTGAACGCCCTGCGCTGCACCCGCTGCGAATGCGAAGTGCAGGCGTTGGACGACAGCACGGCCGTCGTGGAGCTTTACCATGAATGGACGGGAGCCGAGCCGGAGGCCGTCGCCGCGCACCGCCACCGCTACGTGATCACGGGGGATGGCGCGATTTCCGTGGAGAACCTGGTGCAGATTCCCTCCGCCTTCCCCGACCTGCCGCGGGTGGGCGTCACAATGACGTTAGCTCCTGCGCTGGAGAAACTTACGTGGTTCGGAAGAGGGCCGCATGAATCCTATTGCGACCGCAAGGCGGGGGCGCCGGTGGGCGTCTATCAAAGCACCGTCGCGGAGCAGCATGTCCCCTACATCGTGCCGCAGGAGAACGGCAACAAGACCGATGTGCGCTGGCTGGCCTTGGAGGCCGGAGAACGGGATGCGGCGCTGCTCTTCCAGGCGGAAAACCGCCTTCTGGAGTGCTCCGTGAGCCATTTCACGGCGGATGACCTCTACAAGGCGTTCCACGATGTGGAGCTGGAGCCCCGCAGCGAAGTCATTCTCAACATTGATTTCGGCCAAAGGGGATTGGGCGGCGCCAGCTGCGGGCCGGACGCGCTGCAGAAGTACCGTCTGGAGCCGGGAGTCTACAGCTTCTCCTACAGCATTCATCCCTATACGGCGGAAGAAGACAACTGAGTTCCTATACAATATATATAATATGCGCAAGAGAGACATCTTCACCATGGGCGTCTGCCTCGGCGCCGCGGCCATCTGCGGTTGTCAGGCCATGAAGGGACAAGCGGACATGAACAAGCAAGAAAAGGAAGCATATGCCATGACCATGCAGCAGCAATGCGAAACGTATTTCCGCGACCCGGAGACGGGGCTGATCTTCACCCAGCTCGACAGGAAGACGTTGAAGCCCGTGACGGACGACTACTTCAAGGGCATGGAGGTGGACAACTTCTACAAAATCACGGAGCGCACGCCGGCGGAAGTCGAAATGCATGAAAACTTCGGCATGTGCACGGGAAGCTACATGACGTCGGAAGTCCTTCGCTATGAACAGACTGGAGCGACGGAGGCATTGGCCAACGCCGCCCGCTGCCTCCAGGGGCTGAAATTTGCCTACGATTTGGGCAAACAGCTGGAGGAAGGCTACTTCCCGAAAGTCTACGGCCGCAAGTTCTCCAAGGAGACGAGCACGGACCAGGTCCTCTATGCGCTGTGGGGCATGGACACTTACTACCCCTATGCCTCCGAAGAGGAGCAACGCCTCATCAAGACCATGATCACGTCCATGATTCGCTTCTGGGTCAAGAGGGACTACCGCTACCACTATTTCAGCTACTGCCCTGACGACTGGCAATGGCCCATCATGCGCTTCCCCGCGCTGCTGCTTCTGGCGGACAAATATGCCGACGGCGACCCCACGTTCCGCAAGGAGTACGAACGGCTGCTTCCCCATACGGCCCGGCCGGAGAACTGCCAGCTGGACAATGCACGTAAGGCCAACCGTCCCAACGACTACGAAATCGCCAACCAGGCATGGTGCACCGTCAACGGCGCGGACCGCATCACCATGGATGTCATGAACTACGCCATCCTGCTGAAGAACGATCCGAACAATCCCATGGCCGAGACGTGGAAGGCGGGAATCCGCCTGATGTGGGACGAAGTCAAGGACTCCATCGACCCTGACGGCCGCTACTACGCCATGGTCCTTTACGATTTCAAGACAGGAAAGGCGCGGCGAACCCCTGGCTATGCCGTGGACGGAACCGCCAACCACGGCGCAAAGTCCGGCTGGAGCACCATGGTGACCCGCGGCGCCATGCTCGCGTTGGAGTTCTGCCCCGAACTGGCCGACGAGGTGCTGCCCAAAGTCCGCCTTGTCCTGGAGAAGCTGAAATTCGAGGACTGCAGCTATTATGATGAGCCGGAGCGCTTTGCGCCAGGCAAACGCTATCTGACGGGCTTCCTCAGCGGCGATTCCGTCACCAACTGGCTGTGGACCTACCGCCTCTACGAGAGATGGTGTCAAAAGGAACAGCAAAAATAGAATGACTAGTCGCCTAACAGGTTTGGTCACTCATCTATTCTGATGACTCTTCCATGATTTTGAGGACTTTACAACAATATCGTTCAATCGTGAATTGGGTGCGCGGCGGGCGAGGCTTCGCCGCCAAAAAGACAAGGGAACACACATGCTAAGGAAACCACTGTTTTGGGGAATGACAATGCTTGGGATTTGCTGCCTGGCCATCTCATGCACGAACTGCTGCAGCCACAAGACGCAGGACAAGTACAAGCTCACAGGCATTGATCTGGAGAATGCGACTCGGATACAGAAGCCAAAACGCATTGTCTTCTTCGGCGACTCCATCACCGCCTTCCGCGGCGAACTCAACGTCGCCTCCATGCGTCTGGCAAAGGAGTTCCCCGACGTGGAGATGATCAATGCAGGAGTCGGGGGGCATAACACAAACGACGGACGCAGTCGCTTCCAGCGCGATGTGCTGGATAAAAAGCCGGATGTCGTCTTCTTCTCCTTTGGCACCAACGACGCCGCCATCGACACCTGGAAACAGGAGACCGAACCACGTATCGATCTGGACACCTATCTGGCTAACCTGCTGTATTTTGCGCAAGAGATCCGCAAAATCGGCGCCATTCCTGTGTTCTTCACGCCGCCGCCGATGTTCATGACGGAGAAGCTGGCCGGATACTACAACTTCGAACCCTACATCTCCAACGGCTTCAATTTCGTTCTGGAACGCTACATCCCCGCCGCCAAGGCGCTTTTAGCAAAGGAAAACGTGGTGGTCTTTGACATCTATTCCCTCTTCATGGAGAAGGGGAAGGAAAGCCCGGACGGCTTCAACTCCCTGCTGCTGGACGGCATGCATCCCAATGACGATGGCCAGAAGATCATCGCGGATGAAATGCTCAAATTCCTCTCCGTCAACGCCTTGCTGCCATAATCGCCAACTGCTGGCTGTTAACTGCTAACTGCTTCCAGCTGTCCAGCCGGCCTTTTTCGGAGTCGAAGTTGGCGCCGACGCAGACGATGGGAAGGCCGCCTCCCATGAACTTCTCAACGTAGCGGCGGTCGACGATCTGGTCGATGGCCGTCTGCGCCGTCTTGTTCAGCTTGAACTCGAAGACGTAGACGGTGGTCGGCGTGCGGATATAGGCGTCGATGCGGCCCTCGTTGGTGCGGGATTCCGCCTCTATGAAGGTGCCGAGCAGACGGAACACGACGAAGAAGATGGTCTGATAGTACTTTTCATACGGGAGCTTCAGTTCATAGTCGATGCCCGCGAGGAAGGCCTGGAACTGGGTCATGAAGCCATTGAGGTCATTGGCCATGATGGCCTTGCAGAAATCTTCAACGAGAATGGTGGCACGCCCCTTCCGCATATTTGCATAGTGCCGCAAGATATTCGCCATGAAGGTCTTATGCACTTCCATATCCGGAAAATCAAGGCGGTATCGCACGCCGAATTCGTCTTGTCGGACATCCTTTACGGTGAGGTAGCCCGTCTGCCAGAGGAGCCCGGTCAGGTCCAGGCTGTCCAGCTCATAGGCGGAGAAGATGTCTTCATCATAGTATTCCTCAAGGGCGGCCTCGTAGTCATAGTTCCTCTCAACGCCCAGCTTCAGCAGGAAGGAGGGCGTGCCCGTGTCAATCCAGTAGTTCCTGAATTCGTAGCCTTCGCTGAAGAACTTGGAGACGGAGACAGGGTTGCAGACGTGGGTCTCCGCCGTTGAGAAGCGGTAGCCGTCATACCATTTGAGAAGCCGCCGCATGAGCTCCTCGGGCGGACAGCCGTTCGCCTCCGCCGCCAAAGGAATGCGGTCCGCGAAGTTCGCACGGATCTCGGCCTCCGTGAAGCCGAGGAGGTCGGCGTAGTCGGCGTTCAGGGTGATGTCCGTCAGGTTGTTGAGGTCGGAGAAGAGGGAGACGTGGCTGAACTTGCTCACGCCCGCGATGAAGGCGAAGCGAATGCGGCCCTCGCACTTCTTGACGCAGGAGTAGAATCCCTTCAGCACGCGGAGGATGGCGTCGCGGTGCTCCGTGTTCGTCACGTTGCCGAGGATGGGCTTGTCGTATTCGTCCACGAGGACGACTACCTGCCCGGGCCTCGAATCGGCCTTTTCGCCCTTCGCCTCCGCGGCGGCCTTCGCCTCCGCCTCGACTTTCGCGGCCAGATCGTTGATGAGGTTCTCGAAGCGGAAGGGAAGGCTTGGTCCACGCAAGGAAATCTTGTGCGTGAGGGAAAGATTGTCCAGCTCGCCTTGCAGGAACCCCTCCAGTTCGTCGGCCGTGATTATATTGCAGTTCGCAAAGTCCAGGTGGATAACAGGATATGCCTTCCACTCATAGTCCATCCTGTCAATGGCGAGGCCCTTGAAGAGCTCGCGGCGGCCCTGGAAGACCGCCTTCAGCGTGGAGACCAGCAGGGACTTTCCGAAGCGCCGCGGCCGCGAGAGGAAATACTCCCCCTGCTTGGGGCGCACCAGCTTGGCGATGACCGCTGTCTTGTCCACATAGAGAAATTCGTCGGTGATGACTCTCGGAAAATTGAATGTGCTGGTGTTGATGGCTTTCATGGCATGTCTCCTCCGAAATGACCAAGACATACTATACCATTGATTTCATGAATTGCACTGACTTGCCATAAGAGACGCTGGGCTGGAAACATGGAAGGGGATTATTGGTCTTGTGAGGTTGGTGTTGCCATGGAATGACACGCGGCATGACGTCATCGATTGACATGGATTTGTGATACCGGTATTGTCGCATTTGGGCCTCCAATTTGAGTTTTGACTCCAATTTCCATTCCTTCACATTGAAATCCGAAAATGAAGGCATATAGTGTAGGTGGTATGATTTCCCGTTTCAACCTTAACCACTCTCTATTTTGGAGGCATGAATGCGAACTCTTCTTTCAGTTCTATTTGGAATGGCCATGACAACGACGCTGATGGGGCAGGAAGCGTACAAGATGGGCGGCGAACGCGAGTGCTTCTTTGACGATTTTCTGCTGGACAAGTCAAAGACCACCATGGAGCTGCGTCTCCATCATCCCGTGAACCGGGGCCCCGTCCTGGTCCATGACGCCCCATGGGAAGGCGATGGCTGCGGCTTCTACAACTTCTTCTTCGACGACAGTTATCCGGGCTTTGACGGCTCCCATCCCAATGGCGTCTACAGGATGTATTATCTGGCATGGCAGATGCCCAGCAAGGAGCCCAACGGCAAGCCGGGCACGGAACGGCTGGTCTGCTATGCGGAAAGCGCCGACGGCATCGAGTGGGTGCGTCCCAATCTGGGCATCATCGAATGGAACGGCTCCAAAGAGAACAACATCATCGTGAACGGAGACATCATCAATCCCTTCATCGACAATTTCATGGTCTTCCGCGACGACAATCCCGCCTGCAAGCCCGAGGAGCGCTACAAGGGCATTGCCATCCATCAGCACAAGCTTTGGGCATGCGTCGGCCCCGACGGCCTGCATTTCAAGACGTCCCACATCATCTGCAGCAAAGGCTCCTTTGATTCCCTCAACGTGGTCTTTTGGGATGAACGGGCCAACATTTACCGCGGCTATATCCGCGGCGGCCATTATGACCCCAAAGGCCGCCCCACCTCCTACGGCGGCGTCATCCGCGATGTCATGTACAGTGAATCGAAGGATTTCGTCAACTGGACCGACCCCAAGCAGATTGAGTTCACCGACGACGAGGACATCGCCCTCTACACGAACAACGTGATTCCGTATTTCCGTGCCCCGCAGCTCTACATCGGCACCCCCACCCGCTATATCGAGCGCGTCGAATGGAACGGCAGCTTTGAGGAGCTCGGTGGCAGAGACCGCCGCAAACGCCGTATGGAAATGCATGTGCGCTATGGACTTACCGTCACGGATTGCATCTTCATGGTCTCCCGTGACGGAAAGAAGTTCAGCCGCTTTGACGGCGAGTGCTTCATGCCCCCCGAACCGGAGAACGGCCGCAACTGGATCTACGGCGACTGCTATCCCTCCCGCGGCTTCGCCGTCACCCCGAGCATCGTTCCTGACTCCCCTGACGAGCTGTCCATCTACGTGCAGGGCTACAGCTGGATGGTGGATCCTGTGCAGCTCATCCGCTATTCCATTCGCATGGACGGCTTTGCGTCCCTCCACGCCGCCGGCAAGGAGACCATTGCGGTGACGAAGCCGCTCATTTACGACGGAAAGGACATGTTCATCAACTTCGCCACCTCCGCCATGGGCTATCTCTATGTCACGCTGATTGATGCGGAAGGCAACCGCTATCCTTCCTGCGAGACCTTCGGCAACACCGTCGACCGCAGAGTCGTCTTCGACGATCCGGAGGCCGTCGCCAAACTCAGCGGCAAGATCGTGACCATTGAGTTCCGCATGCGGGACGGCGACGTGTACTCCATGCAGTTCCGGTAGTATGGTTCTCTAAATCATCTAGAGCATCTAGGACTTCTAGATGCTCAAGATTCTCTAGAAGACTTCTAACTCATTGCAGGACAATAAGTTATGAAAAAATATGGCGTGGGATTGGCGTTGATGGCCGTTTTGGCGGCGGCCACGCTTTGTGGCGACGGACTTCAGGTGGAGATGCAGGACGAATGGTCCCTGCGCCTCAGCCATCCCGCCGCCGGCGACCTGTGCACCAACTCCCGCCTGACCATCAATGACTCCAGTGGCCATCTGCTCTACTACACGAGGCAGATGGGCGCCTATTGGCATGAAAACGTTCCCGTGAACGAAAACGGCGTCTCCCGCCTTCTGCAGTATGGAGATGCCAAATCCCGTGCCTATTTCCATCTGGAGGACTATTCCGCGCGGCTTTCGGAAGATGGCGACAGCGTGACCGTCCACATCGCGGGCAAGGTTTTGGATGACGCGAAGTACAGCGCGGAATATGCCCTCATGTGCGTCCCCAAATATCTTGCGGACGGAGCCCGCTTCACTGTCGTTGCTTCTGACGGAACCCAACGGGAAGGGAAGGTGCCGGAGGAGGACAGCGACAACACGCTGGCCAAGGACTGCAAACGCCTTACGCTGGCCATGACCGCCGGAACCCTGTACATTGAGGTCGAGACAGGGGAGACGCTGACTTTTTTGGACCGCCGGAGAGCCGGCTATGAGCGGGGCAAATGCCTCTTCATCGGCCTGGTGAGTCGAGACATGGCCACGCCGCTGAACAGCACGGTGAAGCTCACCTTCAAGGCGACTCCCGGCCGGACGCTGCTCAAGCCGATTCCTGTAAAGTGGGACGTCGTGCCCATCCACTATCCCGTCTCCTTCCGCACTCCGTCCCTGGACTATGCTGTGAATACGCAATGCATTGTGCCCAAGGAGTTTGCAGATTTAGGTGCGGCGCCGGAAGCCATTGTCCCCTTCCAGTTGCGGCTTCCGGAAGGACTTCCGCAGGAGGATGTGCGCCGTCTCGAAAAGGCAGTCTCCCGTCTGAAGACACCGCCGGTTCCGCTGGAGTTGCGGACGCCGAAGGACACGGACGGATGGACGCTTCCGAAAGACGGCTTCACCATTGACAGAAATGACATCTCCATCATTGTCACCGCTGCGGCGCCGCGTGCGCTATTCTATGGCATTCAGGCACTTCGGGATTTGGATCTCAGCCGTAAATTCTCGCTGAAAGACTGGCCGGATTTGGATTTCCGTGGCGAAGTGGTGTATTTCATCAGCGAGCAGTTCTTCGAGACCCTTCCCTTCTTCATGCAGGAAATCTGGACCCGCGGCCGCATCAACGCACTGATTGTCGTCAATTGCCAAAATGGCCAATGGGAGACAGTTCCGGAGCTGTGGAAGGGCAGGAAGGAGCCCTATCCCTCCAAAGCGCAGCTTCGCCAACTGGTGGAGGAATGCCGCGACAACTACATCGAGCCGATTCCCCAACTGGCGCTCTTCGGCCATTGCGAATGGTTCTTTCAGAACGGCGCCCACTTGGAGCTGGCGGAGGATCCGGCGCGGCCATACAACTACAATGTCAGCGACCCCCGCGTCTATGAAATCATCGAACCCCTTATGGATGAGATACTTGAGGTGTTTAAGCCGACGTATTTCCACATCGGCCACGATGAAATCGACTGCGCTCGCACCGTCATTTACCCCACGCGTCCGGAGAACAAGGCCCTTGGCATGGCGGAGCTGTATCGGCGGGACGTGTGGCGGCTCCATGACTTTCTCGCGAAGCGGAACGTGAAGACCATGATCTGGCACGACGGCATGTGCGCCGGCGACAAGGAGGAGTGGGGGAATCCGGCGGACCTGGGGGACATCCGCGCCTTCCGCGCCACCCTGCCGAAGGACTTGGTCGTACTTTTTTGGGAGTATAGCGACGGCAGAAGCTACGGCGGAGTCCGCCACCTACAGGAGGAGGGCTTTGAGGTCATCGGCTGTCCGTGGTATAACGAAGGCAACATCAAAAACATGGTGACCACCGCCAAAAAGGAGCATTCCCTGGGCATCAGCGGGACATCGTGGTGGCCCATGCACACATGGGACTATGTCTGCAACGCCTATCCTCCCCAATACCCCGCCCATCTCCTCACGGCCTGCCTTGCATGGGGCGGCCCCACGGCGGAGCAGATTCCGCCCCGCCGCTATGCGGACATCGTCTATGACATGATTCGCCAGCGGGTCGAACTGGACAAGCAGGAAAACAGGGAGGGCTATTCGTTGGATTTGTCCCCCTTGGCGAACTATCTACCGAAGGGAAAGACTGATAAGCTGCTTCCCGCCGATTTCAGCGCTGCGCTGAAAGTCGGCCAGCCACTCAAGGCCGACAGGCTACTCAAGGTCGGTCGCGGCGGGTTCTTGATTCCCACGCGGGACGGCAAGCTGGCCGCCATCGCCATGCAGAGCTTCCCTGACGGCCCCCTCTTCCCTAACAAGGTGGAACTGCCCATGAGCGGCAAACTCCAAACCGTCCATCTGCTCGGCGCGCTGACGGGCCCGCTGCCCGACTCCCACAACAATACGAAGGTGCTGGATGTGGTCTTCCATTATGCAGACGGCGAGTCGGAAACTGTTGTGATGCAGTATAATGCGAATATGGGGCATCTCCATGGCCGCGCCAGTTACAAACTGAACAAGACCACTTCCATTGAAGGCGACGGCGGTCGTCTGTGGGACAATGCCGTGCAGAACCCGAAGCCGGAGAAGCCCGTCAGCGGCGTGGAGCTGGTTTCCAAAGGCCTCGGCTTCGTCCTGTTTGGCGTCAGTGGCGAGACGCTTCCTGCTAACTGACGCATATGTCATTTTCTGCCGCCCCTTCAGGGCTTGAACAATCGTAACCATCTGCCATACCCGGGGTTACGCTTGCCGCTTCGCGGCCACGCTTACCCCGGGCTGTGCTCCGCCGCCCCTTTGGGGCTGACGCGCGAACTGCAATGTCGTTTCGCAAAAAACATACTCTACCCTAATGTGGTATAATTTCTAATTCCACCTTTCACCTTCCACAATTTCTAATTCCTCATTCCTAATTTCTAATTCTAATTCCACCTTCCACCTTCCACAATTCCTCATTCCTCATTCCTAATTCCTCATTATCAAGGCTTTACCATGAATCGACATTCCCTCCTATCTTTCATCGTCGTTGCAGGGCTTGCCATGAGCGCGCAAGGCGCATCGGAACTGCTCTGGGACATGGAGCACATCAGTGAAACCAATGGCGGCGCGAAACTGACGCTGCACCATCCCCGCTACTGCGAAATCTCCATCGTCCATGACGAGCCGTGGGAAGGGAATGTATGTGCCTATCACACCATTCTTTATGATGGTGTGAAATACCGCATGTACTATCGCGGCATGGCGGACATGATGCCTGGCTGGCCATCCCATCAGGTCACTTGCTATGCGGAAAGCGACGACGGCATCCACTGGATAAAGCCCAAACTCGGCCTCTGCGAATACAACGGCTCGAAGGAAAACAACATCATCCTTTTGGACGAGAACGCCATCCACAACTTCTCCCCCTGCTACGACACCAATCCGGACTGCCCGCCGGAAGAGCGGTACAAGGCGTTGGGCGGCGTTGTCACCGGCCTCTGGCTTTTCATTTCAGCGGACGGCATCCACTGGAAGAGGGCGCAGGAAGATCCCGTCATCACCAAAGGCCTTTTCGACTCGCAGAACACCATCTTCTATGATCCTCTGCGCAAATGCTATATGTCCTATTCGCGGCAAGTGCAGCCAAACGTTGGCCGCGCCGTCCAATGCTGTTCTTCTCCTGACGCCTATCATTGGACGGATCCCGTGTTTTTGGAATACGGCGCGGAGGACATCCCCTGCGAGCTCTACACCAACGCCGTCCATCCATACGTGCTGAACGGCTCCTTCTACATCGGGCTGCCGAAGCGCTTCCACGGCGCGCGCGTCAGCGAATACGACCACACGGGCGGCGACGTTCCGGCGGGCGTCTCCGACGGCGGTTTCATGACCAGCCGGGACGGCGTCCATTTCCACCGCTGGAACGAGGCATTCATCCGCCCCGGCATCCAGCATGAGCGGTGGGTGAATCGCAACAACATGTCCGCCTGCGGCGTCGTGCTGACGCATTCCGACCTGGAAGGCGCTCCGGACGAACTCTCCATCTACTCCACCGAAGGCTACTACTCTCCGAATCCCGACAAGCTGCGGCGCTTCACCATTCGGCAGGACGGCTTTGTCTCCATGCAGGCGCCCATGAGCGGCGGCGGCTTCACCATGAAGCCCGTCACTGTGGCTCCCGAAGGCGGGGCGGCCCGCAAAGCGCCGGAACTGCCCAATCAAATCGTGGAGCGCAATGGCAGACGCGTCCTGAAGCTTGAGGATCCCGTTGTCTGGACGATGCCTGTCTCCGACAATCTCGGCAAGCAGGCCACTTTCGCCATCACCATCGACAAGACGCAGGCCAACAACCTGCAGCGGCGCCTCTTCTCCTCCTACGCAGGCGGTTCGCAGGATGCCGGCGAACGCAAGTTCATCATCGACATGCAGGCGGGCCAGCTGCTGCCGCACGTCCCCGTCCTCCGTTTCCTCTACGACGGAATGGAGGCGGTCATCACTCCTGCGGACTATCCGGACTGGGTGCCCATGAGCGCCGGTCCGCTGGCCATCGTGGCCACCTACGACGACGGCGTCATGAAGCTGTATCTGAACGGCAAGATGGTGGCCGAAGGCGGCGAGGCCGGCCATGGCGATCTGATTACGCCCCTCGGCCCCGTCCGTTTCGCGGAAGACTATCCGCCCACATCCACCGACAACGAGGCCTACAAGGGCGAAGTCGCAGAAATCGCCATCGTCACCCGCGTGCTCAGCGCGGAGGAAGTGGCCAAGGCCGCGCAGGAAGGGCTGCAGGCCGTGCTGACGCCTGGCACGGACAGCGGTGTCCACTATGACATGGCCGGCCCCGATCTCTGCCGCCTCGTCAACCGCCTCAATCCACTGCAGCAGCCCATCACCTTCGGCTCCAAGACGTGGGGGGATGTCATGCTGCTGCTGAACGCCTCCACATCCGGCCTGGGGGACATCCGCTGCGAAATCCGCGACGAACAGAACAATCCCATCCCTGGCTTCACTCTGGAGGAATCCGTCCCCGTCTTCGGCGACGAACTCGATCTCATCATGAAATGGAACAACGGCTGCGAACTCAAATCCCTCGTGGGACGGCAGGTCATCCTCCATTTCGAGATGCGGGACGCGGACATCTATTCCTTCCACTTCGGTCAGCCCCAGCGGTGACCACCTTAACTGATTGACTACCAACCTATTACGTATCAACGATTGATATGGCGGCGGGAGGTTTGCCGTCCTCTGCGACTTCGCGCATGTCATATCAGTCGAAGGCTGGCAAGACGGCATGTCCTTTTTATATATATAAATATGTTATAGAATAGGATGGATTCCAAAGACGATAGTTGTCAAAACGTGATGAATCGGAACAGAATTTTCTGAAGACGGTGTGCGCTTGTCTCTTCGCGACGACTCTTGTGCAAGGCAACGTTTTTGTGCTGTTTGGCATCAGCGGCGAAACGCTTCCCGAACCGGGGTTGGGGTCATTGTCTTTTGGGGCAAAAGGAACCAAATGTGGGATAATGACTTGAAAAGTTGGCATTGGCAAATCACATTATAGGAACCATGTCAATTTTCGTCGTTCCTGTGAGGAGAAATGAACAGCAAATACAAGATGTTGGCGGATCATCTGGAGCTGAAGATCCTTCGAGGTGACCTGCCGGTGGGAAGCTATCTGCCGGGCGAGCGGACGCTGTGCCAACAGTTCGGTTACAGCCGCGTCACCGTGCGCAATGGCCTTGACCTCTTGATTGTCAAGGGGTTAGTGACACCTGTGGTGGGACGGGGCTATCGAGTTTTGGGGGAGGAGGGACAGGCCGCCGCCACCACGACCCATATCATTGGCGGGGTCTTCCCAAATTTGGACGGTCGGCTGATGGACCATCCCGTGCTGGAAAACGGCAGCGTGATGGTCTTGGACGGACTCAACGACGCCTTGCGGAACGCGGACTTCAATCTCGCCTTCGACAGCTCCGCCGGCAGCATCGCCAACGAAAAGGAGTGCATCCAGCGCCTTGTGCGCCGCAAGGTGGACGGCATCGCCATCATGCCCGTCTATAGCAGCAGCGAGGAGTTCATCTCCAGAGAAGATGACGTGGGCAACTATTCCTATCTGTGGGAGATGTACAACAACGGCCTCCCCATCGTGTTGATGAACAGATACTTAAATGGAATTGGCCTGCCCGGGGTCTACAACGACGACATCGCCGGCGGCGCCATGCAGGCCAAATACATGCTGCAGCGCGGCATGAAATCCGTCATCTACTTCGACGACACCTGCGACCGTGTGTCCCATCTGCGCTTTCTTGGCTATTGCAGAGCCATGCGGGAGGCGGGGCTGTCCCCCTGTCTGGTGACTCCCTGCAATTTCAGGCAGGACATCTCGTGGTATTGCCCCTCCTTCGACCATGAAGAGGAGATTCGGCAGCTGATGCCGCGAATCAGCCAGGACACGGGCATCATCTGCTATGGCTATGTGGCCTGCGCTCTGGGCCATCTTTTTCCAGACCATCGCTGCGGAGAGCATCGCGTGGAGTGGATCTGCTACGACATGTCCGCCGAGACGCTCGGACAGGGCTGCTGCCCCTTCCCTTACGTGGAGCGGCCCATGAGGGAAATCGGCCGCCGCGCAGGGGAGAAGCTCCTTCGGCTCATTGAAGGCGATTTGGCCGCAGGCGACGTGGAATACCTCCCACCCCAAATCATTACCCCTCCAACGACCGCCTGAATCATCGTAACTCATTGCATATCAGTATATTACAAATCAATAATCCATCAATTCCACAACTGCTAATTACAAATTACTAATTCTCTCAAAAGAAGGCAAGACACCATGAACGTTCTCGAATCCTTTTCGCTTAAAGGCAAAACCGCATTGCTGACTGGCGGCGCCGGCCTCTACGGCCGCCAGATCACCCAGGCCCTCTCCGAAGCGGGGGCGGAAACCTACATCGCCTCCCGCAATCTGGAGAAGCTCCAGCAGGAGGCGTCCCAATATTCCAACGTGACGGCTTTGGAGCTGGATCTGTCCAGCGCGGACTCCATCAAGAAGACCATGGGCGAAATCATCGAGCGCTCCGGCAAGATTGACATTTTGGTCAACAACGCCGTGACCCGCTGCGCCTGCAGCGGATGGGACATCCCCTCCGAAGTCTTTGATGAAAGCCTTCATGTGAATGCCACCGCCACCTTCCTGCTGACCCGCCTGGCCGCTCAGGACATGGAAAAGCGGGGCAGCGGCTCCATCATCAACGTGGGCTCCTATATGGGCATGCGCGGCCTCAACTACACGAACTACGCCGGCACGGACATGTACACCAACCCCTATCCGTCCCCCATCTACTTCTATGAGAAGGGTGGTCTTTTGAACTTCACCCGCTTTGCCGCTAGTGTCTTGGGCCCCAAGGGAATACGTGTGAACTGCATTAGCCCTGGCGGATTCAAGGAGGACCGTCACGAGACCCGCTTCTCGCAGCAGTACAGCGCCAATACCTTCCTGGGCCGCATGGCCAACTCCACGGACCTGAAGGGCATCATTGTCTTTTTGGCCTCTGACGCCTCCCTCTACATCACTGGCGTCAATGTTCCCGTGGATGGCGGCTATACCGCCAAATAGAAAAGGAGAGATTCCATGAAGGTTTCACGTCTGGTTTTGGGCACGGTTCAGTTTGGAATGAACTACGGCGTCGCCAACACCCATGGCAAGCCGTCCTATGAGACGGTCAAGGAGATTCTGCGCAAGGCGTTGGACAACGGCATCACCACGTTGGACACCGCCGCCGGCTACGGCGACAGCGAGGAGGTCATCGGCAAGGCGCTCAAGGACTTGGGCATCCAGAAGGAGATGACCATTGTCAGCAAGGTGGAGCACGTTCCGGCGGAGGGCGACCCCGCCGCCTTCATCGAGCAGTCCATCCGCGGCTCCATGCAGCGGCTTCAGATTCCCGTCATTCCGATCATGCTGATGCATACGGAAAGTGACATGTGCTATCTTCCGCAGCTCCGCAGCATGATTGACAAGGGGCTGATTCTGGATGCGGGCGTCTCCATGGACTCGTTGGCCTATGCGGACCGCACCAGCGAAATCTCCTGCCTCCAAGTGCCTTGCAACGTCATGGACCACCGCTTCGACAAGGTCTTCACGGAAAAGCACAACCAAATCTTCATCCGCAGCGTCTACCTTCAGGGCATGCTGCTGATGGCGGAAAAGGACATCAAGATTCCCGAGCTGATTCCGTATCGCCGCCAGCTGGAGTCCTATGGCATGCCCATGCACGAGCTGTGCATGCGCTATCTGTTCTCCCTGCCTGGAAACGTCAGCGTCCTGACGGGCGTGGACACGCCGGAGCAGCTGGAGGCCAACGCGAAGATGGCCGCTTTGGGGCCCCTGCCGGCTGACCTCTACCAAAAGGTCGCCGCCACCGTCCCGCTGCTGTCTGAGGACTACATCCGCCCCAGCAATTGGGCCAAACGGAAAAAATAGGCGGCCTTGATGAAAGCGAAGGATTTTATGCATTAAATGAAACATTATGCATTCAAAATCCTTCGCTTTCATGCCTCTTCATTGCTAATTATATAGGTGTTCTATGCAACTGAAGTCCATGGGATTGTGTTGTGCAGTTGCTTGTCTTTCCCTGTGTTCCATGGGAACTGATGTCCCCCGCCGCGTCTGTGAACTCAAGAGCGGCCCCGGCAACCCCCGCAACAGCGAAGGCTCCTTTGTCGATTTGAAGGATGGCCGCATCATGTTCGTCTTCACCCGCATGAATAGCACCGAAGGCGGCGACCACGGCTCCGCCGACCTGGCGGCGCGCTATTCCTCCGACGGCGGCGAGACCTGGACGCAGGAATGCGAAATCATCGTGAAGAACGAAGGCAAGCGCAATGTCATCGAAGCCAGTCTGCTGCGCCTTCAGGACGGACGCATCGCTCTCTTCTACCTGCGGGACAACTCGGACTTCGACGAACGGCCCTACGTCCGCTTCTCCTCCGATGAAGGCAAGACATGGACGGAACCCATCTGCTGCCTCGCTGAGCCCGTCGGCTACTATGTGCTGAACAACGACCGCGCTGTCCAGCTCAAGAGCGGTCGTATCGTGCTGCCGCTGGCCCGTCACTGTCTTGCGGGAGACAAGGCCTGGAACTGGAACGCTGAACTGATGTGCGTCCTCTCCGACGACGGCGGCGCCACGTGGCGCCTGAGCCAGTCCCAATTCAAGGTGTTCGATGCCAACGGCAAGCGCATCATTGGACAAGAGCCTGGCGTCGTTGAATATAAGGACGGAAGCCGCCTGCTCATGTTCATCCGTGCCAGCGGTGGCTGCCAGTACTACAGCTATTCGGAAGACGGCGGCGACACATGGAGCAGCCCAGTCGCCTCTCCCTTGAAGTCCCCCGTCTCTCCCGCCTCCATGAAACGGCTGCCGAATGGCGACTTGCTCTGTGTCTGGAACAACCACGAATGCATCCCGCCGAGCATGGAAGGCCACCGCAGCCCGCTTTCCACCGCCATTTCCAAGGACGAAGGCAAGAGCTGGCAGCTGGCCAAGAACCTGGAGGGCAACCCCAACGGATGGTACTGCTACACGGCCATCCATGTCATGGAGGATTCCGTCCTGCTGGGCTACAGCTGCCCGCCAGAAGGGTGGGAGGCCCGCATCACCAAAGTTCCCTTCTCCTGGCTCTATAAGCCTGAGCCGGAAGCACCTGCACGGCAAAACCGCTTCGCCAACCTGCCCTTGGGCGATTTCACCACATTGGAGACTCCCGAAGGCACATGGACGGCGGCGGAAAACGGTGCCCGCGTCCACGATGAATACTGGGGCAGAGGCATTTGGGTCAATGGCAAGGACAAGACGCAGCATGCCATTGAACTGGCTCTCGCCGACGGCAAAACCCTCGGCGACCTCAATCTGGCCATCGAGCGCTTCTCCTCCACGCAGCCCTATGTGCTTTTGGCGGAAGCCTGGCTGGACGACCAGTGGACGGTCGTCTGGGCGCAGGACTCCTCCACAGAAAACTACAAGCACTATCCCGTCTTCTTCGCGTTTTCGGACAAGTCGCCCAAGCGGATTCGTTTCCGCGGCATCGGCCCCAACGGATTCATCATCTGCGACGGCGGCTTGAATGTCAACCAGACACTCAACAGTTTCTTCAATGACTGATTCCACAACGATGGGAAGACGGAATCAGGAGAATCATTTTTTCTGATGATGTTTTTGATTGTTTTTTGTAACCTGTTTATAATGAATGATTAACAAAAGGAAAACGCGCATGAGTCTGAAATCCATTGGCCTTTTCTGTGCCACCGCATGTCTGTCGCTGTCCCTCTTCGCACAGGACAGGAATCTGCCCCGCCGCTGTCTTGAACTCAAGGAAAGCGACGGCAACGCCCGCAACAGCGAAGGCGCCTTCATCGACTTGAAGGACGGCCGCATCATGTTCATCTTCACCCGCATGAACAGCAACAATGGCGACGACCACGGCTCCGCCGACCTGGCGGCGCGCTATTCCTCCGACGGCGGCGAGACCTGGACGCAGAAAGACGAAATCATCGTGAAGAACGAAGGCAAGCGCAACGTCATCTCCGTCAGTCTGCTGCGCCTTCAGGACGGCCGCATCGCCTTCTTCTATCTGCGGGACAACACGGACTTCGACGAACTGCCCTATGTCCGCTTCTCCTCCGACGAAGGCAAGACCTGGACGGAGCCCAAAGTCTGCATCACCGATCCTGACCCAGTCGGCTACTATGTGCTGAACAACGACCGCGCCGTCCAGCTCAAGAGCGGACGCATCGTGCTGCCGCTGGCCCGCCATTCCGTCGCGGGGGACAAGGCCTGCGACTGGAACGGCGAACTGATGTGCGCCCTCTCCGACGACGGCGGCGCCACGTGGCGCCTGAGCCAGTCCCAATTCAAGGCATACAATGCCAACGGCAAGCGCATCGTTGCGCAAGAGCCTGCCGTCGTTGAACTTAAGGATGGAAGCCGCCTGCTCATGTTCATCCGCGCCAGCGGTGGCTACCAATACTACAGCTATTCGGAAGACGGCGGCGACACATGGAGCAGCCCCGTCGCCTCCCCCTTGAAGTCCCCCATCTCCCCCGCCTCCTGCAAACGCCTGCCCAACGGCGACTTGCTCTGTGTCTGGAACGACCACGAAAACATCCCGCCAAGCCTGGGCGGCCGCCGTGTTCCGCTTTCCACCGCCATCTCCAAGGACGAAGGCAGGACGTGGCAGAATGTGAAGGTTCTGGAAGGCAACCCGCAAGGCTGGTACTGCTACACGGCCATCCATGTCATGGAGGATTCCGTCCTTCTCGGCTACTGCTGCCGCGGCCTGGCGGATACCCGTATCACCAAAGTGCCGATTTCATGGCTCTATGAGCCTGCGCCGGAAGCACCTGCGCAGAAAAACCGCTTCGCCGACCTGCCCTTGGGCGATTTTACCACATTGGAGACTCCCGAAGGCACATGGACGGCGGCGGAAAACGGCGCCCGCGTCCACGATGAGTCTTGGGGCAGAGGCATTTGGGTCAGTGACAAGGACAAGACGCAGCATGCCGTCGAACTGGCCCTTGCCGACGGTAAAACCCTCGGCGACTTGAATCTGGCCATCGAGCGCTTCTCCTCCACGCAGCCCTATACGCTCGTTGCGGAAGCCTGGCTGGACGACCAGTGGACGGTCGTCTGGGCGCAGGACTCCTCCACGGAAGTCCACAAGCACTATCCCGTCCTCTTCGCGTTTCCGGACAAGACGCCCAAGCGGATTCGTTTCCGCGGCATTGGCCTCAACGGATTCATCATCTGCGACGGCGGCGTGAACATCGCCCAGACGCTCAACGGCTTCTTCAACGACTGATTCCACACAACGAAAGGAAGACGGAATCAGAAGGACGGCTCCTTCTGACGATGTTCGTAACTATTCAGAACCTATCTGTAAAGCAGGTTTTGTGACTGTAATTCGGCCCCGTTGGGGCCGTTAAGGCTGTGGGTGGACTATGCCCCCGGGTTTCGCTTCGCTCAACCCGGGGTTAATTCAAAAGAGCCGCTTTGCGGCTCTTTTGGGGACATGATGGCATGTGAACCTGCCATGGCACGGATTCTGTAAGGCCCTGAAAGGGCCTAATTTACGTAACCCCGGGTCGAGCAAGGCGAGACCCGGGGGATGAATGTGCCTCCTCTGATTTCACGGCCCCAACGAGGCCGAATTATGACCATGAATATTGCTTTATGGATAGGTTCTGAATAATAACCTATGTTCTTTTAATGGATTTCTATAAACTATTTATAATGAATGATTAACAAAATACGAGCGTGTATGAGTCTGAAAACCATCGGCTTTTTCTGTGCCACCGCATGTCTGTCGCTGTCCCTCTTCGCACAGGACAGGAATCTGCCGCGCCGCTGCCTTGAACTCAAGAGTGGCCCCGGCAACGCCCGCAACAGCGAAGGCTCGTTCGTGGATTTGAAGGACGGTCGTATCCTGTTCATCTACACACGGATGTACACAGGGGACGGCGATGACCACGGCCCCGCCGACCTGGCGGCGCGTTATTCCTCCGACGGCGGCGAGACCTGGACGGACAACTACGAAATCGTCGTGAAGAACGAAAGCAAGCGCAATGTCATCGAAGTCAGCCTCTTACGGCTGCAGGACGGCCGCATTGCCCTGTTTTATCTGCGGGACAACACGGACTTCGACGAGCTACCCTACATCCGCTATTCCTCCGATGAAGGCAAAAGTTGGTCGGAGCCCAAAGTCTGCATTCCCGCTTCCGAACCGGTGGGCTACTACGTGCTGAACAACGACCGCGTCATCCAGCTGAAGAACGGCCGGCTGGTCATGCCGCTGGCCCGCCATTCCGTCAAAGGCGACACTGAAAGCGACTGGGCAGGAGAGATCATGTGCGGCCTGTCGGACGACGCAGGCGCCACATGGCGGCTGAGCCAGTCCAAATTCAAGATCTTTGACGAAGACGGCCGCCGTGTGACGGCGCAGGAGCCGGGCGTCGTCGAGCTCAAGGACGGCAAGCTACTCATGTTCATCCGCGCCAGTGGCGGCTGCCAGTACTACAGTTATTCGGAAGACGGCGGCGACACCTGGAGCACGCCTGTGCGCTCGCCGCTGAAGTCCCCCCTCTCTCCCGCCTCCATCAAACGGCTGCCCAACGGTGATCTGCTTTGCGTCTGGAACGACCATGAGCACATGCCCGCCGGCATCGGTGACATACGCGTTCCGCTGACCACCGCCATCTCCAAGGACGAAGGCAGGACGTGGCAGAACGCGAAGAATCTGGAAGGCAGCCCCTACGGATGGTTTTGCTACACCGCCATCCATGTCATGGAGGATTCTGTCCTCCTTGCCTACTGCTATCAGGGGCTGGCGGACTCCCGCATCACCAAAGTTCCCATCTCGTGGCTATATGAGCCTGAAGGAGAACATGTTACGTTTATCAACCGCTATGAGGAGCTGCCGCTGGGGGACTTCACGGAGCTTGACACGGCTGATGGCCACTGGAGCGCTGCCGAAGGCATGGCCCGCGTCCACAGCGAAGCGTGGGGCAAAGGCATTTGGGTCTGCGGCAAAAACGCCGTCGAGCACAGCATCGAACTGCAGCTTGCGGAAGGCAAGTCGTTGGGCGACATGCAGTTCGCCATTGAGCGCTTCAGCAGTCAGTCGCCCTACGCCCTGGTCATCGAGGCCTTGCAGAACGACAAATGGATCATCGTCTGGACTCAGACGAATGCCACGCGTGTCTGCTATCACGCCTTTGTGGATTTCGCCTTCCCGAACATGAAGCCGTCCCGCATCCGCTTCCGCGCCATTGGGTCAAATGGCTTCATCATCTGCGACAGCAATCTGAAGTTGGACGAGGCGCTCCACGGCTTCTTCAACGACTGATTCCACAACGAAGGGAAGATGGAATCAGGAGAGCTGCTTCTTCAGCTCGCGGATCTGGTCGCGCAGCATGGCGGCCCGCTCGAATTCCAGCGCGGCGGCGGCCTCCTGCATCTCCTGTTCCATCTGACGGATGGTCTCCAGCACATCGTAGCCGCCTTCGTCTTTGACGACCATCTCCTGCACCCGCTCCGCCTCCTCATAGAGGTGTAGGCTGCTTTGAACGTTGCGCCGCACTGTCTTAGGCGTGATGCCATGGGCCTTGTTGTAGGCCATCTGGCGGTCGCGGCGGTCAGTGGTGGTCTTTAGAAGGGCCTTGATGCTGTCCGTCATGTTGTCCGCATAGAGAAGCACGCGGCCCTTTTCATTGCGGGCGGCGCGGCCCGCCGTCTGGACCAAGGCGGTTTCGGACCGCAGGAAGCCCTCCTTGTCCGCATCCATGACGGCCACCAACGCCACTTCAGGCAAGTCCAGTCCTTCACGAAGCAGATTGATGCCCACGAGGCAGTCGAACTCTCCGGAGCGCAGGCTGCGGAGGATGTCCACCCGCTCCAGCGCATCCAGCTCCGAATGCAGATAGCGGGTGCGTAAGTCCATGCCGCGCAGATATTCGGACAACTCCTCCGCCATGCGTTTCGTCAACGTGGTCACCAGTACCCGCTCCCCGTTGGCGGCGCATTGCCGAATCTCGTGGATGACATCGTCCACCTGTCCCGCCAGCGGCCGCACTTCCACCACGGGATCCAGCAGGCCCGTGGGCCGCACCACCTGCTCCACGGGCGTGGTCAGACTGAGCTCATAGCGGCCCGGCGTGGCGGACATGAAAATCATGTTGTGCTGCAGGGACTCGAATTCGTCGAAGGTGAGGGGCCGGTTGTCGAGGGCGGAGGGCAGGCGGAAACCGTTGTCCACCAGAACCTGTTTGCGGTTGCGGTCGGCGGTCTGCATGGCATGGAGTTGGGGCAGGGTGACGTGGGACTCGTCGATGATGGTGAGAAATTCGCCGTCGAAGAAGTCCAGCAGGGTGTCGGGGCGGGAGCCGGCGGGACGGCCCGCCAAATGCCGTGAATAGTTCTCAATGCCTTGACAGTAGCCGATTTCCATCAGCATTTCCATGTCATAGGTGGTGCGTTGGTAGATGCGTTGGGCCTCCACCAGCCGGTTTGCGCGCTCGAATTTGGCCACCTGTTCGTCCATCTCGTCCAAAATCGCCTTTCGCGCCTCCTGAATCTTGGACTGCGGCATGACGAAGTGCTTGGCGGGGAAGATGGCGGCGGCCTCCAGCTCTTCGGTGACGGCCCGCGTGACGGGGTCATGGCGGGTGACGCGATCGATGGTGTCTCCCCAAAACTCCACACGCAGAAAGTCCTCTCTGTTAGAGGGATGTATCTCCAGCGTGTCCCCTGCGACGCGGAACTGGCCCCGCTCCGGAGCCACGTCGTTCCGCGTGTATTGGATGTCCACCAGCTGTTTCATCAGCTCCTCGCGGACCATGTCCTGATTGAGCACCACCTGGGCCTTCATCTCCGCGAACTCCTCCGGCGAGCCCAAACCGTAGATGCAGGAGACGCTGCTGACCACAATCACGTCCCGCCGTTCCACCAGCGAGGTGGTGGCCGCCAGACGAAGCCGCTCCAGCTCGTCGTTGATGGAGGAGTCTTTGGCGATGTAGGTGTCCGTCTGCGGAATGTACGCCTCCGGCTGATAGTAGTCATAGTAGCTGACGAAATACTCCACGGCGTTCTCTGGAAAGAATCCCTTGAGTTCGCTGAAGAGCTGGGCGGCCAGGGTCTTGTTGTGGCTGAGCACAAGAACGGGCCGCTGAACCCGCGCGATGACGTTGGCCAGCGTGAAGGTCTTGCCGGAGCCCGTCACGCCCAGCAGCGTCTGATAGCGTTCCCCCGACAGGACGCCGTTGCTCAGGGCCTCAATGGCCGCCGGCTGGTCCCCGCCTGGCTGATAGTCCGAATGCAGAATGAAGGGTTTGTTCCCCATGGTTTCCTGAAATGAAAGAGATATTGCGTTAAATGAATAAATGCATGCAAATTTTGCATGTCATCCCAAAGCCGTTTGGGAGCGGTGATGTCAAACCACTGTGTCAATATGGTTGTTCAATGATAAAATGCAAACGGCATTTGCAATCATAGAGACAAATGACATAGTAGATAGGGCATCACGCCACGATAGACATGTCCTGTGTTCCCGCGTTTCGGGCGGAAGGGAGCAAGAGACATGTCCATCCCTTATTCATTATATAGGAGGAATCCATTGCGGGTCTTATTCATCGATTGTGCACCCTTTTTCGGAGGAGCCCAGGCCAGTCTTCTCGGGCTGATGGAGGATTTGCGCCGACGCCACCATCTGGAGATTCAGCTGGTCGCCGCCGATGACGAAAACGCCGCTGACGCCGCGAAGGGAACAGGGGCGGAGCTGCGGCGCCGCGCCGTGGCTCTGGGCATCCCCTGCCACGGAGCCCCCTGCCGCCATTGGCAAAGGAGTGTTTCTGGCCTGATGGAGCTGCATCATGACCGAAGCATTTGGAATCCATTGCTGGATAAGGTGTTGCATGAATTTCAGCCGGATGTGGTCCAGCTGAATGGCTTTCGGCCGTGGCTGCTTCTGCCCAAATCCCTGCCAGACTGTCCTATCATTTTGCATGACAGGGACATCCGCATTCCGAAACTGCTGCTTCCCGTCATGGCCCGCCAACGGCGCCTCCAGGTCATCGCCATTTCGGATGCGGTGGCGGCCAAATGGGGGCGGGTTCTGCCGTCCGACCGTTGTCATCTCATTCCGAACGGTCTTCCGCTGGAGGCCATTCGGTCGGTTTCGCCGGCCACCCTTCCGTTTACCTCTGCTTTCACGGTCATTCAGGCGGCGGATTTTGTGAAATGGAAACGACATGGCCTCTTTTTGGACGCCATGGCGGAGGCGCATCGCCAAGATTCTGATATCAAGGCGGTTATCAAAGGGCGGCTGCGGGACGGGGCCGGGGAACAGCTTCTGGACAGCCTGCGGAGTCGCCTTCAGATGCTCCATTTGGAGGACGCCGTGGCGCTGGTGGCCGACGACGGCGCGGCGCTGCCGTGGATCGCCGCCGCCGACCTGCTGTGCTCCTGCTCCGACGACGAGCCCTTTGGGCGGGTTCTGGTGGAGGCCATGGCCATGGGACGGCCCGTGGTGGCCACGCGCGGCGCCGGCCACTCCTTTGTCCTTGAAGGCTGCGCCGCCGCCACGTTGACGGAACCGACGCCCGCCGCTCTTGCCGCCGCCATTCTTTCGTGGCGGGATGAGACTCGACGACGGCAACAGGAGGCCGCCGCCCGCCAGCGGGCCGCCCGCTTCAGCCAAGAGGCCTGCACGGACGCTGTTTGCAAATTATATGATAAGTTACTCTTATGCAATAAGTTATGACTTTTAAATGGATCGCCTCTGGAGATGCGCGGCTTTCTCCAAATCCATAAGATGCACAAAGCGGAATCTGAAGAGCCGCAGACCATTCATCGCGGAGGATGGCTTGCACAGAGGAAATTTAGCGGTTCCTGTGCCTTGTCATTGGATTTATGAGAGGGCAGGAATATATTAATCGTCTATGCATTTCGGGTTCGCCATTTGCATATGGAACTGTTTTCATTTGATAACTGACGAGATTGCCGAGGATTAACCGTGGAAAACACAAACGCAGTGATTCAGGTGACAAGGGAGGAAACCGCCCCTTGCTGCCAGACCCTTAAGATTACCGTGCCCGCCGAGATGACCCAGCGGATCTACAAGCAGACTATCCGTGACGTGGGCAACCAGGTGAAGTTGCCGGGTTTCCGTTCAGGAAAGATTCCGGCGAACGTCCTGACCAGCCACTTTGCCAAGGAGATTCAGTCGGAGAGCCTTGACCGAGCCGTCAATGCGGGAATTCGAGAGGCCGTGAAGGACCTGAGACTGGCCACCAGCCCGAAATTCGAGGGAGACCAGCCAGCGGCGTTCAAGTCCGGCGAGCCGCTGGAGTTCTCCGTCACATGCGAGACCGCTCCCGTGTTCATCATTCCCGAATACAAGGGCATCAAAGTGACGCGGACGGTCAAGACCGTCAGCGACGACGATGTGGCCGACTCCATTCGCGGATGGCTTGAGCAGATGGCGTCTTACGAGAAGATTGACCGCCCCGCCGCCGCAAATGACTTGGTGAAAGTCAATTACAAAGCGGAATGTCCGGAGGGCGTGGAGCTGACGGACGAAGTGAAGATGGCGCTGGAAGGCAGCAACAGCTGGCTCTTCCTGCGGGAGCCGGAACGCTTCCCGGGCATCAGCGTGGCCATCGCGGGCATGTCCGCCGGCGACGCGAAGGATGTGCAGGTCAGCTATCCCGCGAACCATAACGTGGCCGCGCTGGCGGGACGTACCTTGACCTACCATGTGGAGCTCATTGAGGTCCATGGAAAGAACATTCCCGCCCTTGACGAAAAGGCGTTGGAGCGGGCAGGCGTCAAGACGGAGGAGGAGCTGAAGGACCGGATTCGGAAGAGTCTGGAGACTCGCAACAGCCAGGAGGCGGAGAGCCAAGTGGCCGAAAGCGTCATCAGCCAGTTGCTGGCAGGGCAGAATTTCGAGCTGCCGCCGTCCATCCTGCATGCTCAGGTGGAGGCCAATCTGAAGGAGATCTGGAATCGGGAGGCCGCCCGCGGCGCGAAGCCGGAGGAAATCCGCGAGCGTGGCGTGGAGTACAACGACCAGGCGACGAAGGCCGCCACCATGACCTTGCGCCGCACCTATATGCTCATGAGACTTGCGGATGCGGAGAACATTCAGGTCGCCCCTGAAGAGATGACTGGCGTCATCAACTATCTTGCCCACATGGAGGGCAAGAAGCCGGAACAGGCGGTTCAGGAGCTTCAGAAGAGCGGTCGTCTGACCGAAATCTATGAAGACATGCGTCTGCGCAAGACGGTGAAGCGGCTGGTGGAGCTGGCGAACATCACGGATGTCCAGGCCTGACGGAACGGAAGTAGGAGCAAACGTGGAAAAGACAACCATTCGCGACAATCTGTACATGCCCTTTGTGATCGAGCAGACCGGGCGTGGAGAACGGCAGTATGACATCTATTCACGTCTGCTCAAGGACCGCATCATCATGTTGGGGACGCCGGTGGACGACCAGGTGGCCAATCTGCTCATCGCCCAAATGCTGTTCCTCCAGAGCGAAGACCCCAAAAAGGACATCGATCTCTACATCAACAGCCCCGGCGGCAGCGTGACCGCCGGCCTGGCCATCTACGACACCATGCAGATGCTCAGCTGCGATGTCCGCACCTATTGCATGGGACAGGCGGCCAGCATGGGCGCCGTGCTGCTGACGGCGGGCGCCCCCGGCAAGCGCTTTGCGCTGCCCAACGCCCGCATCCTCATCCATCAGCCCTCCGGCGGCTGCGAAGGCACGGCGGCGGACATTGACATCCATGCCCAGGAGATTCTGCGGCTGCGCACCATCCTGTACGAAATCCTTTCCAAGCACACGGGAAAGCCCGTTGACGAGCTTCGCAAAGACAGCGAACGGGATTTCATCATGTCCGCGGCGGAGGCCAAGGACTATGGTCTGGTTGATGGAGTTCTGACTCCTCGCGAGCACAAGAAGCCCGCCGAGCCCACCCTGATTTAAGCGATTCCCGAGGGAGAGTCACCATCCATGACCAAAGGCAAGAACAATGACGGGGCGGTCTGCAGTTTCTGCGGCGCTCCGGATGAGCCGTTTCTTCCCCTTATCGAGGGGCGGGGCAATGTGCGCATCTGCCTGCACTGTGTGCATGACATGTATGAAGTCTATTTCAAAGGAGTGGACCTCAATTCTCTCAATAATGTGACGGAGGGAGACCCGGCCTTGTCGGGCAAGGGCGGCAAAAAGAAGACACCGCCCCTTCCAGAGTTGGTCAAACCCAGCGAGCTGAAAGCGTTTCTGGACGACTATGTGATTGGGCAAGAGGAGGTTAAGCGGGTTCTGTCCGTCGCCGTCTACAACCATTACAGCCGCCTGCGCCATGAAGTGAAGGCGGATGATGTGGAGATTGAGAAGAGCAATGTGCTGCTCATCGGCCCCACGGGCTCCGGCAAGACCCTGCTGGCCAGGACGTTGGCCAAAAAGCTGAATGTCCCCTTCGCCATTTCGGACGCCACGACGCTGACGGAGGCAGGCTACGTGGGCGAAGACGTGGAGAACATCCTGCTGCGGTTGGTTCAGGCGGCGGACTACGATTTGGACAAGGCCCGCATGGGCATCGTCTACATCGATGAAATCGACAAAATCGCCAAACGCTCCGACAATGTGTCCATCACCCGCGATGTCTCTGGCGAAGGCGTCCAGCAGGCGCTGCTGAAGATTTTGGAGGGGACGGTGGCCAATATTCCGCCCAAAGGCGGCCGCAAGCATCCGGACGCGGAGTATATCCATCTGGACACCACCAACATCCTCTTCATCTGCGCGGGTGCCTTCGTGGGGCTGGATCAGATCATTCAGCACCGCATGGGCAAGACCGTCTTGGGCTTTGGACGGAAATTGGGCAAGGACGAAATCTCCCTTTCCGAAAAGCGACGGGACATTCTGGCCTTCACGGAGCCGGAGGATCTGATGAAATTCGGCATCATCCCTGAATTTGTGGGACGTCTTCCCGTCATCGCGGCGCTGCAGGATTTGACGCGGGACGATCTCATTGCCATCCTGACGGGGCCGAAAAATGCGTTAACGAAACAGTATCAAGCACTTCTGGGCATGAACGACGTGGAGTTGTCCTTTGAGCCGAAGGCCTTGGACAAGATTGCGGATTTGGCATTGGCCAAGGGCACCGGCGCCCGCGGTCTGCGCAGCATCTTGGAGAAAGTGATGTTGGATGTGATGTACCGGCTGCCGGACACGCCGGAGGTCAAAACATTCACAGTGAAGGCGGACATGGTGCCAGATGTCGCGGGCTGAAGCCACAAGCCATGTTTCACGATTCACTGCCGCAGCCCTCTGCTGGCTGCTGGCTGGCGTGTTGACCGCCTATGGGGCTGGGCCGACGGCGCCAATCCGTCACGCCGCCAGACCCGTTGCGAAGCCAGCGGCCAACCCCGTCGCCAGACCGGTGGCCAGACCCGTGGCAAAGCCTGTCGCGAAACCGGCTGCAAAACCCGCCGCAAAACCGGCCGCGAAACCTACCCCCAAGCCGACGGCGAATGCGGCCAAGCCACCCGCCGGCAAGAAGACCATTCGGATGGTGACAATCAACAAGCGGGAGTTTCTGGTCCTGCGGGATGTGGCCACCTTCTATGGCATGAACTACAAGGTGGCCGGCGCCAACATCATCCTCAGCTCCAAATACACCACATTGGAGTTCACCATGGGCAGCCGGGAGCTGAAGGTCAACAAGGTGCTGGTCTACATGGGCTTCGCGGTCACCTCCGCCAAAGTCGGCCCCTTGATGTCCAAAGCGGATTTTCTGATTACCCTGCATCCTATCTTAAGTTCTATGTCATTGCCGCGCAGAAAGATAAAGAATATTCTCATCGATCCGGGCCATGGGGGGAAGGATGTGGGGGCCTCCTCCGCCAATGTGCTGGAGAAGGACATCAGCCTTCAGGTCGCCAATCGGCTGGCGAGCAAGCTGAAGGATGCCGGCTACACCGTCTCCATGACCCGAAACACCGATGTGTTCATCGAGCTGGACGAGCGGGCCAAACTGAGTCAGAAGAACCGGGCGGATTTGTTCATCAGCCTCCATTGCAACGCGGCGGAGGCCACGTCCGCGTCGGGCATCGAAGTCTACACGGCGACGCCGTTGGGGATGCCGCCCACGCGGGACAATGTGGTGGCCAAGGCCGCCTGCGCCGCCACGGCGGTGGACAAGGAGAACACCCTTTTGGGCTATTTGGCCCAGCGGCAGCTCAAAGGGCTTTGCCACGGAGCGGACCGGGGTTCCCGTCGCATGCGCTATGTGGTGCTGAAGGACAACGCCGTTCCCGCCATGCTGGTGGAGATGGGCTTCATCTCCAATCCGTCGGAGCGGGCGAAGCTTCAGCAGATCCGCTATCAGGAGCAGATCGCCAGGGCGCTGTGCAACAGCGTCAATGAATTCCGTGACGCCTTGAAGCCCAAAATGCCGGCGGCAAAGCCCGTCAGCGTCCAATAGTCGCTGTTGACGACGGGCCGTTTCGGGCCGTCTGGAGGCGCAGCCGAAAATGTGCGCGAAGGACGTTCGTGCACCCCTTTTTGAGAGGCGATATGCCCTTTGCGTGCGTTGTAGTGGCCCTTCCTTTGATTTTGCATCCTTTGTGGTATATTAATACCCGCTTTGCAACATGGCCCTTCTAGGCCCCTCTGTGTGCGTTTTTTCGTTTCCCGCTTTTCGGGCCGCATCTCTCGTCTCGCATCTCTCGTCTCTCGTCACACATAGAGCAATGGCTTTTTGGGGAAAATTGTTGTGAGAGGCCCCTTGACAATCCATTTTTCGGGGGGGTAAATTATTAGCAATTTTGGGGGCATGAGGTTTTATTACGTAAGTTGCTTGTTATAAGGATGTTACACAACAACGAAAGGAGCTGTCCATGAAAAAGCTGTTTTGCCTTATGGCGATGTTGCTTGTCTGCCTTGTGTTTGGCAAGGAACTTCCGATGACGCCCAACGATAAGGTCGAATACGAAAAGATGTCCGCGCTTCTTTGGAAAGATGGGGCGGTGACGGAGGACGAGCTGAAGATGATTCAGGCGGCTTTGGCTTACGAGGGACACTATCATGTGGTTTGCAAGGCGTTGGAGGTGGCCATCGCACGGAACGCTCCGGGCCTGAAGGACATGCTGACCACCACCGCCGCCACACGAAACTACATGCCAAAGGAGATTGCAGGATTTTTCCTTGCCATGGGCGAGCCGCTGACGATTGAGCGCGTCACCCAGGCCCTTCAGGATGCAAAACTGCAATATCATCGCAGCAGCATTTACACGGCGGATGACGCCTGCATCGATATTCTGGTGGCCATGATGCTCCATCGGGCTCGGCAGGTGGACAAAAAGCCCTTCGCCCTGCCGGAGGGAATCGGGTTCGAACCTCGTCACAAGGCAATGGCGGAATTGGCCATCAAGCCGGAGGCGGAGGAATGGGACTTCGCTTGCTCACAGATGAAGACGATGAAAGGCGGCCCGCTTAATCCGCAACGGATGGCATGGGTCTTTGCGCTGTCCGCTTATTCAAGGCTGTTCTTTGACGAGGCCATGGCGAGCTTGCGGTCGGAGGAACTGGGGTACTTGGCGCGGCTGACCATCGGGACGTACCTCCACAACAACTGGAGGCGAATGACGCCGGAGCAGAGGGAGGAATGCAAGGGGCTCGATGCGCTGCTGCAACTGTTCACAAACAAACTGCGGGAGGAGGTCCATGCCGCTCCCGTCAAGCCTCTCACCATGGAGGAGCGCATTCAGGAGCAGGCGTCGGTGGACAAGGTGAACCGCATCCTTTGGCAGGAAGGGGAACTGACCGAGGAGGATTTGGCGAAGCTGACGGCGGTGTTGAACGACGGCGAAAGTCCAGAGGCGGTGGCATGCACGGCGTTGGTGACGGCCATCGTGCGGCGGATGCCCGGCCTGAAAGAAACGCTGGAACATGTTGCGGCACAAGGGGGTCACACGCCTAAGGAGATTGCCGTCCGCTTCCTTGCCATGGGAGGAGCCCCTTCCATCGACCAGCTTGTCAAGGTGTTGCAGAAGACCAATGGCGACTATGAGCAATGGCCGACGCCCATCGCCGATGACTATGTTCGGGATGTTCTGGTGGACATGTTGGTTCTCCGTGCTCGTCAGGGCGATCAGGAGCCGTTTGACCTGCCGGAGGGCATCACCTTCAGCCATCGGCATCAGGCCATGGCAAAATGGGCCGTCAAACCGGAGGCGGAGGCATGGAAGTTCCTGCACGGGAAGCTATTGGAGCTGAAAGGGCGGAAGGCCATCCAAGAGGGACTGAACCTTGTTCTGGCCATGGCCGCCTATTCCACTACCTTCTATGACGAGGCCATGAAGGCGCTGGAATCGGAGGAGCTGAGCAATGGGGGAAAATTTCTGATTCATTGCCATTTGAACGGCTGCCGTGGTCGCCTGACAACCGAACAGTGGAATGCCTTCACCACCCGCTATCCGCAATCTGCGGCCTCCTCGTGGATGTCAAAGGGTTTTAACGAATGAGACAGTAAAAATATTGCATTATAATCATAATATATTATGCTACAATGATTTATGACTATAGATTGGGACGTGAGACGCGAGACGTGAGACAAGAAAAGTGAAAAGAGTGGAAAGCGAAGAGTGGAAGTAACGGTTTGTCAGTGATTTATAAGTCTCCCGTCTCGCGTCTCGCGTCTCGCGTCTCCCGTCCCTCGTCCCTCGTCACATGAAGCGAAAAGCGAATTAGAGCGGGGCGCAGGCCATGGCCAACGCGGGGGATTCCGTGGATTCCATGGCGGTTGGCGACAAAATGTGAGGTGATGAGTTGCAAAAATCATCTGGCAGAATACATTATATGATACATTTTTACAGGTGAGTAACCTGGCTTTTGTCCATCGAACGCCAACGCTCAAAACAGGAAACGAAACATGGGATCCGTCAAGAAGAAACGCAGAAAGAAGATCGCGAAGCATAAGCGCCGGAAGCAGTTGAAGGCGATGCGCCATAAGAAGAAGTGATTTTTCGATTCGCGGAAACATTCCCTGGCAGTGACATGAAATCCACCCTTGCCTGCATCATCTTGATTCTTGCCGGTTGGGTGACGGGAGTTTCTGCGGAGATGGCGAATGCCGCGAATTCAGGACAAGGCACGGACTCATGGAGTCTGTGCCTTTCCGCTTTAGAGGCCAAGGAGGCACGGGCCTGGGCGGAATATGCCTACGGGGTTTTCCTCTCCCATGAGACGCCGCCATGCAGCCAGGAGGATTTTGCCCGCCAGTTGCTGAAGGCGGCGGATTTGCTTCCAGATGCGGAAGTTCCTGTGGTTCAGGCAATTATGCCATTTATCTCAGCGGGGCAGCATGCAAAGGCCCTGGAGCTGATGGAGCCGTTGGCCCGTCGGCATCCGGACAGCGAGCTGCACCAGCTGTTCTATTGCGAGCTGCTGCGCTCCACGTCCCAGCTGACGCAGGCCATTGAGCATCTGCAGGACTTCATGAAGGCCTATTGCCCCAAGGGGGTGAAGTCCCATCTGATGCAGGCCCAGTTCCTTTGCGAGGCGAGGCGTTTCCGTGAGTCGGAGAAGCTGCTGAAGAAGGCCGTCGCCTTGGACAAAAAGGCTGATGGCGAGAATCTGGGCATGCTGAAATTGGCTCAGGCCCGGCTCTATTGGACATGGGGCGTCAACACATCCTTCCCACGAACGGCCAACCGCTATTTCCGCCATTGTCGGAAGCTCTTGGAGGAGCTGGCCAGTTCCGCCGACTATTGGAAGGACACCGCTCCGGAGCAACTTCAGGAGTTCGCCCGCCTCTGCGAGCAGGAGAAGCAATGGACACTGCTGGAGGAGGTCCTCCGCATGGTGGCGTCCCCCCATCCGCTGGCGGAATATGAAGTCTATGCCCTTTGCCAAATCAAGACGCTGCAGGCACTTGGACGCCATGCCGAACTGCAGAAGGTCATCAACGACCTGCTGGCCAACAGCGGCGAACTCCATCCCGTGCTGCTGCAGGAGGCGGTTGCCTTCTTCGAAAAGCATGACCTCCTGGACGACGCCATCGAAAGCCAAAGCCGACTGGTGGTCCAGGAACCGCAGAATCTGTTCTATCGTCTTCAGCTGGCGCGACTTCTGCTCTCCGCTGGCCGACCGCAGCACGGGTTGCTTCTGCTCAATCATATCCAGAATCTGCCCCCTCAGGCGTTGCTTCTGAAGGCGTATCTTGAAAAGGCCGCCGGCAATTTGGAGGCCGCCTATGGGCTGTTGGGCAAGGTGGAGAAACTGGCCATGGAGCATGGAGACAGCCAGCTGGCCAACGCCGGCTTCTATCTGACCTACGCCACCATCTGCGAGCTGATGGGCAAGGTGGACGAGGCCATCGACAAGCTGCGGGTCGCCTACAAATTGGCTCCCGATGCCCCTGACACCGCCAATTCCCTTGGCTATGTCCTCTGCGACCATGACCGCGAACTTGTTTATGCGGAGGAACTTATCCGAAAGGCCCTGCTGCAGCGGCCGGACTCCGCCGCCTATTTGGACAGTTTGGCGTGGGTCTGCTTCAAACAGGGGAAATACCCTGAGGCCCAAGAGGCCATGGCCTCCTGTCTGAAGGCGGGAGGCATGGAGGATGACCCCGACGGCACCACCCTCGCCCATGCGGCCGCCATCTGCGACGCCAATGGCCTGCCAGAGCTGGCGGCCCTCTACCGCCGCTGGCTGATGGTCATCAATCCAGACTACCACGAATGACGTGGCAGAACGCGACATGATTTCGTGTGTTCTGTGGAGTTAACGGGTTTTGAATCGTCATAAATGATGAAAGGAACGACAATGGGACGGAAACCGCTTTTCACATGGGATGAGCTGACGGCGGCCACCGGCGGACAATGGCTGCTGCCTCCTCCGGACGACAGCGCGGGCATCGCCTGCATTCAGGACGACAGCCGCAAGCTTCTCCCGCAGAGCCTTTTCATGGCCATTGTCGGGGAAATCACAGACGGTCACCGTTACGTGGCCAGCGCCGTCCGCAACGGGGCGGCGGCCGTCTGTCTGCAGACGCCGCCGGATGGAGAGACGCTGACGGAGATGAGAGCCCGCCATTGCGGCTGTCTGCTGGTGGGAGACAGCCTGCGGGCCTTCCAGAGCCTGGCCCATGCTCACCGCTGCCGCTTCAAAGGGCGCATGAACCTGCTGGCGATCACGGGAAGCTGCGGCAAGACCAGCACGAAAGAATGTTTGGCCGCCGTCTTCTCGCGACATTTTGCCAAAGCGGATCAGGTGCTGAAGACCGAAGGGAATTTCAACAACCATTTTGGAGTGCCGCGGACCTTGTTGGGCATTACGGAGGCCACCCGCCAGATGGTGTTGGAAATCGGAACCAATCACCCCGGGGAGATTCGGGGTTTGGCCGCCGTGGCTGCTCCGGACAATGCGCTGATCACCTGCATCGGCTCCTCCCATCTGGAGTTCTTTGGGAATTTTGAAGGGGTCGCCCGCGAAAAAGGCGATTTGCTAAGTGCTTGTCCTGACGACGCTACCGTCTATCTACCCGCCAAGACCCATGCGTCGTGGCTGTTGCGCCGAAAGGCGGGCCGTCGTCCCGTGGTCACCTTTGGCGACGGTGAGGAGGCGGATGTCCGCGGCGTCTATTTGGGACCCTGCGACGGCGGCTACAAGGTGCGGCTGGTCCGCAAGGCCACGGGGGAATCCTGTGAGTTCGTGTGGGGCATTGGCGGCGCCCATCAGGCCGTCAACGCGGCGGCCGCCGCGGCGGTGGGGCTGGACAAAGGCGTGACCATGGCGGAAATCGCCGCCGGTCTGGCGGAATGCACCTTGCCCGGCAAACGCATGAACGTGGTCGAAAAAGACGGAATTCATTGGGTCAACGATGCTTACAATGCCAGTCCGGACAGCATGCGGGCGGGGATCCGCTGGTTTGGTGACATCAGTGCGGCCGCCCGACAGCTGGTCATTTTGGGGGATATGCGGGAGTTGGGCGCCCATGGAAACCGCGCCCATGACGAGATACTTTCCTTCGCCGCCAAAAGTCTTCCCCATGCGAAGCTGGTGACGGTGGGGCCGCTGATGGAAGCGCCCTCCCGAAAGCACGGCATTACGCATGTTGTTGATGTACAACAACTTGCAAAAATCATGCCATCGCTTCTCTCGCCGGGGACATGGGTTTATCTCAAAGCCTCCAATGCCATCGGCCTCCATGCTCTAGTGGAAACGCTTCACGCCAATTAGCCTGTTCCGGCAGGACATAAGGTCTTGCAGAATCCATGCTGTATGGATTCTGCAAGGCAGTGAAATCGCGGTTTGACGGCAGTTTTTTGGACTAAAAAACATCCGGCTGGAAAAAAACAGGCTAAAACAAATTTGCATATGTAAAAAAATATGCTATTATATGTTTGTTGACTTTGAATCTGTGTTATAAAATCAACTAGCCCATTTCCAACAGATTGCCCAGAAAGGCAGGAGGACAGATGAAAGGATTGACGGACAAACAGCAGGAGATTCTGGATTTCATTTCGGATTTCAGCAAGCGGGAGGGGATGGCCCCCACCATCAGCGAGATCAGCGGGAATTTCAACATCAAGGCGGCCACGGCGTTTGCCCATGTGCGGGCGCTGCAGCACAAAGGCTTTGTGCGGCGCAGCTCTAAGGCCCGCAGTCTGGCTTTGGCTCAGACTCGGCACCCCCGCAATTTCTCCCTCTCCCTGAAGATTCCGCTTCTGGGTTCCATCAGCGCGGGCGTCCCCTTCCTGGCGGAGGAGCATGTGGAGCGCCATCTGATGCTGGACTCCTCCATGCTGCCACGGCAAATGGCGAGGGAAAAGCTGTTTGCGCTGCGGGTCTTTGGAGAAAGCATGCGGGATCTGGGCATCCTGAACGGCGACATCATCATCGCCCGCCAGACGGCGCAGGCCAAAGAGAAGGACGTGGTGGTCGCCATGGTGGATGGCGAGACCACGGTGAAGTCCCTCTATCGGGACGGTGACATGTGGGAGCTTCGCCCCGCCAATCCGGATTTCCAGTCCCGTTACGTCCCGATGGACGAATTGGAGATTCAGGGGGTGCTCGTCACCTTGATCCGCATCTATTGAAGGAGCTGCGTTTTATTCATAACTCCCGGAGTAAGAGATGATTGCGCAATTAAAGGGAAAGCTGGCGGAGGCCTCGCTGACGGAAATCGTTTTGGATGTGCAGGGGGTCGGCTATGACGTGGCCGTGCCGTTGAGCACGGCGGACCGGTTGCCGTCCATTGGTTCGGAGGTGCTGTTGTACACTCATCTTCAGGTACGGGAGGATGCCATGCAGCTCTATGGCTTTGCCAGCAAGGAGGAGCGGGCGCTGTTCCGCCTTCTGATTGTCAGCGTGCCTGGCGTCGGCCCCCGACTGGCGTTGAATGTGCTCAGCTGCATGTCCGTCGAGGGGCTTTGCGCCGCCGTGAAGAACAAGGACCTGAAGGCCATTGGCAAAATCAACGGCATCGGCAAGAAGACGGCGGAGCGCATGGTCGTGGAGTTGGGGGACAAGCTGGAGCAGCTGTTCCCCGGCGCGGGCTTCACGTTGGCCGCAGGCGCAGGGAGCCCAGGGGAGAAGAAGCACACGATGGAAGAGCAGGATGCCATCAACGCGTTGGAGACCTTGGGATACAAGCGGGAACTGGCCTGCCGCACGGTGGAGCGGATAGCGGAGTCCGCCGATGGCAAGGGCATCACGGCGGAGAATCTGATTCGCAAGGCCCTCGCCATGATGAACAGCTGATGAAAGGAGGCGGACGTTTTGGCGGAACGATTCATCACATCCGAATTGAACGCCCGTGAGGAAGGTTTTGAGCAAACCATTCGGCCTCAGGTATTTGAAGATTTTCCAGGGCAGGAGCGGGTGAAGGAGCGCCTGAAAATCATGGTGGAGGCGTCCCGAAGCCGTCAGGAGCCGTTGGCCCATATTCTGCTGTGCGGACCACCTGGCCTTGGGAAGACCACCCTGGCCAATATCATCGCCAACACAAGGGGTGCCGGCATCAAGTCCACCAGTGGTCCTGTGATTGAGAAGCCGGGGGACTTGGCGGGGCTTTTGACGGGGTTGAATGAAGGGGATGTGCTCTTCATCGATGAAATCCACCGCATGCCACGGCAGATTGAGGAGTATCTCTACAGCGCCATGGAGGATTTTGTCATTGACATCATGCTGGAGCAGGGGGTCGGAGCCCGTTCCGTCCGCCTGAATCTGCCCAAATTCTGTCTGATTGGCGCCACGACGAGGCAGGGCATGCTGACTTCGCCGCTGCGCTCTCGTTTCACCATGACCTGTCGGCTGGACTATTACAGCGTGGAGGATTTGGTCAATATCCTAAAACGCAGCGCCAGAGTGCTTAACGTTCAGGCGGAGGAGGATGGGCTCAGAGAGATCGCCCGCCGCAGCCGCGGAACGCCCCGCATCGCCAACAACCTGATCCGCTGGGTCAGGGACTTCTCCCAAGTCAGAGGCCAGCAGGTGGTGGGCGGCAAGGTGGCGGACGAGGCGCTGACCATGTTGGACATCGATGCGGACGGTCTGGATGAAATGGACAATCGGATTTTGGAGGCCCTCATCATCAAATTCAAAGGGCGTCCCGTCGGACTAAAGAGTTTGGCGGTGGCCGTTGGCGAGGAGGAGGGCACATTGGAGGATGTCTACGAGCCCTATCTGATTCAGGAGGGCTATCTGCTGCGGACTCCAGCCGGCCGTGTGGTGACCGCCAAGGCGGAACGGCGCTTCGGCCTGAAGCCATTGGACAAACCTTCCGGCCCCATTCAGCAGACCCTGCTGTAGATAATTGTCACCCCTTATTCTGCTGCCGATTCTATAACCCTAAAAATAGCAGTTGGATTTATCTTCCATGCAAATCATCATGCTGAATCGATCTCTCTACCCCAGTCATCAAAATGTGCGGAAAAGGCTATGGCGGCAGAAGGCGAGGCATGCTGAAAAAGAAGAGCCGCTTTGGCGGCGGCAGGATATTAGCCGTGGGTAAGCGCAACACCGTAGGCGTAAGCGTAACCCACGGTGCACGAGAAAGTTAGAGCTATAGAACCGCGAAGCGGTGACAGGAGCCTGACGTGGGTGGAGCGAAGCGAAACCCACGAACAGATTTCCTGCCACCACTACGTGGTTTCAAATATGTATGTTTCTGCTTGTCCGTGGGTTACGCTTCGCTCCACCCACGGCTATTATCCTGCCACCACTACGTGGTTCCAAATATGTATGTTTCTGCCTGCCCGTGGGTTACGCTTCGCTCCACCCACGGCTATTATCCTGTCGCCGCCAAAGCGGCTTAAAACTTTCAGTCGCACAATTCATGCGACTCTCACCCACTGGGTTAATTATGCAATTTACATAAAACTCTTATACACAATATATTACAAACAAAGAACTGGTTTAACTTTGTTTTTAGGATAACTTATTGATAATAAGTTACTTACGACTTTCTAGAGTGGCTGGAACATCTAGGTTTTCTAGCTCTTCTAGCTAGACTTCTCGTCTTCTGTCGACTTGCCGACGATGGAATCCGCTTCGCTCACGTGGACTGGCAGGGTGCCTTCACGGATGCGCCGTTTTGGGCGAAAGTGCTGGTTGCCAGTTCATTCTTTCCACCCTTATAATTGCAATATTCCCCTATAAAGATTGTTCATGATTCATAGGACATGCAGAATAATTGGAAACGTTTAGCCGCTGTAACTGATGGCAAGCTGTGGATGAATTTCAAGGAAATGCCTGTTGGGTTCTTGCTTTTTGGAATGTCCTATATATTATATGGTATATATGGTATGGCAAGTTTCATGGACGGCGACTGCGAAAGCATGGCTTCAACGGATTTTCATGGCTGAAACGCAAAGGGTGAGGGACACAGAATGAAAAGCATGACAGGATACGGGCGGGCGACCGCCGCCAGCGAAGGCAATCAGGTCACGGTGGAGATTTCGGCGGTGAACAGCCGGAAGCAGGTGGACATGCGCTTTGTCATGCCAAAGGAGCTGAACATGCTGGAGCCGGAACTGCGGCGGATTGTGCAGCGGCAGCTGTCCCGCGGCAGCTTGACCATCATGTTGACGTATCAGCTTAGCCAGGAAGCCCGAGACGGTACGGCCTGCATTGACATTGCCATGGCACAGCATGTGGCGCGGGCGCTGCGGGACATGGCGACGGAATGCGGCCTCTCCTCCAATGAGCCGACCATTCAGGATCTTCTGACGGTTCCAGGCGTCATCAAAGCGACGGATGATGCGCCGGCGACGGTGCTGAAGGCACTGGCGGAGAAGGCGCTCAACGGCGCATTGGCCGAGCTGGACGCCATGCGCAACCGCGAAGGGGCTGCGCTTCAGGCGGACTTGCTGTCCCGCGGGAAGATGGTGGCGGAGCTGGTGGAGAAAATCGCCGCCCGCGAGGACGAGGCGCTTCAGCAGCAGAAAAAGCGTCTTCAGGAGCGGATCGCCGCCTTGGGCGTGGAGCTGACGTTGGACGACGAACGCCTGTGCAAGGAGATGGCCTTCTATGCGGAAAAGGCGGACATCACGGAGGAAGTGGTGCGCCTGCGTAGCCATCTCGTTCAGTACGAGGAACTTCTGCATAGCGAAGAGGATCCGGGCCGAAATCTGGACTTCCTCGGACAGGAGATGAACCGGGAGGTGAACACCCTTGGGGCGAAGACGGCGGATTTGACCATCTCCAATTTGGGACTTGCCTTGAAGGGCGAAATCGCGAGAATCCGCGAACAGGTCATGAACGTGGAGTGACGCCGTTTTGCGGGATGCCGTTCCACGCATGCCATGGCGGAGCCGCCGTAGACTATTGTATAGATGTTGAGTCGATAATATATAGATGATATAAAGAAGGAAACCATGAACCGAACCTTGCTGAGCTTGCTAATTACTTGTGCATCAAGCACTTTCGCACAAACCATCATGATGTCGTTTGCAAATCAGGACGCATTGGCGAAATGGACGATCCGCACGCCGGCGACGGACACACTGACCTTGGCCGACCGCTTTGTGACGTCGGGTAGCCGTAGTCTGCGCTTTACTACGCCTGCCTACAAACCGCCCATGGAGCAGTGGCCCGCCTTTGAGGCGGCTCCGGATGTCCGTGACTGGACGCCCTTTGACCGACTTGTGATTGACATCACGAACCCCCATGACCACGTGGCCCCCTTCCAGATTTTCATCTCCGACTCGAAGGTGCCGTTCCGTCAGGGCCTGTCCTTCGTCTTCAATGAATTCCCGAGACAGGATACCAAACGCTATGTCATTCCGCTGGAGACGTTTCCGCAAACAGTTGATCGGTCGGACATCTCCATCATCCATTTCTTCAGCACGACCCCGAAGGGGCCCATGGAAATCTATGTGAGTGGCTTCCAACTGCTTAAGCCGGGCGAGGAGGCGTCCCCCTATCCGGCGGCCTTTGTCAACGACATAACTGAGATACTTAAGCTGAAGTACACGGCGTTCGCGGAGCGCATCGACGGCCAGCTCAAAGCCCTTCCCGCCAAAGGGGCGCATCCCTCTCCGGAGAATTACGGAAAGAAGCTAGCCCGCATTCAGAATGCTGTCAAGGAGCCGCTGAAGATCCTTTCCGCCCCGCTGGAAAACCTGGATGCGCTGAAGTCGGTGGTTGTGGACATGGAGTCCATTGAGCGGGAGCTTCAGGAGATTCGCCGCTATTTCGCGTTCAAGGGAGACTGCGAGGCCGCCGGCTTCCGCAATCCGGACATGCTGGCGGGCATCGCCAGCTCCATGGTCAAAGTGATGCCAAAACATGTTGCGTTTGATGCGACGCCGATGCGCACCGTCAATCTGAGCCTGGCCCGCCACGAGTGGGAGAGTTTCCAGATGGTCGTCATGGGCAACGGCAAAGGGCTGGAGAACGTGTCTGTCGTCATCGAGGACCTCCACTCCGCCGAAGGCTATGTGTTCCCTGCCGCCCGCATCCAGTCGCAAATCGTCGGCTATGTGCAGACGAAGGCCTGTCCGCCCTATCTGCCGGAGTACATCGGCTGGTGGCCGGATCCCATCCTCAACTTCCAAAAGAGCTGCGCCGTGGCGGAATATGATGCGCAGTCCTTCTGGATTCGCGCCTACGCCTCGCGGGACCAGCAGCCGGGGCTCTACACGGGCCGGTTGACTCTTCAGGCGGACGGCGCGGAGCCGATCCATTTCAACCTGCATGTCAAGGTCCGCGATTTCACGCTGCCCGCCAACACGTCCCTGCCCACCGCCATCCACACCAGCTGGCCGAAGCAGGCGGGGGCCGGCACGCCGAAATGGGATGCGCTCAAATATGAATACGCCGATTTCCTCGCCGACTATCAGATCGACTATGACCAGCTCTACCGCCAAGGGCCGCCGGATTGGGACATTGTGCGCTATCTCCATGAGCAGGGGAGGCTGACATGCTTCAACCTGTTCAACATCTTCAACGGCGGCATTTCGGAAAAGGACTTCGACGGGGAGATGGCCCGCGCCATCGACAAGATCCGTCCCATCTACGAGAAGGCGAAGGAGTTGGGCTTGCTTGAGCATGCCTACATCTACGGCTTCGATGAACGCGGCGGTGACCAGTTCCAGATTTTGGAGCGCTGCGCGAAGGCCCTCCACGAGGCCTTCCCCGAAGTGCTGCTGATGACCACCAGCTACGATCACAGCTACGGAATGGACAGCGTCGTCAAGTCCATCAATGCATGGTGCCCCCTGACCCCTGTCTTTGATACGACGCGGGCAGGAGCCGCCCGCGAGACGGGACGCTATGTCTGGTGGTACATCTGCTGCGGGCCCCACAACCCCTACGCGAACTGGTTCGTGGAATACGCCGCCATCGAGTCACGGCTCCTCATGGGCGCCATGACCGCCAAATACCGTCCCGACGGCTTCCTGTACTACTTCACAAACCTGTGGAACGACAACAAGGGCATCGAATCCGGCCCCTACACCAATTGGAATCCGGTCAGCTGGACGGTCTACCATGGCGACGGCTCCCTCTTCCACTGCGACAAAGACGGCCGCCCCCTGCCCAGTATCCGGCTGGAGAACTATCGCGATGGCATGGAGGACTATGCCTACGCCTGCATTCTGGAGGAGGCCATCCGCCAATACGAGGAGCGGGAGATTCTGACCAAAGCGGACAGCGCATGGCTCTACAAGGCCCGCAAGGCGCTGGATGTTCCAGATTCCCTCGTCAAGAACATGGCTGAATACTCCCACAGCCCCGCCGCCCTCTCCGCTTGGCGGGAGGCGATGGCGGATGCCATTGAGGAAAGTGGTCTTCATGACTTAAATCCTTGGAGTAAAGGAACTTATGGCGTAAGAGGAATGAGGAATTAGAAATTAGGAATTAGGAATTTGTCGTGAGTATACCACATTAAGATAGAGTATGATTTTTCTGAAATGACATTGCAGTTCGCGCGTCAGCCCCGAAGGGGCGGCGGAGCACAGCCCGGGGTAAGCGCAGCCGCGAAGCGGCAAGCGTAACCCCGGGTATGGCAGATTGTTATGATTGTTCAAGCCCTGAAGGGGCGGCAGAAAACGACATGTGCAATCCTTTCAGGAAACGTAAATACCCACCTAAAGAAGTATAGAAATCAGCCACTTTAGTTCTTCTACTCCATGACGTGTTTGACATTCATTCGAAAGACGGTTCCGGGGGTCCGTTTGGAGGCGGCTTCCGGGTTTCCCATGCTCCGTCCGCCCCATCATGACCATGCCATGTCGTCGTTGGATGATGATGACGGACTGTTCATCGGATACGGCACCCGCCCCAGTTCTCTGCCATACTCGGCGCAGAATTGCTATGATGGTGCAAAAGAGGAACTTACATGGGATGTAGCGGTCATGGAGAACCGCCATCTGCGGGCGGAGTGGATGTTGGAGCTTGGCGGCCGCCTCTGGTCCCTCTACGACAAGGACGCGAAGCGGAATCTGCTGTTGGACAATCAGGAGTTCCGCCCCGGCAATCTGGCCATCCGCGACGCCTGGTTCGCTGGCGGCATCGAATGGAACATCGGCCGCCGCGGCCATGACCCGCAGACCTGCTCCCGCCGCTTCGCCGCCACCTTGGAGATGCCCGACGGCACGCCTGTTCTGCGAATCTACGACATGTGCCGAGATGGCCAAGCTCCCTTCCAGATGGACTTCTGGCTGCCGGAGGATTCCACCATGCTCTTCATGCGGGCTCGCATCTTCAACCCGAACGATGTCGTGATTCCCATGTATTGGTGGAGCAACATGGCGGTGCCGGAGCTGCCTGGCTGCCGCATCGTCGTCCCTGCCATGGAGGCCTATGCTAACCGCTACGACGGCAAGGGGATGGGCAAGCTTGCCCTGCCTTTCGGCGAGGGCTTTGACGCCACGTTCCCCTGCAACTACAAAAGCGCGAGGGACCATTTCTACAACATTTCACCGTCTTCGCGAAAATACGAGACGGTCTTCTATTCGGACGGCTATGGCTTTCTCCACTGCTCCACCAGTCGGCTGAAAGGCCGCAAGCTGTTTGTGTGGGGGCAGAGTCCAGGCGGCCATCATTGGCAGCGGCGGCTGATTTCACCTGACCGACCGGACTATCTGGAAGTGCAGGGCGGCATCGCCCACAGCCAGAGTGAGTGCGAACCCATGCCGCCGCGCACCGCGTGGGAGTGGATGGAGGCGTATGGAAGTTTGCAACTATCTCCAGATAAAGTGTTTGGAGAATGGGAGAAGGCGATTTTCGCCGTCAGTCGGGCCATTGACGAGAAGCTGCCGCAGTCAGAATTGGATCGCCTTCTGGCGGAGACGAAGCAGACCGTGGCGCTGAAGAAGGGGACGTTGCATTGCACGGGCTCCGGCTGGGGTGCTTTGGAGGAACGGCGGCGGGGTGCGCCGCTGGCGCCGCAGCTGGATTTCGGTTCGATTCAGGCGGAGCAGGAGCCATGGGCGGAGCTGCTTGCCAATGGCAAATGGCCGCAGAATTGCAGACCATCATCCTATCTTGTTCAGGATGAGTGGTTTGAGGTGCTGAGACAGAACTCGGATTCCAGTTGGCAGACCGCCTATCATCTTGCGCTGAACTATCTTGATCGCTTTGATGATGAGCGGGCGGAGCAGGCGCTGAAGCGTTCCATGGCAAGGGAAGTCAACGCATGGAACCTGCAGGCCATGGGCGTCCTGCAATGGAGCCGCGGCAACCGAGACGAGGCGGTGGACTGCCTTGCGCAGGCGCTGCGGCGCTGTCCGTCGGATCCTGCGTTGGCGAAGGACATCTTCAAGTGTCTGCGTTCGCTGCAGGCGTACCGCGAGCTGGTGGAGCTGTATGGTTGCCTTGGGGCGGACGCGGCCTCCCGTCCCATGGTGCGTCTGCTCTACGCCTTTGGACTAGCCTACACAGGGGAGCTGGAGGCGGCGGAGGCCATTCTCATGGAAAACGGCGGCATTCAAGTTCCAGACATCCAGGAGGGGGAGCAGTCCTGTTCGCAGCTGTATATCCACATTCAGCAGAAGAAGGCGGAGCGAGAAGGCAAATCCTTGGACCCCAATGAGATACAAATCCCCCAGAGCCTGGATTTGCGCATGCACTTCAGCTAACTTAAAAAGCGCAGACAAATTAGAAATTAGGAATTAGGAATTAGAAATTTGTCATGAATATACCACATTAGGGGAGGGTATGATTTTTTCGAAACAACATTGCAGTTCGCGCGTCAGCCCCGTAGGGGCGGCGGAGCACAGCCCGGGGTAAGCATGGCCGCGAAGCGGCAAGCGTAACCCCGGGTACGGCAGATTGTTACGATTGTTCAAGCCCTGAAGGGGCGGCAGAAAACGACATGTGCAATCCTTTCAGGAAACATAAATTTCAACCTAAAGAAGTATAAATCCACAACATGCATAGAATCAATGGAAAAGACAGTTTTTCCGTGGCTGTATATTCTGTGGACTCCTTCTGAATGATTACGAAAGGAATGTATTGACAATGAAGAAGATAGAAATACCTGAAGCGTGGCCCGTCGATGAATGGCACGGCTTCCGCCGCCATCATTTCACCGTGGACGGCTTTCATGCATGGATTGTGGAGCCCAAATCAACGCCGGCGGATGATGGCCGCTGGAGCTGGTGCACGGTCTGGCCCGACGCCTTTGTGGACCGCGTGGGCATTGAGCTGCTTTTGTCCAACGGCTACCATCACGGCCACATTGACGCCTTTTCCACCCGCGCCAACCCAAAGGGCATTGAGGCCATGGGCCATTTTCAGGATATGATGGTGTCCATGGGACTGGCCCCAAAGGCCAACCTCATCGGCATGAGCTGGGGCGGCTATTTCTCCCTTCGCTATGCGGAGGAGAACCCGCAGCGGATTGCCGCCATTTATCTGGACGCCCCTGTCTGCAATGCCGCTGATCCGCATCCTTCTGCGGCAGAACGAGTTGCGGAAATCGCCGCTTGCTACGGGCTAACCGTGGAACAGCTGAAGACCTCGCCGCTCAACCCGCTGAATCGGCTGGAGGTGCTGGTCAACGCTAAAATTCCCATGCTCTGCGCCACTGGCGAGACGGATCAATCCGTCGACGTGAACACCAACATCAACCTCGTGGAAGCCCGCATGAAGGAGTTGGGCTACATCCTGCCCATCGTGCGCCGCCCCTATTGGGGACATCATCCCCATGGCTTCGACGACCCCGCTCCCCTGCTCAAATTCCACAACGACGCCCACTAAACGGGGGATTGTTCCTGAAAGGACTGCACCTATCGTTTTCTGCCGCCCCTTCAGGGCTTGAACAATCGTAACCATCTGCCATACCTGGGGTTACGCTTGCCGCTTCGCGGCCACGCTTACCCCGGGCTGTGCTCCGCCGCCCCTTCGGGGCTGACGTGTGAACTGCCATGTCATTTCGAAAAAAACATATTCTTCCCTAATGTGGTAGATTAGGGCCGAACAGAGACTTTCTTCCTTTTGGAGGGAGTTTTGGGATTCGTGACGATTTCGATGCCGGCGGGGGCGGAGATGTCCACCTTGCCGGAGGCGTCTGCGGTGATTCGAAGGGCGCCTTTTGGGGTGGGGAAGGCGCCGGAGACGTATTCCAGATCCCCCAAATCGGGGGTCACCTGAATCTGGCTGCCGCCGGGTTTCAGGAAACGGACGCCGAGGACCCGCTCGCTCATGAAGGGGGCGGGGCCGCAGGACCAACCATGGCTAAGACTGTGCCGCAGACCGATATAGCAATATTTGCCAAAGTCTGCGTGGAGGTCGTCCTTGCCGGGGACGGGAGGCTCGCTGATGGGGGAGGTGTTGCGGAGCCACTCCAGATCGAAGTCCTCCCAGAAGGAGGTGGCGCCGTAGTCCATCATGCCGCCCCAATAGGTGCGGATGAGATCGAGGGCGGGTTTGGTCTCCTTGGCGAGCAGCACATAGAAGCCGTAGAAGGTGCTGACGCCATTGAAAGGATTGGATTCCAACACGTTGCGGAAATCTCCCAGCTTCATGAGCTGCAGGAGGGCGGCGGGGGCCTTGCGGCCTTCAGGGGACGGCACATGGCGGCGCAGTTTCCGCTGCGCGGCGCGGAAGGGCTTCGGATCGTCGCCGAAGAGGGCGACCAGCTTTTCGCCGGCCTCCATCATCCAGAGGAGTAGAGCCTGAAGGCCTGCGTGCTTCGCCGCCGGATTGTCTTCGTTGGGCCAGTCAAGGAAGCGCCAGTCAGGAAGGGTCTCCGAGCCATCCTTTCCAATATAGGTTTTGTAGACGTTCAGGAGAGCGCGGATGTAGTCTGCGTGTTTCAGGAGGAATTCGCTGTCTCCTGTGCCCATATAGTAGTCCCACAGGGAGATGATGAACCAGCAGGCGTAGCTGGGGATGGTGTTCATGGGCTTCGGAGAGGGGGTCTGGCCGATGAGATAGTCCAGAGAGTCGCGGATGACGGAGGCGTCGGAGAAGGCGCAGAGGACACCGCGGGTCTCTGGATGCATGTCGCCCATCCAGACCAGACGGTCCCGTTTGGCGCCGTCGTAGAGATAGGTCTGCATGCAGAGATGGACGGTGCGGACGGCGGTCGTCCAGATGCGGTTCAGCCTTGAATCGGAGGATTCGAAGGCGCCGGTCACCTCTAGATCCCGCTCCAATGCGACGGCGGGGCAGGCGGCGCAGCTCAGCTCCGTGTCCCCCACGTTCTCCAGCCGCACGAAACGGAAGACGGTATTGCCGTATTCCACGATGCCCATGCTCGGCGTCGTGAGAGTCTCCTCCCGACGGGAGTGGTCTTCGTTGGGGGAGCCGATGGCCTCGCTGACGGATTCTCCGAAGTTGACTTTAAGACGGCCGGGCTTGCCGGGGGAGTTGAAGAGGATGCCGCCGTGCAGGGCTTCGCCATAGTCCAAAACCAGCGAGGAGCCAGGGGGAAGGACGGTCAGCGTGGGGAGGAAGAAGACGCTGGTCTGGATTTGGACGTTGCCCAAAAGCAGCTCCGCGTTTTGAACCTGATGGTTCAGTAGGATGCGGACGGGGGGAAGATAGATGCGGGTTCGGCAGTCCCGAACGGCGTCCGAATGGAATTTCATGATTTGCTCCGTGAGAAAGAGGCAGATAAGCCGTCATCGTCTTGCCAAAAAGGCAATAAAACGAATGAAAACGAATGTTTATGAATGCAATATAATATCATTTTGACAAGTTAACGCCATGGTCCAGGCGGCGAGACGGCTGTCAATGCAGTCCCCGTCCTGTTGATGGCGGCGGAGTGTGTCCAGAAGGGAGGATAGGGGGATCCGGAGGACCTGAATGTCCTCGCCTTCGTCCAAAGACTGGCGGACATTGAGGTTTTCGGGCAGGGACTCGTCGATGTCCACCATGAACAAGTCCAACATTTCGGCGGTCAGGCCGGCGGAACTGGCGCAGAGTCCCGTGGACGCAATGACGGTGCCGGTGTAGCCGGTCTCCTCCTTCAGCTCCCGAATGGCGGTTTGGGCAGGCTCCTCTCCCGCGTTGACGAGGCCGGCGGGAAACTCCACCGCGAAGGCGTTCAGGGGTGGACGAAACTGGCGCACGAGAAGGAGGCGGTTGGACGGCCGCAGAATGCCGATGACCACCGCCGCGTTCTGGTCGTTCTGTCGAAAGGTGGTTTCCCAATGGCGGATGACGCCACGGCGGTCTTCATAGCGCAGGTTCTCCAGCCGGAGAAAGCGGCCTTGGGCCATCAGCGTGGAGTCAAGGACGGAGGGACGGGGCATGTCAGGGAGTCTCCTTTCCGTCATCGCGGTCCTCTTCCTCCTCCGGCGGCGTTATCGGCCGGATTTTCAGCTTGACCAGATGTCGTGAGTCCGCCTCAAGCACGTTGACTTGCAGCAGGCCGGTGGTCAGCTCCTCTCCCTTGGCCGGAATGCGGCCGGCGATGTAGGTCACATAGCCGCCCAAGGTGTCATAGGCGGCGGGATTTTCCTCTATCTCCATATCCAGCAAGTCGTTAACCTCTTCGATGGAGAGGCGCGCGTCCACGATGGTGGAGCCGTCTTCCAGCCGCTGGGTTTCAATGGTCTCCTTCTCCTCCTCCGCGTCGAACTCGTCTTTGATGTCCCCCACAATCTCCTCCAGAACGTCCTCAATGGTGACGATGCCGGCGGTGCCACCGTATTCGTCCAAAGCAACGGCGAAGTGGTTCTTCTCCCGCCGGAAATCCGCCAGCAAGTCGCCGATGTTTTTGGTTTCGGGGATGAAGAGGGGGGCTCTCATGAGGGATTTGACAGTGGCGGTGGGGGCCATGGCCTCCTCCTTGAGCAGGTCCTTGGCGTAGAGGATGCCCACGATATGGTCGATGGTGTCCTCGTAGACGGGCAGTCGGCTGTGGCCGGATTCCGTGATGACCTTGCGGGTCTCGATGATGGAATCCTCCGTGCTGACGCCGTCAATCTTGACGCGGGGGGTCATGATGGTGTGGACGGGTTTGGAGTCCAAAGAGAAGGCGCCGGCGATCATCTGCCGTTCATCGTCCTCCAGACCATTTTCGCTTTTCTGCTCTTCGATGATGGAGAGGATTTCGTCTTCCGCGCTGGGCTCCTCGTCCTGCTGATCGTCGTTGTGGCGGTTTCGGCGCAGGGCCGCCAGAGAGACCGCCGAGTTGGAGAACCAGCAGAAGAGACCGTTCAGAATGCGGAGCACGGGAAGATAGGCGCGGAGCAGCTTGGCGGAGGCGGTGAGTGAAAAGGCCTGAATCAGGTACTCCAATAGGAAGAAGGCGGCCAGCAGGATGACGAAGAGGATTTCCCACAGCCGCAGGATGTTGCCGATGTCGGCGGCGCTCTGCCAGCGGACGATGCAGAAGAAGAAGAGGACGCCGGTCAGCGTGAACACCAGTCGGGAGGTGATCAGCCATGCGTCGGGAAGGGGATACCATGCGTTGAGGGATTCGGCCAGGTCTTCGTCAATGTCCTCCAGTTTACGCCGCATGCCGCCAGTGTAGTCGGCGAGCAGGGTGTTGGCAAGATAGAGGAGTGCGGCAAGGATGCCGAGGCATATGGCGGACAGGATCCATAAGTTGGGATTCATAAAGTCTTTCTGGGTTGAGGGGACGGACCGTCGTCAAGAAGGGCGGCGATCCGAAAACGGGGAGGGCGCGATGTCGATTTAGATGAAGCCCTCCAGCGAATGGCGTTTTTCAAGGGCGGCGAGGACCCGCGCCTCGGCGGCGCGCATGTGGGGGATGTCCTCTGGCTCGATGTCGTCATAGCCGCTCAAATGGAGCATGCCATGGACGAGATAGAGGACCAGCTCGCGGGACGGTGTGGTGCCGAATTTGGCCGCCGCCGTGACGGCCACCTCCGGACAGACATAGATTTCTCCGCAGACTTCGTCCTCCTCCGGCTGTCGGTCCGTTGGCCGAAGATCGAAGGTGATGACGTCCGTCGCCCCTTCGTGCCCAAGAAACGTCTGGTTCATTTGGATAATGTCGTCCTGGCCGAGCAGGACGAATTGGAGTATGCCGGGGGCTTCGTTCAGACCAGTCAGCTCACAGGCCATGCGCAAAATGGCCGCAAGGCGGTTTCGATGCCGCAGGGGAGGGCTGAATCTGGCTTTGTTCAGTTTCGGAGTCATGGCTGTGCTGACGGAGGCGCGTTGGTTTCTGCCGTCTCGGATGGCTGCGACGGAGCGCTTGGGGTGGCGGGAGGCTCCGCGGCAGGAGACTCCGCGGCGGGAGACTCTGCGGCAGGAGACTCTGTGGCAGAAGGCTTTCCCTTGAATGTCGTCTTGTTGGAGAGCTCATGGGCCACCCACGCGAGATTGTCCTTGTCAGGGTATTCAGGCCGTTCATGGTGCATGCTGCACAACGTGAGAATCATCTGGTCACGGACCTTGAACAGGTCGGCCATGGGAATGGCGGCGTTGTCCAGCTGATGGGCCTGCATTTTGGCGATGAAGAGGTCATTGACCTTGGCGGCGATGTTGATGGGCGTGCCCTTGTTCTTGCTGTAGGCGGCTCGCAGGGCGGCCTCGCAGGTGTCCGCCAGTTCCACCAAAATGACCTCCGGCCGAGAGGGGAGGGGGCCGTCGTAGCTGTAGTCCCGCATGTCCGGCGGCGGATTGCCTTGGCTTTTTGCCTCGTCCATGGCCTTCTTGTAGAAGTATAGCATGACGCTGTTGCCATGGTGCTGCTGGATGGCCTCTCGGATGGGGCGCTTCAAATGGTATTTCTGCGCCAGTTCCATGCCGTAGATCACATGCTGCCGCAGGATGCGGGCGCTTTTGGCGGGGGAGAATCCGTCGTGTGGATTTTCGTCTCCGGAGAGGAGATTTTCGGCGAAGCAGTGGGGGGCGCAGAGCTTTCCGATGTCGTGGAAGTTGGCGCAGGCTTCGGCCAGAGGGGCGTTGGCGCCGATGACGCGGGCGGCGTCGGAGGCTAAAAGGGCCACGTCAAGGGAGTGCTTGTAGGTTCCAGGTGCCTCTTTCTGAAGACGTTGGAGCAACACATGGTCTCTGGAGTTCAGCTCCATGAGCATGGAGGGGGTGGTGATGTCGCAGAAGCGTTCGAAGATCACGGGGAAGAGGAGGAGGACCAAAATGAGGCAGAGGCCGTTGAGGCAGGCGGCTCCGAAGAGGTTCAGCCAATACATGCTGGCGCTCCTCTCCAGCAGCCAGTCCGTGTGGTCATGCCATGTGCAGAAGGTGATGAGAAGGAGAACCAGGCAGATGTAGGCCATGCCGCCCAACAGGAAGCCCAGCCGTTTCTTCAGATGACCGAAGAAATAGATGCCGACGCCGGCTTCGGCCAATGCGAAGAGGAAAGTCGCCGCGGGAGGGAGGCCATGGACATGGAAAGGGGAGATGACGACCATCAGGATGGCCAGCAGGGCGCCGCGGTTGGTGCCAAGAATGGTGGAGGCCAGCGCGGGGGCGATGCCAAAGGGCAGCACGGCCAGAAGCAGATAGGGGCCTCCCCGCAGTGTTGTTTGGCTAACCCATTGGGCGAGAACAAGTAACAAAATATGAAACAGGACGCAGAAAATGCACATGGCATAGCGGCCCCGCATCTCCAGAAGGTCGGTCTTCAGACAGGAGTTCATATAGGAGAACACCAGCAGAATCAATGCCATGATCAGGGCGGTCTGGATGACCGGCTCCAGATTTTGGTTGAGGATGTTGCGCTGTTTGACTTGGTTCTCGTAGGCCAGCAGCCATGCCGCCTGCTGTTCCGTGAGAATCTGTCCTCTGGCGATGAGCCGCATGTTGGGCTCGAAGGGTTCCTGCATCCAGTGGGGAAGCCACTCCGCATAGGGGGACGGGGTGGCCTGCATCTTCCGAATCTCCCCCTGGCTGAAGGTCAATGAGGTGACAAAGTCCCGCATGGCCACTTTCCCCGCGCCCTCTTGCGGCGTCTTGAATTCGGAGAAGGAGCTCATGAATCCCACGTGGGGGATGATGTGAAGAATGAACAGACAGGCGGCGCTGACAATCCAGATCAGCACGACGCCAAACACCGCCCATGGGGTGGAGCAGGCCTCCCGCGGCATCAGATCCGACTCATGACCCGATAACGGTATAGGAGGATTGTCCGAAGCGGCGGTGCCGCCGGATATGCCATCTGGCTGTTGGGTTTCTTGTGACATGGCGTTGCCCGAGTTGCCTTATTCTGACCAGGCCTTGAACAAAAGAGCCCCGTTGTGGCCCCCGAAGCCCATGCTGTTGTTCAACACCAGCCGGACATCTTGGTGGCGGGCGACGTTGGGGACGTAGTCCAGGTCACAGTCCGGATCGGGAGTGGTGTAGTTGATGGTCGGCGGGATGATGCCGTGGAGCAGGGTTTTGACGCAGACCACGGACTCGTAGCCTCCTGCCGCCCCCAACATGTGTCCCGTCATGGACTTGGTGCTGCTGATGGCCGTGCGGCGGGCCTTGTCTTCCCCAAGGGCCTGCTTGATGGCCAGTGTCTCCAGCTTGTCGTTGGCGGGAGTCGAGGTGCCGTGGGCGTTGATGTAGTCCAGCTCCTCCATGGGAAGGCCGGCGCAGGAGAAGGCGTTGCGGATGGCGTGGGTGGCGCCCAACGCCTCCGGATGGGGGGCGGTGATGTGATAGGCGTCGCAGGAAAGGCCATAGCCCACCAGCTCAGCCAGAATGGGGGCCCCGCGGCGCTTGGCATGAGCCAGGGACTCCAGCACAAGGATGCCGGCGCCCTCCGCCGCCACAAAGCCGTCCCGCTCTGCGTCAAAGGGACGGCAGGCCTTCTCGGGGCTGTCGTTGTGTTGGCGGGACAGGGCATGCATGGAGGAGAATCCGGCCAGGCTGATGGGAACGATGCCCGCCTCCGCACCGCCAGCCACCATGACGTCCGCGTCTCCACGCCGAATCATCCAATAGGATTCTCCAATGGAGTGCAGACCGGAGGCGCAGGCGCTGACGATGCACAGGTTGGGTCCGTGAAAGCCGTAGCGGATGCCCAGATAGCCGGAGGCCATGTTGGAGATCATCATGGGCACCACCAGCGGAGAGACGCGGGACGGCCCTTTGTCATGCTGCACATACAGCTCTTTGGAAAGGGTGTTGAGCCCGCCGATGCCTGAGGAGACGATGACGCCGCAGCGCCAGGTGTCCACGGACGGATTGTCCCGCAGGCCCGCATGGGCCAGCGCCTCATCCGCCGCCGCAATGGCAAAATGGCAGAAGGGGTCCAGCCGTTTGGCCTCCTTGGCGTCCAGATAGTCCTCTGGATTGAAGTTTTTGACTTCACCGCCTACTTGGGACTTATAGTCCGTCACGTCAAAGCGGGTGATGCGGGTGATTCCGGACTCGCCGGCCACCAGCTTCTTCCAGTTGTCCTCCACATTGTTCCCGAGGGAGGATATGGCTCCAAGACCAGTTATGACAACACGTTGTGAGTCTTCCATGATATACCTTGCAGACAATGGCATTGCTTCAGACAGTCTAGTCGCCCCGAAGGCTGCGGCGGGTCCATCGCCTTCGGAAAGGGCAAGATGCGAAACTCCCATGAAAATAACGGCCAGAGACGCCCAAAAATTGGCGGCTGGCGCGGCCAGTTTGCAGTGGTTGATAATTGGAAATCAGGAATTTTACCAGAGCATCTTGGGCATCCAGGGCTTCTAGAGCTATCCAGCCGCTAGGGCATGTCCCCGCTTTTTTGTTATATAAATACTTGATTATCAATGAGATATGAAAACGATGGCTTTTCGGGGGCCTCCGCCTTCCCCAAAACAGAGCAAGGCCACATCCGATGGAATGTGGCCTCGTCACCGTGTGTTCAAGGCTGTGTCGACACAGTGCGCCGAGCAGTCGGCTATCAGTCGCCGGTGCCCAGTTTGCTCTCCACGTAGGCAATGGCATCGCCCACGGTGGTCAGCTTTTCAGCCTCTTCGTCTGGAATGTCGGTCTCGAACTCTTCTTCAAGGGCCATGACCAGTTCCACGGTGTCCAGGGAGTCTGCCCCAAGATCTTCGACGAAATGGGCTTCGGGAACAACCTGTTCCTCCTTGACGCCCAGGTGCTCAACGATGATCTTGATGACGCGTTTGCCGTTGTTTGACATGCTTTTGCTCCAGTTTAATCCTATCTATGAAATGTATTGCAACAGTCGTCTGGTCTGCCACACCTTTTCCATGGCCTTGAGGATCCGTCGTGGCAGAAATCCACAATGCAGAATAAAACGTCTTTAATATACATTGCGGACCCCAAAAAGCAAATCGACACCCTGTTGATGACAATGCATCGGCTTATGTTCCAGTGGCTTGCATGGGCAATGAATTGCGAATCTATGCATCTGGCTGGAGTTTCAGGAGGCGATGCGGGTTATCCCAACAGAGGCGGACGAGGTCTTCCTGTGTCACAAGTCCTTGCCGCAGAAGGAAATCCGCACATCCACGCAACAGCACGGAGGCGCCGACCAGGCAGCCTTTGGAGGGATTGTGGTATTTGCCGTTCGGCTCCAGAACCGCGTCATTGCTGTAGGAATGGTAGTGGCCGGGGGGAAGGCCGGCCACGTCGCAGGCGTCGGAGACGATGATGAGCTTGTCCAGGCCCTTGCAGCGGATGTAGCATTTGAGGACGGAGGGGGGCAGATGGTGTCCGTCGGCGATGGCCATGACCGTGATGTTGTCATTGGCCAGTCCAGACCAGATGGGATTGCGGTGGCGGTCGATGAGATTGGGAAGGGCGTTGCCCAAGTGGGTCATGGCGTCCGCGCCGGCGGAGGCGATTTCGTCTTCGCTGGCCAGCTGATGGCCGAGGGACACGCAGATGCCCAACTGATGCGCTCTGTCTATAACTTCTTTGATGCCAGGAAGTTCCGCCGCCACGGTAAGAATGGAGATGTGGCCTTGGGCCCAGGTGTTCAACTGCTCCATTGCGGCGATGGAGGGATCCTGCACCCACTCGGGGCAATGGGCGCCCACCGCCCCCGGCTGTCTGGAGATGAAGGGGCCCTCCAGATGGAAGCCGGGGATGGCCCATCGCAGTCCATGGCTGTCAATGGCATGATTGATCAGCGGCAGATTGCGGCGGTAGGTGTCCGCCGCGGCGGTGGGCAGCGTGGGCAGAAAACGGTCGCAGCCTCGCTCCAGAATCTTTTCCGCGGCTGTAAGAAATTGGTCTACAGTGAGTTCGGGATTGGAGAAGTCGACGCCGAAAGCCCCGTTGATTTGCAGATCAAAGGTTTTCATTTCGCGCAGAACTCCCGAGTCAGGCGGGATAGACGGCTGGCGGCCGGCTGATCGCAGAACGTGGAGCAGTTCGGATGAAGCCGAATGACCGATGCGGGATGGAGAGGCGACAGCTCGCCCTCAAAGGTGATCTGCATGGCATAGGCCTTGCGTTCATCCGGAACCGTGTTGACGATGCAGCGGCTCTTGAGAATCTGGCGGACGGACATGGACACCGCCTTCCGCGGCACATCCTCCAAAGTCGGGAACCACCCTTCCCCCAGCTGCTGACGGCGGCACACCTCGTCCAGGTTGACGATGAGATACGGAATCTCCGTGTCGAAGTCCGCCGGCGGGTCGTTGAAGGCGATGTGGCCGTTTTCGCCAATGCCGATGAAACTGACATCCACGGGCTTCTCCTGCAGATGGCGCCCCAGCCGATCAATGGCCGCCTCCAAGTCAGGGGCGTCTCCGGGGACGTAGTTGACCTCCATGGGAGGAACGGGAAGCTTGGCCACGAAGCGCTCCTTGATGTATTTGCGGAACGACGCGGGATGGGTTTCAGGCAGCCCCACATATTCGTCCAGATGGAAGACGGTCACCTTTCCCCAATCGATGTCTTTCTCCTGAGCCAACTGGGTCAGCATGTCAAACTGACTGGCTCCCGTGGCCACCACAATGCGGCATTCGCCCTGCGCCGCCAACGCCTCCCGAATTTTCCCTGCGCCGAATTTTGCGGCGGCAACTCCGCATTCCTTCTTGCCAGTGTATATTGATAAACTCATAAGTTATTCTCCTGTAATAAGTTACACTTAATTGACTCGGGCAGGCCTCCTCAATCCCATCGAGACGCCTTATGATATACTATAAAATAATGCATGAATTCATTTTGGCTACTCATGAGCGATTTGGCGCTCCGCTTCAGATGGAAAGGCAGGCATCCCATTTGGCCATCATGGCATCGACGGTCTGCTCCACGGTGCCGATGTTTTGGATCACGGCGTCCGCCGTGGCGGCGTACAGGGGCTCCCGCTGGGTGGCCAATCGGGCCGTTGCCTCCCGATTGGGGGAGAGAGGGCGGCCATGGCCCACATCCAGTTGTTCCAGCGGGCGGCGGAGCCAGAAGACCCGTCCGTTCTGCCTCAGATTCAGCCGGTTCTCCTCCCGCAGGACGGCGCCGCCGCCGGTGATGAGAATGCGGCCAGTCTGTCGACTTTCCTCCGCGATGATGTCGCTTTCCAGCTGACGGAACGCCTCTTCGCCGTCTTGCGCGAAGATTTCAGAGATGGGTTTGCCGGCGCGCTTCACGATGCAGTCATCGATGTCCACCACGGCATGGTCGGGAAGGCGTTTGCCCAAGGCGGCGCCCACTGTGCTTTTTCCGCAGCCGGGCATGCCCACGATGACCCAATTGAGGAGCTGGCGGTTCAGCTCCGCCACCACACGGTCTGTCCATTCCGCGTCCAAGGGCTCTCCGCTGAACAGCTCTCCCGTGACCCGCGCCTGCTCCGCCAGCATCCACAGTCCATTGGCGCAGGGCAGCCCCAATGCCGCCGCCCGCTGCAGCAGACGGGTGCGGGAGGGATTGTAGATGACGTCCAAAATCCCCTCGCATTTTGGAAAGTCGGCCGGATCCACAATGAGACAATCCGTGTTTGGATACATGCCCACGGGGGTGGCGTTCACCAAAATCTCTCCGTCGTGGAACAGCTCAGTCCGATCATAGGTGACGGGGCCCTTGCGGGAGACCACCACGATCTCTCTGGCGCCGTTGGCCTTGGCCACCGCCAAAACGGTTTTCGTGGTGCCGCCGTTGCCGAAGACCACGACCTTCCGCCCCTGAAAATCGATGCCAGTCCGGCGGGCCAGTCCCTCAAGGCCGAAATAGTCCGTGTTGTAGCCGTGCAGCCGCCCGTCCTCCCCTTTCACGATGACGTTGACGCTGCCGATTGCCGTCGCCTGAGGGGAAATGTCGTCGCAGTATGGCATGACCAGCTGTTTGTAGGGGATGGTCACGTTCAAGCCGTCAAAGGCGCGGCTTTGGAGGAAAATCGGCACCTGCTCCGCCGGCATGGGGCGCAGCTCATAGTCGTAGCGGTTCCAGAACCGATGGATGGCCGCCGAATAGCTGTGCCCCAAACGCTCCCCAATCAACGCACAATATTTCCGCATGGTGATGTCTCCTCGCGCAATCGGATTCGCTGCGCCTACAGCTCCACGTAGTTGCCCAAAAACACGAATTTCTCCGACGCGGTGGACAGCTCGTCCAACAGCTCCGTCACCCCTTGGGCGCGGACGGAGGCGTCAAAGTCAAAATAGAAGGAGAACTCGAAGTCGCTTCCGGGCAGCGGCACGCTTTCCAGTTTGGTCAGATTCAGCCCCAAGGCGGCGAAGCGGGAGATGAAACGGGACAGGGCGCCAGCCCGATGGGGCAGCCGCAGCGTGACGCTGATGCGGTTGGCTCCTGGATAGATTTGCAGGTTTCGGGCGATGCAGATGAAGCGGGTGTAGTTGTTGTCATGGTCCTGGATGTTTTCTTTAAGTATCTCCAGCCCATATAGTTCCGCGCATTCTGGCGAGGCGATGGCCGCCAGGTCCGTCCGCCTGCTTTGAGCCACGCGCCGCGCGGCCACCGCCGTGTTCTCTCCCGTGGTGACCTGCACGTCCTTCATGCCGCGGAGGAACTCGCCACATTGTCCGACGGCCTGTTCATGGGAAATGACCTCCTTGATGTCCTCCAATGCGGTGCCTGGACGGACCAGCAGGGCATGGCGGACGTGGAGCTTCAGGGCCCGCACAATGTAGAAATGGTATTTGCCCATGAGGTCATAGACGGGTTTGACAGTGCCGAACGTGCTGTTTTCGATGGGCAGGACTCCATATTGGCAAAGGCCCCGCTCCACCGCCTGCGCCACGGACTCGAAGTTCTTGAATCCGTTGATCATGGCATGGCCAAAGGCCTTCTCGGCGGCCTGAAAGGCGTAGGAGCCGTCGATGCCGCAGCAGGCCACCGTGGGCATGGTTGGGAGAAAATCCGGCGTGGAGGCCAGCGCGTTGCGGATGCTGTCCGCCAGCGGGGTCTTCTCTCCCATGTGGATAAGGCGCTGCTGCACGCCTCGGCTCAAGTCCAAGATGGTGCTGAAGAGCATCTGGACGTCGTTGGCCATCTCCGGCCCCGCCGCCAAGGTCAGCCGCTGCATGATCTCCCGCTCCCGCGCGGGCACCCGCACGGGCTGATGTTCTGCCTTCTTGAGCGCCGCCACTTGGGCGGAAATGGCCATGCGCTCCTTGAACAGGGTCAGCAGGGCGTCGTCAATCTCGTCAATTCTCTTGCGGCTGTCGGTCAAATCCATCGGTTCTCTCCTTTGATTCTATGACGATGTTCCCCAAGTCATTTCTATATATTATATATATTGTATAAGAGGCCTTCAGCGACCGCTGTCATGGCACGTCGGACAGCAGCATGTCCAGCAGGGCGCAGGCGGCCACGGCCTCCACCACAGGCACGGCGCGGACGGCGATGCAGGGGTCATGGCGGCCCTGGATGTGCAGCTCCGCTGGTTCCATTTTTGCAAGATCCACGGACTGTTGCATTTGCGCAATGGATGGTGTGGGCTTGATGGCCACGCGAAAGACGATGGGCATGCCCGAGCTGATGCCCCCCAACGCACCGCCATGGTGGTTGGTGACGGTCACGATGCGGCCATCCTCCCCTACGGTGAAGGGGTCGTTGTTTTGGGAGCCGCGCATCCGCGCCGCCTCAAATCCCGCGCCAAACTCCACGCCCTTCACGGACGGGATGCCGAAAAGGGCTTTGGCGAGAACGTTTTCCACGCCATCGAACATGGGTTCGCCGATGCCGCCTGGAAAGCCTACGGCAACCCCTTCGATGATGCCGCCCACGGAGTCTCCGGCCTGACGGGCGGCCTCAATGACTTCGCACATGGGTTGTGCGCAGGCCTCGTCAATGACTGGAAATGCCTTGGCGGAAACGGTTTGCAACTGTTCAGCCGTCACCTTGACGGGATCGAAGCGGCAATCCTCCACGGGCCCCACGGCCTGCAGATGGGCCCCCACTGTCACGCCACGGCGGGCGAGAAGCTGAGCGCAGACGGCGCCTGCAAAGGTCAGCGGCGCCGTCAGCCGACCGGAGAAATGGCCGCCGCCCGCGCGATTCTGCCAACCGTGGAATTTGAGCTCAGCCGTGTAGTCCGCATGGCCGGGGCGGGGGATGTTGGCCATGGCGGCATAGTCTTGTGAGCGGGTGTCTCCGTTGCGGATGATGGCGCACAATGGAGCGCCACAGGTTCGGTCGTTCAGAAGGCCAGAGAGGATTTCCGGCTGGTCCGCCTCCCGCCGCGCCGTCGATTGACGGTTCCGACCCGGAGCCCGCCGCTCCATGAAGGCATGGATGGCCTCCAAATCCACGGGCTCTCCCGCCGGCAGCCCGTCAATCATCACGCCAATGGCGGCGCCATGGGACTCCCCGAACACACTGACTTTGACCATGTTGCCGAAAATCGAGCTCATTCTGTCACCCTTTCCGCTGCTGCAGCCGACTCCAGTCCATCGCAAAGTCTGGATATGATTTTCTAACTGATTGAATATCAGTTACTTGTATACCTTCTTTCGCCATCAGTCCCAACAAGGCCGCCGCCATGACCAGTCGATGGTCGTTGCATACATCCACGAGGCCGCCATGGAGGGGACCGCCGCCGTCAATGGCCAACGCCTCCGCTGTTTCCGTCACGGGGACGCCTGCTGTGCGCAGCATGGCCGCCATGGCCGCCAGCCGGTCGCTTTCCTTCAGGCGGACCCGTCCCGCATTGTGCAGCACGGTTCGCCCTCTGGCGGCGGCGGCGACCACCGCCAGCACGGGCAGCAGATCCGGATTCTCTCCCATGTCCATGGTGACGCCGTGAAGGGGCCGTGCCTCTGCTGTCACGCCTTCCGCCGTCATGGTCACCGCCGCACCAAAGCGGCGCAGCATGTCCACGATGCGTCGATCCCCTTGGCCGGAGGCAGGATCCAGTCCCGTCACGGTGACGCTTCCGGCCAGAGCCCCTGCGCACAGCATGACCGCCGCATTGGACCAGTCCCCCTCCACTTTCACGGTGCGAGGCGATCTATAGTGTTGTCCCCCAGAGACTTGCCACCCGTCTTCCTGCTCTTGAACCGTGATGCCAAACGTCTCCAGAGTCCGCAGGGTCATGCGGACATAGTCCGCCGACTGCAGCGCCGTGCTCAGCCGGATGCGCCCTCCAGCCGCCGTCATGGGCAGGGCGAAGAGCAGCCCCGTGATGTATTGGGAGCTCACGTCCCCCGGCAGGACAAACTCGCCACCATGGAGCGGCCCCTCCACGGTCAGCGGCAGGCTGTCTCCCGAAAGCCTGCATCCATGACGCCGCAGGGCCTCGCACAAGTCCCCCAGCGGACGGGACGGCAGCCGTCCCGCCCCCTGAAACACCGCCGTTGTCCCATGAGACAGGCGGACCGCGGCGACGGGCAGCATGAACCGCAGGGTGGAGCCGCTTTCTCCACAGTCAAAGACCGCAGGAGCCGCCATGGCTTCCTGGGGCGTGACCTCAAACTTTCCTGATTTTATAACTATCTTAGTACCAAGCACTTGCAAACATCTTACTGTGGCGTCGATGTCTGCGGAGCGGGTGCCGCCGAATTCAATTTCCGTTGGCTGGTCGGCCAAGGCGGCGGCGATGAGCAGCCGATGGGCGGCGGATTTGGAGGGGATGGCCGGCAGGCTTCCCCTCATGGGGCTGGACGAAAAGGTCGTGGCCGCCATGGTCATGCCCCTTTCCGCAAGAAGGCCTGTGCTTCTGTCAGCGACAGGTCCAACAGCCGGCAGTCCCCTGGCGCCGTCGGCACCACGACTGTCAGGCGGGAGCCGGCCCGCTTTTTGTCACTGGCGATTGCCGGAAGGATTTCGTCCATGGGCAAGGGCAGGGTGAAGGGCAGCCCGTTGGCGAGAAGGGCGGCCTGAATCCGCTTCGCCAAAGCCGCCGGCGCCAATCCGTTGGCCACGGCGGCCCGGGCCACCGCCGCCATGCCCATGGCCACCGCATGACCGTGGGACACGGCGAACGCGGTGCATTTTTCAATGGCATGGCCCAAGGTGTGGCCCAGATTCAGCAGCTTCCGCCGCCCCTGCTCGAACTCGTCCTCCTCCACAATGTCCGCCTTGATGCGAATGCAGCGTTCAATGACTTGGTTGCGTTGGCTGCGCCATTGCCCCTGCTCCATGAGGGAGAAAAGGTCCGCGTCCCCCAAAAGGGCGGTCTTGAGGGCTTCGGCCACGCCGTCCGCAAAGACGTCCGTTGGCAGGGTGTCGGTCACGTTTGGGTCGCAGAGGACCAATGCGGGCTGATGGAAGGCTCCCGCCAGATTCTTGCCCGATGGCAAATCCACGCCGGTCTTGCCGCCGACGGACGAGTCCACCATGGCCAGCAGTGTCGTGGGAATCTGGACAAAGCCAATGCCCCGCAGATAGGCCGCCGCCGCGAATCCGGTCAGGTCGCCCGTCACGCCGCCGCCCAAGGCGATGACCTTGTCCGTCCGCGTCAGCTGATGCTCCGCCAAATCATTGAGAATGTCACCAAAGGTGCTCAGGGTCTTGGACGCCTCTCCGGCGGGAAAGACATGGAGAAATGGCGTGAAGCCCGCCGCCGTCAAAGAGGCCTCCAGCTCGGGATAGTGGAGGGGGGCCACATGGCTGTCCGTCACCACGGCGATTCGCCCCGGCTTCTGCACGGTGGCCACCCAGCTTCCCGCCTCTCGAAGCAGCCCCTCGCCGACGGCGATGGCATAGGGTTTCCCTGTCTTGACCTCAATGATGTGCGGTTTGTCCATGATGTCCCCTATTGCTCCAGTTTTTCCAACGTGGCCAGTTCCTTCGCGTCCACTTGGGCTTTCATGTCCCGTCCTTCTGCCAAAAGGGCCTCCAGCCGGGTTCTGTCGTTTTGGGCGATGGCGTCGCGGTACTGCGCGAGCCGCTCCATCAGCCCGTCCAATTCCTCCAAAAGCGGCTTTCGGTTCTGCAGGAAGAGCTGAGCCCACATTTCAGGCACCAGCGTGGCCACGCGGGTCATGTCCTTGAAGCTGCCCGCGGAGAAGCCGGCGTGGTTCATGGCGGTGGGGCTTTTGACATAGGCGCTGGAGACCACATGGGCCAGCTGAGACGTGTAGGCGATGATGCGGTCGTGGGTTTCCGCGGTCACGATGTTGATTCTTCCGAAGCCGATGGATTTGAAGAACGCCTTCAGCTCCACCAGCCGGGTCATCAGCGCGGGGTCCACCTGCCCCAACGGCGGCGCCAGAATCATGGTCGCCTTCGTGAACAGGCTTTGGCGGGCGGAGGCGAAGCCGGACTTCTCGATGCCCGCCATGGGATGGCCGCCGCAGAAAATCCACTTGCGGGTGGCGGCCAACGCGAAACCCACCTTGCAGATGTCGGCCTTGATGCCGCCGCAGTCCACGACCATGGCGCCGTCAGGAAACACATCCGCATAGGTCTTCAGGCAGGCCTTGATCTGCTCTGGATACAGCGCGAGGAGAAAGAGGTCGCAGGAGGGCAGGGTCTTCTCGTCCAGCACGCCGTCGATGGCGTTGACCAGCTGGGCGCGGCGCAGGACGGACTCCTGCACATCGTAGCCATAGACGCGATGCTCCGTGCGCAGCTTGATGCTTTTGGCCATCGAGCCGCCAATCAGCCCCAGTCCGATGATTCCCACGTTCATTTCACGCCTCCTGAGCCGTCATCAGCGCCCGCAGACTCGCAACCCGTTTGGCCAATGCGTCAAATGCCTCTGGCCGAATGGATTGTGGTCCGTCGCATTTGGCATGGGCGGGGTCGTTGTGCACTTCGATCATCAGCCCGTTGCAGCCGGCGGCCACCGCCGCCATGGACAGCGTGGGCACCAGCCGCGCAATGCCCGCGGCGTGGCTGGGGTCGACGATGACCGGCAGATGGGACAGCTCTTTGAGCACAGGGACGGAGGAGATGTCCAAGGTATTGCGGGTGAAGGTCTCGAAGGTGCGGATGCCCCGTTCGCACAGGATGATCTGCTCGTTTCCACGGCTCATGATGTACTCCGCGCTCATGAGCAGCTCTTCGTAGGTGTTGGCCAGTCCGCGCTTCAGCAGAATGGGCTTGTTCGTGCGGCCCAGGCATTTAAGCAGTTCGAAATTCTGCATGTTGCGGGCTCCCACCTGGATGATGTCGATGTCGTCGAACAGGTCCAGCTGGCTGATGTCCATGATTTCCGTGATCACGGGCATTCCCGTGGCGGCCTTTGCCTCCAGCAGCAGCTTGATGCCGTCCTCATGCATGCCTTGGAAGGAATAGGGGGAGGTTCTCGGCTTGAAGGCGCCGCCCCGGAGGATGGTGGCCCCCGAGGCCTTCACCGCCTGCGCGATGGAGCAGAGCTGTTCGGAGGACTCGATGGAGCAGGGACCCGCGATGATTTGGAAATGGCTGCCGCCCACTTGGATGCCGCATCCCACGGGAATCACGCTGTCCAGCGGATGGAAACGGCGGTTCGCCTTCTTGTAGGGCTCCTGAATGCGCTTCACGTCCGCCACGATGTCCAGAGCGCGGACCAAATCGATGTCCACGGCGGTGGTGTCTCCCACCAGGCCCAGAACCGTCTGTTGGGAGCCGGAAGAGACATGCACGTCTAGATTCAGGCTTTTCAGCCATTGCATCAGGTTCTCCAGTTGCCTGGGATCCGGATTCTCCTTTAGCACGACAATCATTTTTCAATCTCCAGAAGTTGGGACGCATTTCATGGTCGGAAAACGCAAAAAGCTCCGTAGCGGCGGTGAGGAGGTTGCTACGGAGCTTTCGGTTTGTCCAGTCTGATTTCAGTACGGTTCCAAGTCATCCTTTCAAGGCAAGCGCAACCACCCCGCGGCCGCTAAAGTACCAGCTGCGGTAATAGAAAAACTGCGCTGCGATGGAAAGGGAACCTTTCATGTCCTGTTCATTCTCCTGTACAAAGAACACAACTAATATACTGTCCTTTACAGGTTTGTCAACACGCCTCCTGACAAAATCTCGCTCCAAGAGGGGACAGCCAGAGGCGCAGGAGGCGATGAATCTTCTGGAGTCGCTAGAGGCACAAGAGCTTCTAGATCCTCTAGATAAAAAGGAAAGTCTACATTCGCGTGTAGTCAAAGCCGATGGTGTCCAGAAAGGCCTTGGCCATGACGGTGTGGCCGATGTTGTTGGGGTGGACCCGGTCCCAGCTGACCCACTCCGGATGGTGGCCGCTGGCGAGAATCCGCTCCCACTTCTTGTTCGTGTCGATGAAAAGAAGGGAATGGGCCTGGGCCAGTTCCGCGCAGATGTCGCCATACTGTTTGGCCATGGCGGCCATGGCGTCGTTCATGTTGGATTCGATGAAGGAGGGTGTCCAGAGGATGATGCGGGCGCCGGCGGCAAGGGTCTTTTCGATCATCTTCGCCACATTGTCACGGAATTCATCGGGCAGGACGTGGCCACTGGGCTGTGCGGGGCTGTCGATCTGACGCCATATGTCGTTGATTCCGATCATGATGCTGACCCAAGTGGGCGCCTTGTCCAAAATCTCGCTGTCCCACCGCCGAAGCAGGTCGCGGGAGGTGTTGCCGCTGGTTCCCGCATTGCAGATGTAGAGGTTCAGTTCAGGGTAGAAGGCGTTCAGCCATCCTGAAATCAGCTGCGGATAGCCTTTGCCAAGCATGTCGAAGAGCGTCCCTTCGGCCACGGGCTGATTGCGTCCCACGTCCGTGACGGAGTCCCCGGCAAACACAAGACGCGCGTTTTTCTCCAAAAGCATGATGTTTCTCCCTGGTAATCAATGAGTTGTGAATTTGTATCAATGGCGGGGCCTCAATCGGCCTCCGCCGCTGTCTTGCAGACATCCTACACAAAGATAATGCGGAAACCGCAAACTGCAAGGGCAGAAGGGAGGTTCCGCATTTTAGGGGCTCCTGATTTTGCGGCCCCTAGGGCCGAATTAACCCCTGCCTGTAATTAAATGCAATGATTAAATTGCAATTAATGATTGCAATGCTATGATATGTGATATCCAAGACTTCCATGGCATTTCATAGAAAGGATATCCGCATGAGCTTTACACGTTGCCTCTACCATGTGATTTTCAGAACCAAACTCAACCAGCTGACTCTTCCCATTGCCTGGAGAAGAATTGTTTAACTACATTGCTGGCATAGTCCGAAACAAGCAATGCATCTCTTATCAAATCAATGGAATGCCCGACCACGTTCATATTCTCGCATTGCTAGCTCTTGCCATCGCGCGAACTGCAATGTTGTTTCGAAAAATCATACTCTCCCATAATGTGGTAACCCTTGCTTTTACATAAACATCTAATACATTAAAGGACAAGAGAATAGAATATCGCACAAGACTATTGAGGCAATGTGCTCAAGATGAAAAGTTGGCAAAAAAGATGTTAGGTGCAATGATTGCGAAAATGTTGTACTTGCGTCTTTCGTAAATCACTGCGGCTGAGAACTTTGAAGATTTGCGTGCAATGCCGGGTAAGTTCCATGAGCTGACCGGCGATAGAAAGGGACAATGGGCTGCGTCTCTGGATGCCAATTACCGTCTTGTTCTTGAACCAATGCATGAAGTCATTTATTCTGATGATGGCTCAGGACGGATAGACTGGGCGAAAAGCACCATTGCTGTTATTTTGGAAATAGTTGATTATCATTAAAATAGGAGGAGCATGAAGATTGAACAAGACGCTAGATTGGCAGTTGTCTATCCGCCAGGAGAAACCCTTGCCGAAAAACTTTCGGAGTTGGATATGGAGGTCAAGGAGTTTGCTCGGCGTTGTCATATGCCTGAAGAGACCATTCATTCAGTCATTAAGGGGGAACGGCGCATCACACCGGAAATGGCGGAACGTTTTGAGCGGACGTTGCACATTCCAGCCCGCATATGGAATCGCCTGCAGACGATGTATGATGAATACGTCGCCCGCAGGCCACAACATGCATTGTCTTCGACGGCGGATTGATTTCCATGCCTTCCGCCGTCTCCGCAAGTCCTTGCGCTAGAACTTGATGCGGTCCGGAGTGTGGCGGTCGCCTTTCGTCCCATAAGTAGCCGGCGGCATCGTTTCTTTGCAATCTATTGCTAGATAGAAAGTTGTGACTTTTCTTTCAATTCTTCCTCCAGAAGAGCGTGGACATAGCATGCCTGCGACTCATTGGGAGACAGCTAGAAGGCACGACCAAAGTCTTTAAAAGGACGAGATTTAGACAAATCGACCTGCTCAATTATGACGTTGCTTCCATGAAAGAGTCTCATGAGAGGGATGTTCCGTGACGGCGGCAATAATCGGACAAATCGTCAACCACCTGGTCATAGTCCTGGGTATGAAGATACCCATAATGGTTTATCAGCAATGCGGCCGCACCGGATTTGTCAAGGCAATGATAGGCCACGGCCTCTCCAACATGGTGCTTTTTGGCGAACAGGCTGACAATCATCGCTATGAAACCGATGATATTGGAATTCTGTTCTGACATTAGTTAATATCTTGCGAAAGAAATGATTAGATGCAACAGTAACCACATCAGATCCATGCTCAATCGCACTCAATATAGCACGGTTTTCCTGAAAAACGAGTTCCGTTTTCAGAACTTGATGCGGTCCGGGGCCTGGCGGTCATGGACGACTTCCAGGGCCACGTCCTTGATTTTGCCGTCGCCGATGAAGGAGATTTCGTTGTCCAGCAGCCTAAATGCTTCCACGGGAATGAGATAGCGGTCAATGTCGCCTTTGGTCTTGACGCATTCTCCCGCCACGCCGTTCAATTTGACGGCGAAGGGCTCCGCCTTGTCCCGACGGACATAGAGAACCAGCAGTGCCGGCGCCTTCTTCTCGCCAGTCTCCAGCTTCAGGGTCCATTCGCCCTTCACATTCTGCGGATGGCTGGGATTGAAGATCTGCGTCTTGCTGAAGCGGGCGCCGTTGTTCAGATACATGTTCGGTGAGTTGTCCAAAATCACGGGAATGTATAACTTGTTGAGGCTGAAGAAGTTATCCAAATCATTCAATTCCCGCACATAATCGAAGACAGCGGTTTTCGGCTTGAATTGGTTGAACACATGGATGCCGTACACGCCATGGGCAAGGGCGGTGGCGGCGCGGGCGCGGAACACCAAATTGTGGTCCCGCTTAAAGGGTTCCACCGTGCCCTGCACGCGGGACTCCGACAGGCTGGCGTAGGTTCTCACCCCATATTGCTTGCCGATTTCCGCCCAATGGCTCCAGGTGTCCATCTGGAAATAGCCGGTGCCGATGATGGCGTCCACCAGTTTGTCCTTGAGAATGGCGTCCATGTCCACGCCAATGCGGCGGCAGTAGTCAAAATTGTCGGGCACCCGAACCATAATCAGATAGGGGCGGCCGCGCTTCTGGCCCAATTTGTCCAGTTCCACGCGGACGTTTCGCATCATCTCCGTGATGAGGGCGCACTGCCCTTCGGTGGCCTCGCCGCCTTTGGCGACTTCAGGGAACACATAGAAATGGCGGAAGAAGTCGATTTGGACGCCATCCAGGTCGTACATTTCCGCCACTTCCTTGAAGAAGGAGACGAAGCGGTCGCGGATGATGGGGGAGTTGAAGTCCACGGCGGTCCAGCGGCCGAAGCTCATGCGCTCCCCTTCCTTGCCGAAAAGCAGCTCGGGGTGGGTGTCCTTGAATTTCGACCAGCGGTAGTGGGGGGCTTCGTGCTTGTGGGTAAAGTCATGGCAGTCGTTGAAGCGGTCGGCCCAGAAGACTTCATAATTATTTGCACGGCAGAATTTTACGATTTCCGCCAAACAGTCCGTGCCCATGGCTTCCAGGTCGGGGACGATGCTGCGGTCATTCGGACGTGTCGTCGGCCAATTGATGAATTCGCCGACTTTGGTGCGATAGGTGAATTGACCGAAGGCGGAGGTCAGGGTGCAGTAGGCGATGGTCGTCACGGCGGAGCCCTTCAGCGGCGTGGTCCGCAATTCAAGGAAGTTCTCCAGGCTGAACTCCAGGTCCTTGGGATAGCAGTAGGCATCGTTGCCGTCATTGTCATAGATGACCATGCGGGGTTTGTTCTGAAGTTCGCGGCGCTTCGCCTCAAAGTCATCGTCCTGCGCGAGGGCCGCAATGGGCATGGACAGGCTCAAAAGTAACATGGCGGCGTGTCTTGCGTTCATGGCAAATCTCCTCTTTTGGGGGAATTAGGAATTGATGGAAAATTCGGGTTCACCGTTGGTGATGACGTTCATGATGCCCTGCCAAGTCCATTGGATGTGACCTCGCATGTTGCTCTCCGCCTCCTGCGAGTTGCCCATGGCGATGGCGTTGGCGATCATCTTGTGGGTGTAGGGGCAGGGGCTGCGTTTGGTGGCCTCTTTGTTCAGCATGGGATAGGCGGCGATGGACTTGCTCAGAATGGAGAAGTTCCGCACCAGTTCCATGAGTTGGGCGTTGTGGGCGACCAAGAGAATCATCTGGTGGAAATCGTAGTCCAGGCGGCTGCGGTCCGAGACGCTGTCCACGTGGGCGTCGTATTCGTTAGCCAGCCAAAGCAGCCTTTCCACATGGGCCTGCGTGGCCCGTTTGGCGGCCTTGAAGGCGGCAAGCCCCTCCAGCACCTCGCGCAGCTCGTAGATGTTGGCCAGCTCCTTCAGGGAATAGCGCCGCAGCGTCGTCCCCTTGTTCTTGATGCGGACAATCAGATGCTCCACCTCCAGCTGCTTGAGCACCTCCCGTATGCTGCTGCGACTGACGCCAAACCGCTCCACCAGGTCTTTCTCCCGAATGTACTCCTGGTCATTCAGTCCCAACATCACATACCGAACTTGTGATAGCAAATCCATGCAAAAACTTTCATTTATATGCCTTTTTCGCAAGGCATCCTGTCAAAAACGAATTTCAACTTTCCCGCGACCTAAAACGCAGTTTAGTGGACTATATATTGTATATATTGTATAGAGACATGCCGCATGGACGAAGGGGTGTCCATGGAGGCTCCACTCCATGACACCGCCGCCTCTTGGGGCTGAATGACGACCATGTTCAGTTGTCTTCTCTGACTCCTAAATGCTGATTGCCAATTGTTTACAGAATCTTCTCGTTGAGCGTGTCCAACGTGAGGCCCTGATACTTCTCCTTCGGCTGAATCTTGCAGAAGCGCAGCGCGATGAAGCCGAGAATCAGGGAGATGGGAAGATGGAAGGCGAAGCTGCAGCCCCTCGGCGTGTCCGTGATGAAGAGATGGCTGTAGAAGAACCAGACGCCCATGAGCTCCGCAACGCCAAGGGACGTGACGCCCAACGCCGCCGTGATGTACCGTTCGAGTTTGTCGCCCTTCTTCAAGATGTACGGAATGAGCAGGATGATGCCGAGGAACAGCGGGATGAGGAGGCATTTCAGCGGCAGCGGGCCGCCCCATCCTAACACGCCCGTCTCGGGGAACTTCTGCTCCGCCAACCGGCTGGCGGCGTACCAGAACTTTGACGCGAAGCCTTCGCCGAGGCTGAAGAACGTGAACGCCCAAATCAGCGTGGCGTTGGCGCGGCGGGACAGCACCGCGAACAGGAAGGCGGGCAGCGCCACCGAGCCCAAAAGCCCGAAGAGCACGCCGACCTCCGCCGCCGTCTGAGCCAGCCAGCGTTCGGAGCACTCCAGCCCGAAGCCCAACAGAATGGCCACCAAACCGACGACCACCGTGCCAATCCGCGCCACGCGCACTTCCTGCGCCGCCGTCATGTTTTTATTGAAGTATTTCTGGTGGAATGACTTAAGATAGACGGTAGCCATGGAGTTCATGCCTGAGTCCAAGGTGCTCATGATGGCTGCGAGCATGGCGGCCATGAAGATGCCCGGCAGGGGAGCGGGCAGCTGGGTTGAGATGAAATAGGAGAAGGCCTCGTCCGCGTTGGTCAGATTCGGGTCAGGGTTCTTGCTGTAGAAGGTGAAGCAGCCCATGCCGATGAACCACAGCATCAGCATGAAGGGGATGCCGCTCATGGAGGCCACGATCTGCGCCTTGAAGCCGCTCTTCCAGTCTCCCGTGCTCAGCAGCCGCTGGATGTTGATTTGGTCGCTGGCGGCATTGCCGATCTGGGCGGTGAAGACGCCGAGCAGCAGCAGCCAGAAGGAGAGGCGGATGTAGGGGGTCAGCTTGTAGAAGTTGGGGTCAGCGAACTTGTTGAAGGCCCTGCCGTTGGCGTGGGCGTAGCGCAGCACCTCGAAGACGCCGCCGTCCACTTTGCAGGCGATGGCGATGACCACGGCGATCATGCCGAAGAGCAGGACGAAGAACTGGAGCACGTCCGTCCACACCACTGCCTTCATGCCGCCCATGACCGTGTAGACCAAGCCGATGATTCCCACCAGCACGATGGTGAAGAGGGGATTCCAGCCATAGGCCCCGCTGAAGATCTTCGCTGTGGTGAACAGCACGGTCCCGAGATATAACGTCCTGACGTACAAGGTGTTGGCCGCCAGAATGCCGCCCACGGCCGGATTGTAGCGGCGGTCCAGGTACTCGTAGGGGGTGAAGCTGCCGATCTTGAAGTAGAAGCGGGCGAAGAGGAAGAAGCTGCCGATGGCCACGAAGGGGCCAAGCAGGGTGCCCATGGCACCCAACGCCAAGCCGTTGCGGTAAATCTCTCCAGGCGTCACCACAATGGAGACGGAGCTCAGGAGCGACATGATGCAGGAGATGCCGATGGCCAGCCATGGCATGCGGCGGCCGCCCAGCAGGAACTCCTCCGAGCCTTTGTCGCTCTTGGAGAAGAAGAAGCCGATGCCGAGGACAATGCCCATGTAAAGGACAATGATGCCATAGTCCAGAAGGGATCCATGATAGACAGCACCAGCGCTCATTCTGATATATCTCCGTTCAGCCGTTTTCGCATTTCATGCCATGACATGGGGGATGCGCAGCCCCTGCCATATATGCATAATCTATTTTGTTGCAAGCACTTATGCTATTTCTCGTTCATCACTTCCTCTTCGAGGGCGTGGAAGCGGTCCCGCATGGCGCTGAACCCCTTCTTCAGGAGGCCCCAGTCGCCGCCGTAGGTGATGAATTTCACGCCGCGGCGGATGAGGTCCTTCGTGTATTCGTCGTCCAGGCCAGGCGTGCCGCAGAATTTATGGTGCTTTTGGGCGGCGGCCAAGGCCTTGCTGATGGCGTCCTGCACTTTGGGGTGCTTGAACTCCCCTGGAAAGCCGAGGCTGTGGCTCAGGTCGGCGGGGCCCACGAAAATGATGTCGATGCCGTCCACGGCGGCGATGGCGTCGATTTCGTCGATGGCCTCCTCGTCCTCAATCTGCGCCATGATGAAGGTTTCACGGTTGGCGAACTCCATGTATTCGCGGCCGCCCGTCATGCCGAAGAAGCTGTCTCCGCTGACGCCGTCCACGCCGCGTTTGCCGATGGGCTGGAATTTGGCGGCGCGGACCACTTCCCGCGCCATGGCGGCGGAGGCGCAATGCGGAATCATCAGGCCGGCGGCGCCCATCTCCAGCGGCTGAATCAGGTCATCGTAGTAGCCGAAGGGACGGCGGATCATCACGTCCGTGTCCGCCGCGCGGCCGGAGCGGATCACATTCCGCAGGCTTTCGGGATTGATGCCGATATGTTCATTGCAGATCCAAATGCAGTCGATGCCAAGATAGCCCATCATCTCCACGATGTCCGGATGGACAAAGGTGTTCTTGAGACACATGACGGTCTTGCCCGCCCGCAGTTTCGCTAAGGTCTTGCTCCTTCTCATCGCATGTCTTTCTCGTCAAAGTGATGATGAAGCCGTGTCGTTGAAGGCAGTCCTCCCGCCTGGCGGCCGCGGCTCCGTTGTGTTATTCGGCCAAGGTGCGGTTGAAGAAATCCACCACCAGCTCCAGTCCGTCACCCACGGTTTTGTCAAAGTCGTGGCTGCCGCCTTCGATGCTGATGTAGTTGCAGGGGATTCCATGGCTTTTCAGCGCATCCGCGAAGTTCTCGTTCATGGTGCGGTCAAAGGCGTTGCTTCCCGTGATGACCATGATTTTCGTGTTCTTCAGCGCATCCACGAAGTTGATGGGATTGAGGGACTTCCAAACGGCCTCGTCCTTTCCGAAAGTCTCTTCGGCCACCTTGTAGGTCTGCCCTTTGGGCAGCCCGATTCGCGGATAGTCCAGCAGGCCGATCATGGGGGCCACCGCCCCAAAGGCGTTCGCATGGGTCTGTGCGAAGCGGGTGCAGCCGTAGCCGCCCATGCTCCAGCCGGTCAGCCCGCGGCGGGCGCGGTCCTTGGAGATGGGGTATTTGGATTCCACGAAGCTCATCAGCTCCTCGATGTAGGCGTTGTAGCGGGCGGACGGCTTCACGGGACTGTCGATATACCAACCGTCTTCGCCTTTGGGCATGACGAAAATGCATTTGGAATTGGAGAGGGTGGCCATCTTCTTGGGATCGTCCGTCAGCGAGGCTTGGTGACGTCCCCTTCCATGGAAGAGGTAGACGACGGGGTAGGGGCCCTTGTCCGCCTGATACCCCTTGGGCAGCACCACGTTGAAGGGCATCGTCTTGCCCAGCACCTTGCTTTGGAACTGGCCCCTGTCCACGCGGGCGGCATCTCCTGCGGCGGCCTCCTGCATCGCGTCGGCTTTGCCGAAGGCCATGATGGACACATTGTCGATGTAGGCGAAGTCGCCATCGCTGTCCCCTTCGTCGCGGCTGTAGAGCATCAAGGCGCCCATTTTTGTTATTACATTGGCGCGCAAGGGGTTGCGATATTGCAACTGCCAGCTCTTCGGTTTGCCTCCGTCCACGGTGGCGCACCAGTTGTTCTTGTTCTTGCCATTGACGAAGGCGGTGAAGCGCAGGTGATGCCACTGCTCGTTCTTCAGGGAGCCGGCCACATGCCATGCGCCGTCGAAGTACTGCAGGGTCTCCGTGGCGCCGTCCACCATCATCCAGATGAGGCAGGAGCTGGGGCTCCGGTCGCTCAGCGGGATGGCGGGGAAGAGGGCGATGGTCATCAGCGGCTTCGTGCCTTTGGGGAAGATGTCCATGTCCACGGTGATGTATTCGGGCGCGCCGCAGTCCACATCGTAGAAGGTATGCAGAGTGGGGTCATTGTAGTTGGCGCGGAGGGAGGGGATGAAGCGGGCCACCTTGCCGTAGTAGGGCAGCCCCGTGTCCACGATGGCGGGATGAGTGGGGCCGGGCTTGCCGAAGACAAAGCCGTGGCCGTTGGTCGCGTCGCCCGCGTTCCATGCGGAGAAATCCACCGTCTGGGCGAACAGGGCGCTCATGCACAATCCCATGACAAGAGAGACAGCCATGGCCTGAAACCGGTTCTTCATTGCTAGTCCTCCTTAACTTTCATCAGCTGAATCTGCTTCACGGTCTCCTTGCGGCCGGGCATGGGAGCCAATTCCACGCGAAGCTCCTTCACCTTGACAGGAGTGAAGGGAAGATTGAGCTCGTTCGTCACCGCGACCGGCGGCTCCTCCCGTCCCGCGAACGGCGCGGCGACCAGGCTTTCCTGGCCGTCCCGCAACTCCACGAGCCGACAGGCGACTCCCGCCGCCGCGCCCTGAATCCGCACTTCGTAGAGGCAAATGGGTTTGGCGAGGGGAATGACCACCGTCTTCTTGCCGTCCACCGTCAGGCTGGCCTTGCCTTCGAGAAGGGCCTTGGCCTCCTCCGTCAGCGCGGCGCCGTCGCATTCGGCCACGGCGACCGTCAGCTCCTTGAACTTCCCTTCATCCAACACGCTGCGGTTGTTGCGGAAGGGCTCCTTCAGCCGGAAGCGGGGTCCCGCCCCCTCAAAGCCTGTGATGCACGGCTTGACCAGCTGGCCGTCCTTGCCGACGATGCGGCAGGCCAAGTCGGAGTCCATAAACTCCATCCGTCCTCCGGGGACCTGGATGTTCATGTTGAACAGCAGGCCGGGGTGGGCCTTTTCCGTGCCGGCCATCCCCTTCTCCGGCGTGACGATGAAGGTGATTCGATTGGAGCCCGCCTTCAGCAGGGGGGCCACGTCGTAGGTCTCGCCCCGCATCCAGTCCGCGTCCATGCCGACTTGATTGTCGTTGACATACAATTCATAGTAGCCGCCTGCGGTGACGCAGAGCGACGCCTTCGTGGGGGCGGCCTTCAGCTCGAAGTCCCGCACAATGGTCAACGCGTGGTTGACCAAATTCTTCTTTTCGGCCTCTTCGGAGTTCACCGCGTCCGGTCCGAAGGCCCCCGCCGGCTCCGCGTCAAGAAGCGCGGTCTTGGCCAGCGGGTAGCGGACCTTGAAGTCGTCGATGTCCTTCTGGCTTCCCGTGAAGGTGACGCTGACGCCTGTCCGGTTGGCCAGTTTCATCCATGCCAAGGGGTAGTCGTAGGTGGCGAAGTCCACGCCCCAGTTGTTGAAGCGGAGGACCCGTGCGTCGTCCGCCGCGGGATAGAGCAGATGGCCCTTTTGATCCGCGAGACGGACATAGAACTGGTCGACGCCGGCGGCCATGGCGTTGCCGGCCATGCGGTTGATGAGGCTTTCGCCCCAGGCCCCCGGATGTTTCACGATGTAGAGTCCCATGTCGACGGTGGCGGCGGTCATGGCGCCCTCCGTCCGCTGCCAGATCCACACGCCGCGCCAAGCGGGGTCATGGGCTCTGTAACGTGCTGCATGGGAGGATATTCCAGCAAAAAGCACCAGCGCGGTGATCACCGAGAGGGAGGTTTTCATCACAGGTCTCCTTTCTCATCCAGAGGCGCCAGGAAGGGGGGGATTCCCATGAGGCCGGTGGTCTTCACCGCGCCTTCCCCGCTGGTCCAGGTCCCGTCTGTCGCAACATTCGTCCGCTCACCACTTTGGGAGATGGCGACACCCTGCAGGCCGACGCCCGCCGCCAGCGCGTTGGGCGGCAGTTTGGCGGCGATGGACAGCCGTCCTTTGGCCGCCTGGGCGGGCACCTTCAGCTTGACCACCTGGCCGGGCTTGCCTTGGCCCAAAACGGCGTCACCATAGCGCAGGACCCATTCCGCGCTGGAATAGACGCTTAGCTCGCCGCCGCCGGAGAAATCCAGCTCCGTCGGCGAGACCATCTCGCATTGGGGGGTGCAGGCCAAAGTCGTCGGAATGGCGTATTTGTCGCGGCCATGAAGATAGGTGGTCTCAAACCACGTGATGTCCTCCACGCCCCAGCTGGCCAGCTTCTGGCCTTGGGCGATCAGCTCCGGAACGGTGCCGAAGAATCCATATTGGATGGGCAGGATGCGGCGGCCCAGCTTCTGGCGGTACCGCTCCAGCAGCTCCTGAGTCACGGAGTCGAAGGGCCATCCGCAGGTCATGTAGAAATCGTCCACGAAACCCTCTTTGTTCCACGTCTCGATGTCGGTGTGTGCCGTGAGCAGGGCGGTGTGGGGGAACATGATCATGAAGCGCTTGCCCCGCTTCTTCGCCTCGGCGGCGATGTCCCGCATCAGCATGCCCACGAAATTGGCGCGGAACCGCATGAAGTCCGGATCGTTGGGTTGGGGCTTGCCCCCCTTGCCATGGACCTTCTCGTATTCCTCCAGCAGTGCGGGAATGTAGCCCCAGTTGTTGCGGCGGGGAGGCGCCCCAAGCCGCTCAAAGTCGATGACAATGCCATCCGGCCCGCATTCGAGCATCTCGATGGCCAAGTCCAGTTTGTATTTGCGGTACGTTTCATAGAACAGGCTGGGGACGTTCAGGACCTTGCCCGCCTGATCGATGTCGCTCATCTCCGGATGCATGTCCGTGTAGCGGCTTCTCACGTTGTCCGCCCAGCCGTGGGCTTCCTCCATGGGCGTGTACCATGCGTAGACCGTCAGCCCCAGTTTGTGGCCGAAATTCACCGCCTCCTTCAAAGAGTTGAATTTGGAGAAGTCCGCCCCCTGGCCGGCGTAGTTGCCCGTGGTCACGCCGTCCACCTGGCTGCTGTACAGGCAGTGGCCGCCGCCGAAGGTGCGCCACCACAGCTGCCGGATGCCGGAGCCCGTCATCTCGTTGATGATGGCACGCACGCCCGGCTCCCGGCTGTGGGCGTTCATGAAGACCAGCCAGTCCGACCATGACACGACGGAGGTCTGCAGCGGAAAGTCCGTCTTCACCGGCCAGATGGCGAAGGCGTCGCTTCGCCATTGGGTCTCCTCCCCGTGACCAACCAACACGGACAGCATCCCCAGAAAGATCAACAGTCGTTTCATGGTATCAGGCTTTCTTCTTAGTGGATTCAATATCAATATGGCAGGCCGAAGTCAGCTTTTTGTAGCCGGCTCCGGCCATGTAAATCATTGAATATCAAATAGTTATAATGTTATTTGATGACGTAGGGGCCTTCGCCTTTCAGCGTGAAGTACTTGATGCCGTTGGCTTTTTGGGTGTTGTCGGACTTCTGCAGAACCTGCAGGGCCTGGCCGGGGGTGTTGGCGGCCACATGGCCGTCGACGAACGCCTGGTTGATCTGGCCCGAATGGGCTGTGCGCATGTTTAGCGTGAGTTTGTTGGCGGAGGCGTAGTGGCATGTGGCAAAACCATCATCATAGAGGCGACCGGAGTCCGCCATCATATGAGTGGCGGAGGGGGCCACCAGATAGCTGGCATTCACCATGCGGTGAAGAACGGGGCTGGATTTGTTGATGACGGCCGCGCTAGGCATTTCGTTGAAGTCCATGATGCCGTAGACTTCCAGATAGGTGGTGTAGCCATCGTGGATTTTCAGATCCGTGCCGTCGATGGGGCACATGACGATGGGGGAGTCCATCTCGACGTAACCCAAGGTCATCAGACGGGCCGCCCAGGAGATCGGGCCGCCGGTGCCGCCGATGGTGGACGGGCTGCGGTCCTCAATCAGGATTTGCTTAGAGAAATCCGACATGTAGAGCAACATGCTCTGGGCACTGCCCCGCATGTTGGACACACAGTTGATGGCCGTCGCCTTGTCCTTCGCCTTGGCCAGCGCCGGCAGCAGCATGCCCGCCAACGTCGCGATGATGGAGATGACAACCAGCAGTTCGATCAATGTAAAACGCTTCTTCATAGGGGCTTTTCCTTTCCGGTTTGCGGGGGAGAACTTCCATGGGGAAATACTCCGCCTCTTTACCATAATATATATATAATAATTTGGAAACTAATTGGTCTTGCCGTAGCCGGTGATCTTCTGGCCTTTCAGCGTGAAGAAGTTGATGCCGTTGGTCGAATTACGGACACCGACTTTCTTCATGTTGGCCAAGTCTTCGCCAGGGGAGACGGAAGCCGCATGGCCGTCGATGAACACCTGATTGACGCGCTCGGCATGGGCGAGACGGCACATGTATGTACCATGGTAGTAGCTGGAGCAGTGGCTCTGGCGGCTCTGGTCAGCGCGCCAGGAATCCTGCAGCATGAACGTGGCGGAGGGAGCATCCAGATAACTGGCTTTCAGTAAGCGAATGATTTTACCATTGTGATCAGTTGTGTCTATGCCAGCAGCCGCGGAATATTCAGAGACCCAGCCTGTTCCATAACAAAGCAGATAGGTGTTGTTGGCTGTGGTAAGGGGCAATGTGTTGCCGTCGATGGGGCACATGGCGACGGCGGAGCCTTTTTCCAGATAGCCCAAAACCATCAGGCGGGCTGCCCACGAAATTGCAGAATAGGCTGTGTCACTTCCAGCAGGATAGAACTCCTTCTGCGGAGAGAGGGTTCTGTCATCCAAAACCACATGCTGGTGGTAGTCGCTCATGTACAGCAGCATGCTCTGGCCGCCGCCACGCAGGTTGGAGACGCAGTTGATCGCCGTCGCCTTGTCCTGTGCCTTGGCCAGCGCCGGCAGCAGCATGCCCGCTAAGGTGGCGATGATGGAGATGACGACCAGCAGTTCGATCAATGTAAAACGCTTCTTCATGGTCTTATCCTTTCTTTGTTTGATTTCGTGGCAGACATCTGTCATGTTCCTAAAACACAACAGGCCCATTTAAACGAAAATTCTATCACACTAAAATTATACTAAATATTTTGGAAAAAACAATACCCCAAATAAGAGAAAAATCAAAAAAGTCTGACATTTTTATGAAAAGTCTGACATTTCCATCGGATCCACTCACCGCGCATAAGGTGCTACGATGAGGCCATTACGGAGGGTATGCAAGAACCAGCGTGACCATGAATGGTCGCTTAATGGCGTGGACGGCGCCATTTCAAGAAAAACGGACAGGCCGCCCATGTCTCCACAGGCGGCCTTCATGTCTTTCAAGTTATTTGTAGGTCACCGCTGAACCCTTCAGGTCGAAGAACAGGACGCCGCTGTCCTTGTCCGTGATGTCAGTCATCTTCATGTTGGCCAGATACTCGCCAGGCGTCACGCTTGTGGCATGGCCGTCAACGAACACCTGGTTGGCACGCTCCGCATGGGCGAGGCGGACGCGATAGGTCTTAAAGCCATCTGCATTGTAGGTGGCGAAGTGGCTCTGATGCTTATTGTCGCTACGCCATGAATCGGAGATCATGAATGTGCGGGAGGGGGCCTCCATGTAGTTGGCACGCACGGCACGGAAATTCGTGCTGGTCTCAATGGCAATCGACGACGGGAAGTCGCGCTGCCACATGATGCCGAGGCATTTGATGTAGCGATGACTCGAATCAAGCTCCAGTTTGTTGCCGTCGATCGGGCACATGACGACGGGGGAGCTCATCTCGATGTAGCCAAGACTCATCAGACGGCCTGCCCAAGAAGCAGGCTGCGTGTTGTCATAGCCCGCAACGGTGGTCTTACTGAAGTCCTGACAGAGAATGACTTGGTGGAAGTCACTCATGTACAGCAGCATGCTCTGGCCGCTGCCGCGTAAATTGGAAATGCAGTTGATTGCCGTCGCCTTGTCCTGTGCCTTGGCCAGCGCCGGCAGCAGCATGCCCGCCAGCGTGGCGATGATCGCGATGACGACTAACAGTTCGATTAGGGTGAATGCCTTTTTCATGATTTTCTCCTTTAACACAGACCACAATACGCTTGAACCTCTTGCCTTGCCGCAAACGGACGGCCCGGCCACGGAAATTAAGCCTGAATATGTCAGACATTTATAATTATAGTAAAAATTTTTGAAAAAACAAGAGGGTCCTCGAAAAAAAGTCAGACATATTCAAAAAAAGTGAAATTTTCTGTGGGAATCATGGGGTTGCAGTCCAGAAGGAGGGTTCATCGTCCCTTTGGCGAATTGGGGTGATGGCGTCTTTCGGTCTCATGGGGTTGCCCATCTCTATAGTATATATATGTATATAGAGCATGGTTCCCTTCGTGGCTCTTTTGTGTGGCACGATGGCATGGAAGCTTGTCATGTCATGTGTTTTGCAAGGCCCTGAAAGGGCCAAATTAACGTAACCCTGGGTTGAGCGAAGCGAAACCCGGGGACAAGGCTCCCCCCATGACTTCACAGCCCCAACGGGGCTGAATTAGACATGCGGCCTTCGAATTCGGCCCCGTTGGGGCCGTTAATCAAGAGTTTTGGCCCTTACCCCCGGGTTTCGCTTTGCTCAACCCGGGGTTAAGTTAATTGAGCCGCGTTGCGGCTCTTTTGGGGACACGACGTCATGTGGACTTGTCATTACCACTTCGGCCCCGTTGGGGCCGTGAAATCTTTTGGGATGCCTTTCCCCCAGGTTGAGCGAATTTGCGGCTCTTGGATAAAAATGACGGGCTGCGGAGTTGACGATGCCAAAGATGTGCTATTGTAATGGCATGGACGGCTGCTCGGCCGGCAACGGTATTTTTTTCACAGCAGGAGTTTCGGGGCATGATTCTTTCGGCAGAGGCGCATCAGGAGGCAAGGCGGTTTTTGATTGAAAACGAGGGAGTCATCCGTGCCGTAAGGGACGATTCGGGAGCCCTCAAGACCGCATTGGGCCCATGCAGGCCGGACGAACGGGCTCTGTTTCCGGTCTATGACGATGCGGACACCAAGAACATATGGCTTCCGGGCGGCCGGAGCTACGGCGAATGGGCAAAGACGCTCAAGGGCAAACCGACCTTGGGCTACGGCATGCGCTATGACCTGATGGCGGCCGACTTGCGGGAGGAGTACGTGCGCTCCGGCGGCGATGTGGGCCTGGAATGGATTCTGAAAGGGCTGGGCATGCATATCGACGCGATCATGGAGACGGTCATGAAGCGCCATCCGAACATCGCCGCCATGACGCCATGCCAGCAGGGTGCGCTGGCGTCGTTCTACTATAATCTTGGCCCGTCGCCGACGAACAAGGAGACGCTTGAAAAGGCCATTCAGGCCAACGACATGAACGCGATACACCACGCATTGGCGCTCTACTGCAAAGTCGGCGGAAAGGTCCTGCCGGGGCTGGTGGCGCGGCGGGAGCGTGAACGGGAGCCATTTGCCGCCGACGCTCCGGCGACTAGCCCCTCCTCCGCCGATGGTTATGTGATCCGTCAGGGCGACACGCTTTGGGGGCTCTGGAAGACGCGGGCCAACCAAGGCGAGACTTGGTCGGCCTTTTCAAGCCGCATCCGGAAGGAGAATCCCGCCATCGACTTTGAGAAGCCAATCGCCGTCGGAGTCCGCCTGAACGGCATCCGCCACTGCTAGACTAGCTCTAGAAGCTCCTAATTCCTAATTCCATTCCTAATACCAAATTTCTAATTTCTCATTCCTCATTCCTAATTCCTAATTTCAAATTCCTAATTATCAATCTGGCTGTTTTTGCCGCAAACGCGATAGTAGTGGTTGACGATCATGTCCTCGGGCAGGTTCATGCCATGGCCGCCGTGATGGTCGTCGATGGCATGCTGTCCATGGTCCGGCGCGTAGACGACCACACGGTTGCGGGCCTTCCACAGCGAGTCGGCGAGGGCGCAAAGCCGCTCGAAGCGGTCGGAGGCCAAGGCCACTTGCGCCGCCGCGTCGGGGGAGTCGATGCCCGTGTGGTGGGCCAGTTCGTCGTAGTCCATCATGTAGGAGACGATGAGGTCATAGTCGCCCAATTCCATGGCCAGTTCCGTGGCGCGGAAGGCGCGTTCATCGCTGTTGAAGGCGAGATAGTCCACGTTGCGCCGACGGAATATCATGTCCATGCTGCATTGGTCCCGTGAGATGATGCAGGCTTTCCGTCCGGCCTCCGGAAAGGTGTCGAAGACGGTTTCGATGGTCAGGATGGGACGCGCATATTCCTTGATGCCATGGACTTCCGGCGACGCGCCGCTGAAGATGGAGCCGAAGCAGACGGGCGTGACGCTTGGCATGACCCCCGCCGACTTGATCTCGAAGCCCGCGAGCCGCTTCACCCGCGCAAGCTGCTCCGGATAGAGTTGTCTCTGATGTTCGCCGATGGCGTCCGGACAGAAGACCAGCAGTTTTTCCGCCTTCCCCACGCCGCCCATGAGATGGGAGGCCTGATCCACCACGCAGGCGATGGGCGTGGCGCAGCAGGAAGACGGCAGCGGCACGCTGGCCAATGTGCAGAGGGTGGGCGCCAGATCGGCGATGGAGAAATCCAGATGATAGGTGTCCTTGTGACGCCGCAGTTCGGCGCGGCCGGTTTCCAATAGCTGTTCGTCCATGGTTGTTTTGCTCCTTCCGTTCCTAATATACAGCCTGATCGTGAAAAGGGAAGTGAAAAGAGGGGGAGGGGCGAAAGTGAATTAGGAATGAGAAATTAGGAATTAGGAATTTGTCAAGTGAAAAGAGAATTGGGAATGAGAAATTAGGAATTTGTCAAGTGAAAAGAGAATTAGGAATGAGAAATTAGGAATTAGAAATTTGTCAAGTGAAAAGAGAATTAGGAATGAGAAATTAGGAATTAGAAATTTGTCAAGTGAAAAGAGAATTAGGAATGAGAAATTAGGAATTTGTCAAGTGAAGAGTGAAAAGTGACACCCCCGTCTCTCGTCTCGCGTCTCTCGTTTTTTCAGATGATGGCAGAAGGCATGATGAAGAGGTTCTCGCTGAGGGGAAGAACTGTGTCCGCCATGCGAGTCCCATCCAAATTTATGTAAAATCTAAAGTGCACTTTATTTTGTCATGCTTTTTTCGCATTTTGCCACTCGCGATGGTCTTTTTTGTCCCAAAAACGCGTTACTTTGAGCCTGTGACTTCTATGGTAGCCATTGTCATGGCTTGTAATTCGGCACCGTTGGGGCCGTGTGGTCAAGGGGAGGCCATGCCCCCCGGGTTTCGTTAATTAAGCCTTGCAAAACACATGCCGTGGCAAGTTCGCATGACGTCGTGCCCAAAAAAGAGCCGCAACGCGGCTCTTTTTTGGGCACGATGTCAAGTGGACTTACGATCGCCACTTCGGCCCCGTTGTGGCTCTTTTTGAGGCTCGTGTCCCCCAAAACTCCAAAACTCCTAATTCCCTTCCCAGTAGGCTTTTAGCTTGCCTTCGCGGACGATGTCGGCCCGTTCCATGGGACAGGATGCCGCAAGGTATTCCTCCACAGAGGCGGCCTTGCCCCACAGGCGGTATTCGCCATCGGCGATCATCGCCTCCGCCAGACAGGCGAACTCCATGTAGCCTTCGCCGCGGTCCAGATTGATCTCCGCTCCCGTCACGGTGTTGTAGGCCTTCACGGTCAGAATGACCTCCGACTTCGGGTTGTAGCGGAAGATTTTCGTGATGTGGGGAAACGCCGTCACGAAGCCGACGCCCTCCACGCCGCGAGCCTCAAAGGCCTTCAGAAAGGCCGCCTTGTCCATGGCCGTCTTCGACCATTCGAAGCGAGTCGGCTCCGGCCGCCCCTCGATGCTGACAAAATACACCTTGAATGCGGATTTGCCGTCCGCCAGACGGACCAGCTGCATATTCTCGATGACGCCATGGTACGTGCCGCTCGTTTCAACCTTCATGATGCCCTCCTGCAATATTTATTTTATAACATATTGATTATAAATAACTTATGTTTTTTGTTCTCTTTGGCCTCATCATGACTTATATTTCACAAGGTCCTGATAGCGAAGACCCTGGCCGCCAAAGATGTCCAAGGCGCTGCCAACGGTCAGGTCGATGCGGCCCTGGCCGGCGGTCAAGACAGTCTCCACGTCCGCCGGCGAGGAGGCGCCGCCGGCATAGGTCAGCGGCAGGTCGCACCATTGCGCGAGACAGGCCACGAGATGGGCGTCGATGCCAAGCTGTTTGCCCTCCACGTCCACCGCATGGACCAGAAACTCGGAGCAGAACGCGGAAAGCGTCTCGAAAGTGTTCCTGGACAAGCACATGGAACAGATGGTCTGCCAGCGGTTGCAGGCGACGTGATAGACGTCGCCGACGCGACGGCAGCTCAAATCCAAAACGAGCCGTTCCCGCGGCACCTGACGGGCCAGCGCCTTGAGCCGTTCCATGCTGAACTCGCCGTCTTCAAAGAGATAGGATGTCACAATGACCTTGGCCGCACCGACTTCCAGCCATTGCTGCGCGTTGTCGGGAACGATGCCGCCGCCGACCTGCAGAAAGCCGGGGTGGCAGGAAAGTGCGTCGCGGGCGGCCTCTTCATTGCCGGGGCCGAGCATGATGACATGGCCACCCTCCAGGCCGTCGCGGTAATACAGGTCCGCAAAGTAGGACGGCGGATGCGGAGAGACGAAATTGGTCGTGACGCCGTTTTCGCCCTCCAGCGTGGAGCCGACAATCTGCTTCACCTTTCCATGGTGCAAATCAATGCAGGGGCGGAAACGCATGGGTCAACTCTTTCCGTTGTGCTTGGGCGGCAGACGTTTGCGAATGATGGTGAGGATTGCTGCCGCGATGTCCTCCTTGCTCTGCAAGGGGAGGTCGATCCGCTCGCCGTCGCGGCAGAAGACCGTCACTCGGTTGGTGGCCACGGCGAAACCGGCTCCCGGCTCTGATATGTCGTTGGCGCAGAGCATGTCGCAGTTTTTCTTCGCAAGCTTTTCGAGGGCGTTTCGCTCCAGCTCCTCGCTTTCCGCCGCAAAGCCCACGAGGAAGGGGCGCTCGCCGTCCGCCAAGGCGCCGACGGCCTCCAGAATGTCCGGCGTCCGCTGCAGAATAAGGCTGAAGCGTCCGTCCACTTCGCCGCCCTTCTTGATTTTTTCATGGGAATATTGCACGGGACGGTAGTCGGCGACGGCGGCGCAGAGAATCGCCACATCGCAGGCGTTGGCGCGGGCCATGACCTCCTTGTGCATTGCCAATGCGCTGCGCACGCTAACACATTCAATACCAGGAACTTCCGGAATCGGCACGCTCATGGGTCCATGCACCATGAGCACGTTGGCGCCCCGCCGCGCCGCCATTTGGGCCAGCGCGCAGCCCATGCGGCCCGTGGAGCGGTTGCTCACATAGCGGGCGGGATCCGCGTCCTCAATGGTCGGCCCCGCCGTCAGCAGAATTTTCAACCCTGCCAAATCATGGGGTGTCACCGCCGCCAGAATCGCCTCCAGACAACGCGAGACGGACGCCGTTCGCACCGCGCCCATGGCTCCAAATGACATATCTTGTTCTGGCGTAAGGACTTGCACGCCGCATGCCGTCAGCTCTTGCAGTTCCTTTTCCGCCGCCTGCGCATCTTCGGCGGGGAGCAGCACCGGCGCCGCCAGAACCGGCCTTTTTCCATAGCCGAGCCGCTCCCGCCATTCCGGCTGCCGCATGTCCGCCAATGTCCGCAGGCTTGCAGGCGCCACGATGACGCAGTCCGCCGCGGCATAGTCCGCCTCTGTCGCCTCGGCGATGGTCTTCGCCTTTCCGCCGCTGAGCAGCGAAAGGGAGAGAGGCGGCAGGAAGAGCGCCGCGGAGGGCGTCATCAGCGTGGTGACGTTGGGGCCAGCCTGCCGCAGCGCCACCAGCAGTTCAGGCGTGTGCCGCAGTGAGACGGGACCGTCCGCCACCAGCAGGACATTCGCATAGACCGACATAGTATATATATTGTATAGGAAGTGACGGCCTATTCGGCCAACACGACGCCCTGCACTTGAATGAGCGGCACGCTCCAGCCCTTCATCTCATAACGGCGGCCCGTGACCACGACCTGACGTCCCTCCCATTCCCGCAAATCGAAATGATGGCACTTCAGGAACGCCACGGGAACGGCCTTGCCCGTCTCCGCCGAAATGGTGCAAATCGCATGGCTGGCATATTCTGTCGCATTGCCCTGCAAGGACTTAAGGATTCCGCTAAGTTCGGAGCCCTTTTCCAGAGCCGGCTCCGGCAGCCGATAGATGGCTTCCCGCTGCTCCACGGCCTGGGCCTTCTTCGTCAGCGCCTCTTCCTTCTTGGCCTCGGCCTCCGCCTTCTTCGCCTCCTCCTCGGAGACCTTCCGCGCGGTCTTCGCCTCTTCGATGCGCAGGGCGTTCTGCCGCTCCGCCTCCTTCTTCTCCGCGGCGGCCTCCTTCTCGCGCAGCGCCGTCTCCGCCTTTTCATGAGCGGAGCGGGTGCTCTTCAGCTGGCTCTCCGCCTCGTCCTTCAGACGGTCTGCCTCGGCCAATTCCTCCTTCAGCAACTGCAGCTCCTTGCGCTGCGCCTCCAGTTTCTCCTGTTCCTTCTGGACATCCGCTGCCAGCTTCTCCCGCTCCTGAGCCTCCTTCTCCAGCTTCTCGCGAATCTGGTCTTTCTCCTGCTGCAGACTCTCCGCCTGATTCTTCAGCTTGTCCAACGCCGCATTCTCCGTCTCCAAAGACTTCTTCAGCGACTCCTGTTCGTCCTTCAGCGCCTTCAGCCGGGCCTCTCCATTCACCTTGTCCTCTTCGCCCTTTTGGATTTCCGCCTTTAACGCCGCGTATTTCGCCTCGTTGTCGGCACGCTGCTTCTCCGCCTCCGCCAAACTGCGGCGGGACTGCTCCGCCTTCGCCTCGGCGATGGCCTTTGCCTTCTCCAATTCCGCCATCTGGGCGGCGGCGGTCTCCTTCAGCTTCGCCGCGTCCTCCCGTGACTTCTGGAGCGCCTGCTCATGGCGTTTGATCTCCTCATCCAGCTTGGTGCGCTCTCCCTCCACCATCTCCACCTTGGCGGCGGCGGCCTTCTTCAGCTCCTCCAGCCGCTCCTGCTCCTGCTTGACGCTCTTCTCGGCCGCTTCGCACTCCAGAAGGACCTTTTCCACCTTGGCGGCGGCCTCCTGCTTTTGCTCCTGCATCTTCTTGGCCTCGTTCATCAGCAGTTCCTGAGCCTGCAGGTCCCGCTGAATCGTCGCGCTGATGACTTCCGCCTCTTCCCGAAGGGCCTGAAGGCGTTCGTTGCCTGTGCGCACGTCTTTTTCGCCTTTGGCGATCTCTTCCTTCAGAGCCTGCTCGTCTTTTTCCGGAAGTTTCGGCTGCGCAAGAGGTTCCTTGTTATCATCATCTTCGACAGCCACCGGGTCGCCCACCAGTTCCACATAGTCTTTGTTGACCCACGCCGTCGCGCATAACGGGGCCTTGACCCGATGCCAATTGTCCACCGGCTCGCCCACAATCTCCAGTTTCAGCCCTTCGGGCAGCTTGGAGAAGACGGTGAAGACCAACGCGGGGCCGGAGTAGAGGGGACAGTTTGCCTTCAGGGTGACGCCTTCCGCGCTGATGGAGTCGTCCGTGACCCAGCCCTGCACGGTGTCCGGCAGGCTGACCTCGTACCATCCATCCGTTTCGCTGACCACGGTCACGATTTCACCCAAACGGAAACGCCCCAGCCGCTCGTAGTGGGCCCCGGGCCGCGCACGAATGTTCAGCTGGTCGCCCGTCACCTTGCCCTGCGCCGGCCATTCTCTGGCCAAGGCAAAACTGCACAGCGCTCCGCATGCCGCCACAATCCAGATTCTCTTCAAAAGACCGTTACCCATATCATCTCTCCTCAAGGGATGGTTGTTGTTCCATCCATGGCGGACGGAACGTTTTTTCAATGTTCATGCAGAGCAATATATGCCACTTTCCGTCAGATACAACTTGAAAGCTCTCCAGAAGCCCTAAATGCTCTATAAAGTTCCCAATTGCCAACTTGGAATCAGTCCTTGCCGTCCCAACAGTAGGTGCAGAGCTTCTCCTTGGGGAGGCCGATGGCGCGAATCATGTCGTCCAACGTCTGATATTTCAGGGAGGTCAAATGAAGCTCCTCGCTGACTTTGCGGACCATGGCCTCGTATTTTTCCGACCCCTCCTTCATGTATTCGTCCAGGTTCTTCTCGCAGTCGCCCTCCAGATAGGCGATGGCCCGACGGCTGGCCAGTTCCATGACCGTGCGAGCCGGCGAGAAGTTCAAGTACTTGCAGTTGAACAAGATGGGAGGACATGCGGCTCGCATGTGTATCTCCTTGACTCCCAATTCTTTAAGACGAACGATGGTGTCCCTCAGCTGGGTGCCGCGGACCACGGAGTCTTCGCAGAACAGCAGCCGGTTGTCTTTCACAAAGTCCTCCACGGGAAGGAGTTTCATGGAAGCCACCAGGGCGCGGCTGCTTTGGTTGGCGGGAATGAAGCTGCGGGGCCAGGTGGGCGTGTATTTCACGAAGGCCCGCCGATAGGGCAGGCCGGCCGCCTGCGCGTAGCCCAACGCATGGGCGGTGCCGGAGTCCGGAACGCCGACCACCGCGTCGAAGGATTTCCGCGCCTCTTCGATGCCCTCGTGTTTGGCCAACATCTCGCCGCAGCGGTTGCGGACATGCTCCACGTTGATGCCCTCATAGGAGGATGCGGGGAAGCCGTAGTAGATCCACAGGAAGGCGCAGATTTTCATTTCGGGGCGAGGGGGCAGCACGTTTTGGATTCCGTCCTGCGTCAGAAGGACGGCCTCCCCCGGTCCCAGCCAGCGGACGACCTTGTAGCCCAGATTGGGGAAGGCGCAGGTCTCGAAGGTGGCCGCATAGCTGCCTTCGCTCTCGCCGATGACCACGGGCGTGCGGCCATAGCGGTCCCGAACCGCCCAGACTCCCTCTTTGCTGAGGATCAGCATGGAGCAGGAGCCCTCTATCTTGTTCTGCGCGTTGAGGATACCTGCCTTGAAATTGCCCTCCATGCTGACAAGGGACGCCGCCAGCTCCGTGGGGTTCACGCTGTCTCCCGCCTTTTCCGCGAACAGCACATGGTTGTTGCGGAAGGCCGCCTGGCAGAGACTCTGCAGGTTTGTGATTTTTCCCACCATGGTCAGGCCGAAATGGCCCAGGCCGGAGAACAGCATCAGCGGCTGGTCTCCCGTGTCGCTGATGGAGCCGATGCCGTGAGTGGCGCCGTCCAGATCCCGCAGATCGTCCTGAAACTTGGTTCGGAACTGGGCGTTGCTGATGTCGTGGATGGAGCGTTTCAGCCGGCCATTGTCGTCGCAGACCAGCAGGCCGCCCCGCTGATTGCCCAAGTGGGAATGGTAGTCCGTGCCATAGTAGAGAGAGCGGAGGCATTCGCTCAGGTTCGCCTTTCTGGCCAGTTCATCCTGCTGCCGTTCCTCCTGCAGTTTTGAACGCTTTGTCACCACTCCAAAAAAACCGCCCATGCTGTGCCTGCGCTTTCCTTAATTGGCTTTTTGAAACAACTGCTCCCGAAACGCCGTGCCTCTAGAAGTCCGCGCTCTTTGGCGCCCGGGGGAAGGGGATGACGTCCCGAATGTTGGCCATTCCCGTGCAGAAGCGGACCATGCGCTCGAAGCCCAGTCCGAACCCCGCGTGGGGAACCGAGCCGAAGCGGCGCAGGTCGCAATACCACCAGTACTTCTCCGGATCCATGCCGGTCTCGCGGATGCGGGCCTCCAGCACGTCCAGCCGCTCCTCGCGCTGGCTGCCGCCGATGATCTCGCCCACGTTGGGCAGCAGCACGTCCATGGCGGCCACCGTTTTGCCATCGTCGTTCTGCCGCATGTAAAAGGCCTTGATCTCCTTGGGATAGTTCATGACGATGACCGGCCCGTGGAAGGTCTCCTCCGCCAGGAAGCGCTCGTGTTCGGACTGCAGGTCCGCGCCCCATTCGGGCTTGAACTCGAAGCGGTCTGCCGCCTTGGAGAGGATATCGATGGCCTCCGTGTAGGAGATTCGGGTGAATTTGGCGTCCGCCAGTCGGGTCAGATTGTCCAAAAGGCCCTTTTCGATGCGGGAGTCGAAGAATCGCAGATCCTCCTGCCGTTCGGCGAGGACGGCCTGGAAGAGGAAACGCAGATAGTCTTCGGCCAGGTCCGCGTCGTCGTCCAAGTCGGCGAAGGCGAATTCGGGCTCGATCATCCAGAATTCGGAGAGATGGCGAGTGGTGTTGGAGTTTTCGGCGCGGAAGGTGGGGCCGAAGGTGTATACGTTGCCCAAGGCGCAGGCGTAGGTTTCCGCCTCCAGCTGGCCGCTGACCGTCAGGTTGGCCTGTCGGCCGAAGAAGTCCTGGCTGTAGTCGATGGCGCCGGTCTCCTTGTCGCGGGGCAGTTTGTCCAGGTTCAGCGTGGTGACTTGGAACATCTCCCCTGCGCCTTCGCAGTCGCTGGCGGTGATGAGAGGGGCGTTGAAATAGTAGAAGTCCCGCGACTGGAAGAAGCGATGGGTGGCGAAGGCCAGCGTGTTGCGCATGCGGGCCACGGCGCCGAAGGTGTTGGTCCGTGGGCGGAGATGGGCCACTTCCCGCAGCCGCTCAAAGGAGATTCGGCTCTTGCCCAAGGGATATTCCATGGGGTCGCAGGCGCCCAAAATCTTCAGTTCCGTGGCGCTCAGCTCCACCTCCTGACCGGCGGCGGGGGACTTGACCAGTTTGCCGACCACTTTCACGGACGCGCCTGTGTAGAGCCGCGGCACATCCGTGGAGAAATTTGGAAGTGTCTCTGGTGCAAGGACTTGCAAATTCGCAAAGCAAGAGCCGTCATTGAGTTCGATAAAGGAAACCCCTGCCTTCGAATCCCGCTTTGTCCGTACCCAGCCCGCAACGGTCAGCTCGGCGCCAAAGTCCCGGCTGGCCAACGCGTCCCGCACCAATGTCCGCTTCATAACCGCTCCTTGAAACCCATGTCTGTTTGCGCGGAGCCGCCTTGTAAAGGGCACTCCGCATGTCGGAAAAAACATTAATATAGCACATTAATACCATATATGTAATAGAGGAGTCAGATTTTCATGGGACGAGGGACGGGAGACAGGGGACGGGAAGAGTGATGGGGGACGCGAGACGAGAGACGAGAGACGTGAGACTCTGAAAGTGAAAAGCGAAAAGTGAAAAGACAAAAAGGAAAAGAGAAGAGCGAAAAGTGTCTCGCGTCTTGCGTCCCATGAAAAGTGAAAAGCCCCGTCTCCCGTCTCCCGTCCCTCGTCCCATGAAAGCCTCAGTGGAATTCAAAGGGATTTTCACGACTTTGACAACAGAGCCATCTATGGATTTGCCTTTGCCGCCGTTGAAAATTATAGTATAGGGGTTTTGAATTCCCCGGCGGACGGTCTGCCCGCCAGTCTCAATGCGGCGTCAAGGAAAACCAACCATGTCTAGTGATCCCATCATCGTCAGCACCATTTCAGACGACCCCCTGGCTGCGGATGTAGCCCAATACATGGGGCAGACTGAAGAGGACATCTCCGACATCATCAGCATCAAGAACTTCGCCAACACGGAATTCTGCCCCCGCTTCATGGTGGGCAATTCGGACTTCCGGCCCGGACACGACGGCAAACCGGGCGTCTACGTTCGGGACATCAGCCAAGTGGGGGACTCCCTCCACGACCGCATCGTCTTCATCGTCTCCACCTGCAGCGGCTCGATCACCCGCAACGCCCGCGCCATGCGCACCTTCCTCGTGGCCCGCGCCGCCAAAGACAATGGCGCCAAGGCCGTGGTTTTGGTGGAGCCGGACCTGTTCTACAGCGCGCAGGACCGCGGCCCCCGCGTCGAACATGGCAACCCCGCCCGCAGCGACCTGGACCGCCGCAAATTCGATGGACAGGCCTTTTCCTCCCTCCTCTACTGCCAGCTGCTCAATACCGCTGGCGTGGACTGCGTGCTGACCGTCCACAACCACTCCGAGGCCGTCGCCGCCAATTTTGAACGCAACTTGACCAGCACGGTCTTCAAGCGCCATTTCTACAATCTGATTCCCTCCGACCTCTACGCGGAATTTCTCATCGAACATAACATCCTCTCCCACAGCAATATGGATAGGGGATTCGTGCTCTGCGCCCCCGACAAGGGCGCGGAGCCCTTCGTCACCCAGGTCTTCCGTAGCCTCCAGTCCCGCTGCGACAAATGCCGCACGGCTGAAAATGGCTGCCCCGCTCCCGACCTGCTGCTCATGGGCAAAAACCGCACGGGCGAACGCTCCGTGGACATCACGATCCGAGAGGACAGCCCCACCGCCCTGGACGCCATCCGCGGCCGTGATGTCATCGTCTTCGACGACATGGTCCGCACGGGCCACACCATCGCCGAATGCTGCCGCTATCTGAAGGAAAACGGCGCCGCCCGCGTCCTTTTCATGGTCACCCACTTCTATTCATCCCCCGAGGTCAAGGACAACCTCAACGACGGCGCCATCGACGAAATCATCACCACCAACACCCTGCCCAACATCTTGAATCGCGACATGCAGGGGCGGCTTCGCCATAAGATGGTCATCCTCAAAATCGAGCGCTGGATCGCCAACGCCCTGAACAAGGACGTGCTCGGCAACGACAAACCCTGCTGCAGCCCCGCCTACACCATCGATGTCTCCCGCAAGAACCCCCGCTGGGCCGATCTGCAGAAAGATATCTAAATAATTGGGAATCTTCTAGTTAGAAGATATTTGCAAAGCCCTGCCCAGGGTTGGGGGTCAGTCCCTTTGGGCTGTAAAACAATAAGGCATATTTGCCCCGGCTCGTCTTATTCCGCCGCCGCGTTCGCGAAGGCGGCTGGACCCGAGGTCATGTAAATTAGGCTCCTTCAGGGATTTTGTCGGCAAACCATGGCGTTCTTCATGACGAGTTGTGGTGTCGAATATTGCAATAATCGCATTTCCACAATATATTATATGTGATTTTTTGCGGACAGTGACTCGGGGGCACAAGTCCCCGGCTGACGCCGCCATGTCGCGCCTCAAGATTAAGGAAAACATCATGCAAATGACCGATCTCACCAACGCCGCCCTGAAAACCTGGCTCCAGGGCTGGATTGACCTCTGCACGCCAGACCAAGTGGTCTTCTGTGACGGCTCCCAGACCCAATACCATGACATCTGCGAGATGATGGTGAAGACCGGCGCCTTCATCAAGCTGGAGAAGCCTGTCAACTCCTACTACGCCCGCTCCGACAAGAGCGACGTGGCACGCGTCGAGGAGCGCACCTTCATCTGCTCCGAAAAGGAAGAGGACGCCGGCCCCACGAACCATTGGAAGGCCCCCGCGGAAATGAAGGCGGAGTTCAACGAGCTCTTCAAGGGCGCCATGGTCGGCCGCACCCTCTATGTCATCCCCTTCAGCATGGGCCCCATCGACTCACCCATCGCCAAATATGGCATTGAAATCACCGACAGCCCCTACGTCGTGGTCAACATGTTCATCATGACCCGCGTTTGCACGGAAATTCTGAAGCGGATCGACGCCGGCCACGAGTTCGTCAAATGCGTCCACTCCGTCGGCTATCCTCTTGACGGCGACAAGGCGGACATTCCATGGCCCAGCGCGCCCGTGGAGAAGAAATACATCACCCAGTTCCCCGAGACCCGCGAGATCATCTCCTACGGTTCCGGCTACGGCGGCAATGCCCTGCTGGGCAAGAAGTGCTTCGCGCTGCGCATCGCGTCCGTCCAGGCCCGTGACGAGGGCTGGATGGCGGAGCACATGCTCATCCTCAAGCTGACCTCCCCCGAAGGCGAAGTCAAATATGTGGCCGCCGCCTTCCCGAGCGCCTGCGGCAAGACCAATCTGGCCATGCTGGAGCCCACCATCCCCGGCTGGAAGGTGGAGACCATCGGCGACGACATCGCCTGGAGGCAGTTCGGCGCTGACGGACAGCTCTACGCCATCAACCCCGAAAACGGCTTCTTCGGCGTCGCCCCGGGCACGTCCATGAAGTCCAAC
>JAEEYQ010000032.1 GCA_016288215.1 Lentisphaeria bacterium | reverse complement strand
GCGTGGATTTGGCGACCGGCTCCATTCCAAGGTGGTACAGCCTCGCCTGGTTGGTCAGAAGTCCGTCGCAGATTTCCCTCAGGGAGTCCTTGCCGGTGATCTGCGCGTACAGGCAGGTGAGGAACTGCCGCCAGGCGGTGAAATGCCTGCAGTAGCGGTTGGCGCCGTTCGTCTCGACGGATTTTTCAAAACGATGTCGGGGGATGAACTGGAAAAGCTGGGAAAAGATGGTATTATAATGCATAGTTCAAGGCACTGGTGCTTAAATTGAGTGGTTTGGCGATTCCCTAATTTAGAGCCATCCTTGAACTTTTTCTAGTCAAACAGTTTTTTATCGGACAGTAGTGAATTCAAATAAGATTTCACTAGTGTCCCAATAAAATTAGGTGGAAAAGCAGTTTTAAAACTCAGCCTCGCTTAAGAGATGAAAAAGTTTGACCATAAAACACGAGTTAGCATCCTAACAATCAATGGTGTATAAAACATAATCAGCAGTATTCTTTCTCTATTTTTAGGCGAATCATGCGAAATCGTTTTCAAATCGTTGCGCATCAAAAAGCATCTTAACTCATTGATTTTCAAGTGAAATCGATGGTAGTATTTTGTTTTTATTGGGACATTAGTGACATGATTTAATTGAAGGAATAATGCGGGCTGCGTCCGTGACAAAATGCAAAAGAGTGTTACGTTGTTAATGCACAACAAAATGATTGACAGTCGAAGAAGGGGCGGAAGGGCCTATGCAACAGGTGCGAAGGGGGTGCGGATGTCTCAAGATGGTCCTATATATTATTATATTGTATAGGAATGGGTTGTCTTCAATTGAGGAATGACGGTTTCCAAGTTGAAGCCGTGGAAGGGAAGGCGTACATGAGGATGATGGGTGTGATGATAGCCTCCATGGCGGCTTTCGCTCATGGGGCGGTGCTGCTGGTCAATGGCAGTTCCCGTGAAGCGGATGCACCGTATTTCAGGATATATCCTGGCAGGGAGAACCATCTGGAATTCCGCGATGCGGATTTTGCAGGCGGCCAGGCAGAACTGGAGACGCGCTATCCGGATGGCAGACGGCATGTGCAGAAGGCGCTTGTCGCCGCCGACGGCATGGTGTCCTTTGCATTGGGGCGCTTTGCGGTTCCTGCCCAATATGAATATGTCGGCGGGGACGTGTGGCGGCATGGCACTTGCTTTAAGCTGACGCTTGCGACAAGGGATTTGAATCGGCAAGTGCATCTGTATCAAGGACCTGCGAGACGGGAGGATTCAGAGGCGCTGTGGTTGGGGGAGAAGGAGCGCTATCTGCACAACGCAAACGGCGCTTCCGTGGCAGGGCCGCAGCTGGCGTCCGTGGAATGGCGGGAGCAGGGCGATGGTGGCTATCGTGCGGAAGTGTCGCCGCTTCCGGCAGAGGCAATTACCTCGCTTCCGGCGGAGGGCGCCTTGGTTGTCCGCATCCGGCGGATACAGGGTGATTTCGTGCTGTATTGGGATGGCAAGCCCTTGGGAGGCAGCAGGAAGGAGCGGGATGAGATTTCCCCTGTGGACATTCCACTGCCGGAAGAGGTGGATTTCAGCAAGCCGCATCAGCTGGAGTTGCGGCCAGAAAACGGCAAAGTGCGTCTGGTGCGGGGGACGGGCATTGTGTGCCTGCCAAGGGAGCGCATTCCGTTGGCGGAGCAGGGGGCGATTCCCCGCTATGGGGCAGGAAGCGCACCGTGGCGCATGGACTATCGACGGAACCGCGGCCGACAGATGAATCCGCCTTATGAATTCTCACTGGCCCCCTCTGTGCTTGAAAATCAAGATGATGTGACAATTCTGCTGCGCAGTGCGCCGTCGCTGAAGCTTTCGGAGACGCAGGGGCGGATTGAGTGCCGCAGGAAATTGGATGGCGTTTTGATGAGGGACCCCCTGCTTGTTACGGCAGGAGAGCAGCAAGCGAAAATAAAAATTGATGTAAATACTTGGCCTGCAGGTGATTACGAAATTTCATTTAAAATACCATGTGAAAGTGGCTTCAACGAGGGGCCAGTGCTTCGCTATCATCGCTCCTTGCCGCCGTCGGAAGGTTCCTTTGCCTTGTCTCCCTATGCTCCATGGCGGCTGATGCGGGATACATCAAGGGAAGATGTTGTGGTGGAGGATTTTGCAAAGGAAATAATGGATGGGCGTTGTGAAATCGGCAGTCCGGATGCGTGGACGGTCGGCAAGGTGTTGCGGGCCAAGGGGGACATCCATGTCGCGCCAGCGGTCTTGCATCCGAATCTGAAGGGAATCTATGCCGTATTCATCCGCGCGGCCGTTCCCCCTGCCGGATGCATCCTGTATGCGCGGCTGGGAAGGCGTGGCGTCATGCGCCCCATGATTGACAGCGATGAAAACTTTCCCTTGGGCCATGAGCAGTTTTTCGGTTTCATCGATGATTCAGATGCGGAGGTCACCTTCACGCAGTTCGGCTATCCCGACAGGGGCATCGCATCCTTGCGTTTCATTCCCGTGACACGCGAGTCCATGACGGCTTTCCAGCAGGAAGTGGAGAATCCACCGATGCCGTTGGGCGGCGTTTGCGATTGGCTGGACGCCTTTGTCCATGCGCCTCGCATGGAGAAGGATATATGGGACAATCTTGTTGAGGCCCATAGGGATATTGGCATTCGCGAAATGCAATGGGCCCTTGGGAGAAGCACGCTCCTCTACCATAGCCGCTTGCCGGATGCGACGCGCTTCCCTGCCCATGATGCGCCGGAAAATCCACCGCATCTTCGCTATTGGCAGGATATTATGAAAAAATATGACGCCATGGCGGAAATCACGGAGGCGGCGGCGAGGCGCGGGATGGTCATCGCCCCCTGGCTGACCATGAACCGCCATTATGGAAGTGAAAATGGCGAGGTGTTTGATTCGGAATGGTTTACGCGCCATGTGGAATGGCATGAGCACCGTAAGCACAATCCTGCCGCTACGGACAATTCCCGCAGCTGTTTCTTCTTCCGCGAAACGCGGCTGGAGCGGATTAATGTCCTGATGGAGGTTGTCAAGAACTATCCTGTTGACAGGCTGATACTTGGAGGATGTCGACAGCAGCCGATGCTGGCCTATCATCCAGACATGGTCCGCGCCTACAAGGAGCAGACGGGAATTGATCCAGAGCGGTTTGATGCCTCCGATGGAGCAAAATATATGGCGTGGATTCGTTGGCGGGCGGATTTCTTTACGCAGCTCTTAAGAGAACTGCGCCAAGAACTTGCGACATTCGAGGCGGCTGGCGGGAGAAAAATCCGGCTGGTCGTGCGGATGCCGGCGGCGGATCGGTTGTTTTCCTTGGCGCAGGGCTTCGATGTGGAGACGTGGGGACGGGAATCCCTCGTGGATCGCATTGAACTGGAGGGCGCGGAGGATTTCGGCGGCCGTTCCAGTATGGATGTGACTCATTTCGTGGAACTTGGGAGGCGTTATGGCATGACGGTGTGGGGTGGCGTCAATTCCAATACCATCCGAGCGCCGGAATGGTCACCTGTGGCTGCCATGCGGCGCGCGCTGGCACAATACGATGCTGGCGTGAAGGGGCTGCAGATCTACGAGTCCAACAACTGGAATTCCCAAAGGACCATGCGCTGGTTCATTCCCTTGCTGGGCAATCCATTGCGAATGAAGGAGATGCTTGCGGAATCCAATCTGGAGGCCGTCTGGCCGACTGTCTCCACCAATTGCTTTGCCGGCATCGACAACCATTCCACCATGGATGCCCCATCCCCTTGCGCCTACGATGTCTACGAAACTGGTCGCCATGAACTGTAGTAGAGACCTTTTCACGTGGCCCGGGTTGAGCAAGGCGAAAACCGAGGGCGAATGTGGCTCCTTAAACTTTCAACGACTTACGCATATTCCTTCAGCAGCCGCTCCGCGTTTTTGAAATAGACTTTCTCCAAAATGGCGTCGGGCAGGCCCATGTTGTCAAGGAATTCGCGGTGTTTGGAGTCAAAGTAGTCCCGTGCGTAGAGGATGCGGTCCTGAAACTCGTCCAAAAACTCCTTGGCGAAGACGGGATCCCGCTTGAGGGCCATGTAGCCGGAGCCGGCTGACCAGTCGCAGAAGAGGTTGGGGTATTGGCGGAGCAGTTGCGGGAGGCGGCCGCCAGGCTGCACGGGGCAGGGGACAGGGGGATAGCCGGCGGTCTTGTAGAGGTCGTCGCCGGAGATGTGGATCCAGAAGGTGAGGGCATGGCCAAGGAAGAGGGTGTCGGGGCACATCTGCAGCATGCGCTCCAGCGTGTCGATGTCTCCGCCCCACCATTCCTGCCATGCGCCGTCGCGGTCGCCCCGTTCGTCCTCCAGATGGAGAGTGACTGGCATTTTGAGTCGGCCAGCGGTGCGGAAGAGCCGCAGCGCGTCGCGGTCATCGTACATCATGCGGACTTTGACTTCGCCGCAGACTTGGGCCCCGTAGATGTCGTGGGCGGCCTCCAGCCGTTTGCATGCGTTGGGCGTTCGCGGATCAGGGGCATAGCCCAGAATGAAACGCTCCGGAGCCCGTTCCTTATAGGAAAGGCAGCGGGAGAAGGGAATGGGGCCATATTTTTCACCAAATATTTCTGACGGAATGACTTGCGAATACGTTTTGCTATAATCTTCTGGTCCGCACTCCCAGCTGAGCAGCCAGGTTTGGGTGATGCCGTTGGCATCCATGTTCTGAAGATACTTGTTCAGATCGTGCTTATGCCAATCCGGATGATTGTGCGCATCAATGATTTTCATTGTAACTCCTTTATATGCAAATGCTTATGCATTGTGAAACAGGGCCGGCTTGAGGGAGCCGTCAGTTTCGATGGCATCGGGCTGGAAGGGCAGAACCTGCTGGAGTTCCTCCGGTTTAGTCAACATCCAGATACCCAGTTTGCCGTAGCGATGAACGGTTTCGCAAAGTTCGCTGTTTGCCTTAGCTCCTTTGAACCAGGCATTTGCGGGACTATCGAAGCAGACCCAGATGGTGAGGGGATGGCCTTTGGCGATTTTGGCGATGGCCTCCAGCGTGGCCAAGTCGTTGGGGCCGTCCCAATGCAGTTCGGCCTCTGGAAGCCGTTCCGCCGCCAGCGCCAGTCCTTCCAGAAGATGGCAGGTGACGCCGATTTTCGCGCCTAAGCCGGAATTGGCCAGCATGGAGAGGAAGATGTCCTTTTGTTCCGGCAGATGGCTTTGCCATACATTGTCGAACTTCCACGCGATATCATGGCTTTTAGCGAAGTCGATAACCTCTTCCAGCGCAGGGAGTTTCTCCCCTTTGAAGGCAGGGGCCATCCAAGAGCCGTACTCCAGTTGCCGCGCCGCCGCGAAGGTCATGGTGGAGATCAAGGCGTCTTTGGGCGGCTGTGAACCGTCCGTGGCGCGTCCCGTGCGATGGACACTTGGGTCATGGAGAAAGACCGGATGGTTGTCCGCTGTGAAACGCGGATCCGTCTCGATGATGGCATAGCCTTGATCCACGGCGGCTTGATAGGCGGCAAAGGTGTTTTCGGGAAATTCGGTGCTGACACCGCGATGAGCCTGTAGGCGTATCATTATATCCTCTTTCTGTTAGAAGTGGTTGATAATTAAGAATTAGGAATTGGAAATTAGAAATTTCAAGTTAGCTGTTAGCAGTGAACAGTTAGCTGTTTTAATTCCTAATTACTAATTACTAATTCCAAATTCCTAATTCCTAATTCCTAATTCTCCATGGGTGTTCCGTCTTTAGCTGGAAGTCGTTTGTTGACAATGAAATAGGCAAATCCGAAGGCTAGCAGTCCCGAAAGCAGGTCGGAGACCATGCGGGCCAGAAAGAGGCCGTTGAGGCTGTGTAAGTGGGCGGCCAGAAGGGTGAGGGGAATGAGGAGTCCAGCCATGCGGATGATTTTCAGCGTCATGTCCAGATTGGGGTGGTCGCAGCCCGTGACGACGAAGCCGCCGAAGCGGGAGATTTCCAATGCGGCGAAGCCGAAGGGGACGATGTGCATGTATTTGACCATAATCTGTTGCACTTCAGGCACTTCGTTGAACCAGGGGGCGAAGACGGGCGAGAGCCAGAAGAACAGGGCGCCTGTGATGCTCAGGAAGAACAGGGCGATGCAGCAGGCGAAATAGAGGCTTTGTCGAACCCGCGAGTAGAGCCGGGCCGCATAGTTTTGGGCGATGATGGACATGAGGGGGATGCCGATGGACATGGGGATGATGAAGGCCACCATCTCCAGACGGGAGGCGGCCGCCACGCCCGCCACGGTCTCGTTGTTGAAGGTGGCCGTGGCTTTGGTGGTGACGAAGTTGCTGATGGGGAACAACAGCATGCCCAAGACGGCGGGAATGGCATAACGCAGGATGGTGACGATGGCCAGGCGCAGCGTGGCGAGGGGGATGGGGCGGAACTCCAGCAGCTTCATGCGCCATAGCAGCCAGATGTTGACGCAGGCGGAAATCATTTGGGAGATGACGGTGGCCAGCGCGGCACCGCTGATGCCCATGCGGGGCAGAGGACCGACGCCGAAGATGAGCAGGGGATCCAAAGCCACATTGATGACCATGCCCATGAAGGTCATCATGCTGGAGAGCCGTGGCTTGCCGGCGGAGATCAGCAGCCGGTTGCCCTCCATGGAGAGGGCGGAGGTGACGCAGCCGAAGAACCAGATGTTCATGTATTTCTTAACTAGTTCCAGCACAAAGCCTTTCGCCCCGCAGAGGCCGAACAGGGCGTTGCCGAAGGCGATGCCGAAGGCCGCGATGACAAAGGACACGATGGCCACAAAAAGCAACCCCGAACTGACGATTCGCGTGGCCTTTCTCTGGTCGCTGGCGCCCAAGGCGTGGGCCAACGGCGTCATGATGCCGCTGCCCAGGCCACCGAAAATGCATCCCACAATCATGACCACAGGAAAGGTAAATCCCATGGCCGCAAGGGGTTCCGCGCCGGAGAGCTGACCCACGAAATAGGTGTCCGCAATGTTGTAGCCGGACATGGCCAACGTGGCGATGATCATGGCGCTCCCCGTCTTCAACAGAATCTTGGGGATGCTGCCCTTTGTGTATTCGGCATCAGGCATATATAAGTTATTGATAATAAGTAAGTTAGGAGAATAGTGGCAAAAAGGGGGATGTAATGACGGTGAAGGCCGCCCCCTTTGCCCGCGACGGGTGTTCCGTCTCAGATGTCTCCCGTCATCCTCTCCACGGCCAGCTGGAAGGCCTTGACGCCCTCGTGGGTGCCGATTTCATCCCGTAGATGGGCGATGGCCTTGAACAGCTCGTCGGTCTTGGCCTCGTCCGCCACCACCATGATGGCGGCATTGGCGCCTGGCCAGATGTCGTTGTCATATTTGGGGCCTGTGCTTTGGCCGCGGCCGATGACGCGGGGCCATTGGGTGAAGCAGGTGACCTTCAGGCTGTCCAGAAGGGAGATGACTTCGTTGGACAGGGAGATGTTGTAGACGATCATGAGCATTTTCATAAGGCGGAGGCCTTTCTGTATTTGGCGACGAAGCTGTACAGGGTGGGGATGAACACCAAGGTCACCAAGGTGGAGACCGAGAGGCCGCCGATGATGGCGATGCTCAAGGGGGACCATAGCTCGGAGCCGGTGCTGCGGGACAGCGCCATGGGCAGCATGCCGAAGATGGTGGTCAGCGTGGTCATCAGCACGGGGCGGAGGCGCTGGCGGCCGGAGTCCGCGATGGCCTTGAGCACAGGGAACCCTCTCGCCAGCAGGATGTTAATGAAGTCAATGAGCACGATGGCGTTGTTGACGACGGTGCCCACCAGCATGATGAGGCCGATGAAGGACATCAGGTTGAGGGTCTTTCCCGTGATGGCCAATGCGAAGATGGCTCCGGAGAAGGCGAAGGGGATGGAGAACATGACGATGAACGGCGCCATGAAGGACTCGAACTGGGCTGCCATCACCATGTAGACCAGCAGGATGCCCAGAACCAGCATGAGGGTCAGGTCGGAGAAGGACTTGCCCTGTTCCTTGATTTGGCCGTCGTAGTCGATGGAGATGCCCGGCGGCAGGAGGATGGTGTCGTTGATGGCCTGCTTCAGGTCACTGGCGACTTCGCCCAGGGAGCGGTCGTAGACGTCCATGTTCAGGTTGACGCAGCGTTCCTGGCCTGTGCGGTTGATGGTCACAGGGCCAAGTTCCTCTGTGACAGTGGCGAAGGAGTCCAGTCGAACGCGTTTGCCGTTGACGGTGATTTCGCTGTTGAGCAGGTCGTTGATGGTCTTCCGTTCCTGTGAGCCCAATTGGACGAAAATGTCGTATTCATCTTCGCCCGTGCGGAACTGACTGGCCTCATTGCCGTAGAACAATGTGCGGATGGAGTACACCACATTGTAGACATTGACGCCCAGAACGGAGGCCGCATCGCGGTCGATGTTGATGACGATTTCGCGGTTGCCGTTGTCGAAGGTGACAATGGGGTCGCGGACACCGGGGATGTCCAGCGCCAGCTCACGGATATGGTTGGCGATGCCCAAGGTGGTGGATAGGTCATAGCCCAACACCTTGACGATGATCGGTTTGGTGTTGCTTCCACCTAACATCATGTTCATCAGACGGTTGCTGGTCTCCAGGTAGATTTGGGACAGCTCTGGCCAGGCCCGTAGCTCCTTCAGCACGTTTTCGCCCAGCTCGTGGACGCCGTAGGGTCGCTCCTCCATGGGCAGCAGCTTGATGTCGCATTGGCCGATGTGGGAACCGCGGCCGCCCCAGCCGTTGGAGGCTCGGCCTGCCCGCCAGTTGGTGAAGCGGACAGCGGAGCTGCGGGGGGTCCCGTCCTCATCGTCCGACACCTTCTTGCCGGATTTGGCCAAAAGCTCCTTCTCTTTGTCATAGACAACGCGGACGATGCGGCGTGCGGTCTCGGCGGTCAGTTCGGCGCGGGTGGAGACCGGCAGCTGGAAGCGAATGCTCATCTCGCCGGTGTCCTGGTCAGGCGTGAATTCCGTGCCCACGAAGGGGATGGACAAAATGGACAGGCCGATGATGACCGTGGCGATGAGAATGACGGTGTAGCGGTGTTTCAGACAGTGCTCCAGAATGCCGCCGTAGAAGTTCTCGAAGGCGTTGAACCAGATTTCGGTGCGATTGTAGAGGCGGTCCTTCCATGTCTGATGGGAGGCCGCATAGGCCAGCTCCGCCTTCGTGCGGGGGCGGGCCTTGAGCAGTTTGGAGCAGAGCATGGGCGTTAGCATCAACGCGACCAGCAGACTGGCCAGCAGCGTGGCCGTCACCAAGCCGCCCAACTGGCGGAACATGATGCCAGATGCGCCCTGCACAAAGACCAACGGCAGGAACACGCAGATGGTGGTCGCCGTGGACGCCAACATGGAAAGACCTACCTCGGAGGCGGCGAACATGCTGGCCTCCTGCACTTTAACGCCACGGTTCACATGAGAGGTGATGTTCTCCAATACCACAATCGCGTTGTCCACCACCATGCCGATGGCGATGGCGAGGGCGGACAGGCTGATCATGTTGATGGTCCATCCCATGAAGTACATGTAGCAGAAGGCGATGATGAGGGAGAAGGGGATGGAGAGGACGACGACCAGAGAGGTCCGGATGTTCCGTAGGAAGATGTAGGTGACCAGAATGACGAAGAGGCCGCCCCAATAGACGGAGCTCTTCACGTTGTTGACGGCTTGGGTGATGAAGGTGCTGGAGTCGTTGATCATGTAGAACTTGATGTCTCGGGGGATGACCGTCTCCAGCCGCTTGAGCTCCTTGCGCACCGCGTCGCAGACCGCCACGGTGTTGGCGCCAGTCCGCTTCTGGACGATCATGATCATGCCGTCCTTGCCCATGGTCTCCACATATTGGGTGATTTCCTCAAAGGAGTCCTTGATTTCCGCCACATGCTTCAGGCGGATGATGGCGCCGTCCTTCTGCAGCAGGGGAATCTCCTTGATCTGTTCCGGATCCACATATTCGCCGAGGACGCGGATGGTGTATTCGATGATGCCGATTTTCAGACTGCCGGCGGGCAGGGTCTTGTTCTCGTTGGCGATGGCGTTTTCGATGTCCGTCAGCGTCAGTCCATAGCCGGCCAGCTTCTCGCGAGAAAGAGTGACGTTGATCTGCCGCTGCAGGCCGCCGAAGGCGTCCACGGAACCGACGCCCTCCAGACGCTGCAGGGGTTGGAAGACTTCGTCGTCAATGGTGTCGTAGAGCTTTTCGATGGATTCCTTTGCGGTGACGCCGATGACCATGATGGGCATGCTAGCGGAGTCGAACTTGAAGATGAGAGGGTCTTCCACATCGTCGGGAAGGCTGCTTTTGGCGATATCCACTTTGGAGCGGATGTCGTTGCTGGCTTCGTCGATGTTGGTGCCCCAGACGAATTCGCAGGCGATGGTGGAGCGGCCTTCTGAGGTGCTGGAGCGGATTTCGTCCAAGTTGGCCACGGAGCCGAGGCGCTTCTCCAGCACGCGGGTCACTTTGGTCTCCACGTCTTCGCAGGAGGCACCCTGCCATGTGGTCATGACGGTGACGCGGGTGGGCTCGATCTCCGGAGTCAGGTCAATGCCCAGCTTGGAGAAGCAGATGATGCCGAGGACCAGGATGGCCAAAAACAGCATCATGGTGGCGGCGGGGCGCTTTACGCCAAATTCTGGTAGTTTCATAAGTTATTGTCCTTAAGGTAGTTAGGAAATTGTTGGACGGTGATTAGAAGGGCTGCTCCACAATGGGAATGTCCAGCCGGTTCCCCTCGATGCGTTTGATGACCGAGCCGTCCGTCAGCCGATGCTGACCGACCACCACAATCTCCTCCCCTTCGGAGAGGCCGTCCAGAACCTCCACCTTGTCGCCGAAACGGACGCCAAGTTTCACGTCTGCGGCGCGGACTTTGTCCCCTTCGCAGACGAAGACGATCTGTTTCTTTAAGTTCCTGATAGGCAATGAGATGTCAACTGCGAGCACATCTGGGCGGCTTTCGATGAGAATCTCGACGGTCGCATACATGCCATGCTTCAGGCGGTAGCCGCCGAAATCGTCCTTCGTGTTGGGGATGCGCAGCTCCACTTGGGCCGTGCGGGTGACGGTCTCGATGGCGGGATAGATTTTCGCCACGGTGCAGGGAATGTTTTCTCCCGGCAGGGAGACGGTGCGCAGGTTGGCTTTGGTCTTGCCGGGGATGATGAGCGGTAACTGGTTGACAGGCACGGAGATAATGACTTTGACTTCCGCCATGTCCATGATGGTGACCACGGGCGTGGTGGGGGACACCATGGAGCCGGGGTCCATGTATTTGCTGCTGACCACGCCGTCCATGGGAGAGTAGAGCTTGGTTTCCGCCAGGTTGACTTGAGTCTGCTGGAGGGATGCCTCCGCCTGCATGACGGCCGCCTGAGCCTGTTGCACGGAGGCTTTGGAGCGGGTCAGAGTGGCTTCCGCCTGCTGGATGGCCGCCTCCGCCGAACGGACTTGCGCCTCTTCGGCCAGCTGGGCCGCCTTGGCCTGATTCAGAGCCGCCACCGCCTGGTCATATTCCGTGGCCGCTTTGTCATAGTTCTGCTGCGTGGTGGCTTCCTTCTCCAAAAGGCCTTTCTGACGGGCTTTCTCCCGCTCTTTGTCCGTAAAGGTGGCTTGGGCTGAGTCCATGGCCGCGGCGGAGGAGGCCAAAGACGCCTTCCGCTGCTCCAACGTGGCCTTCGCGTTGAGGATGCCCGCTTCGCCGCTGCCCACGTCCGCCTGTGCGGCGGCCAGCGCCGCTTTTTCAGCGGCCAGTTTCGCCTCTGCGTTGGCCAATTGGGCACTAAGCTCCCGGTCGTCGATGGTGGCGATGAGCTGTCCCGCCTTGACAAAGGTGCCTTCTTCAACCCGCTGTTTGCCGTCGACGGCCAAGGTCAGCAGGCGGCCGGAGATTTTCGGCTGCACGTCCACGGACTGGATGGCCTGGATGTCGCCGTTGAAGGTGAGAATGTTGTCGATGCGGGAGCGAGTCACTCGGCTGGTTTGGACGGAGACGGCGGTGTCTCGCACGCCTTCCTTCTGCTTCTGGGCTTCCTTGCGCTTTTGAGTGACAATCTGATAGCCGAAAATGCAGATGCCTAAAATGGCGATGACGGCGATAATGGTGAAAATTCCTGTGATTTTGCTTTTCATGGAGGGACTCTTTTATGGATGTTTATGTCTGAGTTGAGGTTATGGATTGCTGACTTCCTGAAGCTTGAGGACCGGAAGGTTCAGGTCAAGAATGCCGCCGGTGCTGGCGGAGATGGCCTCCAGACTGGAGAGGACCTGCACATAGGCCTGTGAGCGGGCGGAGGCGCTGATGGTCACGTCTGTCTGGGCTTCGTTGAGGCGGGTGATGGTGCTGGTGCCGCCGCGGTACTCCTCCCGAACCAAATCGCGGATTTTCTGCGCCGTGGCGAGAATCTTCTCCTGCGCGGTCAGCTGATGGCGGTTGGACTCCAGCGCCAGATAGTTTTTGCGTACGTCCGCATCGATGTCCAGAAGCAGTTCGTTCTTTGCCTCAATGGCTTTGTCCAATTCCGCATAGCCTTGGGCGATGTAGGCACGGGTTTTGAAGCCATTGAACAGATTCCAGTTGGCGGCGACGCCGAAGGTGATGTTGCGGTCGTAGTGGGTGTTGAAATGGGCGCTGTGGTCTCGATCGAACCCATAGTCCATGAAGAGGTTAATAGAAGGATACCAAGTGCTTTTCGCCGCCTGGATGGCGTTTTCGGCCAAGGCGATGTTATTTTGGGCGATGCGGATGTCCGGCCGGTTGCGTTTGGCGTATTCCAGCAGGTTCTCCAACGAGAGCTCGATGTTGATGGCCTCCGGCGGCGGCGGGATGATTTCCACGCTGTCCCAGAAGGTGTCCTGCGGCATGTTCAGCAGGGCGCTCAAGGCGACGATGGCCACACGCCAGTTCTTTTTGGCGGTGATGTAGTCCACTTCCGCATTCTGAACCTGCAGTTCGAAGTTGAGGACTTCGCTGGGGGTGGCGATGCCCCCCTCCTGCCGTTTCTTCGCGTCTTCCAGAATCATTCGGTTGTAGTCGGCGTCCTGTTGGGCGATGTCCATGCCGTCCTGCGCCAGAATGACGGCGTAGAAGGCGGAGGAGACGGCCTGCAGCAACAGCCGCTGGGCGTCCTTGTCCGCCTCAATGCTGGACTGGAGGGAATACTCTCGGTCCATCAGGGTCAACTTGCGGGAGAATCCGTCGAAGATCAGCCAGCTCAGGGACAAATCCGTGGAATAGTTGGTGTTCTGCTCATAGTCCCGCAGGGGGCGTGTTGCCTTGTCTCGATTGCGCTTGATGGAGGCGTTGACGTCCAAGGTGGGCCAATAGGCGGCTTTTGCCTGGCTGACCTGGGCGCTGGCGGATTCGATGGCGGCCTTGGCCTTGGCGAGAGTGGGGTTCTGCTTCAGCGCTATCTTCTTCGCCTCCAGAAGGGTAAGCTGAATCTTGCCACCGTTGGAGGCCTTGCCGTCGGTTGCGATGTCGTCCGTCTGTCCAAGACAGACCCATGCGGCGGCAAGGAGAAGGGAAATGCTTCGTTTCATGAGTTGGAAATCCTTTTCTATGGTATGGGGTGGCGACGCGTCGTCGCTGTCTTAATTTTCGAATTTAGGGGTGTCAACAAGCGATTCTTTGCCGTTGCTTTGCTGTCTCATGACATCCACCGTCCGTTTGATGGTCTGATAGATGTAGTTGCGCAGGTTTTTCTGGTTCAGGCTGTCCGTGACGCAGAAGGGGTTTGCCACATCCTTGCGGATGGTCTTCTCGAAGAAGGTCTGGATGGGGAGGAACATGCACAGGCTGTGATAGGTGTATCGCAGCATGTTGATGTTCATCGGGGTGGCCGCCTCCTGAAGGAGCGCGCTCAACATGGCGCTGATGCGTTCCATGTACTGCCGATGGCGCCGTTCGTCCTCTTCGTTCCATTGAGGCCGGAGGGACTGGTTGGAGCCCAACAGCTCCCGCATGAGCAACAGGTTGCTTTGGTAGAGCTTGTGGTCGAAGGTGGCGCTGAGCATGGTGTCGATGTGGCTGTAGAGGGCCTTCCAGGGGTCGGTTTCCACCATGCTGCGGAAGTGGGCCGTCTTTTCTTCGCAGAGCTTCAGCGCATAGGTGCGCACCGCTTGGTAGAAGCCCAGTTTGTCTCCAAAATAGTAGTTGATGGCGGCGATGTTGCTGCCCGCCTCCTCGCTGATGTCCCGAATTTTGGTATTGCCGAAGCCACGGTTGGCAAAAAACTTCAGTCCTGCGTCCAATAGGCGCTGGCGCACCTCCGGTCTGTCGTCTTTGGGGGTCATGGTCAGGCTTGTCGATTTTTTTAGGTGAATGTAATTTTGGTCGAATGATGAAAAATATGTTTTAATTTACATTTTCAAAACGGAATTTTCAACTGAATATTGTGTGTCTCACGTTGAAAATTTTCATTGCACGGCTAGAATAAAAGGATGGAGTGCCGCTCCGCAGGGGAAGAGGCGTCAGGTGAAGCGAAATTTCGCCTGACTGTGATGAGCCGGATTGCGGCGGCGTCATGTTGCATTGACAGTATATATAGAATAAGGAATAGAGAGCCATGTCCATCACGGAGAATCTGAAACAGGTATGCGAGCGGATTGTGTCTGCCGAACAGCGGGCGGGTCGTGCCATCGGCAGCGTGCGGCTGTTGGCGGTGAGCAAGACCTATCCCATGGAGGCGGTGCGGGAGGCCTTTGGAGCCGGCCAGCTGGCCTTTGGCGAGAACAAGGTGCAGGAGCTGGCTGTGAAGGCACCGCAACTCCCTGAGGCAGAATGGCATCTAATTGGCCATCTGCAGAGCAACAAGGCCCGGGTGGCCTTGGCTCACGCCACATGGATTCATTCCGTGGATTCCGTTGAGCTGGTGAGGCGGCTTCAGCGCATCGCCAAAGAGGACGACCGCAAGGCGTCTTTGCTTCTGGAGGTCAATGTGTCTGGCGAGGCCAGCAAATTCGGCATGGCTTCGGAGGCGGTGGAAGAGGCCGTTTTGGCGGCTCAGGAGGGGCCATGCCCCTGCGTCGGTCTGATGACCGTCGCCCCCGCCATGGCCGCAGAAACGGAACTGCATCGCATTTTCGCCCAGTTGCGGACGCTTCGGGACACGGTGGCTGCCCACGTCGGCACCCCGCTTCCCCACCTTTCCATGGGCATGTCCGGCGACATGGAAATCGCCATTGCGGAAGGCGCGACCATTGTCCGCATTGGCACCGCCATTTTCGGCCAACGGGACTATTCGAAGACTGGCAATTAGCCGCGATTCCTCTTGCCAACTGCCAATTAACGAATAGGCTGATTAGCAATCACTTGACTTCAGGCGCGGCGATTTCGCCTGCTTCCGGAATGAATTTCTCTCCGGAGTGCGGCAGCAGTTCCTCCAGCCGTTTGGCGATGGCTGGATTGATGCGCTGTTTGGTCATCTCCAGCGTAGTCTTCTTCATCTGCTCAAACGGCGGCAGGCCTTTGCGCTGCTCAATGCCCTCATTGTCCTTCATGTAGCGGTCATACAGCTGTTTGGCGATGGTGATGAAGGTGTTGGCCGGTTCCTCCTCGTCAATGGCCAGCTGATAGTAGGCGTTCATGATGTAGCTCTGGATGGTGTTTTGAGCCTGGGCGTTGGTGGCGCCTTTCATGCGTTCCGCCAGCTCCCGCAGCACGAATTCATCCAAATCCAGGTTGAAGCGGGGAGAGAATTCCTTGATGGACCGCGCAATCTGCAGGTATTCGTTGGCCTTCTTCTTCTCGCCGAATTTATAGAGAGTGGCGATGGCGTTGTCCAAGAAGCCGCCATAGGAGCCAAGGACGGAAGATTGGCGGTTGTAGTACTCCAAAAGATCCTGATAGATTTTGTTGGTGACGTCCACCACCTTGATATTGGAGGTCATCTCCAGATGGCCGATGTCTTTCAGATAGATGAGTCGGCCGGCGTCAAAGGCCTGACAGAGAGATTGGAAGATCATGCGGTCGCAGTTCAGACGGCGCATGGTGTCCTTTTCGCTGGACCATTTCTCCTTGCCTCGTTCCGCCCAATAGATGGCGTGGGCTTCAGAGAGGCGCCAATCCAGTTCGCCGTAGACTTCGTTCAGATGAATCATGCGAACGGGCTCCAGACGGTATTTCTGCTTCATCCAGCGGGCGCGGAGGCAGCTCTCCACTGTTTCCGTGATTCCCAGCTTGTCCAATTCCTCCTTGATGGGCGGCTGTCCTTCGTAGGAGCTGGTGGGAATGATGGCGATTTCCCTGAAATGCCGCTCGAAGTCAGTGAAATTGGGATAGCCGTATTTGGCGATGATGTCCCAGAAGTCGTTTTTTCCGCCGAGGGCGGCCCGCAGCTTCTGTTCGTTGTCCGGCGCCTTTGCCAACAGTTCCCATTGGCCGTAGTAGTCGGAGAAGAGCCGGATCATCTCCTTGGCGAATTCCGTCTTGTAGTAGCGGTTGGCGTCGTCGTATTCCTGACCCATCTTGTGCTGGAAGATCCAGCCCAGCTGACGGAAGAGCTCCGGGTCGCCGGGATTGTATTCAAGTGCCTCATCTCGAATGAGTTCCATGCCTCGTTTGACCCAACGCCACCGATCATCGAAGTTGGTGAAGGTGACGGAGATGTTGTAGGCCATGTTCCAGCCCAGGAAGGAGTGGGCGGAGGTGAAGCGGGGTTGCAGTTTCACAATCCACTCGGCCAGCTGAACCATTTCGAAATAGTTGCCTTCATCCTGCATCTTGCTGGAGCGCAGCCACAACCAGTCTGCAACCAGGCCGCGGAAGCCGCCCAAGGCCACGCTGGTGAACGCCACCCATGGCGGCGCGTTGTCCAAAGGATCCACGTCCGTCAGATGTTGCGTGTAGCGAATGGCGTTCATCTGGCTCTGGACAACGGACAAGGCCGTGCCCAACACCAGAAAGACGACGAGAAATGCGCAGATCGGACCGAATTTTTTCATTGTCGTATGTCGCTCCAGAGTTTATTTGCGGATGACGGCGCCAAGCTCGCGTTTGTTGAGAATCCAGATGCCCACCACGGCAATCAGACCCGTGCGCAGACAGAACAGATACAGGAAGGACTCCCCAAGGCGGCGTCCCTCGATGAGGCGCCCTTTGATGAGGTCGGAGGTGGCGTCCAAATCGTCCACGGACACGACGATGTGGCCGATGCCCTGAGAGAATTTGTGGGACAGCATGTTTGCCACGCCCGTGTAGCGGTAGCTGCCGTCCTCGTTACGGGAGGGGGCGGACACCGCCGCCTGAACGGACAGACCGATGACCAGATAGGCCACAGCCACAAAGGTGGCCACCGGCGTGGAGAAGGCCGCGCTGACTGTGCAGCCCAACGCCGCCAAAAAGGCGATCTGCAGAAGGGCCAAAAGCATGGCGCGGAAATAGTTGTTGGCAAAGCCGACGACGGCCACCAGCACGGTGGGGCCGTCCATGGGCTGGAAGACGGCTGGAATGGGCTCATGTCCGTTCCAGCCTTCTTTGGGTGGATTGTAGAAGCGGATGGCGAGGGAGTTGTCATTGTTCTTGTCGATGAAATTGGAGGAGATGATCAGCTCCTGATAGGTGCCGCCCATGACATTCAACATGGAATTTATGTAGGGGTCGGGGGCGCCGCCGGCTACGGCGCGGGGATCCCGCACGCCCCAGATGCAGGGCATCTGCTGCTGTTTGGTGCTGTCCGCCTCGCCAGAGAACAGGCGGTAGCGGAAGAAGACCATGCCAGTCTCCAGCGGAGTGTTGGCGCTCTTCTCCGGAGAATTGTTGTTGGCCAGCTTTTCGTTGAGCTTGCTGGTGACGTTTTTGAAGGTCCACACTTTGAAGGTCCCCGGAGCCACCTCGCCCTGACGAGCCAGAACTCGTCGTCGCAGTTCCTCCTTGATGGTCTTCGTGGCGCTGGGGGACAGGTCTTTGCCGAAAGACTCCTTGTTCTTCTCGAATTCTGCCTCCACCTCATGTTCGATGTTGGGCTGCTCCGCTTCAAAGGAACGGCGACCCACGCGAATCTCCTTGTTCAACTGGGAGATCTCCAGTTCGGAGAAGTCGCCATGGGCCACTCGCCATTGGGTCAGCCCGTAGATGATGCCGCCGGAGATCAGCATGATGATCGCATGCATGATGAACACGCCACACCATTTCCCCAGCCAGAGCATCCAGCGGGGGCAGGGCTTGACGACCACCATGTGGACGCTATAGTTCTCAATCTCATGGGAGAGCAGCGAGCAGCCCAACCATAGGGTGGTGGTGGAAATCAAGGCCACAACAATGCCCAGCGAATAGGTTAGGGCAATTTGGACCAGACCGATGGCCGTTCCATCGCCGGAGACCGTCATCGGCAGAAGAAAGACGGACAACAGAATGAACACGAACAGGACATGGAACACCTTGGATCGGATGGCCGACCGTATCGTCTGCAGTACAATGGCAAGGAAAGCTTTCACGGAGATCTTCCCGTTAGAGTTGAATTCGTTAATGCGGATGATGGAAAACGACTTATTATAACAGGATAATGGCGTTTTGCAAGCCAAGAGCCGTCTTGTTGCGCGAAAAGTCAGTGCCAAAGAATGAAAAAACAAAAACCGCTATTTCCCCTTGCCCCGCTTGACAAGAGGTATTACGTCAGTAGAATAGCTAATAGTCTATATGCATTTCATACCAATGCGGGGCCAGTTTTTCCGTCGAAAGGAGATTTTCCGGGAAGTCGTCTAACTCATCCGCCGTAGGGGGACGATCATCCGATGTGTAGATGTGATACCAGCTGCCGCAGAGCATTCCGCGACTGGTCCAGAATCCGATGATCAGCTTGTCCGGCTCGTTTCGAAATACCCAAATCGTTCCGTCGCTGGATGTCCACATGTCCAGCAGATGCATCTGCATTTCCCCTGTGGATTCGCCATTTATGCCTTTCAGGACACCGGTTTGAACTTGGTGGACGACAGCAGGCCGCCGCCAGGCCAGATATTTTTCAGGAACCACTTTATGGGCATATCCGATGATGGACATGAGCAGCCACGGCACAAGTGTCCATCCCAATGCAGCCCATCTCGTGCGCCTTCGAATGCAAAGGTACAAAGCCTTGAAGGGCAGCCATGTAAGATACACGATGTAACCCAGAAGAAAAAGGTAGAACCACCAAAATAGAATGACGCCACATATCACTCCGAAGGGATTGTCCCATAAAGGCCAAAGCAAAAGCAATACCAGATAGTGAATTGCGAAGAGAACCAGACATATGATCACTCGCTTCCGTGCACGGCGGCAAAACGTATCGTGCGGATTCGCTGCAGGTTCTTTGCTTTCCTGTTGTTCTGTGGATATAGTCTCTTCCGTCATTCCATATCTCTAGTCGCTAATTTATAACACCTTAGAGAATCACGCCCTTCTGCAGAATGATGTTGCCGTGCTGGCGCGTCTCACCCGTCCGGACATAGGCGAATGCCTTCTTTATATACTCATAGATGGCGAAACGTTCAAGATAGCCCGCCTTGCAGCAAGTGATCTTCTGGCAGGCGGCGATGAATTCCGCCGCAATGGTGAAATACCTTTAAGTACTAGTGCCCTATTAATATGCACCTAAAAGTCCTTTTGGTCAAACAAGTCTGGTATAAGTGGTGTAGTTGGAGACGAAAAGTCGCAAAACCGTGGGAAATGTGGATCCGAATTGGCACCGCCGCCCGCCGCCTCCCGTCCCATGTCAAATTTCCAATTCACGATTTGCTTCCCGCTGTCCGCGGCACTATAGTTATGGCATACTATATATAATAAGAGGTATAGAGAAAGCCATCCAAAAACAAGGAGCCCATGATGCTGCGTCCCATTCTCAAGACCGCCGTTTTGCTTGCCCCCGGCTTTGAAGACATTGAAGCCGTCACGTCCATTGACGTCCTTCGCCGCGCCGACATTCCGGTCGCCGTCGCCTCAGTTGGCGTCAAGGGGCTGGTCACCAGTGCCCATGGTCTGTCCATCCAGACCGATTGTGCCGTGGAGGACCTTGTGGCGGACGACTTGGCTCTTGTGGTTCTTCCAGGCGGCATGCCAGGCGCCACCAACTTGAAGGCAAGCCGATCGGTTCGCCTTCTGCTGGAACAGGTTAGGGCCGGTGGCGGCTTGTTGGCCGCCATCTGCGCCGCTCCCATCGTCCTTCATGCGGCGGGCATCCTTACGACTCAGCTGTACACATGCTATCCCTCCTTTGAGAAGGAAATTGGCGGCCATTACACGGCGGATCGCGTTCGTGTGGACGACCGTCTCATCACCGCCTGCGGACCGGGTGCCTCGTTGGAGTTCGCATTGGAGCTGGTCTCCCAATTGGGCAAGCCGGAAGTAGCCGCTCATCTCAACCGCGGCATGTTGGTCTAAACCCTTCCCCTTATACCATATATATAATATAGGGCAGGCGTGCCTAGGTCCGACTGGAAGGGACGACCGCCCCCACGCAGTCGGCGGGGGCGATGAGCAATTGGAATTCTCTTTTATGAAGATAGCAAGTGAACGATTGCTGCTTTATCCAATCAGCGATGATGAAATGAAGCAAGTTATTGGAAATGAAGAAGATGCGGAATTAAAGCAGGCTTATTCGGAAATGCTTCACGGTTGTCTTGCGGAGCCTAAAAAGAGAATATGGCACGCCTTGTGGTTCATTGAACTGAAAAATCAGAGGGGCGTGATTGTCGGCGATTTGTCCTTCAAAGGTCTTGACACAGATGGGATGGTTGAGCTCGGCTATGGGTTAAGGGACGGTTATTGTGGCAAGGGCTATATGACGGAAGCGGTCAGGGCCATTGCCTCATGGGCGCTTGTTCAAGAGGGCGTGACAAGAATTGAGGCGGAAACGACGCCTGAAAACACGGCGTCGCAACGGGTGCTCGCTCATGCAGGTTTCATTCCCACAGGGGAAAATGGCACAGAAGGGCCACGATTCGTGTATCAGGACTAAAGGGCGTTGTATCCGTTATATTGCATCTTATTTGAATTGAATGACTTATGTGTACAAGTTTGGTCGTAAACCGAAAAAAGACCATTGTCGGATGGAATCTTGACATTCTGGACATGACCAGCCGCGTTCGGGGGGCGCCAGAGGGTGTTTTCATAGAAATCGATGATCCGAAGGAAGGATGGCTTCCCTTGTTTGGCGCCAACGCCAGAGGCGATTTCGTGGGAATGCCGACTTGCTGGCCGTTTGACGAGCGAAGCAATCCAACCGGAGACGGCGAAAACATCATCATGCTGGACATTGATTTGCTGATGCAGAAAAAGACGTTGCAGGAGATTCGTGAAATCGCGGAACGCAGACCTGTCCATAGCATTCCAGGTTTCACCTTCATGGCGGCGCTGTCGGACGCGGAGGGGAACGTGCTGCACATCGTCCCTGGCCAGGGCAACCTATACGAAGAAAGGCCTAAATACAAGATTCTGACCAACTTCTCGCCTTTCAAGCAGAATTCGGAGACCCATCCGTGGATGGGGTGGGACAGATATCAGAAGGCGGAGGCCATGCTGCAAGTTGCGTCGGAAGACTTTGGCGTAACCGAGGGCTTCGAGGTCTTGCGGGCGGTGTCCCAGACGGTCTGCCCCACGGTGGTTTCCATGGTGTTTGATGTGCAGGAACGGACCGTGTGCTGGTGCGAGAACAGGGAATGGAACTCCATTCATACTGTCAAGCTGGCAGAGGCGCGATGACATTTATGGAGCCACCGCCTTGAATGGACAAGCCTAAGGGGTCATGTTGTAGACGCCGCCTAGCCAAATCCCAAATAACCTGTTGATGTCCAGATAGTTATCCTTAAGAGTTCTGTTTGAAATAATGCAAGGTTCGTTGCATGTTGATCGATTTCGCGCATGGATGAGCACTTTTGATCAAAATTCAAAAGCGGTTAATTCCATGATCACGCGAATTTTCTGAGGGTTTCAAGGAGTTCCTTGACTTTGATAGGCTTGGCGATATGCGCGTTCATGCCTGCGGTGATTGATTTTTGACGGTCCTCCTCAAATGCGTTTGCGGAGAGGGCAATGATGGGAAGGGCATCGGAATCGGGAAGGGCGCGAATGGCGCTGGTGGCCTTATAGCCATCCATGATGGGCATCTGAATGTCCATCAGGACGAAATCATAGTATTGACATCCCTTTTCCGTTATCATCTTGACGGCAATGGAGCCGTCTTCGGCCATATCGACCTCAAGACCGTTGTCCAAAAGCAATTCGGCGGCGATTTCCCTGTTGAGTTCATTGTCTTCGACAAGCAGCACCTTTTTGCCTTCAAGAGAAGCTTGGCTCTTTGTGTCGTTGGCTGCGTTGTTTGATGCATTGTCGTTTGCGTTGACGGCGCACAGGGGAATTCTGATGGTGAATTTGCTTCCTTTGCCCTGTTCGCTTTCGACCTCGATGGTGCCGCCCATGAGTCCGACCAGATTCTTCGTGATGGCCATGCCCAATCCCGTGCCCTGATGGCCACTGACTGTTGAAGTGTTCTCTCTGGAGAAGGTTTCGAAGATGTGGCGTTGGAACTCCTTGCTCATGCCGATTCCCGTATCTTCAAACACAAGGCGGTACATGTTTTTGCCGGGCAGGTCGCAGGATTCCTGTGATAGCGTAAAGGAGACCTGCCCGCCGGGGTTGGTGTATTTCATGGCGTTTGAAATGACGTTGATGATGATTTGGCTTAGCCGTAGACTGTCTGCATGCACGTTCCTGTCGGAAATGTCCGAATGCTTGAAAATGAACGATATGTTCTTTTCATCCGCAAGAATTCGCAGCATGGGGAGTGAGGATTCGCAGACATCGATTAAATCAATGTCCTTTTCTTCAAGAGTGACCTTGCCGCTTTCGATTCTGGACATTTCAAGAATGTCGTTGATGAGCGCAAGGAGATGCTCTCCAGATGCTTTGGTCTTTTTGAGGCAATCCAGAGTCTTCTCCTTGTCATCGATGTTCTTGATTGCCAAATTGGTGAAGCCGAGAATCGCCCCCATGGGGGTGCGGATGTCGTGTGACATATTAAAGAGGAAAGCGGTTTTGGCGTTGTTGGCGGCCTGTGCCATGTCGCGGGCGATCTCAAGAGCCTTGTTCTGCTCTTTTAGTTCAGTCTGATGGCGCTGCTCAATGCTGATTTCGTCAGTCATGTCCCTTATGCCGATGAGGACGCAGTTTCTGTCTTTGTGATCTTTGTGATGGATCATGTTGATGCCAAGCCATCTAGGGGCTTCTTGCTTGCCGTATCGGAATTTCGCTGAGAACACCTTGCCTGACTTGATGACGGGAAGAATCTTCACGGATGTCATTTCGCTGATGAAGTCATTCTGGTCTTCAGGGAGAATGAAGTCTTCCGCATAGCCTTTCATGAAATCTTCGAACGTGGAGAAGCTGCCATCGACTTCATTGGCGTCTTTCAGGAGTCTGCCAAACCGATAGCAATCGATACGGTGTTTGTCAAAGTCGAAATGGAGAATCGAGTCATAGTCGTTGGCCATGGCGGTCAGCACTTGTCTGAGTTCGTTTGCCTTGCGTTCGGCGTTCACCTCGTCCGTGATGTCCGTGACAAGGCAGAATGCCATGATATTGCTGTTGGTTTCGTTGCGGAAGATATAGTAGGTATGCTTGCAGTGTCTTTCGTTTTTGCCGTTCTTGCGCAGCGATGTGCAGAAGATGTCCACGATCTTTTGACCAGCGTTGAATCTTGAGATAAGGTGTTGGCAATTGCTGACCGCAAGAAATTCCGCTTTGTCTGAAACCAGCATATTATCCGCCCACCATTTCATGAATTCATTGTAACCTGTTGGAGTCCTGGCACTTGCTTTGTTAATGATGGTTTGAGTCCCATTGTCATCGACATCGATGATGTCCCCTATGATGGCGTTTTGGGAGAGATTGACCTCAAGATAGCCAGAGGAAGCCTTGATGAGCATTTCATGGTAATCTTCCGCCTTTTGACTGATTTTGTCGAGATTGCCTTCCATCCGTTCTATTTCGAGCAGCTGGGCCCGCTTTTCCCTATGCCACTTAACATATACATATATAAGGAGGGCAACGAGGGCCACGGCGGTTAGGGGGAGCCATGGGTTGTTTCGCATGACATCCTCGAACGTATATGGCTGAACGAAAGTCGTAAGCCATTTGCGATGAAGCCGTTCGAGGGTTCCGTCCGTTTTGAGTTTCATTAGAATGGCGTCAATTTTGGCACGCAGCTCCTGGTTGTCGGGGGAGAGGCCGAAGCACATGCAGCTGGAGCCGATGCTCATCAGCGGCTTAATGTCCTTGGCTCCAAGATTATCCAGAATGGCGATGCCGACGGCGGTTCGCCCGATGACATATTCGCATTCGCCATTCATAAGTGCCTTGAAGGCACCGAAATAACTGTCATATCCAGTGCATTTTCCCGCAAGCCCCATGGAATAGAGGTTGCTGGAGACGTTGCCGTTTTTCAGAATGCCAATTTTCTTGTCGAGAAGCTGAATCGGTTTGTCCAGAGGCTTGTTCCCGAAGACGGCGAATTCGTCATAGACGGTATAGACGGTGTTGGCAAGTTCCGTTTCCGAGGAATGTCTGTTGAAGAACTCGCAGGCCATGAGGACATCCGCCTTGCCGCTCTTGATGGCCTCGATGGCAGAGTTCCAGTCAGTCAGCTGAAGATCCAGATTCATCTTCAGTTCATTGGCGACGATGTTGATGAGCTCCACATCGTGGCCAGTTGGATTGCCTTCAGAGTCAAAGAACGTATACGGATTGTAGAAAGGTCTGGCAAGGACCCTTATGGTCTTGTCATAGCAGTTGTTCGGTTGTGTCTCCAAAACCGGGACTCTTCTGTCGAAAAGACCGCTCAGTTTGAAATATTGCACGAACAGACAGGCCAACGCCGCGGCTATGGCCGCGACCAGCAGATATCTTTTCGGTATTCCTTTCATAATCAATTGCCATGCCTATGGAGTCAGAACCTCGCCTTGGGGCTTGATTTCCGAATGCCTAAATAACGATTTGCGTTTGACTAGGGGGAAGTTAAGTCATAATATAGTCAGACAAACGCATTTTACAAAATGCTCTATTCCCCCATGAGGGTCATATATTAACCACAGATCATACAGAATAACAAGAAGCGTTTCATCATGTTGTGGCAGAATACGGATTAATTCTTTTCAAATGAAATAAAAGAACCGCGAAGTCCGCTCGTGAGTGGCACTTTGCTTCTGTTTATTCCGTGTGTTTTGTGGATAATAAACTACCCTCATGGGGAACAGAGCGTTTCGTAATACTCGAGAACCCTTTGGAGAAGATGATTGTTTTTCCCGGTATCTTTCATCTCCTTGAACCATTCTGAAAAGGTAATGGAGTAATCCACCGCCTCATCAGGGTTCTCCATAGGGAGGGGAAACGGCGTATCTGCGCCGTATTTCTCCCCTTAGGGAATTCGATGCCTGTCAAATCAAGTGTCATCATAGCCATTGGCAATGAGCCATTGACGATTTTGAATTCATCTCCGGTCAGCGCTCTTGGACATGGCCGTGTGCATGCAAGATTTTCGCAAGATAGATGAACGGGGTGTCCAGAAGTGCGCAAACTGCTTTGAGCAAATAGGTTGTGATGACAATCTCCATGAAAACCCGCGTTGTATAGAGACCGTAGAATGCGATGGTGGCAAAGATGACGGAGTCCAGCAGTTGGCTGACGAGCGTCGAGCCGTTGTTGCGAAGCCACAGCATTTTCGTGGAGGGCATTTTCGCCTTGATGGCATGGTAGCTCCAGACATCATGGAACTGGCTGACGAGGTATGCCACGGCGGAGCCTGCCACCACGCGAGGCACAATGCCGAACAACGTCTTCAGGGCCTCCTGCGAAAAGTCGCCTTCTCCAGGAGCGAACCACAACGAGAACGTCATCAGAAACGGCAGCGCCAGCATGCTGATGAAACCGATGATGGCGGCCAGCGCCGCGTCCCTTTTGGAATAGTTCTCTGAGAGGATGTCCGTGGCAAGGAATATCGATGCATAGAGGACGTTTCCCAGCGTGGCGGTGACGCCGCACAACTGGATGACTTTGATGACTTGGATGTTCGCGATGACCGTCGCCATGGCCACCCAGGCGAAGAGCCCCAGTTTCCCAAGAAACTTGTATACAAGCAATAGCGCACTGAAATCAATCACAAAAACCAATATCCAAAGCAGTTCATTTTTCATGATCAATCGGAGATTATCTGTCTAACATTGCCAGAATGTCGCTGGCGTTTGTGTCGGGCTTGACTTTCGGCATCACCTCCAGGATGGTGCCGTCTTCACCGATGACAAAACTAGTTCTCGCAACGCCCATTGACGGCTTGCCGTACAGTTTCTTTTCCTGCCATACGCCGTATGCCTGAATCGCCTTCAACTCTGGGTCTGAAAGCAGGATGAATGGGAGACTGTATTTCTCTGCGAATTTTGCGTGTGAGGCAACGCTGTCCTTGCTGACGCCGATCACCACAATGCCACGTTTTTCAAACTCAGCGTGGTTTTCCGCAAATGCCATGGCCTGCCGTGTGCAGCCTGGAGTGTTGTCCTTTGAATAAAAATAGAGCACGACCTTTCGTCCTCTGAAGTTTGAGAGGCTAATCTCCTTGCCGTCCTTGTCAGGCAATGTAAAACTGGGTGCGATGTCGCCTTTTTTCATTGGCCGTTCCTTACACCTTATATTCTATCGGTTTATGTTATGTATGAATGAAGTCAAGTCCAAACCACTATAAAATATTATAATATGCCGTGCGTTAATTTGCAAATAGACTGGCGTTCCTATTGCGGAGAGCAGGCGACTGGCCGTGGTGAGACATTCTTGCAGTATATCAGCTAGTCTTTGGGGTGCGGCGGAACTCAATGTGCCCTGAGGCTTTCAATTGCCTCAAATGGTGTTCCAATGTTCGTTTTGGGATAGACACCGCCGCGAACTAGTCATTCATAAAGAGTACAAGGTTATGGAATGTTAGCTGCTCACTGACCATATGCTGATGTCCATTCCCCCGAAATACACCGTCTCACAGGTTATAATGTACATCATAGGTAAGAGCGCCATCTAGATAGTTAGGAACCACAACGAGAGACGTACGAATTTCACGTGATATCATTTTGGGACACGTGCGCACTCTCTGTTCGCACCATCAGTCATGATAAACATTCAGTTCGGGAATATATCCGGAACTAAGAGATACGCGGACTTTCCCGTTTGCAACGGCACGAGGAACACCGTGACGGGAAACAGTGAAGCATGACAGACGAGATTTTTCGCTCCACGTCTCTTGCCAAGCCATAAAACAGAGGGACATTGACACATTCACCACTCATCAATGTCCCCTGTCAATCACTAGCCGCAAACGACTGTGGCAATCTGCCAGGCGCCCAGTTCGGGCAGTTTCACCCTTATCGTACTCTGGCCATCAGTCCTTTGTTCAACGCCGATGCGCTTCTGCTCATCGCCCATCCTAAACCACGACAGGGAGGTCCCAACGGGGTTGCGGATTTCTAGCACGGCGTCGGCGCATGGCTCAATGCCCGCGTTGACCACAGTGACTGCGCAGACCTTGCCGGACTTGTCTGTCGCGGGAATGGCCACCAGGGGCAGCCATCCGTTCAGGCGCGCAGGCATAGGAGCCTGCCCCACCCAGTCCGCCAGATTGCGGAGCATTTCAATCTGCCACGGATTGATTTGGCGCGAAAAATTGCCCGATACGCCGAACACGGCCATTTTTCCATAGTCGCTTTCCAGACACCATGCGGCCAGACGGCCCGCCTTGTCATCGGCATAGACGGCAAGCGGCTGCGCCTTGGAGCTGCATTCGGGCGTGAACGCCACCGTGTCGGGGAAAAGGAATCCGCGCCAGGAAGCGTGTGCGCCGTCGCCGTTGATGGGATGTTCCGTGAGCCGTGTGCATGACATGTTAAGTTCGTGGGCACATTCCGCCTTCACCTTCGCAAAATCGACCAGCCCCCGCCTCTGGAGTTCCAGATAGGCGTTTCCGGTCAGCAGCGCGCCATCCCGCAGACAGCGCATGAAATTCTCCTTGGTCATGCTCTTCGCCGAGTTCAGCGTCACAAGTGAGGCATTGCCCCCCGAAGCGGCAAGCTGCCTGTTGAACATCAGCGGAATCCCGAACTGCACAAACTCCTCCGCATCGTCAACCTGAAACACATACCATTCGTAGGGCTTCTCCGGATTCTTGGGATTCTCCATGAACTCGTCATTCACCACCAGATTGAGGCCAGCGTTGACAGATTCGCGCGAAATGCCGGAAAGCATCGAAAAGTAGGCATGGTTGCTGGAATACATGCGAAAGAACTTCTCCATGCATTCTCCGCCCGCCTCCCAAAGAGAGCCGCTTTGCATACTGGATGAATTGCATCCGTATGCCATGCACAATGCCGCCTCCAGCTGCATCGCGTAGTTGCTCTTTGACGTGGCGTTGCACGGGCAGTTCTCGATTTCCATCGTCATCACGCCCACGGCCCCCGAGGCGCGCGCGTCGGCCACATCGCAGCCCGTGAGAAGGCCCTTGCGCAGGAAGGTATGGGGATTGTAGTCGTTCCAGACGCCGCTCCCGATACGCACGCGGCATGGCCTGCCTGTCGCCTCAGCCATGGCCTTGTAGCACAGCTCGAAATTCCAGCCGTTGTATCCCATTTCGCTGTTGGCGGTCTGCAGTCCCATTTCCGTCTCGGGCGAAGCCGCGTGGACCGCCTCCGAAATTTCCCGGCAGAAATCCGCCATCTGGATGCGATGGAACTTCACCCACTGAAGACGGATGGACTCGCGGGAATCGCTGTCCAGCAATGCGGTCAGCTCCTCCCTGGAATACCTTTTGCCGGCAAACTCGGCGAAGGCGTCCAGACAGCGATGGCAGAAGCATGCGTCGTGGATGGCTCCATGGTTCTGGAAACGCAGATCGTCGTCGATGTAGGCGGAATCGGGATGGATTTTGGCGCAGTAGAGGGCAAGCGCCTTGCCCGTCCAATCCACAAACGTCTTGGATGTGGGGCAGCAGATGCCTGAAACCGTTTTGCCGTAGGAGTCTACCATCAGGTCATCTTCCGTCCATGGGAAGCCGTCCGCCGTGCGGGGAGCCGCGAAATGCCCGATGCAGGAGGAGAGCTGCAGGGAGACACGCACGCCCAGCGCACGCACCTTTTCCGCGAAGGCCGCAGACATCTCGGCCAATTCCGCGTGCTTCGCCATGGAGTCGTTTCCTTCCAGCGTGCTGAACCACACTTCGTCTATGCCCGGATTGCGCTTCAGCAAATCCAGAATCTGGGTCTGCTGCTCTTCGCTTTCATAGTACATTGGATAAATCCGAACTGTGGTGACCGGGCCATGAAATTCCATAACTGCATCCTTTCATCATGAGTTGAAAATTCAGGAAACACTATGTGCGTTCCCATACTATGTTATTATAGGATGCCGATTTTGCAAATCGGCCGCATGATGTCATGTCGGGTTGGACGGCATTTGCCGCAGCCATGTTCACCATCACTGGTGAGGAGCTTCTTCACCTATCCACGCCGTCTGCCGACCTTGTTTCTGATTTCATCAGGGTCATAGGCCTGGCATGCGTCCGCAAGCCGCCGTACAGCCGTCCTGACCGCCTCAACTGCGGCGGGCGGCCCAAGGTGCGTGGCGTCTCCTTGCTGCCGAAGCACCCACGGCACAAGGCGCTCAAGGGGAGCGGAGGGAACGCACATCGTGTAGAAGCCGGATTTCGTGGATTTTGTGTGTGGAGATTTCAGGACTCGATTCCTGAAAACGGAGAAAAGCGGCGGCCAGGGGGCCCTGAAAGCGGCCAGTTTGCCGTCTCCGGACCATTCTCCATTCTCTCCGTTCCTCGCTCGCATAAATGCCACAAAGCGCTACGTTCAGGAGAGATGCGGAAACGCAAAAGGGGCTGGAAATCAGTGGACTTCCAGAGCCTTATTTTTGCTGAATGGTTGAGGCACGGGGAGTTGAACCCCGGTTCTGAAAAGATATCCCGCAGGCGTCTACATGCTTAGCACGCGATTTAGTCTTAGTCCTTCGGGTAGGTGGCGTCCCCACACGCCGAAAGAAGCAGTCCACTGTTTGTTCTCGTTATGCAATCCGCGGACACGGTTTCATAACCAACCTGATGCGTACGCCTTTATCCCTTATCAGGTGTCCAGGTAAAGACGTGGCTAGATTTAAGCAGCCAGAGCGAGTTCTTCGTTCGCAGTCCTTCGTTCAGCCTGTCGTGCTTCCTCCTGGGCTTCCACACGAACTTGTACTTGTTGGAATTTGCCTCCAGTTTGGTTCCGTCGACAAAGACGTCCGAGACGTCGAACTTGTATTTCCGGATGATCGCCGACATGATGCAGGAGAAGATCTCCCGCTGCCTTGTAACAACTACGTTG